>DALZYJ010000009.1:0-44818 GCA_031988485.1 Pseudomonas sp.
CCTTTTGACCCAAAACTGGCTCTTGCTCGCTAAGGGGGTAAGACGGTATCTACGTGGGAGTAGTGCCATGCCATGTGTAGGGTGGGCTTCAGCCCACCAGGTTCCTCGCCGGCCTATTCACCGAATAGGCCGTCCGCCCCGGCGCTGCCTGCCCAATCGCTTGGCAATAGCCCTTTCTCCACGTACCGATTGAAGCTCGAATAGGGCCAGTCGGCGACGCGCTCTACCAGCCCATGCTTGACCGGGTTGTAGTGGATGTAATCGACGTGTCGCTGCAGGTCCAGTGCGTCCCGGATCTGATGCTCCCAGTACCGGCGCTGCCAGATGCCTTTCTCTCGCTTGCGCAGCTGGCTCGTGTTTCGGGGCGTGGCCGGAAGCTGTCGAGAGAAGCTGCTCTTGAGCAGGCTCCAGCGACCGGCATAGTCGGCGTCGCCCTCAGGAAGCGTCCAGATGGCGTGCAGGTGATCGGGCAGGACGCAAGCAGCGACGGTTTGGAAAGGGCGGGTGCGCTGAGTCAGGCCATAGGCATGGCGAAGCAGTGCGATTTCTTCGATCAGCAATCGAGATTGGCGGTCGGCCAGGGTTACGGTGAAAAACCACGTGCCGCCTGGCACCTGGCTGCGGCGGTAGTTGGACATGGAGGCCTCCTTGCCTTCATGGATGCGGGCAGAACCTTCTCGGACAAGGTGGGCTGAAGCCCACCCTACGGTTCTCAGTTCGCGGAACAGTTCCGGAATGTAGGGTGGGCTTTACCCACCACGGGCGCGTTATATGAGTGAGGTATCGGCGGGCTGAGCGGAGCGCCGCCCGGCCCACCCTACAATCCTTTGCGGCCTGCGTAGGGTGGGCTTTAGCCCACCACTGGCGTCTAGAGCTTGCTCAACCGCGGGCCTGGCGTACCCCTTCACTCAGCTCCCGACACAATCCCAACACACCCTCGACCGCCTGCTGACTGCTCTCGGCACTGGCGATCTTGTCGATCAACGCCGAGCCGACCACCACGCCATCGGCAAGACGGGCAATGGCCGCTGCCTGCTTCGGTGTGCGGATGCCGAAGCCGACGCACACGGGCAGGTCGGTGTGGCGTTTCAGCCGCGCCACGGCTTCTTCGACGTGCTCCAGGGTCGCGGAACCGGCACCGGTCACACCGGCCACCGAGACGTAGTAGACGAAGCCCGAGCTGTTGTTCAGCACCACTGGCAGGCGTGCGTCGTCGGTAGTCGGGGTGGTCAGGCGGATGAAGTCGATGCCGGCGGCCTGGGCCGGGTCGCAGAGATCCTCGTTATGCTCCGGCGGCAGGTCGACGACGATCAGCCCGTCGACGCCGGCTTCCTTCGCCTCGGCGATGAAGCGCTCGACGCCCATCTTGTGGATGGGGTTGAAGTAACCCATCAGCACGACCGGGGTGGTCTGGTTGCCCTGGCGGAATTCGCGAACCATCTGCAGGGTCTTCGCCAGGTCCTGCTTGTTGCTCAGGGCACGGATATTGGCCAGCTGGATCGCCGGACCGTCGGCCATAGGATCGGTGAAGGGCATGCCCAGCTCGATCACGTCGGCGCCGGCTTCCGGCAGGCCCTTGAGGATTTCCAGCGAGGTGGCGTAGTCCGGGTCGCCAGCGGTGATGAAGGTCACCAGTGCGGCGCGGTTCTGTTGTTTCAGCTCGGCGAAGCGCGTCTGCAGGCGGCTCATATGTGTTCTTCCTGTTCGGCAAAGTGGTGCATGACGGTTTGCATGTCCTTGTCGCCGCGACCTGACAGGTTGACCACCATCAGATGATCCTTGGGCAGCGTAGGCGCGCGCTTGAAGACTTCGGCCAGCGCGTGGGAAGACTCCAGCGCCGGGATGATGCCTTCCAGGCGGCAACACTTGTGGAAGGCGTCCAACGCTTCCTGATCGGTGATCGAGGTGTACTCGACGCGACCGATGTCGTGCAGCCAGGCGTGCTCGGGGCCGATGCCGGGGTAATCCAGACCGGCGGAAATCGAGTGAGCGTCGATGATCTGGCCGTCGTCGTCCTGCAGCAGGAAGGTGCGGTTGCCGTGCAGCACGCCCGGTACGCCACCGTTGAGGCTGGCGGCATGCTTGCCGGTCTCGATGCCGTAGCCGGCGGCCTCGACGCCGATGATCTTCACGCTCTGGTCATCGAGAAACGGGTGGAACAGGCCCATGGCATTGGAACCGCCGCCGATGCAGGCCACCAGCGAGTCGGGCAGGCGGCCTTCCTGGGCCTGCAGCTGGTCGCGGGTTTCCTTGCCGATCACGGCCTGGAAGTCGCGAACCATGGCCGGGTAGGGGTGCGGGCCGGCGACAGTGCCGATCAGGTAGAAGGTGCTGTCGACGTTGGTCACCCAGTCGCGCAGGGCTTCGTTCATCGCGTCCTTCAGGGTGCCGGTGCCGGCGGTGACCGGGATCACTTCGGCGCCCAAGAGCTTCATGCGAAAGACGTTGGCCTGCTGGCGGTCGATGTCGGTGGTGCCCATGTAGATCACGCACTGCATGCCGAAGCGCGCGGCCACGGTGGCGGTGGCCACGCCGTGCATGCCGGCGCCGGTCTCGGCAATGATGCGCTGCTTGCCCATGCGCCGCGCCAGGAGGATCTGGCCGATGCAGTTGTTGATCTTGTGCGCGCCGGTGTGATTGAGCTCCTCGCGCTTGAGGTAGATCTTCGCGCCGCCACAGGCCTCGGTCAGGCGCTCGGCAAAGTAGAGGGGGGAGGGACGGCCGACGTAGTCGCGCTGGAAGTAGGCGAGTTCCTTGGCGAACGCGGGGTCCTGCTTGGCTTTTTCGTATTCGGCGGCCAGCTCGTGGATCAGCGGCATCAGGGTTTCGGCGACGTACTGACCGCCGAATGAACCGAACAGGCCCTTGGCGTCAGGGCCGTTGCGGAATGAAGTCATGGTCATCTCCTAGGGGAGTGGGTGCACAGGGAGGCGCGATGGGGGAGAAATTAACCGAGTTGAAGGACGATAAAAAGCGATAAGATCGCCGCAACCTGTCAAGAAAACTCACCGATGAGCCAAGGTCTTCCTCCTCTCAATGCGCTACGTGCCTTCGAGGCGGCTGCGCGCCTGCAAAGCGTAAGCCAAGCGGCAGCGGAGCTCAGCGTGACTCACGGTGCCGTCAGCCGGCAGATTCGCCTGCTCGAAGACGACCTCGGCGTGGCGCTGTTCAGCAAAGAAGGGCGCGGCGTAAAACTCACCGATGCGGGGCTACGGTTGCGCGATGCGGCGGGCGAGGCGTTCGAGCGGCTGCGCAATACCTGCACCGAGCTACGCCAGCAAACGGTCGATGCGCCCTTCGTGCTCGGCTGTCCAGGCAGCCTGCTGGCGCGCTGGTTTATCCCGCGGCTGGATCGGCTCAATCGCGAACTGCCGGATCTGCACTTGCAGCTGTCTGCCAGCGAAGGCGAGCTGGACCCGCGCAAGCCGGGTCTGGACGCCACCTTGCTGTACGCCGAGCCGCCGTGGCCGGCGGATATGCAGGTATTCGAACTGGCCACCGAATGCATCGGTCCGGTCCTCAGCCCGCATCATCCCAGTTGCGCCGCGTTGCGCCATGCGCCGGCTTCGGCGCTGCTAGGCGAGGCGCTGCTACACACCGCATCCCGGCCGCAGGCGTGGCCGGCCTGGGCGCTGGGCAAGGGTATCGATCCGGCACAGCTGCAAATGGGGCAGGGCTTTGAACACCTCTACTTTCTATTGGAAGCGGCACTGGCCGGCTTGGGCGTGGCCATCGCGCCGCAGCAGTTAGTTGTCGATGATGTGTGCAAGGGCCGTTTGCTGGCGCCCTGGGGGTTCGTGGAGACCCGCGCCAAGCTGGCGCTCTGGGTGCCGGCGCGGCGGGTGGATCGGCGGGCCGAGCGGCTGGCCGAATGGCTGCGCGATGAGCAGGCGGCGAGGGTGTGAGGTTGTGGGTGGGCCGGGTTGAGAGTTGTGTAGGTGGTGGGCTGAAACGGAGCGCCGCCCGGCCTACCCTAAGGAGCAGCCGAGTGGTTGAGCGAACTTGGGCGAGCGGGCCTAGTCTATGCCGCACGGCAGCGGGGCGGCCATGCAGTGAGGCGAGTGGTACCGGTGCTTTCCCTTGGTTATGAAAGGACGTGCGATGAACCCTTCCACTTCTGCTGCGATTCTTCTGGCGGGCCTGCTGCTGGCCGGCACCACTCACGCAACGCCGATCGAAATGGACGGCATTGGCCTGTCGCGGGATGTGCCCTGTGGCGGCAAGGATGTGAGCATTACCGGCAATGAGAACCGCATCCAACTGACCGGCGACTGTGGTGCGGTCATCGTCTATGGTTCGGATCACCAGGTCAGCCTCGAGACCGCTACCACGCTGGAGGTTTCCGGCGTCGGGATCACCGTGGAGGCCGATTCGGTCGGCGGCCTGAGTGTGGATACCAACAGGAACCGTGTCCGTACCGCTATCGCCGGGCGCGGTCAGCCGGCGGTCGTCGAGGTCTCCGGTGCCGAACATGAACTCGAATTGCAGTTCGACGGCCCGGCACAGGTGACAGTCGATGGTGCCGACAACCGCCTGCAGTGGCGCGGGGATGAACCCTCTATCTCGTCCTCGGGTGTCGACCATGTGATTGATCGGCAAGACTGAAGCGGGCTTTTCAGGTGGGCCGGGCGGCGCTCCGCTTCAGCCCACCAACGAATGATCGTCAGCTGGCCAGCGCGGTTTCGGCGTTCGCCTCGTCTTTCGACGCGACCTTCTCCACTTCATAACCCTGCGGATTACCGCTCTGCCAACGCCAGGCGTCGGTGAGCATGGTCAGCAGATCCCTTTCCGCCTGCCAGCCCAGCTCTTCCCGTGCCTTGGTCGGGTCGGACCAGCATTGGGCGATGTCGCCGGGGCGGCGGGCCTTGAAGACGTGAGGCAAAGGCCGGCCGATGACTTCCTCGAAGGCGGTGACCATCTGGCGCACCGAATAGCCACGACCGGTACCCAGGTTCCAGACCGATACGCCACGCACCATTTCCAGTCGTTCCAGCGCCCTGAGATGCCCCTTGGCCAGGTCGACGACATGGATGTAGTCGCGCACGCCAGTGCCATCGGGAGTCGGATAGTCGGCGCCGTAAACGCTGAGCTGCTTGCGCCGCCCGACCGCCACTTGAAGCATGTAGGGCAGCAGGTTGTTGGGGATGCCGTTGGGGTCTTCGCCGATCAGGCCGGACTCGTGCGCGCCGATAGGGTTGAAGTAGCGCAGCAGGGCGATCGACCAGCGCGGATCGGATTCGGCTAGCCCCTTGAGCACGTTTTCGGCCATCAGCTTGGACTGGCCATAGGGATTGGTCGGAACGCCGGTCGGGCACTTCTCGGTGATCGGCATCCGCGGCGAGTCGCCGTAGACGGTCGCCGAGGAACTGAATACCAGTCTGAAGATGCCGGCTTCGGCCATCGCCTGGCACAGCGCGATACTGCCGCTGACGTTGGTTTCGTAGTAACGCAGCGGTTCGCGCACGCTTTCGCCCACCGCCTTGAGCCCGGCGAAATGCAGCACGGCGGTCACCGGATAAGAGGCGAACAGCGCATTGAGCAACGACCGGTTGCGCACATCGCCCTTGACGAATTGCACCTTGTGACCGGTCAACGTCTCGACGCGGTCCAGCGCCACTTTGGAGCTGTTGCACAGGTTGTCCAGCACCAGTACCTCATGGCCCGCCAGGAGTAGCTCCAGCACTGCATGGGACCCGATGTAACCAGCTCCTCCCGTTACCAGAATCATGTTCCACCTCGCGTGAGATTCTTTCGACGCGCACGGAGACTGCGGCTGGCCGTATGAGCGGGTCGCTGCATGGATCTCCAGGGTTGGGGTCGGCGAATCGAACGGTGCTGACTGCTGGAGCACGCTGCGTCGATGCCGGGATAAATCTGCGTCCTGAGATAAGGACGGAAGAGTTGCGGCCAAGTTCCAACGAGACGACCGCTAGCCGATGACCGACCTGCTGACCGAGGAAAAAGGGAACCTTGGCTCATTCGGCGTCGTCCATAGCCGGCGGACAGCGCTGGCGAGTGGCTTTATTTTCTGCTACCGAGCGCACCCGATTTTCGCTTGGCACGGCCAATGCGATGCAGCAGAACGGACTCTGAAGATTCGTCTATCCGAGAGGTGTTCATGAGCTGGGCCGGCCCTTATCAATACGAGATTGGAAAATCCCCCGACAAGCAGGAGACGCCGCCCGAAGTCGTTTTCGATGATCAGGTTCCGACTCTGCTCTGTCTCTCGCACCTGCACTGGAGCTTCGTCTACCAGCGTCCGCAGCACCTGATGTCGCGTTTTGCGCGAGACTTCAACGTGCTGTTTTTCGAAGAGCCGATCCCCACCGAGGACGCCCAGCCCTGGCTGGAAGTGCGCCCCGAAGAGAATGGCGTGCAGGTGCTGATCCCGCGTCTTCCCCAGGGTTGCGGCGGCGAGGCGGCCCTGCGTGTGCAACGCGACCTGCTCGATGGTTACCTGGCCAAACTCGGCGTCGACGACCTGATGCTCTGGTTCTATACGCCGATGGCCCTCGGCTACGCCGCCCACCTGAAGCCCAGGCTCACCGTCTACGACTGCATGGACGAACTCTCAGCATTTCGTGGCGCACCGCCTGAGCTAGTAGAGCGCGAGCGTGAGCTGCTGCAGCGTGCCGACGTGGTATTCACCGGCGGTTACAGCATCTGGGAAGCCAAGCGCGAGCTGCACGACAACGCCCACGCTTTTCCCAGCAGCGTCGATGTGGCGCATTTCGCCGAGGCGCGCCGGACCCAGGCCGATCCCGACGATCAGGCCGAGATCCCGCACCCACGGCTGGGCTTCTACGGGGTGATCGACGAACGCTTCGATATCGAGCTGGTGGCCGAAGTCGCCGAGAAGCGCCCCGACTGGCAGTTCGTGCTCGTCGGCCCGGTGGTCAAGATCGACCCGGCAGAGCTGCCGCAGCGCGACAACATCTACTACCTGGGCGGCAAGACCTACGACGAGCTGCCCAGGTATTTGTCCGGCTGGGACGTGGCGATCATGCCGTTCGCCATGAACGAATCGACCCGCTTCATCAGCCCGACCAAGACCCCCGAATACCTGGCCGGTGGCAGTCCGGTGGTGTCCACGCCGATCAAGGATGTGGTGCGCACCTATGGCGACACCGAGATCGTCCATATCGCCGACAGCCCCGATGCTTTCATCGCTGCGGTGGAGAAGGCTCTCGTCGATGGCCAGGACCGCGACCGACTGTTGAAAATCGCTGACGAGATTCTTGGCGACATGTCCTGGGATCACACCTCGGCCCTGATGAAGGAGAAGATGCAATGCGCGATCTGAGCCTGCGAGACAGCAATACCGAGCACGCAGGCGGTGGCGCCAGTGAGCATTCTTCCGGCCGTCGACGCGGCTTCGACTACCTCATCGTCGGCGCCGGGTTCGCCGGCAGCGTACTGGCCGAGCGCCTGGCCGCGGGGCTTGGCAAGCGCGTGCTGGTGGTCGACCGCCGCCCGCACATCGGCGGCAACGCCTACGATCATTACGACGAGGCCGGCGTGCTGATCCACCGCTACGGGCCGCACATCTTCCATACCAACGCCCAGCGCATCGTCGACTACCTCTCGCGCTTCACCGAGTGGCGCCCGTACGAGCATCGCGTGCTGGCGCAAGTAGACGGCCAGGAAGTGCCGATCCCGATCAACATGACCACGCTGAACAAGCTCTACGGCCTGAACATGACCAGCGAAGAGGAAGCGGCAGAGTTTCTCGCCAGCCGCGCCGAGCCGGTCGAAGACATCCAGACCAGCGAAGACGTAGTGATCAACGGCATCGGCCGCGAGCTGTACCAGAAATTCTTCCGTGGCTATACGCGCAAGCAATGGGGGCTGGACCCCTCGCAGCTGGACAAGTCGGTGACCTCGCGCATCCCCACACGCACCAACACCGACGACCGCTACTTCACCGACACCTTCCAGCAGATGCCCAAGCACGGCTACACCAAGATGTTCGAGAAGATGCTCGCGCACCCCAATATCAAGGTGATGATCAACACCGATTACCGCGAGATCCGCGACGAGGTGCAGCACGACCACCTGATCTTCTGCGGACCGATCGACGAATACTTCGATTACCGCTTCGGCAAGCTGCCCTATCGCTCGCTGAAGTTCGAGCACAAACAGCTCGATCAGGAACAGTTCCAGGCGGTCGGCACGGTCAACTACCCGAGCGAGGACGTGCCCTACACGCGCATCAGCGAGTACAAGCACCTCACCGGACAGGTGCATCCGAAGACCAGCATCACCTACGAATACCCTTCGGCCGAAGGCGACCCCTATTACCCGATCCCGCGGCCGGAAAACGCCGAGCTGTACAAGCGCTACCAGAAGCTCGCCGACGAAACCCCCGGCGTCACCTTCGTCGGTCGGCTCGGCACCTACAAGTACTACAACATGGATCAGGTGGTCGGCCAGGCGCTGGCGCTGTACAAGCGCATCGAGGAAGCCGAACGTGGGCCAGAGGCTGGCGAGAGCGTCGAACACAGCCAGTCGCTGGCCGAACAAGCACCCTGAGACGAGGCGCACGATGCATCAGCCCACGCTATTCAAGAGTTTTTTCATGGGCGGCTTCGAGTGCTCGAATCACCGCCGCAGCGACGGGCGGCGTCTCGATCTGCTGGCTGCCACCGGCCATGACCGCTGGGCCGCGCACGACTACGCCGTGCTGCACCGGCATGGCCTGCATAGCGTGCGTGACGGGCTGCGCTGGCACCTGATCGAGCGCGCGCCTGGCCAGTACGATTGGTCGAGCTTCCTGCCGATGCTGCAGGCGGCGCAACGCCAGGGCACTCAAGTGATCTGGGACCTGTGCCACTACGGCTGGCCGGACGATCTCGACATCTGGAGGCCGCAGTTCGTCGAGCGCTTCGCCCGTTATGCGGCGGCAACGGCGCAGCTGGTCAAGGACGAGACCGATACGGTGCCCTTCTATGCGCCGCTCAACGAGATCTCGTTCTGGGCCTGGGCCGGCGGCGATGAGGCGTACTTCAACCCGATGGCGCGCAGCCGCGGCTTCGAGCTCAAGCATCAGCTGGTGCGTGCGACCATCGCGGCGATGCAGGCAATCCGCGACGTCGAGCCACGGGCGCGTTTCGTTCAGGTCGACCCGGCCATTCATGTGGTCTCGCCCAACGACCGCCCCGGCCCGCAGCGCGAAGCCGAGCGTTTCCGCCAATCGCAGTTCGAGGCCTGGGACATGCTTTGCGGCGAACTCTGGCCGGGCCTGGGCGGCGCGCCGGAATACCTCGATGTGCTGGGCGTCAATTACTACTCCGACAACCAGTGGTACCTCGGCGACGGCCGCACCATCGAGCGCGACAATCCGGACTACCGGCCCTTCAAAGGCATCCTCAGCGAGATCTGGCAGCGCTACAAACGGCTCTTGCTGATCGCCGAAACCGGTGCCGAGGGCGACGTGCGTGGCGACTGGCTGCGCTACGTCAGCGAGCAGGCGGGCCTGGCCATGCAGCGCGGCGTGCCGGTGGAAGGCATCTGCCTATATCCGGTGCTCGACTATCCGGGCTGGACCGACGACCGCCATTGCCCGGCCGGGTTGCTGGGCTTCCCGGACGACAACGGTAACCGCTGCGTGCACGAAGGGTTGGCCGACGAGCTGCGCCTGCAACAGCTGAGGTTCAGCCAGTTCAACGCCGCGCTGCCACTCGCCGAAGCGCTGCCATGAACGTGCCGGCCCAGCCGCCCAAAGCGAAGCCCCAGGAGGCGCCGCTTCCAAGCCGGCCGGTCGCGTTTCTCTGGCATTACATTTGTGGTCGCCCTTGGCATTTCGGCGGCTTGCTGGCGCTGATCATCGGGGCCGCCAGCTGCGCGGTGGCGGTGCAGTACGGCATGAAACTGCTGGTGGACGCCATGGCCCAGGGCAGTTCGGACCGTGGCGCCGCCAACGTCTGGTTTCCGCTGGGGCTGTTCATCAGCCTGATCGTCGTCGAAAACGTCTTCTGGCGCCTCGGCGGCTGGCTCGGCTGCCGCACAGTGGTGGCCAGCGTGGTGGATATCCGTGTTGATCTGTTCAAGCACCTGACCGGCCACCCGATGCGCTATTTCACCGAGCATTTCGCCGGCTCGCTGGGCAATCGTATTTCCGCTGTGGGGCAGGCTGCGGGCGCAATTTATGGCGGATTGGCGTGGAAAATCGTCCCGCCAATCGTCGACTTCATCGGCGCGGTGGTGGTGCTGCTGACGGTCGATGTGCGCATGGCCGTGGCGCTGATCCTGTTCGTCGCCATCGTCGCCGCGCTGATCACCGGGTTCGGCATTCGCGGCCGCTCCAAGCATCAGCGGTTCGCTGCACAATCGGCACGGGTCGGCGGCGAGCTGGTCGATGCGGTATCCAACGTCTGGACCATCAAGGCATTCTCCGCGCGCGACCGCGAGGCCGAACGCCTGGCTCACGAGATCGGCTATGAGGCCCGCGCCCAGCGGCGCAGCTGGATGTATCTGGAGAAAGCGCGGGTCATGCACGACATCTGCCTGTCGGTGATGGCCGGCGGCATGCTGATCTGGGCCATCAATTTGTGGATCGGCGGGGAAGTGACCGCAGGCGATGTGGTGCTGGTCAGCGCGCTGACCTTCCGCATCCTGCATGGCTCGCGCGATCTGGCGCTGGCCCTGGTAGACACCACCCAGCAGATCGGCGCAATCGACGACACCCTGCGCATCATCGTTCAGCCGCACGGCCTGGAAGACAGCGACGCTCAGCTGTTGCTGGCCGAAGGCGACATCACCTTCGAGAACATCAGCTTCAGCTATCCCGATCGCGGTGCGGTGTTCGAGCAGCTGGATCTGCACATTCCGTCCGGGCAGAAGGTCGGCGTGGTGGGCTCATCGGGAGCCGGCAAGTCGACGCTGATCAACCTCATTCAGCGGCTCGATGACGTGCAGAGCGGGCGCATCCTCCTCGATGGTCAGGACGTCCGCAGCGTCAGCCAGGACAGCCTGCGCGAGAAGATCGCCGTAGTGCCGCAGGAAACTGCGCTGTTCAACCGCAGCATCCGCGAAAACATCCGCTACGGCCGCCCCGGCGCGACCGATGAGGAAGTGGCGGCGGCGGCGCACAGTGCGTTCTGCGACAGCTTCATCCGCGAGCTGCCGCAGGGTTACGACACCCTCGTCGGCGAGCGCGGCGTGATGCTCTCCGGCGGTCAACGGCAGCGCCTTGGAATTGCCCGTGCGTTTCTCAAAGATGCGCCGATCCTAATCCTCGATGAGGCCACCTCGGCGCTCGATACCCAGTCCGAAGCGGAGATCCAGGCGGCGCTGAATAACCTGGTGCATAACCGCACCGTGGTGGCGGTGGCGCATCGTCTGTCCACGCTGTCGAGCTTCGACCGGATCATCGTGTTGCGCGACGGACGCATCGTCGAAGACGGCCCTCCGCATGAATTACGCCGCCGTGGCGGCGAGTTCGATGCGCTGTGGCGGATGCAGGCCGAAGGCTTCAAGCACCAGCCCGATCCGGCGGTATGAAGCGCGTCGCCGTGTCATCTCGGAGCCTGCGCTCGCTGGGCTACGAGCCCGACGAGCAGGCGCTGGAAGTGGAGTTTCACAACGGCTCTGTCTATCGCTACGAGCAGGTACCGGCCGAGGTGGTGCAGGCGCTGCTCGAAGCGGATTCGCTGGGGCGGTATTTCAATCAGGTATTCAAGCCGCAGCACTACCGCTACCAGCGTATCGACTGACTGGGGTAGGCCGCTGGCGCTCCGCTTAGATCGGTAGGGTGGGCTTTAGCCCACCAAAGGAGGCCGACACCACTGGTGGGCTGAAGCGGAGCGCCGCCCGGCCCACCCTACGGAGCTGCGCTGCTTGATTGAGCCGTTGCGCTGAACTTCCGCGCCGTTGTGCGGGCCTCAATCAGACAGGACGCGTCACTACCGAGCGGAGGCTCCTCAGATCAGAAGGGGAAATCTATGTCGGATCATCACACCTACAAGAAGATCGAAATCGTCGGCTCCTCGCGCACTAGCGTGGACGAGGCGATTCAGAACGGCATCGCCGAAGCCAGCAAGTCGCTGCGCAACGTCGAATGGTTCGAGGTGGGCGAAATTCGCGGTCATGTCGAGAACGGCAAGATCGGCCATTTCCAGGTCACCATGAAAGTCGGCTTCCGCCTCGCCGATAGCTGATCGGTGTTGTTGGCTTTGCGGGGGTGGTGGGCTGACTGCGAGGCGCAGGGTGGGCCGGGCGGCGCTCCGCTTCAGCCCACTGGTAATCCCTGTGCCAATCCTCACCGCAACCCGGCCAGAATCTCGAACGCGCGGTGGCGGTCGGCGGTTTCGTAGAAATCGCAGGTGAAGATCAGCTCGTCGGCACCGGTCTGCTCCAGCAAGATCTCCAGCCGCGCGCGGATCTTCTCCGGGCCGCCGATCAGCGCCATGCCGAGGAAGTTGCCCACGGCATCCTGCTCATGCGGCAGCCACTTGCCCTGCATGCTCTGCACGGGTGGCACCAGCACCAGGCTCTGGCCGCGGATCAAGGCCAGGATGCGCTGGTAGGCGGTGGTCGCCAGGTATTCGGCCTGCTCGTCGGTGTCGGCGGTCATCAGCGGTACGCCAAGCATCACGTAGGGTTTGTCGAGCACTTCGGACGGCTGGAAATTCTCACGGTACAGGCGAATCGCCTCATGTGCGTAACGCGGCGCGAAATGCGAGGCGAAGGCATAGGGCAGACCCTTGGCGGCGGCCAGCTGCGCACTGAACAGGCTGGAGCCGAGCAGCCAGATCGGCACCTTGCTGCCGACGCCGGGCATGGCGATCACCCGCTGGTTACGCTGGCGCGGGCCGAGCAGCGCTTCCAGCTCCTCGACATCGGCGGGAAAGTCGTCGGCGCTGCCCATGCGGTCGCGGCGCAGGGCGTGGGCGGTGAATTGATCGGCACCCGGTGCGCGGCCCAGGCCAAGATCGATTCGCCCCGGGTAAAGCGCTTCCAGCGTGCCGAACTGCTCGGCGATGACCAGCGGCGCATGGTTGGGCAGCATCACGCCGCCGGCGCCCAGGCGGATCCTCGACGTGCCGGCCGCCAGATAGCCGATTAGTACGGACGTGGCGGCGCTGGCGATGCCGTCCATGTTGTGGTGTTCGGCGACCCAGAAGCGCTCGAAGCCGAGCTTTTCGACATGTTGCGCCAGCGCCAGGGAATTGCGCAGGGCAAGGCTTGCGTCGCCGTCATCGCGGATCGGCGCCAGATCGAGGGTTGAAAAACGGGTGTGTGCGATACGGGACATGTTTTCTTTCTCTCTGCTGGCGGGGCGGGCTCAGTGACAGCGCTCCGCTTCCGCGCGGGCCAGTACCTGGTGCTGCTCGTCGCGCAGCCAGCCCTGCGGTGTGAAGCCCAGCGAGCGCGCCTGAAACAGGTAGCGCCGCCCGGCCTGGAAATCGTCATAGCGGACGACCATGGTACAGCGCAGGTATTGGGTTTCGCCGAAATCGCCCATGCCGCCGCCACTGATTTCGAATTCATAGCGCGCTTCGAGTTCATGGGTGCCGGGGCTGACCTGAAAATAGCGACCGTCGGGTGTGCGTTTATTATCCAGCCGATCGGACATGAAGATGTCGCTCGGTTGCGCACTCATCTCGACCCAGGCCATGTCTGGATCGGGTGCCGGCAGAGGGCTGGCGCAGCCGGACAGGCCGGTGATCAGGAGCAGAGCAAGTGGCAGGCGCATGGCATTCCTCCAGCGGGCCGCTGTCAGCCCATTGCTGTGGCGGTCCTGTCGAGCCTGAGCCAGATCAGGCTGTGTGACAACTGCTGCGCTCGGCCATGCTGCGTAAATAAGTCGGTTGACCCGCCTCAGCGAATCGCGACGCCGCCGCAGCCGCGTTCGGTGGCCTTGGCCAGCAGCTGGTTATGTTGATCGTACAGCCGCGCCCAGGGACGGAAACCATAGCCGCCGGCGACCAGGCGATAGCGGGCGCCGGCATCGAAGCTGTCGTATTCCAGGGTCAGGCGGCAATCGCGCTCCAGTGCTTCGCTGTCGCCTCCGACGTTGGCCGGCCCGACTTCGAAGCGGTAGCGCATGCCCAGCTGATGGCTGCCGGGCGTCACCTGAAAGTAGCGGTGATCGTCCAGCGGCGTGGCGTCCACGGCAACGGCCTTGAGTTCGGTTTCGTCACGCGGGGCCAGTTCGACCCACGCCTGGTTCGGGTCCGGCTGAGGCATCCACAGGGCACAACCGCCAAGGGTAGACAGCGCAAGAGCAAGGATCAGGATTCGCATGGATGGGTCTCCACCGCTGTGGCGCGGTCTGGCTGCGAAGGTGTAAACCTTCGGTGGTTGGGTGGGCTTCGATGTCGTTGTAGGCTCAGCGCACCGACCGAGCAGGTCTTCAAATGCGAGCAAGCGTTTGTTCATTTCGAAGCTGAAAACCGCCCTTGTCGACAACCGGAACGGCCGCTGGGTTCCTCTGCTGCTGGCCGTTGGTCTGAATGGCTGCAGCACCTATTACGGTCAGCTGGCGGTCGGTCAGCTGGACCTGTTGCGTCAGCGCGAGCCCATTGCCGAGCTGATCGACGACCCCCGGCGCGACCCGCAGCTGCGCCAGCGGCTGGGCCATGTGCTGCAGGCCAGAGCCTTCGCCAGCAGTGCGCTGGGCTTGCCGGACAACGGCAGTTACCGGCTCTACGCGGACATCCAGCGGCCTTATGTGGTGTGGAATCTGTTCGCCACCGAGGCGTTTTCCGTCGCGCCGCTGACCCATTGTTTTCCGATCGCCGGTTGCGTTGCCTATCGCGGTTACTACCAACCAGGACGGGCACGTGGCGCGGCGGCGCGTTACAAGGCCAAGGGTTACGACACGCTGGTGAGCGGCGTGCAGGCCTATTCGACGCTGGGCTGGTTCGACGACCCGCTGCTCAGCTCCATGCTGCGTTGGGACGATGAGCGTCTGGCCGGGCTGATCTTCCACGAACTGGCGCACCAGCGGCTGTACGTGGCGGGCGACACGGCCTTCAACGAGTCCTTCGCCTCCTTCGTCGAGCGCGAAGGGTTGCGCCAGTGGCGAGCCAGTCGCGGCTTGCCGCCGCTCAGCGACACGGCGCAGAGACGCTCCGCCGAATTCAGCCAGCTGATGCTGAAAACTCGGGCGCGGTTGGCGGCGCTGTATGCCAGCGATCTGGACGAAGCCGCCATGCGCGCCGCCAAGCAGGCCGAGTTCATGCGGTTGCGCCAGGTTTACCGCCAGCTGCGCGACGGTCCATGGCAGGGTGACCGCCGTTTCGATCGCTGGATGGCACAGCCGCTGAACAACGCCAGCCTGCTGCCGTTCGGTCTGTACGACGGCTGGGTGCCGGCCTTTGCCGCGCTGTTCGAGCAGGTTGGCGGCGATTGGGTCCGTTTTTATGCACAAGTCGAAGCCTTGGGCCGGCTTTCTGCCGACGAGCGGGCGCAGCGGCTGAAAACGTTTCGCTGAAGCGCAGCGCCGCTTCGCTCGAAACCAGTCCGGGCAAGCGTCGAGACCGGGTTGGTATCGCCGGATTTGTACGCATTCGACGCCGTTAACCGCTGCCGCTCGTCGCCGTCGCGCATTTTCGCCTCCGTTATCGCGGAGTTGTTTTCCGCTTTCCTCCGTCCATTTTTCAGGACGTCGATCCCAGCTGCCCGTGATTCAGCGCGTACGTCTCCCAAATACAAGCCGTAAAAACGGAGGCTTCATGGACAATCTATCCGGCATCCTCAATAACAAGGGCACGCCGCTCGAAAAGCAGAAATTCACCTGGAAGGAAATGGCGGGCAAGCCGATCAGCAAGCTCGATGACGACGCCTTTACCCGGGTGCGAATCATTCTGATGAACGGCGTCGAAGTCGATGCCCTGCGCCTCAAGCACGGCATCGCCCGCATCACCGGCCAGCTGCGCGGCCCGCTTGCCGAGATTCGCCGCGTCGAGCAGCACCAGGCCACCATGATCAACTGGCTGATTTCTGCCGACCATTCGCCGCTGGAAACCACAATCGCCTATGAGCAGGTCGCCATCGAGGTGACCGCCGCCGTGGCCCAGACCGAGCCCGATCCTTACCAGGCGCAGACCTATCGCTTCGGCCTGTTGGAAGACTTCGACCACCTGTACCGCTACGCGGCGATGCTCGACCGTCTCGAGGGCAAGGATGCGAACAACATCCTGCAGGGCTATACGGACATCGTGCCGGGGCGCCAGACCTCCGAGCACCATCGCCATCCGACCAATGATCTGCGCGATAGCTATGCCAAGGAAGAAGCCGCGCTGATCACCAAGCTTCACTGCGCGTTGATCACTGCGGCGGAATTCCAGACCCATGATTACTACATGAACGTCGGGCCGCTGTTCGCCGATCCGCTGGCGCGCCAGCTGTACGCCGAAATCGCGTCGGTGGAGGAGCAGCACGTGACTCAGTACGGCTCGCTGGCCGATCCGCAGGAATCCTTCATGGAGAAATGGCTGGTGCACGAGGCGATGGAAGTCTATGCCTACGCCAGCTGCGCCGAGCAGGAAACCAACCCGCGTATCAAGGCGATCTGGGAGCGCTTCCTCGATTACGAGCTGGGCCATCTGAACATCGCCTGCGAGCACTTCAAGAACATCGAGCGCCGCGACCCGGCGGAAATTCTCGGCGGTCCATTGCCGAAAATGATTGAGTTCAAGAGCCAGCGCGAATTCGTTCGTCAGGTCCTCGCCGCCGAAGTCAATTTGCGCACCAACGGCACCCAGTACGTCGACAAGAGCGAAGAGCCGCAGAACTCGCTGGACTACCGCAACCAGCTCAACTCCGAAGGCATCGCGTCGAGCATCGTATCGGCGGGGTACCAGTGGGCGCCGGGTGGCGAACTCATGCGCGGGCGCAAGGCTTCCTGAGGAGAACGGACATGGCAGATGCAGCGAAAGTAGGCACCAATTTGACCGGCGTGCAGATGTCGCCGAAAGACACCAAGAGCATGCTCGAAGCGGTCGAACAGTTTCCGCCAACCGTGCCCGGCGATTCCAAGGGCATCATGCTGGAGCGCGTCACCCGCGCCGAAGAGGCCGAGCATGTCGGCTCGGTACCCGTGCCGGGGTCGGCCAAGGGCATGCTTAAGACCACCTTCGACATGGCGAGGGGCAAGAGCCCGGAACTGTTGATCGACAAACTGGGCGAGCGCCTGGCATTCGAGCGCGACGGCGTACGCTTGTACGACGCGATGCTCGCCAAGGCCAAGGCATTGGGCCCGGTGGGCTCGGACCTGGTGCCGGTGCTCCAGCACATCCGCGACGAAGAGTTCGAGCACATGAATATGGTGGCTGATGCGATGGAAACACTCGGCGCCGACCCCACGGCACAAACCCCCTGCGCCGATATCGCCGGAGTCAAATCCATGGGCGTGATGCAGGTCGTCACCGATCCGCGCACCAACATCGCTCAAGGCATGGGCGCTTTGTTGACCGCTGAGCTCGAAGACAACGCCGCCTGGGAACTGCTCATCGAGCTGGCCGAAGCAGGTGGTCATCCCAACATCGCCAAAGGCTTTCAAAAGGCGAAGGAACAGGAGGATGACCATCTGGTGAAGATCAAGACGCTGATCCGCCGGGATCTGATAAGCCAGATCAAATAGATACTGCGTGCGCTTGAACCTTGGCGCGCCTTTAGGCGCGTCTTTTTTATGGGCGGACTCTTATGCACGGAATCAGCGCGGCGGCGCCACCGCGATGGCCGGCTTGAAGAACAGCGTGGCGCCCCGGGCAAGGTTGGCCAGGCTGGCGTGATCGTGGGCGACTTCCGCTTCGATGGGCTGCGGTTGACCCGCGACCCTGAGCGTGACGCGGGTGACGGCGCCCAGTGGGCGGATGTCGCGGACTTCTGCTGGTTGATGGTCGCTGGCCATGTCCCGGGACAGATGAATCTCGTGCGGGCGGAAGAGCACTTGCCGCTCGCCAATCTGCAGCTGATTGGCGTCGCCCAGAAAGTGATAGACGAAATCGCTGGCCGGTTGCCGGTAGACCTCGGCCGGCGAGCCGATCTGTTCGACCACGCCTTTGTTCATCACCACGATGCGGTCGGCCACTTCCATGGCCTCTTCCTGATCGTGGGTGACGAACACGCTGGTCAGGTGCACTTCTTCATGCAGGCGTGCCAGCCAGCGGCGCAGCTCCCTGCGCACCTTGGCGTCCAATGCGCCGAAGGGTTCGTCGAGCAGCAGCACCTTGGGCTCCACCGCCAGCGCACGGGCCAGGGCGATGCGTTGGCGCTGGCCACCGGAAAGCTGGTCTGGGTAGCGATCGGCGAGCCAGTCGAGCTGCACCAGGTCGAGCAGTTCATGAACCTTCTGCTTGATCCGGCTTTCGCTGGGGCGCTCGCGGCGCGGCTTCATGCGCAGGCCGAAGGCGACGTTGTCGAACACGGTCATGTGGCGGAACAGCGCGTAATGCTGGAACACGAAGCCGACGTTGCGATCGCGCACGTCGCGCCCGGACACGTCCTCGCCGTGAAAGACGATGCGACCGCTGTCGGGGTTTTCCAGGCCGGCGATGATCCGCAGCAGGGTGGTCTTGCCGCAGCCGGACGGGCCGAGCAGGGCGACCAGTTCGCCGCTGGCGATGTTCAGGTTGATCTCGTTCAGGGCCTTGAACTGGTTGAACTGCTTGCTGACGTTGCTCACTTCGATGGACATGGCTACTCCTCGCCGGCGTTGGCTTTGAGGCGTTGAAGGCGGGACTCGCTCCACTGCTTGAGCAGCAGGATCAGTAGCGCCAGCAGCAACAGCAGGCTGGCCACGCTGAAGGCAGCGACGTGGTTGTATTCGTTGTAGAGAATCTCGACATGCAGCGGCAGGGTGTTGGTGTAGCCGCGGATATGTCCGGAGACCACCGACACCGCGCCGAACTCACCCATCGCCCGCGCGGTGCAGAGCACCACGCCGTAGATCAGGCCCCAGCGGATGTTAGGCAGGGTCACATGCCAGAACATCTGCCAGCCATTGGCGCCGAGCAGCCGCGCCGCTTCCTCTTCCTGCGTACCCTGTTCCTGCATCAGCGGAATCAGCTCGCGGGCGACGAAGGGCACGGTGACGAACACCGTGGCCAGCACGATGCCGGGTAGGGCGAAGATGATCTGGATGTCACGGTCGGCCAGCCATTCGCCGAAGAACCCCTGGGCGCCGAACAGCAGCACGTAGATCAGACCGGCAATCACCGGCGAGACCGAGAAGGGCAGGTCGATCAGCGTCACCAGCAGGCTCTTGCCGGTGAATTCGTACTTGCTCACGCACCAGGCCGCGGCTACGCCGAAGACCAGATTGAGCGGCACCGAAATGCCGACCGCGAGCAGGGTGAGTTTCAGCGCGGCGAGGGCGTCGGCTTCGAAAATCGCGCCAAAAAAGGTGCCCAGGCCGAGCTTCAGGGCTTCGCTCAGCACCACCAGCAGCGGCAGTAGCAAAAACAGCGCAAAGGTCAGCCAGGCGGTGACGATCAGCAGACGCCGCGCCAGCGGGTTGCCCTGGCGTGTTTTGGTGGCCAGCGGGACGGACAGGGTCGCGGTGGTCATCTCAGCCATGGGCAATCCTCCGTTGCAGCAGATTGATCGCCAGCAGCAGAACGAAGGACACCAGCAGCATCAGCACGCCGATGGCCGTGGCGCCGTGGTAGTCGTACTGGTCGAGCTTGACCATGATCAGCAGCGGCAGGATCTCGGTCTTCATCGGCATGTTGCCGGCGATGAAAATCACCGAGCCGTATTCGCCGACGCCACGGGCAAAGGCTAAAGAAAACCCCGTCAGCCAGGCCGGTAGCAGCGCCGGCAACAGCACGTGGCGGGTGATCTGCAGCGGTTTGGCGCCGAGGCACGCGGCGGCTTCCTCGACTTCACGCGGAATGTCGGCAAGCACCGGCTGCAGGGTGCGGACCACGAAGGGCAGGGTGACGAAGGTCAGTGCCAGGGTGATGCCGATCGGCGTGTAGGCGATCTTGAAACCCAGCTCGGCGGCCAGCCGGCCGATCAGCCCGTTCGGTGCATAAAGCGCGGTCAGCGCGATGCCGGCCACGGCGGTGGGCAGCGCGAAGGGCAGGTCGATCATCGCTTCGATGATCTTGCGTCCGGGGAAGCGGTAGCGCACCAGCACCCAGGCCAGCAGCGAGCCGATCACACCGTTGATCAGCGCGGCGATAAAGGCCGTGGTGAAGCTTAGCTTCAGCGCAGCCAGCACGCGGGGCGCGGTGACGATCGCCCAGAACTCGGCCCAGGTCAGCTGCGCCGCATGGACGAACATGGCACCCAGGGGTATCAGCACCAGCAGGCTGAGGTACACCAGGGTGTAACCCAGCGTCAGCCCGAAGCCGGGTATGACGGGGGAGGTACGGTTCATGGAAACCTCGTTAGAAACGGGCGGGAGGCTGGAAAGCTGGAGGCTGGACGAAGAACTTGGGATTCGCTGCTCGTCCAGCCCTTGGCCTCCAGCCTCAAGCGGCTCTTAATGCGCTTGGTAGATATGGTCGAACACGCCGCCATCATTGAAGAACTTCGGCTGTGCGCTTTTCCAGCCTCCGAAGTCGTCGTCAATGGTCACCAGCTTCAGCGCGGGGAACTGCTCGGCGAATTCGGCCGCGACCGCCTGGTTGCGTGGGCGGTAGAAGTGCTTGGCGGCGATGCGCTGGCCCTCATAGCTGTAGAGGTAGTTCAGGTAGGCCTCGGCGACTTCACGGGTGCCCTTGCGCTCGACATTCTTGTCGACCACCGCGACCGGTGGCTCGGCGAGGATCGACAGCGACGGCGCGACGATTTCCAGCTGGTCCCCGCCTTGCTCCTTGAGCGCCAGGAAGGCTTCGTTCTCCCAGGCCAGCAGCACGTCGCCGATCCCGTTGTTGACGAAGGTGATGGTCGAGCCGCGCGCGCCGGTATCCAGTACGGGCACCTGCTTGTAGAGCTCCTCGACGTAGGCCTGAGCCTGTTCCTCGCTGCCGTACTGCTGCTTGGCCCAGGCCCAAGCGGCAAGGAAGTTCCAGCGCGCTCCGCCGGAGGTTTTCGGGTTAGGCGTGACCACCTCGACACCCGGCTTGACCAGGTCGTCCCAGTCCTTGATGCCCTTCGGATTGTCTTTGCGCACCAGGAACACGATGGTCGAAGTGTAGGGCGTGCTGGCCTCCGGCAGACGGCTCTGCCAGTCCTCCGGGATCAGCTTGCCGATCCGGTGCAACTCGTCGATGTCACCGGCCAAGGCCAGCGTCACCACGTCGGCACGCAGCCCGTCGATCACGGAACGGGCCTGCTTGCCCGAGCCGCCGTGGGATTGCTGGATCTTGATCGGCTCGTGGCCCTGGGCCTGCCAGTGCTTGTTGAAGGCGGCGTTGAAATCGACGTACAGCTCGCGGGTCGGGTCGTAGGACACGTTGAGCAGTTCGCTGGCGGCAAACGCCTGGCCGGCGATGAGGGTGCTGGTCAGAACGGCCAGAATGGTTTTTCCGATGGACATGAAGGCTCCTTGCGCATCCCTGTGGACGCGTTGACGTAACGGGTATCGGTAATAGAGGCGGGTGCGTCAGCTGCGCATTCGGCAACGACAGCGATACGTCGGGAGCAGGTGGCGGCTTGGCGTGTACATGGTCGGGCTCTCCTGTTCTGTGCTCATGTCACGCCCTCCGGTGGTCCGGTCGGGGTGTGGTTGGGTCAGGCCTGCTTGCCGGCTGGCTGCAGGCGGATTTTTTCCTTGCGCTCGATCTGCACGACTTGGCCGTTGTGCAGGGTGATCTCCACCGAGCCGAACTTCAGGCCATGCAATGCACTGCGGATTTCATGCAGGATGTCGGCGTCGTTTTGAGGATGCGGCGGACGAAGCGTGGTTGTCATTGTTGAGGTCCTCTGCGGGATACGACCACGAACGGCGCGACAGCTCGAACCGGGTCTGGCGAATCATAAGAAACTTCCCGTTATTCCTTAAAATATCGTTTAAGAACATTTATATGTATTTTAGATATAACGCCAAGGCATGAAATGAGCCTTCTCTTAAGAATAAGCAAATAATTTCTTATTCCTTTTTGTTGCTTGCGACTTTGGTTAGTCTCATCGGCCACTGAGGCTTTCGGAGCGACACCACCATGGCCAGCGAAACCATTCACTACCTCATCGTGCCGGGTTGGCAGGGCTCGCCGGACGAGCACTGGCAGAGCCACTGGCAAAGCACACTGCCCAATTCAAGGCGCGTCGAGCAGGACGACTGGCTGATGCCGCAGCGCCAGGCGTGGGTCGACGCGCTCGAGCGCAGCATCCTTTCAGTCGCCGGTTCGGTGGTGCTGATTGCCCATAGCCTGGGTTGCGCCACCGTGGCGCACTGGGCACTGCAGGCTTCGCCCGAAGCGCTCCGGCGCGTGCGTGGTGCGCTACTGGTCGCACCGGCGGACGTCGAACGCCCGGGCTGCCCTGAGCCGTTGCGCAATTTCGCCCCGCTGCCGGTCGCGACGCTACCGTTCCCCAGCCTGCTGGTGGGCTCGGACAACGACGTTGCGGCCAGCCCCGAGCGCGCATGGGCGATGGGCAATGCCTGGGGCAGTGAAGTGGCGATCCTCAGCGGGGCCGGGCACGTCAACGTAGCGTCCGGGCATCACCGTTGGGAGCAGGGTTTTGCGTACCTCTATCGCCTGCAGCACCGCATCGAACAACGAGCGAAACGTCGGGCCTGAGATGTTTCGCTGGCGCAGCGGCGATGGCGGCGGAATTGCAGACAGATGAGTGACTCTGCAGGACGGGGCGAACCGGCCGCGTTCGATACACTCTGACTTTCATCGCCGCCCATCGAGCCGCTGCATGTCCAACTCGGCATCCGACACCCTCTCATCCCTGCCGCCTGTGCTCGCCGGGCCGCTGCTGCGCAGATTGCAGGCCGATCGTCTGGTGCTCTGGCTGGTCGCCAGCGAGCCGCTCAAGTTGCGTCTGACACTGCACCCCGACGGCGAGCCGGCGCGCTCGCTGGCGCTGGAGGGCGAGGCCTGTCATCGGCTGCGTATCGGCACTTCGGCCTGGTTGCATCTGATCGATATGCATCTGGATGCGCCATTGCCGGTCGATCGGCTAATCGAATACGACCTTTTGATCCTGCGCGACGGCGTCGAGCAGACGATCGCCGACTGGGCGCCGCATCTGCTCTACGACGGCGCCGAGCGACCGGCCTTCGTCATCCGCTCACGTTACGACGATCTGCTGCACGGCTCCTGTCGCAAGCCCCACCACGCATCGGCGGACGGGCTGGTGAAGGTCGATGAGCTGATTGCCCAGGCGCGCCGGACACCTGAACACTGGCCCGCCGCGCTGCTGATGACCGGTGATCAGGTCTACGTCGACGACGTCGCTGGGCCGACGCTGGTCGCCATTCACGCGCTGATCCGTCGGCTCGGGCTCTATGGCGAATGCCTGGAAGGCGCGACCGTGGCTGACAGCGATGAGCTGATGGCGCATCCGGACACCTATTACCGACGCGAGAATCTGCTGCCGGCGTTCAAGTCCAACGAGGATCTGCGTGAGCGCTTCTTCGGCGGCGTCGAAAAGCCGGTGTTCACCACCGCCAATGCGCACAATCATCTGGTCACGCTGGCCGAGGTGCTGGCGATGTACCTGCTGGTCTGGTCGCCCGTATCTTGGCGCCTGATCGAGATGCAGGCACCGCCGCTGGACGAGAAACTGGCCGAGCGCTGGTCGCGCGAGGCGAGCTGCATGGAGGCCTTCCAGGCGGGCTTGTCTTCGGTCGCACGGGCACTGGCGCATCTACCGTCGTTGATGATCTTCGATGACCACGACGTTACCGATGACTGGAACCTCAGCGCGCGCTGGGAGCAGACCGCCTACGGCCATCCCTTTTCGCGCCGCATCCTCGGCAATGCGCTGCTCGGCTACCTGCTGTGCCAGGCCTGGGGCAATGTTCCCGAGGATTACGCTGCGCCGCTGCAGGCCATCGAGGCGTTACTGGCAAGTGGCCAAGACGACCGGCTCGACTGCGCGCTGCAGGATCAGGTGGTGGACGAGGTGCTGCAACGCGGCGATTGGGGCTATGTATTGCCCAGCGAACCGGCGCTGGTGGTGCTCGACACCCGTACCCGACGCTGGCGCAGCGAGCTCAACCTGAGCAGGCCGTCGGGTCTGATGGACTGGGAGGCGCTCACCGACCTTCAGCAGCACCTGCTCGATCATCGTTCGGTTGTCATCGTCTCGCCGACACCGATGTTTGGCGTCAAGCTGATCGAGGCCGTGCAGCGGGTGTTCAGCTGGGCCGGGATGTCGCTGCTGGTCGATGCCGAAAACTGGATGGCCCATCGCGGCGCCGCGCAGACCATGCTCAACATTTTTCGCCATACGCGTACGCCGGGGAACTACGTGATTCTGTCCGGCGATGTGCACTATTCCTTCGCCTACGAGGTGCATATCCGTGGCCGTGCCGAAGGGCCTCGGCTGTGGCAGATCACCAGCAGCGGGGTGAAGAACGAGTTTCCCCGTCGCCTGCTGGATCTGTTCGACCGGCTCAACCGCTGGCTCTATTCGCCGCGCTCGCCGCTGAACTGGTTCACCAAGCGCCGCCGGGTGCGGGTCCAGCCGTGGCTGCCGAGCCGCAGCCGATCCGGTGAGCGGTTGTGGAACGGCGCCGGTATCGGCCGCATTCGCCTCGACGATGATGGTAAGCCGCTGCGTGTCGAGCAGATCAACGCTGATGGCTCGCCTCCGGTGACCTTCGGCCCTGAGCGCGACCAGACGTCTTAGCTGAACGCTGCGCGCAGCGCCGGTAGCGTGGCGTAGTAGTAGGCAGGCGACTCGGCCATCAGCTCGGCATGACTGCCGAAGCCGTAACCCACGGCGGCGGCCTGCAGGCCGTTTTCCCGCGCGCCGATCAGGTCGTGCTTGCGGTCACCGATCATCAGCGTCTGCTGTGCATCGAGCTTTTCCTCGGCGATCAGGTGCGCGATCAGCTCGACCTTGTTGGTACGGGTGCCGTCCAGCTCGCTGCCATAGATCACCTTGAAGTGATGGTCGAAGGCGAAATGCCGGGCAATCTCGCGGGCGAACACCGAGGGCTTAGAGGTCGCGACATAGAGCGTGCGGCCCTGGCCGCGCAGGTGTTCGAGCATTTCCAGTACGCCATCGAACAGCAGGTTTTCGTAGAGGCCGGTGACCTTGAAGCGCTCACGGTAATGCCCCACCGCTTCCCACGCGCGCGCCTCGTCGAAGCCATAGAACTGCATGAAGGCTTGCAACAAAGGCGGGCCGATGAAGGGTTCGAGCTTGGTGAGGTCCGGTTCGTCGATGCCAAGCTTGGCCAGCGCGTGTTGAATCGAACGGGTGATGCCTTCGCGTGGATCGGTGAGGGTGCCGTCGAGATCGAAGAGGATGGTGGAGTGGTGCATGGGCGGCTCGTCGTTGGCGGTTACGATGGGCTGGCACTTTAACCCAATCGCCTGCCCGCGATTTTTTACCTGTAGGCTGCAAGGCTTCAAAGACCCCAGCGGCGATGGGTTGCATCCATCCTACGGCCCGCATTTCAGGCACAGCAAGGCGATACCAATTGGGACCCGCGCCCTATCGAGCATGAGAACCAACAGGACCCGCCGGCCGCTGGCATCAGGCGAAGCAACTGCGCTGTAGGATGGATGCAACCCATCAATGCTCCGCCCACGCAGGAGCGTGGGATCGATCAGCACATCCAGCCGTCAGCTGCCTTCCGCCATATGCAGATTCTTCAACTTCACGTAGTTACCGGCGGTATAGCTGAAAAAGCTGCGTTCCTTCTCGGTCAGAGGCCGGGCCTGTTTTACCGGGCTGCCGACGTAGAGAAAGCCGCTTTCCAGCGTCTTGCCCGGCGGTACCAGGCTGCCGGCGCCGATGATGACGTCGTCCTCGACCACGGCACCGTCCATGACGATCGAGCCCATGCCGACCAGGATGCGGCTGCCCAGCGTGCAGCCATGCAGGGTGACCTTGTGACCGACAGTGACCTCGTCGCCGATGATCAGCGGGAAGCCGTCCGGGTTGAACGGGCCGGCGTGGGTGATGTGCAGCACGCTGCCGTCCTGGATGCTGCTGCGCGCGCCGATGCGGATGCGGTGCATGTCGCCGCGGATCACTGTGAGTGGCCAGACCGAGCTGTCCTCGCCGATCTCGATATCGCCGATGAGCACGGCGCTGGGGTCGACGAATACGCGCTCGCCGAGCTTCGGCGTGTGATTCTGGTAGGTGCGGATTGGCATGGTTGGCTCCTGTGATGGAAGATTGCCGGGCGTGCAGCTTATGGTTGATTTTGCTGTCTGGCACCCCGAAAGAATTCGCCGGGCGTGGCGCCGAACTGCTCGCGAAACGCGGCGATGAAGGCCGATAGCGATTCGTAGCCGCAGCCCAGCGCCACATCGGTGACCCGCTCGCCACGCTCCAGTGCCGGCAGCGCGCTGAGCAGCCGTAGGCGTTGCCGCCAGGCACGGAAGGTCAGGCCGGTTTCGCGCAGGAACAGCCGGCTCAGGGTGCGCTCCGAAACGTTTAGCGCCTGACTCCAGTCGGCCAGGGTTTCACGCGAGTCGGGGTGGTTCTGCAGCTTTTTGCACAGCTGGCGCAGGCGCGGTTCGGTCGGCAGTGGCAGCACCAGTTCGACCTCCGGCGCGCTGCCCAACTGATCCAGCAACACCTGCACCAGACGACCTTCCGGGCCGTCCTCGGCATAGGTTTCGGGCAGCGTGCTGAAGTGTTGAATCAGCTCGCGCAGCAGCGGGCTGATCTGCAACACGCGGCAGCGCTCGGGCGCGTCTTCGACCACGCTGCGGTCGATGTACAGGCTGCGGATGCAGGTATCCGCCGCGCAGAACACCTGATGGGTGATGCCGGCCGGAACCCATACCGCGCGCAGCGGTGGCGCGATGAAGCGGCCGCGATCGGTACGCACCTCGAGCACCCCTTCCACCGCATGGGACAGCTGCACCCAGGGATGGCTGTGGCGATAGCCGAGCTTGAGGTTGGGCGGCGAATCGAGCTGGCCATAGACCGGTCGTGGCAATTGCCGGAGCTCACCGAGGCGGGCGATCAGCGCAGCCTCTTGTCCGATTGGCGACATTTAGTGCCTGCCTGGCGTTAGTCGGAAAATTCCGATCACGATAAGGTCGCGGCCTGTTGTCTGCAAGCTACAAGGATTTTTCGCCATGGCCCATCTGCGCCTGCTGTTCGATAACTTCACCCTCGCCCTGCTGGCGGTCATCGCCATCGCCACCTTCCTGCCCTGCGAAGGCCAGGGCGCGGTGATCTTCGGCTGGGCCACAACCCTGGCCATCGCCCTGCTGTTCTTCATGCATGGCGCCAAGCTGTCGCGCGAAGCGATTCTCGCCGGTGCCGGCCACTGGCGCCTGCACCTGCTGGTCTTCGCCTGCACCTTCGTGATGTTTCCGCTGCTGGGCCTGGCGCTCAAGCCGCTGCTGACGCCGCTGGTCGGCACCGAGCTGTACCTGGGTATCCTCTACCTCTGCGCCCTGCCCGCCACAGTGCAGTCGGCGATCGCCTTCACTTCGCTGGCGCGCGGCAACATCCCGGCGGCGATCTGCAGCGCGGCGGCCTCCAGCCTGCTCGGCATCTTCCTCACGCCGATCCTGGTGATGCTGTTGCTGGGCGTTGAAGGCGAAGCCGGATCGACGCTCGATTCCATCGGCAAGATCGTGCTGCAGCTGCTGGTGCCCTTCGTCGCCGGGCAGTTCGCGCGGCGTTGGATCGGCGCCTGGGTGACGCGCAACAAGGGTTGGCTGAAGTTCGTCGATCAGGGTTCCATCCTGCTGGTGGTCTACACCGCCTTCAGCGATGCGGTGGTCGAGGGTCTCTGGCAACTGATTCCGCTGTCGCGGCTGCTGGCGCTGACGCTGGTCTGCTGCCTGTTGCTGGCCATCGTGCTCTGGGCGACGCACTTTCTCGGCAAGCGGCTGGGGTTCAACATGGAAGACCGCATCACCATCCTCTTCGCCGCCTCGAAGAAGAGCATGGCCACTGGTGTACCCATGGCGCAGGTGCTGTTCGCCACCAGCGCGGTGGGCACCATCATCCTGCCGCTGATGATCTTCCACCAGATCCAGCTGATGGTCTGCGCGGTGCTCGCCCAGCGCTATGCGCAGCGGGAGGAGGAGCCGGCGCCGGAAGAGTCACGGTGTGCATCTTCGTGATGGTTCTGCACAATGGCGGGCTCATTTCGGCCTTAGGGACAGAGATAGAACATGAGCACGGAAACCAAAGCCCCTATCGTCATCTTCGAAGCGGCTGACCAGGCTGTGGAGGTGCGGTTGGATGCTGCGCGCGATACGGTCTGGCTTACACAGGAGCAGATGACGGCCATCTTTGATGTGCAGAAAGCGGCCATTTCCAAGCACCTGAAGAATATCTACCAAGATGGCGAGCTGAACCGTGAAGCAACTGTTTCCAAAATGGAAACAGTTCGGACCGAGGGTAAACGGCAGATTGCGCGCCAAATCGAGCATTACAATCTCGATGCCATCATTTCCGTCGGGTATCGGGTCAATTCCCGCAGAGCCGTGAGCTTCCGCCAATGGGCAACCCGCATCCTGCGTGAGCACCTGACCCAAGGCTGGACGCTCAACCAGCAACGCTTCGAAACCAATGCTCGTGAGCTGGAAGCCGCGTTGGCGCTGGTGCGCAAGGCTGCACAAAGCCCCGCGCTGGACATGCAGAGCGGCCGGGGTCTGGTGGATATCGTCAGCCGCTATGCACAGACGTTCCTGCTGCTGCAGCGTTACGACGAGGGTCTGCTGACCGAACCCGACGCGCAGCCAGGCGGTACGTTGCCGACGCCAGACGAAGCCCGTGCGGCCCTGGATACGCTCAAGTGCGAACTGATGGCCCGTGGGGAAGCGACGGACTTGTTCGCGCGTGATCGTGGCGATGGACTGGCATCGTTGCTGGGCAATCTGGATCAGTCGGTGTTCGGCGAGCCGGCCTATCCCAGCGTGTAAGCCAAGGCCGCGCACCTTCTGTACTTCGTCATCAAGAATCATCCATTTTCCGATGGCAACAAGCGCAGCGCCGCCTTTCTGTTCGTCGATTTTCTGTACCGCAACGGCCGCCTGCTGGCCGCCAATGGCGAGCCGGTCATCAATGATGTGGGACTGGCGGCGTTGACCTTGCTGGTGGCCGAGTCGGACCCGGCCAACAAGGACGTCATGATTCGTCTGGTGATGAACATGCTGGCCGAGCCGGCAGGTTGAGGAGTGCCGGCACCAACGCCAAGCCTCTGAAGCCGCTACGTCTCGAACATAGACAGGCGCTATCGGTCCGATCCCCAGCTGCGCGGTCAGGCATTTGTCTTTAACATGCCGCAGGTATCCATCTTGAAAGGGCCAATGCCGTGACCGCTACCAATCCGCTGCTTCGCGATTTCGACCTGCCGCCCTATTCCGAGATTCGCCCTGAGCACGTCGAGCCGGCCGTGGACAGCATCCTCGGCGACAACCGCGTCGCCTTGCAGGAACTGCTCAGCCGTCCGGCGGAAAGCCTCGACTGGTCGACATTGGTGGTCGGCCTGGATGAAATGAACGAGCGCCTCAGCCGTGCCTGGGGTCCGGTGAGCCACCTCAATGCGGTGCGCAACAATCCTGAATTGCGCGCTGCCTACGAGGCCTGCCTGCCCAAGCTGTCCGCCTATGCCACCGAGCTCGGGCAGAATGCCGACCTGTTCGCCGCCTACCAGGCGCTGTCGCTGAGCCCCGAGGCGGACGGTTTCGATGTAGCGCAGAAAACCATTCTTGAACACGCCCTGCGTGACTTCCGCCTGTCCGGTATCGATTTGCCGCCGGTCGAGCAGCAGCGCTTCGGCGCCATCCAGATGAAACTCGCCGAGCTGGGCAGCAAGTTCTCCAACCAGCTGCTCGATGCCACCCAGGCCTGGACCAAGCACATCACCGATGAAAGTCTGCTGGCCGGCATTACCGATTCGGCCAAAGCGCAGATGGCCGAGGCCGCCAAGGTCAAAGAACTCGACGGCTGGCTGATCAGCCTGGAATTCCCCAGCTACTACGCGGTAATGACCTACGCCGACAGCCGCGCGCTGCGTGAAGAGGTCTACGTCGCTTATTCCACCCGCGCTTCCGATCAGGGGCCGAACGCCGGTCAGTTCGACAACGGCCCGGTGATGGAGCAGATCCTCGACCTGCGCCAGGAACTGGCGAAACTGCTGGGCTTCGGCAGCTACGCCGAGCTGTCGCTTGCCACCAAGATGGCCGAAAGCACCGACCAGGTACTGGGTTTCCTGCGCGATCTGGCCGTGCGCAGCAAGCCGTTCGCCGAGCGCGACCTGCAGGAGCTGCGCGCCTTCGCCGCAGACAATGGCGTGACCGATCTGCAGAGCTGGGACCTGGGCTACTTCGGCGAGAAGCTGCGCCAGCAGCGCTACAGCCTGAACCAGGAAGCGCTGCGCGAATACTTCCCCATCGACAAGGTGCTGTCCGGGCTGTTCGCCATCGTCCAGCGTCTGTACGGCATCGAGATTCACGAGCTGGAGGACTTCGACAGCTGGCACCCGGACGTGCGCTTGTTCGAGATCCGCGAGAACGGCGAGCACGTCGGCCGCTTCTTCTTCGACCTCTACGCCCGTGCCAACAAGCGCGGCGGCGCCTGGATGGACGGTGCGCGCGACAAGCGCCGCACCTGCCTGGGCACCCTGCAGACGCCGGTGGCCAACCTGGTCTGCAACTTCACCCCGGCGGTGGGCGAGCGCCCGGCGCTGCTGACCCATGATGAAGTCACCACCCTCTTCCACGAATTCGGCCATGGCCTGCATCACCTGCTGACCCGCATCGAACATGCCGGCGCCTCGGGTATCAACGGCGTGGCCTGGGATGCCGTCGAGCTGCCCAGCCAGTTCATGGAGAACTGGTGCTGGGAGCCGGAGGGCCTGGCGCTGATTTCCGGTCATTACCAGACCGGCGAACGCCTGCCGAAGGACAAGCTGGAGCAGATGCTGGCGGCGAAGAACTTCCAGTCCGGGTTGATGATGGTGCGCCAGCTGGAATTCTCGCTGTTCGACTTCGAACTGCACGCGACCCACGGCGATGGTCGCAGCGTGCTGGAGGTGCTGGAAGGCGTCCGCAACGAGGTTTCGGTGATGCGTCCGCCGGCCAGCAACCGCTTCCCCAACAGCTTCGCGCACATCTTCGCCGGCGGTTACGCGGCCGGTTACTACAGCTACAAATGGGCCGAAGTGCTGTCGTCCGATGCCTTCTCGCGCTTCGAGGAAGAAGGCGTGTTCAATCCCGAGACGGGCCGCGCCTTCCGCGAGGCCATCCTGGCACGTGGTGGCTCGCAGGAGCCGATGGTGCTGTTCATCGATTTCCGCGGTCGCGAGCCGTCCACCGACGCGCTGCTGCGCCACCTCGGCCTGACGGAGCAAGTGGCATGACTGACGAGCCGAAAGTGACGACCAAACGCTTTATCGCCGGCGCCGTGTGCCCGGCGTGCAGCGCCACCGACAGCATCAAGATGTGGGACGTCGACGGCGTGCCGCATCGCGAGTGCGTGGTCTGCGGCTATGCCGATACGCTCAACGCCCAGGGCCAGTCGGTGCCCTCGGAGCTGGGCACGCGGGTCAACCAGGCCAAGCCGAAGGCGACCGATCCGCAGGTGCAGGCGGTGCAGTTCTTCCCCAATCCGAAGCTGAAGAAAAAGCCGGAGTAAGCGCAGATCCGGCTGTGAACACACCGGACTCGGTTTGGAGGCGCGCCCTCGCGGCGAATCGGCGCCTAGTTAGCGCGTCAAGCACTGGGCAAACGGGTCTCGAATCGAGGCGGAACCTATGTGGCATCTCACCTGTGGCGATCTTGCCGCTGACAGCGTCCGGCGGTTGCTGGGCGAAGGAAACGGCGAGGCGGTGCGGGTCCTGCGCGACGATCTGGCCGTCGGGCCCCTTGCCGATATCGAATCCTCACTTTGCGCGGAGCGCGCGGCATTTTGGGGCGGCGTCTGGCCGGCCGCTCTGACACCGCGTCCGGATTTCACTGCGGGTATCTCTGACGATGCCGAGTGGCTGGCAGGGTTGGCCAGCCAGTCGCGGTCGGTGACGGTCTGGCACGGCGACAGCGCCTCCGAACAACTGATGCTGACACGCGTGGCTGCGGCGCTTGAAGGCTCGGCGCTGCCGTTCCGGGAAGTCGCGTGCGGTAGCGGTGACAGCCGCGTCGGTTCGCGGATGGCAGTGTCCATGCATGCGCCGGATGCGCTGGCGACGCTCTATCGACCACGCATCGTCGAACCGGCGAGGCTGGCTGATCTGGCGAGCCAATGGTGCGCCGTCGTACAGGAGAACGCAGCGATACGCCGCTGGGCCAACGGGCGCTTTGCCGGCGAAGACTATGAGGCGATCGACCGCGAGTTGGCTACCGCCTGTCGCACCGACTGGATGCCCTTGGCGCGGGCGATGGCACAGGTCATGGGTCACTGCGATGGGTTTTTCCCCACTGACCTGTTTCTCTACTGGCGGGCTCGTGAATTGGCCGAACGCGGCATTATCGAATTGAGCGATAGCGCCGCTGCGGACTATTCCCGCGTGCAGGCTCGCCGCATCGCAGCGAGCTGAGCGAATGGCTCTTCGGGCCTAGCGGCACAGCCAAGCCGGTGTGCCGTGTAACTCCAACCACATCTCGCAAAGCCCGACGGTGCCGCTTTCTGGTTTAAACCAAGGTCTTGGGTGTCACGAGACCAGGCAGCGGCGCCCGAGAGAGGCGCTGTTTGAATTTCATTGCCGGCGCCTCGATCAGGTGCCATGACAAAATTGCCAGCAACAAGGTGGGCGCGAGGCTGATGACGGTCAGCCAGAACACACCGATTTCATGGCCGAGCAAATAAACCGTCAGTTGCTGGAACGGGAAGGCATAGATGTACATGCCGTAGGAGAAATCACCGTACTTGCCGAACCGGGAAAGCAGCGGAATCGGCGCATAGGCGAGGTAGATCACCAGATAGGGCAGTGCGATCACGTAGACGTACGGGCCGGCTGAGGTATGAAACGTCAGCACCAGCGCCGCGCCACGGCAGTGCGTCGCGGTAAAGGAAGATCGCGGCGCCGGTGTAATACAGCAGGCCCAGCTTGAAGACGTTGGTGATGAAGAAGGACTCGATCCCGAGCCTCCCCAGTATCCAGAAGTGGCCCAGTGCAAGGCCGGCGATAGGGAGGAAGATCAGCCGCGGCTTCAACAATCCGACCAGACCCATGACCAGCACGCCCACGTACATCAGTACCTCGAGCGGAAGTGTCCACAACGACCCGTTCACCACGTTCGGATAGATGTTCTGACTGAACACGCCCGGCAGCTCGAAGCGCGTGATGAGCAAGGCGTTCTGCAGGTACGTCCAGGTGAGAGGAGACGAGAAGTAATCGCTCATGTTGCGATCGGTCACCAGCGGGCCGATGACGAATGCCGATAACAGAACGGCCAATATCAAGGCGGGAAAGACCCGTAATGCGCGCTTGATCAGAAAGCTCTTCGCGCTGCTGCTGTTGATCCAAGAGGAGGTGATCAGATAGCCGCTGATGACGAAGAAGACCGCGACGGCGAACTCTCCACCGTTCTCATAGCCAGTCAGCAGTTCGATAGGCTCGTCAGGTCGGCGCCCGGTCAGCGGGTAGCTGTGAACGAGCAGTACCAGCGACGCCGCAAAAAAACGTAGGAAATCAAAATTGTTTACCCGGGCATGCAAGGATCCGTTGTGCATTGCCGCTCTCTCTCTCCGCAACGGCCTCATTCAGCCGAGTACTAACCGTTGTAGACGATTCGTTTTGCACAGCTATGAATCGGGGATAATTCCGACCAACGGTCACGGCAATATTCTGACCTTGCGCTTGTCGGAAGACAGAACAGAGTATCGATTTATTCTCCTATACTGTACGCATGAACAGTATTTCGGAGCAGGCCATGCGCCATCCAGTAGCCACACCGCGCGGCCGCGGTACCGCCATCAATCCGGACAATCGTTTCGCCCCGACCCGTAGCGAGGCGTATGACGATGGCTGGGAACGGGAGGTGCCGCCAACTCGCGCGACCGAGGTGCGAAGCGAGACGGCCAAGTCGATCATCACCCGCAATCAGTCACCGGACGTCGGCTTCGATCGTTCGGTCAATCCGTATCGGGGTTGTGAGCACGGTTGCATCTATTGTTTCGCAAGGCCCAGCCATGCCTATTGGGACCTGTCGCCTGGCATCGATTTCGAGACGCGGCTGATCGCCAAGACCAACCTCGCCGAACGCCTGGAGCAGGAGCTGAGCAAGCCCGGTTACGTGCCGCAGCCCATCGCGCTTGGCGTGAACACCGATGCCTATCAGCCGCTGGAGCGCGAGCGGCGGCTGACCCGGCAAGCGCTTGAAATCCTGCTGCGCTTCAAACATCCGGTGCACATCATCACCAAGGGTTCGCTGGTGCTGCGCGATCTGGACCTGCTGGTGCCCTTGGCTGAGCAGCGGCTGGTCAGCGTCTCGGTCAGTCTGACCACGCTGGACGATGAGCTCAAGCGCATCATGGAGCCCCGTGCAGCTTCGCCCTCAGCGCGGCTGCGAGTACTGCGCACGTTGCACGAGGCGGGCGTGCCGACCAGCGTGATGTGTGCGCCGATGATTCCGATGATCAACGACATGGAGCTGGAGCGCATGCTGGAGGCCGCGCGCGAAGCCGGTGCGGCGTCGGCGGGTTACGTGCTGCTGCGTCTGCCACATGAGGTCGCGACGCTGTTCGATGAGTGGCTGCAGGAGCATTTCCCGCAGCGCGCCGCCCATGTCATGAGCCTGGTGCGTCAGTCGCGCGGCGGCAAGGACTATGACAGCCGCTTCGGTAGCCGCATGCGTGGCGAGGGCCAGTTCGCCCAGCTGCTCGCGCAACGCTTCCGGCTGGCCTGCAAGCGGCTGGGCTATAACCGTCGTGATCAGAATTTTGGCCTCGATTGCAGCCGTTTCGCGCCGCCCGGGCAGCAACTGAGCCTGCTCTAGCAGAACCCTCGCCCTCAGCAGTGGCTTTCGTTCAGCTCGTCGTTTTTTATGTTCTCCGGAACTCGTGCGCGCCTACTGGCACCAATCCATGAACGGAACGGCTTGCCAATCGGAGGTTATGTGGACTGGATCGACCTGCTGCAATGGCCGGCCATGGTCATCACGGTGTTAGCGGCGTGGCTGATTGGCTCGCTTAAACCGAGTCGGCGCACGGTGGGCTTTTGGTGTTTTCTGCTGAGCAATCTGCTCTGGATGATCTGGGGTTGGCATGCCCAGGCCTGGGCGCTGATCACGCTGCAGGTGTGTCTGGCGCTGATGAACATTCGCGGCGTGAAGAAGAACGATCAGCCTCAGGAGGCGCAAGCCAACCCGAGCACCTGATGAAATTGCCAGTCAGGGAACGCTGTCTATACTCCGAACGTAAGCGTACCGATTGAATCCGACTGCGCGTGCAAGGCGAAGGCTGGTGACCAGGAATTGGGGGCACCGGAGGCGTAGTCAGGTCGTGATGTGAGCGTGGCTCTTTTCGCGGCCGGACAACAAGCCAGTCGGCGGGATAACAAGAACCATAAGGGGAACCCGCAATGTCGCGACATCCACGAGTTTGGATGGGGATTGGGCTGTGGTCGCTATTCGGTCAGGCCCAGGCGGCCTGGGACGTGAATATGCGATCGGGCGTAACGGACGTCAGTCGCTCCGTGTTCGATTTGCACATGACCATCTTCTGGATCTGCGTAATCATCGGCGTGCTGGTGTTCGCGGTGATGTTCTGGTCGATGTTCGCCCATCGACGCTCCAAACGGCTGGAGTCGGCGCACTTCCACGAAAACACCAAGGTCGAGGTGCTCTGGACCGTTATTCCCTTGTTGATCCTGATCGCCATGGCCGTGCCGGCGACGCGCACCCTGATTCACATCTACGACGCGTCCGAATCGGACGTAGATATCCAGATCACCGGCTACCAGTGGAAGTGGCACTACAAGTATCTGGGTGAGGATGTGGAGTTCTTCAGCAACCTCACCACGCCGCGCGACCAGATCAATAACCAAGCGCCGAAGGGTGAACACTACCTGCTGGAAGTCGACGAGCCGCTGGTGATTCCGGTGGGTGCCAAGGTGCGCTTCCTCATTACTGCGGCGGACGTCATCCACTCCTGGTGGGTGCCCGAGCTGGCGGTGAAGAAAGACGCGATCCCCGGCTTCATCAATGAATCCTGGACGCGCGTCGAAGAGCCCGGCATCTACCGTGGCCAGTGCACCGAGTTGTGCGGCAAGGATCACGGCTTCATGCCGGTCGTGGTCGAGGTCAAGACCGCCGAAGACTATGCCGCCTGGCTGGGCGAGAAGAAGGCCGAAGCGGCCAAGCTCGCCGAGCTGACCAGCAAGGAGTGGACGCTGGAAGAGCTGACCGCCCGCGGCGAGAAGGTCTACCAGACCAACTGCGTGTCCTGTCACCAGGCGACGGGTGAGGGCATTCCACCGATGTTCCCGGCCCTCAAGGGATCACCCATTGCCACGGGCGACGTCGAGGCGCACATCAGCATCGTGGTCAACGGCAAGCCAGGCACTGCCATGGCCGCGTTCGGCAAGCAGCTGTCGGAAGTCGATCTGGCCTCGGTGATTACCTACGAGCGCAACGCCTGGGGCAACAACACTGGTGAGATGGTCACGCCGAAAGACGTGCTCGACTTCAAACAGGCCGAAGAAGCCAGCCAATAAGAGGAAGACGGCGATGAGTGCAGTGATCGACGACCATGGTCATGCCGGGCACGACCATCATCACGGCCCGGCCAAGGGTCTCTCGCGCTGGCTGCTGACCACCAATCACAAGGACATCGGCTCGATGTACCTGTGGTTCAGCTTCTGCGCCTTCCTGCTGGGTGGCTCATTCGCCATGATCATCCGCGCCGAGCTGTTTCAACCCGGCCTGCAGATCGTGCAGCCGGAATTCTTCAACCAGATGACCACCATGCATGGCCTGATCATGGTCTTCGGCGCGGTGATGCCGGCCTTCGTCGGCCTAGCCAACTGGATGATTCCGCTGATGATCGGTGCGCCGGACATGGCCTTGCCGCGGATGAACAACTTCAGCTTCTGGCTGCTACCGGCGGCCTTCGGCCTCTTGGTCTCGACGCTGTTCATGGAGGGTGGCGGGCCAAACTTCGGCTGGACCTTCTACGCGCCGCTGTCGACCACCTACGCGCCGGAGTCGGTGACCTTCTTCATCTTCGCCATCCACTTGATGGGCATCAGCTCGATCATGGGCGCGATCAACGTCATCGCCACCGTGCTCAATCTGCGCGCGCCGGGTATGACGCTGATGAAGATGCCACTGTTCGTCTGGACCTGGCTGATCACCGCCTTCCTGCTGATCGCGGTGATGCCGGTGCTGGCCGGTGTGGTGACCATGATGCTGATGGATATCCACTTCGGCACCAGCTTCTTCAGCGCGGCGGGCGGCGGTGACCCGGTGCTGTTCCAACATGTGTTCTGGTTCTTCGGCCACCCCGAGGTGTACATCATGATCCTGCCGGCGTTCGGCGCGGTCAGCTCGATCATCCCGGCCTTTTCGCGCAAGCCGCTGTTCGGCTACACCTCGATGGTCTACGCCACCGGCGCCATCGCTTTCCTCTCGTTCATCGTGTGGGCGCACCACATGTTCACCGTCGGCATTCCGCTGACCGGCGAGCTGTTCTTCATGTACGCGACCATGCTCATCGCCGTGCCGACCGGGGTGAAGGTGTTCAACTGGGTGTCGACGATGTGGCGCGGCTCGCTGACCTTCGAGGCGCCGATGCTGTTCGCCGTGGCCTTCGTCATCCTGTTCAGCATCGGCGGTTTCTCCGGGCTGATGCTGGCCATTGCGCCGGCGGACTTCCAGTACCACGACACCTACTTCGTGGTCGCGCACTTCCACTACGTACTGGTGCCCGGTGCGATCTTCGGCATCTTCGCCTCGGCCTATTACTGGCTGCCGAAGTGGACCGGGCATATGTACGACGAAACCCTGGCCAAGCTGCATTTCTGGATGAGCTTCATCGGCATGAACCTCGCGTTCTTCCCGATGCACTTCGTCGGTCTGGCCGGCATGCCGCGGCGGATCCCGGACTACAACATGATGTTCGCCAACTTCAACATGGTGTCCTCGGTGGGTGCCTTCATGTTCGGCGCCACGCAGTTGTTGTTCCTGTTCATCGTCATCAAGTGCATCCGCGGCGGCCCGGCAGCCGCGGCCAAACCCTGGGATGGCGCCGAGGGGCTGGAGTGGAGCGTGCCGTCGCCGGCGCCTTACCACACCTTCAGCGTGCCGCCGAGCCTGGAAGAGCTGCATGAGCATCGGACGGGGCCAAAGCATGAATAGGCAGAGAGCCGCTGAAGGCTTGGGGCTGGACGCTGGACGAGCGGTGGCTTCGACGGCTTGCTTTGCGGCTACTCGGGGGATGGGCGATGGTTGTGGTGGGCTAAAGCCCACCCTACTAGGCTATGGGCTGAAGCGGAGCTCTGCCCGACCCATCCAACGCCTGCGTAACGCTGAGCACGCCGTAGGGTGGGCTTCAGCCCACCGGAACGCCGCTTTCGCGCAGCGCTGCGTGGGCGTCCATCCGCCCTACGGTTGCGATGACGACAGGCTGGCGTCGCTTTTTCGTTCAGCCTCCAGCTTCCAGCGCTCTTGTCATCTTCTGGGAGAACCGTCATGAACACTGAGCTGCCACTCGGCCACCTGGTCCGCCGCCTGCTGTTCGTGGTGGTGGCGATGTTCGCCTTCGGCTTCGCGCTGGTGCCGATCTACGACGTTATGTGCCAGGCGTTCGGCATCAACGGCAAGACGGCTGGCGCCTATGAAGGTGCGCAGACGGTAGATGATGCGCGGGAGATTCGCGTGCAGTTTCTGGCCACCAACGCCGCAGGCATGGAATGGGAGTTCGGCCCCCTGGCCGATCAGCTCAGCGTGAATCCCGGTGGCAGCCAGGAAGTGCGCTTCGTCGCCTACAACCCTACGGACAAGCCGATGACGGCGCAGGCCGTGCCCAGCGTGTCGCCATCCAAGGCGGCCGCATTTTTCCACAAGACCGAGTGCTTCTGCTTTACCCAGCAAGTGTTGCAGCCCGGTGAACGCATCGAAATGCCGGTGCGCTTCATCGTCGATCGTGATCTGCCCGCAGACGTGCGTCACCTGACGCTCGCCTACACCCTGTTCGACATCACGTCTCGCCAACCCCCCGTCGTCGCCATCGATCAGGCGCCCGTGGTGGCGGCCAAGGAGAGTCTGCAATGAGCCAACAGACCCCGCACGAAAACTACTACGTTCCCGCCCAAAGCAAGTGGCCGATCGTCGCCACGGCCGCGCTGCTGGTCACCGTCTACGGCCTCGGCAGCTGGTTCAACGACCTCAAGGCCGATCGCGCCGAGTCCAACGGGCCGCTGATTTTCTTTATCGGCGCACTGCTGATTGCCTACATGATGTTCGGCTGGTTCGGCTCGGTGGTCCGCGAGGGGCGTGCCGGCCTTTACAGCGGGCAGATGGATCGATCCTTCCGTTGGGGCATGACCTGGTTCATCTTTTCCGAGGTGATGTTCTTCCTCGCCTTTTTCGGTGCGCTGTTCTACATCCGCTACTGGGTCGGCCCCTGGCTCGGCGGCGAAGGCGACAAGGGCGTCAGTGGCATGCTCTGGCCCAACTTCGAATACACCTGGCCACTGCTGAACAATCCTGATCCCAAGCTGTACCCGGCGCCTGAAGGCACCATCAGCGCCTGGGGTTTGCCGCTGATCAATACCATTTTGCTGGTCACTTCCAGCTTCACGCTGACCTTTGCGCACCATGCTCTGCGCAAGGGCAATCGCAAACATCTCAAGCTCGGTCTGGGGCTGACCGTGCTGCTCGGCGCGGCCTTCCTCATTTTGCAGATCGAAGAATACGTGCACGCCTATACCGAACTCGGCCTGACGCTCGGCTCGGGCATTTACGGTGCGACCTTCTTCATGCTCACGGGCTTTCACGGCGCGCACGTCACCATAGGGGCGATCATTCTGACGGTGATGCTGGTGCGCAGCTTTCGCGGCCACTTCACGCCCGAACAACACTTCGGCTTCGAGGCGGCGGCCTGGTATTGGCACTTCGTCGACGTGGTATGGCTCGGCCTGTTCGTCTTCGTTTATGTGCTGTGAAGCCGATAAAGGCGCTGGAGGCTAGAGGGCTGGACGAAGCGAACGCAACCGTCCCGGTATGCGGCTCCTGCGTTCTAGCCGAAACCCGGCCGCAACTGACCGGAGTAAAAACCCCAGGCGATCAGCGCGACAGTCAATGCAGTGAGGGAGACTCGAACGAACAGGGCGGTTACCAGGCGGGAGGTGCGGCCCTCGTCCTTGACCAGAAAGAACAGTCCACTGAACAGACTGACCAGCGTGGCGACTAACAACAGAACAATGACCGCCTTGAGCATGAGCGGGTCCGCCGTGATAGGTGAACTGGGGGAAGTGGGGGTGGAGTATAGCCAGTCGGATCGATACGTCGCGGGGCGCGGCATGAGCGGCTTCAAGCCGGGTTTGCTGCCAACGCTGGTGGTGCTGTGCCTGTTGCCGTTGCTGGTCTGGCTGGGTTTCTGGCAGCTGGAGCGCGGTGAGCAGAAGCGCGACATGCTGGAGCGTCAGGAGGCCCGCCAGGATGCTGCGCCGGTGTCACCGGAGCAGATCGAGAACCTTCAAGACCCCGTCTACAGCCGCATCCATCTACAAGGCAGCTTCGATGCCAAGCACAGCTTCCTGCTGGACAGCCGCACCCGCGACGGCCAGGTCGGCGTCGAGGTGCTGCAGCCGTTCCAGGAGCAGGCCAGCGGCCGCTGGGTGCTGGTCAATCGCGGTTGGCTGCCCTGGCCGGATCGACGCATTCCGCCGAAATTCGATACACCGGACCGCCCGCTGAAGCTGGCCGCCTGGGTCTACGCGCCTTCCGGCAAGCCGTTCATTCTGAGCAAACGCATGGCTGAGGGCTGGCCGCGGCTGATCAATCACGTCGATGTCGACGAGATCTGGCAACTGCTCGGTCGCGATGGCGTCAGCTACGAACTGCGACTCGAACCCGGGCCGGCGGCCTACCGTGCCGACTGGCCGGTGACCTTCATGCAGCCGCAGCAGCATCTGGGCTATGCGGTGCAATGGTTTGCGCTGGCGGCGGCGTTGCTGGCGTTGTTCATCTATTTCGGCGTGCATCAGGCACGGGGGAGCAAGCAGTGACCACGATGAATCCGACCTTCAACTCTGCGCCGCCGCAGCGGCGTCGCGGACGGCTGCAACTGCTGCTGATCCTGGCCGTGGTGATCGGCCCCATGCTGCTGGCCAGCGCGATGTATCACTTCGGCTTCTGGGTGCCGCAAACCCGAACCTATGACGGCGCCCTGGTCGCGACCGGGCAGGGCCGCGATGCGCTCGGCATCAGCGCGCAGGTCGCCGCCAAGCCGCGCTGGGAACTGCTGGTCACGGCGCCGCAAGGCTGCGCCGAGGACTGCCAGCAACTGGTCTATCTGGCGCGTCAGATCAATATCGGCTTGGCCCGTGAAGCCGGCCGCGCCGGTCATGCACTGGCCAGCGCGCAGCCCCTGGCCAACGATTATGACCAGCGCCTGCAACGCGAATACCCGCAGCTGCAGCGCTATTCACTGGATGCTGCCGTATACGGCGCCAACCCCGCCGTACCTGCCGGCCCACAGCTCTGGATCGTCGACCCGCACGGGAATCTGGTGCTGCGCTACGACACCAAAGCGGACGGCAAGGCGATTCTCGATGACCTGAAGTACTTGTTGAAGATTTCGCAAATAGGGTGAAAACGATAAAGACGCTGAAGGCTTGAGGCTGGACGAGTTGGAGCCTGAACAAAGAGGACTGTCGAGAGCCATGAATAGGCCTGATGGAAGGATGCTGATAGCTAAGGGCTCGGCGGCCTGATCGTCCAGCCTTCAGCTTCAAGCCTTCAGCCCAAGTGAAACGAGGACCTTATGTCGCCAAGATCACGCCCCGGTTATCGCCTTGCCGTATTCGCCACGCTGCTGGCCGTCGTGGTCGTGCTGCTCGGTGCCTATACACGGCTGACGCACGCCGGGCTTGGCTGCCCGGACTGGCCGGGGTGCTACGGTTTTCTCACCGTGCCCATGAGCGAAGACAAGCAGAGCCTGGCAGCGCTGCGTTTTCCCGAGGCGCCGCTGGAGGTGCACAAAGGTTGGAACGAAATGGTCCATCGCTATTTCGCCGGTGCCCTGGGATTGGTGATCCTTGCGCTCGCCGTGCAGGCTGTGCGCCGCCGCGCCGAGCCGGGACAGCCGGTCAGGCTGCCGCTATTGCTGCTGGCGGTCGTGATCGCCCAGGCGGCGTTCGGCATGTGGACCGTCACCCTGCAACTCTGGCCGCAAGTGGTCACGGCGCATCTTCTGGGCGGATTCACCACCTTGAGCCTGCTGTTGCTGTTGAGTTTGCGCCTGTCCGGTCGGCAGCCGGCAATTGCACCCGTGCCGGGACGGATCAGGACGCTGGCGATGGTCGGCATGCTGGCAGTAATCGCTCAGGTGGCGCTGGGCGGCTGGGTCAGCAGCAATTACGCCGCAGTGGCCTGCACCGATTTCCCCACCTGTCACGGCGAGTGGTGGCCGAAGATGGATTTCATCAATGCCTTCAACCTGACCCACCACGACATCGGCCCGAACTACCTTGGCGGCATGCTCTACGGCGAGGCACGCACGGCCATCCATGTCGCGCACCGGCTGGGTGCTTTGACCGTGACGCTGATCCTGCTGACCCTGAGCTGGCAACTCTGGCGCAACGGGCTGTCGCGTCTTGCCGGACTCTTGTTGGCCGCGCTGGCGCTGCAAGTCGGGTTGGGCATCAGCAACGTGCTGCTCAATCTTCCGCTGGCGGTCGCCGTCGCTCACAACGGCGGCGGGGCGCTACTGTTGCTGGCTACTGTACTGATCAACCACCGCTTGCGCGTGAGTAGCGGGGTTGCCGCTGCGCAAGACCTGACGTCTCAGGCACGCCTGAATCCGAACACCGTGGGCGGGCTCGACCTGCCCCGCGCTTGACCACAAGGAGAACCCCATGGCGACTCTACTCAGCGAACGCGGCGCCCAGGCCAGCTGGCGCGACTATCTCGAGCTGACCAAGCCAAAGGTGGTGCTGTTGATGCTCATCACCTCGCTGGTGGGCATGTTCCTGGCGACGCGGGCCGGCGTGCCCTGGCCCGTGCTGGTGTTCGGCAACCTCGGAATTGCGTTCTGCGCCGGCGGCGCGGCGGCGGTCAATCACGTCGTGGACCGGCGCATCGATGCGGTGATGGCGCGCACGCACAAGCGGCCACTGGCCGAGGGACGGGTATCGCCGGCTGCCGCGCTGTTCTTCGCGCTGCTGCTGAGTGTCGCGGGGATGGGCCTGCTGCTGACCTTCACCAATGCGCTGGCGGCCTGGCTGACGCTGGCCTCGCTGGTCGGCTATGCGGTGATCTACACCGGCTTTCTCAAGCGGGCTACGCCGCAGAACATCGTCATCGGCGGGCTCGCTGGCGCTGCGCCACCGCTGCTCGGCTGGGTCGCGGTGACCGGGCAGATCACCGCCGAGCCGCTGCTGCTGGTACTGATCATCTTCGCCTGGACGCCGCCGCACTTCTGGGCGCTGGCGATCCATCGCAAGGCCGAATACGCCAAGGTCAACGTGCCGATGCTGCCGGTCACTCACGGCGAGCACTACACCAAGGTGCACATCCTGCTCTATACGGCGGTGCTGCTGGCGGTGAGCTTCATGCCATTCGCCATCCACATGAGTGGCCCGTTGTATCTGGCGGCGGCGGCGCTGCTGGGCGCGCGCTTCCTGTTCTGGGCCATCGTGCTCTATCGCGACAGCCGTCCCCATGCGGCGATCAAGACCTTCAAATTCAGCATCTGGTACCTGTTCGCGCTGTTCATCGCGCTGCTGGTTGATCATTATCTGCTGCTCAATATCTGAGCCGCTCGACAAGGAACCCCATGACCCGCATCCAGAAAACCGTATTCATCCTTGTCGCGCTGGTCGCGCTGGTCATCGGCCTGACGGTTTCCAGGGTGCTCAATACCGAGCGCCAGCTCGACACCGCCGAGCTGCTGGATGCAGGCATCGTGCTCCTGCCCCAGGGTCGCGACATGCCGGAGCTGACGCTAACTAACCAGGACGGCGAACCGCTGTCGCTGCAGCAACTGCAAGGGCAGTGGAACCTGCTGTTCTTCGGCTACACCTTTTGCCCGGATATTTGCCCGGCGACGCTGGCCGAACTGCGCCAGCTGCGCGGCATGCTGCCGGAGGAGACGCGCCAGCGGATGCAGCCGATCCTGGTGAGCGTCGATCCCGAGCGCGACACACCGGAGCAGTTGAAGACGTATCTGGATTATTTCGGTGCCGGTTTCATCGGTCTGACCGGGCCGCTGGATGACATCCAGACGCTGGCCAACGCCGCCGGCGTGCCCTTCATCCCGGGCGACACCTCGAAGGAAAACTACACCGTCGACCACGGCGGCAACCTCGCCCTCATCGGCCCCGACGGTCGTCTGCGCGGCTTTATCCGCGCGCCGATGCGTACGCAGAAACTCGCCGAACAACTGCCGATGGTCCTGGCGCAGGAATAAGCCTGACGCGGGCGTCAGCCGGCCCGCTCAAAACCATGCGCCATGAAAACGAAACCCCGCCAATCGCTCTCGTAGGGCCGAACTTGTTCGGCCATGGCCGCCCGTGGCCGAACAAGTTCGGCCCTACAAGCCATCGGAAATCAGGTCGACATCGGTCCGGGTGTCGCCAGCATGGAGCTGCGGGCTTGCCGTCCCAGGCGCTGTACCGTAGGGCCGAACTTGTTCGGCCATGGCC
>DALZYJ010000009.1:44918-179932 GCA_031988485.1 Pseudomonas sp.
CGGGCTTGCCGTCCCAGGCGCTGTACCGTAGGGCCGAACTTGTTCGGCCATGGCCAGTGCGTGTCTACATGTATTCGGCCTACGGCCGTTAACGACGAACCCCGCACATGGCGGGGTTCGTGGTCAGGCTTGGGGCGGATTAGAACGCCGGTACGACCGCGCCCTGGTACTTCTCTTCGATGAACGTGCGAACGGCTTCGCTATGCAGCGCGGCAGCCAGCTTCTGCATGGCGGCGCTGTCCTTGTTGTCCGGACGGGCGACCAGGATGTTCACGTAGGGCGAGTCGCTGCCTTCGATGAACAAGGCGTCTTCGGTGGGGTTGAGCTTGGCTTCCAGCGCGTAGTTGGTGTTGATCAGCGCTAGATCGACTTGGGTCAGCACGCGCGGCAGGGTGGCGGCTTCCAGTTCGCGGACCTTGATGTTCTTCGGATTCTCGGCGATGTCTTTCGGCGTGGCGGTGATGCCGGCGCCTTCCTTGAGCGTGATCACACCGGCCTTGGCCAGCAGCAGCAGGGCGCGACCGCCGTTGGTGGCGTCGTTGGGGATAACCACGTTAGCGCCTTTCGGCAGTTCATCCAGCGACTTCAGCTTGCTCGAATAAGCGCCGAAGGGCTCGATGTGCACGCCGGCTACGCTGATCAGATCGGTGCCCTTGCCCTTGTTGAACTCATCCAGATACGGCTGATGCTGGAAGAAGTTCGCGTCCAGACGCTTCTCCGCAACCTGGATGTTTGGCTGCACGTAGTCGGTAAAGACCTTGACCTTCAGCTCGACGCCCTGTTCGGCCAGCTGGGGCTTGATGAATTCGAGGATTTCCGCGTGCGGGACGGCGGTCGCGGCGACATTCAGCTCGTCAGCGGCCTGGGCGGAGAAGGCCGCGACGGCGGCAAAGGCGGCAAGCAATTTTTTCATGGTTGGTTCCTTCGGAAGGTGAGCGGGTTGCGATGGTTCGCTCGCCCTGGTTGCGGTTCATTTGCGGGAAAAATGGGTGACCAGCTTGTCGCCGAGGCTCTGCAGCACTTGCACCAGCACCAGTAGCAGAACCACGGTGACGACCATCACATCGGTTTGAAAACGTTGGTAACCGAAGCGGATTGCCAGGTCGCCGAGACCTCCGGCCCCTACCACACCGGCCATCGCGGTGTAGGACACCAGGGTGATGGCGGTGACGGTAATAGCCGCGATGATGCCCGGCCGCGCCTCCGGCAGCAATGCGCTGAAGATGATCTGCCGCGTCGTCGCGCCCATCGCCTGGGTCGCCTCGATGATGCCGCGGTCCACCTCGCGCAGGGCCGTTTCCACCAGCCGCGCGAAGAAGGGCGCGGCGCCCACCACCAGTGGCGGGATGGCACCGGCCACGCCCAGCGAGGTGCCGGTGAGCAGTACGGTGAAGGGAATCATCACGATCAGCAAAATGATGAACGGCAGCGAACGCAGTACGTTGACCACGAACGACAGCAATGCATACAGCGGCCCGTTCTCGAACAATTGGCGCGGCCCGCTGAGAAACAGCAGCACGCCCAGCGGCAGGCCCAGCAGAATGGTGAACAGCAGCGAGCCGCCGAGCATCAGCAGGGTGTCCAGCGTTGCCAGCCAGATCTCGTACCAGTCCACGTTGGTGAACAAAGAGCCGAATAAGGCGTCCATCAGCGCAGCACCTCCACATGAACATCGGCGCTATCGAAGCGGGACAGGGCGGCCTGCATGTCGCCGCCGGTGAGCGCCAGGGTCAGCTGGCCGTAGGGGGTGTCCTTGATGCGGTCGATACGCCCCGAGAGGATCGAAAAGTCCACGCCCGTCTCGCGCGCCACGGTGCCCAGCAGTGGCTGGTAGGTCGATTCGCCCTGGAAGGTCAGGCGCAGGATGCGGCCCGGCACGTGAGCGAAGTCGTCGCGTTGCTCACTTTCGTCCACCGCCTCGTCTTCCAGCACGAAACGCTGGGTGGTCGCATGCCTTGGATGCAGAAACACGTCCGTCACCGGGCCCTGTTCGACGATCGAGCCGCCGTCCATCACCGCCACGCGATCACAGACGCGGCGGATCACGTCCATCTCGTGGGTGATCAGCACGATGGTCAGGTTCAGCTCGCGGTTGATCTCGGCCAGCAGCAGCAGCACCTGCGCGGTGGTTTGCGGGTCGAGGGCGCTGGTGGCCTCGTCGCAGAGCAGGATGTCCGGCTCGGTGGCCAGCGCCCGGGCGATGCCGACGCGCTGCTTCTGCCCGCCGGACAGCTGCGCGGGGTATTTGCGTGCATGGTCCTCAAGGCCGACGCGCTGCAGCAGGGCGGCGACGCGGCGTTCGATATCGGCCTTCGAGTAAGTGCCGGCCAGGCGCAGCGGCATGGCGACGTTGTCGGCCACGGTCTTGGACATCAGCAGATTGAAGTGCTGGAAGATCATCCCGACACGCTGGCGAAAGCGCCTTAGACCGTCGGCATCCAGCGCGGTGACGTCTTCGCCGTTGACCAGAATGCGTCCACCGGAAGGCTCTTCCAGCCGATTGATCAGGCGCAGCAAAGTGCTCTTGCCAGCGCCGGAATGGCCAATCAGGCCGAACACTTCGCCGGCTTCGATACGCAAGTTGGATGGCTGCAGCGCCGTCACGTCGCGGCCGGCGACGCGGTAGGTTTTGTGGACTTGGTGGAATTCGATCACGGGCGAACCTTGTGGGTGCGGTCGTCGACGGGCCGGATACTGGCCAAAGGCACGCATTCTACTCGTTTGAGGCGCGACACGCAGGCGCGGTGGGTCGGTGCCCCAGGGCAACCGGCCCGTAGGGTGGGCTTCAGCCCACCAGCGCTTATCCATAAGCACCGTTAGTGACCTGAAGCGAAACGCTGCCCGGCCCAACCCTGCATCGCTCAGACGTCGAACGGCGTATACGGGCATTCATTAAGCCTTTCTATCAATCCCATCCAAAAAGCAAATTGACGCAGCGCCGACCTTGTGCGCATCGCGGCTGTCAGTTTACCGAGCGCCGTGGAAAAGCCAGACGATCCGCCACGGCTTGCGCAACCCTTTGCGAGGCCCCTCATGACCGATATCAACCCTCCGCGCAACGAAGTGGCCGGTACCGATACTCCCGACCGCGCCAACCGCAACGCCAAGCTCGACCAGCTGGAAAACTTCCGCAGCGACGCCACCGGACAGGCACTGACCACCAACCAGGGCGTGAAGATTGCTGACAACCAGAACACTCTCAGGGCCGGCGACCGTGGCCCCTCGCTGCTCGAAGACTTCATCATGCGCGAGAAGCTCACGCACTTTGACCACGAGCGCATCCCCGAGCGCATCGTCCACGCGCGTGGCTCGGCGGCGCATGGCGTGTTCAAGAGTTACGGCGACCACAGCTGGCTGACTAAAGCCTCCTTCCTCGCCGCCGAGGGCAAGGAGACGCCGGTATTCGTGCGCTTCTCCACCGTGCAGGGTTCGCGCGGTTCGGCGGATACGGTGCGTGACGTGCGCGGCTTCGCCACCAAGTTCTATACCGACGAAGGCAACTTCGACCTGGTAGGCAACAACATGCCGGTGTTCTTCATCCAGGATGCGATCAAGTTCCCCGACTTCGTCCATGCGGTCAAACCCGAGCCGCACAACGAGATTCCCCAAGCGCAGTCGGCCCACGACACCTTCTGGGATTTCGTCTCGCTGACGCCGGAGTCGGCGCACATGGTGCTCTGGACCATGTCCGACCGCGCCATTCCGCGTTCCTACCGGGCCATGGAGGGCTTCGGTGTGCACACCTTCCGCATGATCAATGCCGAGGGCAAGAGCCGCTTCGTCAAGTTTCACTGGAAGCCAGTGGCCGGGGCCTTTTCCCTGCTCTGGGACGAGACCCTCAAGCTGGCCGGCAAGGACCCGGACTTCAACCGCCGCGACATGTGGGAGTCCATCGAGAGCGGCGATCCCTTCGAGTGGGAGCTGGGCGTGCAGGTGGTGGAGGAAGAGGACGAGCACAGCTTCGACTTCGACCTGCTGGACCCGACCAAGATCATCCCCGAGGAACTGGTGCCGGTGCAGAAGCTCGGCAAGATGACCTTGAACCGCAACCCGGACAACTTCTTCGCCGAGACCGAACAGGCGGCCTTCCATATCGGCCATATCGTGCCGGGCATCGACTTCACCAACGACCCCTTGCTGCAGGGCCGGCTGTTCTCCTACACCGACACCCAGCTGCTGCGCCTGGGCGGACCGAATTTCCACGAGATTCCGATCAATCGGCCGCTGTGCCCGCTGCACAACAACCAGCGCGATGCGTTCCATCGACAAGCCATCCACAAGGGCCGCGCCAACTACGAGCCCAACTCCATCGACGGTGGCTGGCCCAAGGAGACGCCACCGGCGCCTCAGGGTGGCGGCTTCGAGAGCTACCCGGAGCGGGTCGAGGGGCACAAGATCCGCAACCGCAGCGCGTCGTTCGGTGATCATTTCTCCCAGGCCACGCTGTTCTGGAACAGCATGAGCCCGCCGGAAAAGGAACACATCATCGGCGCCTATACCTTCGAGCTGGGCAAGGTCGAGCGGGTGTTTATCCGCGAGCGGCAGGTCAACGAGATCCTCGCCAACATCGACCTGGAACTGGCCCGCCGTGTGGCGGATAACCTTGGTCTGCCGGCACCGACCGCGCCTACGGTGGCAAAGAAGGAACCGGCGACGCCGAGTTCGCCAGCGCTGAGCCTGATGAACCATGCGCCGGGCAACATCAAATCGCGCAAGGTGGCAGTGCTGGTAGCCAACGGTGTGGATGGCGCGGCCATCGATGCCTTCAAGGCGAAGCTCGCCGAAGAGGGCGCGATGATCAAGCTGATCGGCCCGACGCCGGCGCCGGTGACCACCGCCGAAGGTCAGAAGCTGGTGATCGACGGCCCCATGGACGGCCTGCCATCGATCCTCTTCGACGCCCTATTCGTGCCTGGCGGCGCTCAGGCGGTAGCGATGCTGGAGCAGTCCGGCGATGCCCGCCATTACCTGCTGGAAGCCTACAAGCACCTCAAGCCCATCGCGGTGTTGGGCGATGCCCGGCGAATGCTGGCGCCGCTGAACCTCGTGCCCGATGCCGGGTTGTTGGAAGGGGATGACGTGGACGCGGTGTTCGGCGCTTTCGCCCAGGCCCTCGGCGAGCACCGCGTCTGGGCGCGCGAGGCGGCGGCCAAGGCGGTGCCGGCGTAAGCGAGGGCTGCTCTTCTGGTGTTTGGGCAGGCCTGCGGCCTGCATCGCCGCGGGTCGCGCCTCCTACTGGGTCAGGTGCGCACCGCGTGCTTTTGTGGGAGGCCCGCCCTCGGGGCGAAGCTGTTTCTAGCGTCGTCAGGCGCTCGGCAGCTCACGCCAATGCAGGTACAGCCGCAGGTCGAATTCGATCTGGCCGTAGCCCGGCAGCATGTGTTCGCAGAGCTTGTAGAACGCGCGGTTGTGATCGCTCTCACGCAGGTGCGCCAGCTCGTGGACGACGATCATCTGCAAAAACTCCGGCGCCGCCTCGCGAAACAATGAGGCCACGCGGATCTCCTTCTTCGCCTTCAACTTGCCGCCCTGCACGCGCGATACCGCCGTATGCAGGCCGAGGGCACGGTGGGTGAGGTCGAGACGATTGTCGTAGAGCACCTTGTCGATCGGCGGCGCGCTTTTCAGGTAGTCCTGCTTCAGGCGCTGCACGTAGCCGTACAGCGCCTTGTCGCTCTGGTGCTCGTGGCGGCCGGGATAGCGGCGTTGCAGATAATCGCCCAGACGTTGTTCGGCGATCAGTTGGCGGACCTGCTCCAGTAGCGGCTCGGGATAGCCGCGCAGGTATTTCAGGTCAGTCATGGCCGTTCAATTGCGCTTGCGCCAGGCGAAGCTCAGCAGGAACAGCGCGGCGGCACTGACCACGATGGACGGCCCGGCCGGCGTGTCTTCGAACCAGGACAGCGCCAGTCCCAGGCACACCGCGACGATGCCCAAGAGGCTCGCGCCCAAGGCCATCTGCTCTGGCGTGCGTGCATGACGCTGCGCGGCGGCCGCCGGGATGATTAGCAAGGAGGTGATCAGCAGCACGCCGACAATCTTCATCGCCACGGCGATCACGATGGCGATCAGCAGCATCAATGCCAGGCGGATGGCCGCGACGGGCAACCCTTCAACCTTCGCCAATTCCTCGTGCACCGTCACCGCCAACAGCGGACGCCACAGCGGAATCAGCACCAGCAACACCAGCGCACTGCCGCCGGCGATCCAGGCCAGGTCGGTCGGGCCCACGGCCAGCAGGTCGCCAAACAGGTAGCCCATCAGGTCGATGCGCACGTCCTGCATGAAGCTCAGCGAGACCAGTCCGAGCGATAGCGTGCTGTGCGCGAGGATGCCGAGCAGGGTGTCGGACGCCAGCGGCTGGCGTTGCTGCAGAGTCACCAGCAGCACCGCCAGCAGCACGCAGCAGACGACGACCGCGAGGGTCAGGTTGACCTCCAGCATCAGTCCCAGCGCCACGCCGAGCAGCGCCGAATGGGACAGCGTATCGCCGAAATAGGCCATGCGCCGCCAGACCACGAAGGAGCCGAGCGGGCCGGCGACCAGTGCCAGGGCGAGGCCGGCGAGCAGGGCGTTGAGAAGGAAATCGGGCATGTCAGTGCTTGCAGTTCGGGCCGTGTACGTGAGGTTTAGCGGTGATCACGCTGCCATGCAGGTCGTGGCTGTGATCGTGCTGGTGATGGTAGATCGCCAGGCTGCGCGCGTCCTGGCCGAACAGCTCGATGAAGGCCGGGTCGGCGCTGACCTGTTCCGGATGCCCGGAGCAGCACACGTGGCGGTTCAGGCAGACCACCTGGTCGGTGGCGCTCATCACCAGGTGCAGGTCATGCGAAACCATCAGCACGCCGCAACCGTAACGCTCGCGCAGCCGGCCGATGAGTCGATAGAGCTCGGCCTGCCCGGCGACGTCGACGCCCTGCACCGGCTCGTCGAGCACCAGCAACTCCGGTTCGCGCAGCAGTGCCCGGGCCAGCAGTACCCGTTGCATCTCGCCGCCCGAAACCGATTGCAGCGGGCTGTCGATGACGTGCTCGGCACCCACTTCGCTCAATGCGCGAAGGGCCGCGGCGCGATCCACGCCCGGCACCAGACGCAGAAACCGCAGCACCGACAGCGGCAGGGTGGCGTCGACGTGAAGCTTCTGCGGCATATAGCCCACGCGCAGCTTCGGCTTGCGCCAGACGCTGCCACTGTCCGGTTTCAGCAACCCCAGTACCGCGCGCACCAGCGTGGTCTTGCCGGCGCCGTTGGGGCCGATCAGCGTGACGATCTCGCCACGCTGCACTTGCAGTTGCGCGCCTTCGAGCACCGCCTGTCTGGCGAAGCGGACGTGAATGTCATCCAGGCGGATCAGCGCCTCGCTCATGCCGCACTCCGGCAGGTCGCGCAAAGGCCGACCACTTCCACGGTCTGACCTTCGACCTGGAATTTCACGCTGTGCGCCGCCTGGTTGATGGCCTCGCTGACGATCGACTGCTCCAGCTCGATCGCCGTGTGGCAGTTGCGGCAGATCAGGAATTGCCCCTGATGCGGATGTTCGGGGCGATTGCAGCCGATAAAGGCGTTGAGCGATGCAATGCGATGCACCAGACCGTTTTCCAGCAGGAAGTCCAGCGCACGGTAGACGGTCGGTGGCGCGGCGCGGCGGCCGTCCTGTTCAGTCAGCGCGCCGAGAATGTCGTAGGCGCCGAGCGGCTTGTGGCTTTGCCAGACCAGCTCCAGCACGCGCTTGCGCAGTGTCGTCAGGCGCACACCGGCGCGCGCGCAAAGCGCATCGGCTTCGGCCAGCGCGCTGCTGACGCAGTGGTCGTGATTATGGGGCGTGCAGGCCAGCGGGATATTAGGCATGGGCGGAGACGAGGCTTTGGAGAGACGTTATTATGTTACTCCTTTCGAGCCAGCCGAGTGTTGCCCGTGTCTCGCCTTTTTTCCTTGCCTTTGCTTGCCGCCCTTATCGTTCTCGGCAGTGCGCCAGCGCGCGCCGAGGTTACTCTGCTTACCAGCATCAAGCCCCTGCAGCTCATCGCTGCGGCCGTTCAGGGCGGCGTGGGCGAGCCGCAGGTGCTGCTTCCGGCAGGCGCTTCTGCCCACCACTACGCGCTGCGACCATCCGACGTACGGCAGCTTCGCAGCGCCGACCTGTTCTACTGGATTGGCCCGGATATGGAGCGCTTCCTGGAGCCAGTGCTCAAAGGCCGAGCAGGGCCAAGCATCGCCGCACAGTCGCTGCCGGGGCTGACGCTGCGTCATTTCGGTGATGAGCATGCCGAGTCCCACCATGACCATGACCATGACGAGCACGCGCACGAAGCCGACGATCATCATGATCGTGAAGCCCATGCAGCTGACGGTCATCACGATCATGCCCATCGCCCCGGTAGTCTCGATGCGCACCTCTGGTTGTTGCCGGCCAACGCTTTGGTCATCGCCGCAAACATGGCCAACGAACTGGCGGCCGTCGACCCGGCCAACGCAGCGCGTTATCAGGCGAATCTCGAGGCATTCCGGCAGCGCCTGGACGCGCTCGATCAGCGCCTGACGAAGCGTCTGAGCGACACTCGTCAAAAACCTTTCTTCGTCTTTCATGAGGCCTACGACTATTTCGAGGCCGCCTATGGCCTCGCGCATACCGGGGTGTTCGCCGCTGGCGAGGCCCAGCCGGGCGCGCGCCACGTCGCCGAGATGCGTCAACGCCTAGAGCAAGCCGGCCCCAGCTGCGTGTTTCATGAGCCGCCGATTCGTCCGCGTCTGGCCGACAGCCTGAGCCGTGACCTACCGGTACAGGTGGCCGAACTGGATGCCATGGGCCAGGACATCGAAGCCACCGCCGACGGCTACGAGCGTCTGATCGAAAGTCTCGGCTCCTCGCTCGCCGGGTGTCTGGAAAAACTGTAACCCATTGAAGCAAAAGGATTTGCGCTAGCCGATACCGCTTCGCTACGAAGCGCCACCGGTCCGGAATCGCGCTCGGGTTTCGGCAACTTGATGAATGTCATCCCAAGCCCTGCCGGGCTGGCTTAAGCTGCGATTTTTCCCATTTGCATGAGGATGCGCAGCATGGCGAAGACCGACGGGCCGATCGAGACCGACCGTAAAACAACCGCCGGAATCGCCCTGCAGGCGGCTTCCGAGGACATCTGGGCGCAGAAGTACCGGCTCACCGACAAAAATGGCACGCCGGTTGATGACAGCGTTGACGCCACCTGGCAACGGGTCGCCCGCGCCCTGGCCGATGTCGAACCGGTCGAGCAGCGTGATCATTGGCATGAACACTTCCTCTGGGCGCTGCGCAACGGCGCCATTCCGGCCGGGCGGATCATCTCCAACGCCGGCGCGCAGGATTACAAACCGGCCACCTCGACCATCAACTGCACCGTCTCGGGCACCATCGACGACTCGATGGACCAGATTCTCGGCAAGGTCCACGAAGCCGGCCTGACGCTCAAGGCCGGCTGCGGTATCGGCTACGAATTCAGTACCCTGCGCCCGCGCGGCTCCTTTGTCTCCGGGGCCGGCGCGCATACCAGCGGGCCGCTGTCGTTCATGGATATCTTCGACAAGATGTGCTTCACCGTCAGCTCCGCCGGCGGTCGCCGCGGTGCGCAGATGGGTACTTTCGACGTCGGCCATCCGGACGTGCGCGAGTTCATTCGCGCCAAGCGTGAAGACGGTCGCCTGCGCCAGTTCAACCTCAGCCTGCTGATCACCGACGAGTTCATGCAGGCGGTCGAAGCCGACGGCGAATGGCCGCTGATCTTCCCGCTTCATCTCAAGGAAAAAGCCGAACACGACCTGGACGACCCCGAGCAGATCGTCTGGCGCGAATGGCCAAGCCACGACGACTACATCGTCCGCTGCGACGGCCTGGTGGCCTGCAAGATCTATGGCCGGGTCAAGGCGCGCCATCTGTGGGACATGATCATGGTCTCCACCTACGACTACGCCGAGCCGGGCTTCATCCTCATCGACCGCGTCAACCAGCTGAACAACAACTGGTGGTGCGAGGCGATCCGCGCGACCAATCCCTGTGGCGAACAACCCTTGCCGCCCTATGGTTCCTGCCTGCTGGGATCGATCAACCTGACCCACTTCGTGATCGATCCCTTCGGCGTCGAGGCTCGTTTCGACTGGGACAAGTACCGCGAAGTGGTACGCATCTTCACCCGCATGCTGGACAACGTGGTGGAGATCAACGGCCTGCCGCTGGAGGAGCAGCGTCACGAGATCGAGCACAAGCGCCGCCACGGCATGGGTTTCCTCGGCCTGGGTTCGGCTCTGACGCTGCTCAAGCTGCGCTACGGCAGCCCGGAAGCCTGCGTGTTCACCGAAGAAGTCGCGCGCGAAATGGCGCTGGTCGGCTGGGAACAGGCGCTCGAACTGTCGAAGGAAAAGGGGCCGGCGCCGCTGCTGACAGAAACCTTCGACGTCACCGCCGAGATGCTGCGCAAGCGTCCGGAAATGAAGAAGGATGGCTACAAGGTCGGCGACCAGGTGCCGGGGCGCGTGCTGCATGCCAAATATTCGCGCTATATGCAGAAGATCGCCGAATACGCGCCCGAGCTGATCGAGGCCCTGGCCGAGCAGGGTGCGCGCTTCACCCATCACAGCTCCATCGCGCCCACCGGCACCATCAGCCTGAGCCTGGCCAACAACGCCTCCAACGGCATCGAGCCGAGCTTCGCCCATCACTATTCGCGCAACCTGATCCGCGCGGGGCGCAAGGCCAAGGAAAAGATTGAGGTCTACAGCTACGAGCTGCTGGCCTACCGCACCCTGATCAACCAGCGCGCCAAACCGTATTCAGACGCGCCGGGCGAGAAGCTGCCTGAATACTTCATCACCGCCGACGACATCACCCCGACGCAGCACGTGGACATCCAGGCCGCGGCGCAGAAATGGGTCGATTCGTCGATTTCCAAGACCGCCAACGTGCCCACCGACTATCCGTTCGAGGCCTTCAAGGATATCTACCGTTACGCCTGGCGCCAGGGCCTGAAGGGCTGCACCACCTTCCGCTTCAATCCGGCGGCATTCCAGGGCGTGCTGGTCAAGGAGACCGATCTGGAAAAGACCCTCTACCGTTTCACCCTGGAAGACGGCAGCGTGGTCGAGTTGAAAGGAAACGAAGAGGTCGAATACGACGGTGAGGTCAATTCCGCCGCCAACCTGTTCGATGCCCTCAAAGAAGGCTATTACGGCAAATATTGAGCCCTGTCCGCATGGAGAACCTGTAATGACCGTCAAGATTACCCAGCGCATCAAGGGCTTCAAGGTTGTCGACGAGACCCTCGAACGCCCCGCCGTAACGCCCGAAAGCCCCGCCGGCAAGGCAAAGGTGGTGGAGATGGACGAAAGTCTGCAGCGCCCGGAAACGCTGGTCGGCATGACCTACAAGATCAAGTCGCCGCTGTTCGAGCACGCGCTCTACGTCACCGTCAACGACGTCGTGCTCAACGCCGGTACGCCCCACGAGCAGCGCCGGCCGTTCGAGATCTTCATCAATTCGAAGAACATGGACCACTTCCAGTGGATCGTCGCGCTCACCCGGATCATGTCCGCGGTGTTCCGCAAGGGCGGCGACTGCACCTTTCTGGTCGAGGAGCTGAAAGCGGTGTTCGACCCGCGTGGCGGCTACCTGAAGAAGGGCGGCGTCTACATGCCGTCCATCGTCGCCGAAATCGGCGGCGTGCTGGAGCGCCATCTGATCGCCATCGGCATGCTCGAAGGCCAAGCGCTGGACGAAACCCAGCTCAAATACCTGGCAGAAAAACGCGCCGCCTACGAAGCCAGCCAGGGCGCGGTGGCGGTCGAGCCGGGCGAGGGATTTCCCGCCGGTGCGCAACTGTGCAACAAGTGCAGCACCCAGGCGGTGGTGCAGATGGATGGCTGCGCTACCTGTTTGAATTGTGGGAACTCGAAGTGTGGTTGAACAGGTCGTCGGTTTACGCCTTCGACTAATCAAGCCTACGTGGCTTGGAGCTTCAAGCTTCAGATCTTTGGCAGAACTGTAGGGTGGGCTTCAGCCCACCAGAGCGGGCCGGCGGCAACACGCCAGGCGAGTGGTTGATACGGGGCGTAAGCAAGCGGTGGGCTAAAGCCCACCCTACGTAGCTTTAAGCTTCAGGCCTTTGGTAGAACTGTAGGGTGGGCTCCAGCTTTGTAGGATGGAATCGCCGAAGGCGCTTCCGTCGATTACCGCGTAGCTTCTCTCTGTAGGCAAAGCCAGTACGGTAACTGCCTGCAGACCATCAGCCCCGGCTGTTTTTTCTCGGATTACACGTCCTACGGAACCGGGGACCGCTCAGCTCACCACCCGATAGCACGGCTCATAAGGCCGTTCGCCGGGCAGCTTCATCCGATGCTGCAGGACGAACGCCTGCAGCAGCTCGTCTAAGGGCTTCATGATCGACGGGTCGCCGTGGATCTCGTAACGGCCGTATTTTTCGATGCGGCGGATACCCTTGTCCTTCACGTTGCCGGCGACGATGCCGGAGAACGCCCGGCGCAGGTTCGCCGCCAATTCGTGGGGCGGCACGTCGCGAGTCAGGCGCAGGCTGGCCATGTTCTCGTGGGTCGGATCGAACGGATGCTGGAAGCCTTCGTCGATCTTCAGCAGCCAGTTGAAGTGGAAGGCATCGTTGCGCTCGCGACGGAACTGCTTGACCGCCTTCAGCCCCTCGACCATCTGCCGGGCCACCTCGGCCGGGTCGTCGATGACGATCTGGTAGTGGCGCTGGGCTTCTTCACCGAGTGTCGCGCCGACGAAATCGCGCAGCTGCTGCAGGTAGGGCGCGGCGCTTTCCGGGCCGGTGAGAATGACCGGGAAGGGCACGTCGCGGTTGTCCGGATGCAGCAGGATGCCCAGCAGATAAAGGAATTCCTCCGCCGTGCCGACGCCGCCCGGGAAGATGATGATGCCGTGGCCGACTCGGACGAAGGCTTCCAGACGCTTCTCGATATCCGGCAGGATCACCAGTTCGTTAACGATCGGGTTCGGTGCTTCGGCGGCGATGATGCCCGGTTCGGTGAGGCCCAGGTAACGGCCGCTGACGATGCGTTGTTTGGCATGGGCGATGGTGGCGCCTTTCATCGGGCCTTTCATCACGCCCGGGCCGCAACCGGTGCAGATGTTCAGGTTGCGCAGGCCCAGCTCGTGGCCGACGCGCTTGCTGTATTGGTATTCCTCCGAGCTGATCGAATGCCCGCCCCAGCACACCACCATGTTCGGCTCGATGCCGGAGCGCAGGGTGCGGGCGTTGCGCAGCAGGTGGAAAACATAGTCGGTGATGCCCGCGGAACTGCTCAGGTCGATGCGCGCGCTGCCCAGCTCGCTCTCGGTGTAGACGATGTCGCGCAGTGCGCTGAAGAGCATTTCGCGCGTGCTGGCAATCATCTGGCCATCGACGAAGGCATCGGCGGGTGCGTTGATCAGCTCCAGACGTACGCCGCGGTCCTGCTGATGGATACGGACCTCGAAATCGTCGTAGGCCTCGAGGATGGTCTTGGCGTTGTCGATGCGCGCGCCGGTGTTGAGAATCGCCAGCGCGCACTGACGGAATAGCGTGTAGGTGCTGCCCGAACTGGCTTCGCTGAGTTGTTGTACTTCCCGCTGGGACAGCGTTTCCAGGCTGCCCTTGGGGGCAACCGAGGCATTGATTACATAGCGTGAGGTCATTCGTTCTGTTCCCTGAAAACAATGCCACCGAGCCAGACAGGTCAGGTGCATCAGGTTGGTAAGCGCCGTGTGGTATGGCTACGCGTTAATGCAGTCGTCTGGACAAACGTCGCGCCTGTTTCATTGAAGATTCGCATTCAGATCGCACAACGACAGCCGGTGGCTGAGACTGGCCATCTTACACCTACCGCAGCGGCGCGCATGACGGGGGTTAACTTGACGCCAAGGACACGAAAAAGGTTCCGTATGTTGCCATACGGCTGGTATGCCAGTCGGGACCGCGCAGACCTCGCATCCGGCGCACCTGGGCTCTTTCGTAGGAGCAAGCTTGCTCGCGAAGCGGGGCGCCACTTCTGCACCATAGTGGATCATTGGATGGGCCGAAACGCTGTGCTGGCCGCGAGATCAGAGCGCGAACGGCAATGCGCTATGGCATTGCCGGCGAGCAGCGAGCAGGCGGCGGAATTCTTCTGGGTCCTTGATCAGCACCGGCTGCCCGGCGAAGTTCTGCGCGGCGATCAGGCGCGAAAGCCAGAAGCGCACGCAGGCCACGCGCAGCATCGGTTGCCACAGCTCCGCCTCGGCCGGGGTGAAGCGGCGCAGGCTGGAGTAAGCCGCGAGCAGCGCCTGGCTGCGTTCCTCGTCGAGCTCGCCGTTGGGGTGGCTGCACCAGTCGTTAACCGTGATGGCGATGTCGTAGAGCATCGGCCCGGAACAGGCGTTATAGAAGTCGATTACGCCGGTCAGGTGGCCACCCTCGAAGAGCACGTTGTCGCGGAACAGGTCGGCGTGCAGGTTGGCGCGGGGCAGGGCGAGGATTCTGGGTTTCAGCAGGGCGATTTCCGTCAGGCTTTCGCGCAGTAGCGGCAGTTGATCCTCCGGTAAGCCCATGGCGATGCTGGGGCCTTCTTCCTGCATCCAGTCCAGGCCGCGGTCGCTGCGTCGTTCGAGGATGTGTTCTCGCGTCGCCAGATGCAGGCGCGCCAGCAGCCGTCCCACTTCGCCGCAGTGATGGGCGTTTGGCACCGTCACGTGCCGGCCCGGCAAGCGCGGTTGCAGCAGCGCCGGCTTGTCCGCCAGGCCCCGCAGAGCTTCGCCGTCGCGGGTGCGTAGCGCATAGGGCACCGGCAGACCCGCCCGGTGCAGCACCTCGAGCAGCTCGATAAAGAACGGCAGGTCCTGGATCGGCCCGCGCTCCACCAGCGTCAGCACGTACTGGCCCTGTTCCAGACTGACGAAGAAGTTGCTGTTCTCGCTGCCTGCCGCGATGCCCTCGAACTCCTGCAGACGCCCCAGTCCGTAGGGTGTCAGAAAGGCTTCCAGTTCTTCGTGTTGCAGCGGGGTGAATACCGACATGAGTGGCCTTCCGTTATCGTCGTCGCGGCGTTACCAGCTGAAGATTTCCCAAGCGGGAATCCGCAAGTCCGGCTGGTCGGCGCGGATGAAATTGCTGTCGCCATCGGCACGCACCAGAAAGTAGGGTTTGCCGGTCTTGGGAATGACCTTCACAGCATAGAGAAAGCCATTGACGCGGTACTCCTCGACGGTCCGCTCGCCTTCCTGACGGATGGTCACGTCGGGCTCGCCCTCGACCGGCTCCTGGGCAAAACCGGTGAGCGGCACGAGCGCCAGCAGGCTGGCCAGCATCAGAGGTTTGACTGCTCGCATGATAACCTTGCCCCTTTGTCGTCAAGTGGTCCCTGCATTCTAGCCCCGGACCCGCCGAAAAGGTTGATCCCGCTCATGAGTCAAACGCCCCTGGTTCTGGTGGACGGTTCGTCCTACCTCTATCGTGCCTTCCATGCCCTGCCGCCGCTGACCACCTCCACCGGCAAGCCCACCGGCGCGGTCAAGGGCGTGCTGAACATGCTGCTGTCGCTGCGCAAGCAGTATCCGGACAGCCCCTTCGCAGTGGTGTTCGATGCCAAGGGGCCGACCTTTCGCGACACGCTGTTCGCCGAATACAAATCCCACCGCCCGCCGATGCCGGATGACCTGCGTGGTCAGGTCGAGCCGCTGCATGCCAGCGTTCGCGCGCTCGGCATGCCGCTGTTGTGCGTGGACGGGGTCGAGGCCGACGACGTGATCGGCACCCTGGCGCGCCAGTGCGCGGCGCTGGGTCGAGACGTGGTGATTTCCACCGGCGATAAGGACATGGCGCAACTGGTCTGCCCGCACGTGACGCTGGTCAACACCATGACCGGCAGCGTCTATGACATCGAGGGTGTCCGGACCAAGTTCGGCGTTGGTCCCGAGCTGATCATCGATTTCCTCGCGCTAATGGGCGACAAGGTGGACAACATCCCCGGCGTGCCCGGCGTCGGCGAGAAGACCGCCTGCGGCCTGCTCAACGGCATTCCCGGCGGCCTGAAGGGCCTTTACGAGAATCTCGAAAAAGTCTGCGACTTGCCGATTCGCGGTGCCAAGTCGCTGGCCGCCAAGCTCGAAGAGCACCGCGATGCAGCGTTCATGTCCTACGAGCTGGCAACGATCAAGATCGACGTACCGCTGGAGGTGCAGGTCGCCGATCTGATGCCGGGCGAGCCACATCGCGAGGCGTTGATCGCGCTGTACCGCGAGCTGGAATTCAAACAATGGCTCGACGAGCTACTGCGCGAGGCCAAGGCCGCAGGCGAGAACTGCGAAGTCGCACCCGAGGATTGCTCGATCCAGGCTGAGGCCGAATACGACACCGTTCTGGAGCAGACCGAGTTCGATGCCTGGCTGGATAAATTAAGGGCTGCCGACTGTTTCGCCTTCGACACCGAGACTACCAGCCTCGATGCGCAGAAGGCGCAGCTGGTGGGCGTTTCCTTTGCCATCGAGACCGGCAAGGCTGCATACGTGCCGCTGTGTCACAGCTACATGGGCGTGCCGCAGCAACTGGATCGCGACAGCGTGCTCGCTGCCCTCAAACCGCTGCTGGAAGACCCGGCCAAACGCAAGATCTGCCAGCACGGCAAGTACGATATGAACGTGCTGATGCACTACGGCATCGAAATACGCGGCATGACCTGCGACACCATGCTCGAATCCTACGTGCTGGACGCCACCGCCACCCGCCACGACATGGACAGCCTGGCGCTGAAATATCTGGGTCGCGGCACCATCCGTTTCGAAGACATCGCCGGCAAGGGTGCCAAGCAGCTGACCTTCGACCAGATCGCCATCGAACAGGCCGGGCCTTATGCCGCCGAAGACGCCGACGTCACCCTGCGGCTGCACCAGACCTTGATGAGCAAGCTGGAATCGACGCCCTCGTTGCTCAAGGTCCTCAACGAAATCGAGATCCCGCTGGTGCCGGTGCTGGCGCGCATCGAGCGCAACGGTGCATTGGTCGACGCCAAACTGCTCGGCCTGCAGAGCGTCGAGCTGGGCGAAAAGCTGGTCGCTCTGGAGCGCGACGCCTATGACATGGCCGGCGAGGAATTCAACCTCGGTTCGCCTAAGCAGCTGTGCGCCATCCTCTATGAAAAGCTCGGCTGTCCGGTGCTGTCGAAGACCGCCGGAGGCCAGCCCTCGACCGCCGAAAGCGTGCTGGCCGAACTGGCCGAGCGCGACTATCCGCTGCCCAAGGTAATCATGCAGCACCGTAGCCTGAGCAAGCTCAAGGGCACCTACACCGACAAGCTGCCGCAGCAGATCAACCCGCGCACCGGGCGCATCCACACCAGCTACCATCAGGCGGTGACGGCGACAGGGCGGTTGTCCTCCAGCGACCCGAACCTGCAGAACATCCCGATCAGAACGGCCGAAGGGCGGCGCATCCGCCAGGCTTTCGTCGCTGCGCCGGGCTACAAGCTGCTGGCGGCGGACTACTCGCAGATCGAGCTTCGCATCATGGCCCACCTGGCACAGGACGAAGGGCTGCTGCACGCCTTCCAGAACGACCTGGACGTGCACCGCGCCACCGCCGCCGAGGTCTTCGGCGTGCCGCTGGACGAGGTGACCGGCGACCAGCGGCGCAGCGCCAAGGCGATCAACTTCGGCCTGATCTACGGCATGAGCGCCTTCGGCCTGGCCAAGCAGATCGACGTCGCGCGCGGCGAAGCGCAGGCCTATATCGATCGCTACTTCGCCCGCTATCCCGGCGTGCTCGCATACATGGAGCGCACCCGTACCCAGGCCGCCGAGCAGGGCTACGTGGAAACCCTGTTTGGTCGTCGGCTGTATCTGCCCGAGATCAACTCGAAGAACGGCGCCATGCGCAAGGGCGCCGAACGCACCGCGATCAACGCGCCGATGCAAGGCACCGCGGCGGACATCATCAAGCGCGCCATGATTGCCGTGGATAACTGGCTGCTGCAGAGCGGTCTGGATGCGCGGGTGATCCTGCAGGTGCACGACGAACTGGTGCTGGAGGTTCGCGAAGACTTGGTCGAGCAAGTACGCGCAGCCATCTGCCCATTGATGAGCCAGGCCGCCGAGCTGGACGTGCCGCTGTTGGTGGAAGCGGGCGTGGGCGACAACTGGGATGAGGCGCATTGAGGCGGGTCAGCTGAAGCGAAACGAAATTATTATCATGACTCATTGAACTCATGACGCAAAAGGCGAGTCATAGGCTTCGGAGGGTGTCAAAACCCTTCGATGCTCCTTGTTGTGTTAAGTGTTGGCAGATCATCTGGACCTCGCCCTAGCGGTCCGGATTTGGAACCTCGAACTTCCCCCTCCCCCAACGAAGTTCGAGGTTTTTTTTGCCTGCTGTAAATGCACGCACTCTTTGTATGGCCGAATTCATTCGGCCATAGTCCCACGGCGGCCGAACAAGTTCGGCCCTACCAGGCTGCAAGGCGGATTGAGTCGCCGAAATCTACGAAGCTCGTAGGGCGGAGTTCATTCGGCCATGGTTCCACAGCGGCCGAGCAAGTCGGCCTACGGCAGCGCAGAATCGCAGGGCGGGTTAGGACCGCCGAAAACTTCTAAGAGCCCGCACGCCCCTGTAGGGCCGAATTTATTCGGCCATGGCTCACGCATGCCGAACAAGGTCGACCCTACGGCAACTGCAGTCCGCCACCGGCCTTATGCAGGCCGCGCAAGTGATCACCGATCTGCGCCAGGTTGGCTTCCACGTTCTCCAGTTCCAGCCGGCGTTCCTCGCCCAGCAGCAAGCGGACTTCCGCGTTCAATGTCTCGGTGAGCTGCAGCAGCCGTGCCTGGCGCTGGCTGCTTTCCTGTTCCAGCCGCTCCCATTCGCTGGCCTGCGGCAAGCCGTAGCCGTTGCCATCGAGCAGCTCCGCCGGGCGGCTCAGGTAGCCGCTGTTGGCGAGGATGCCCTGCAGCGTGTCGTCGGCCTTGGCCAGGCTCTGATCACCGCGCTCGCGACCACTCAGATAGCGATTCTTCAGTTCTTCCTGCGCCAGCAGCAGATGTCGGCGCAGCGCGGCTTGCTCCACCAGCAACAAGGCGGCGCTGGCGCGCAGGTCGGCCTGGGCGATCCAGGGGCGGCGTTGCGCGGCGCTGAGCTCCAGCCAATCCTCGACGTTGTGTTGCGGCAGGCCCAGGCGTTCGCGGAGCACCGCGAACATGGCCTGATAACGGTCGCGATAGGAGTCGAAGCGATAACCCAGACGCATCGCCTCGCGCGGGTCGTCGAGCACGCTGGCATCGGCCAGGCCGCGATTGATCAGAATCTCCAGCAGCCCGCTGGGCAGGATGCTGTCCAGCGCGTCGAATTCGGCACGGGCCGTCCCGCTGCGCAGCAATTTGAGTGTTTCCACCGCGCAGTTGTTGGACAGGAAGTAGTAGTCGCCGTCATAGCTCCAGTGCAGCTCGGCGCTGCGCTCGACCAGCATGTCGATCTCGCGCCGCTCCAGCTTCAGTGGAATCGAGGCGAGGCTGCGCAGTTCGACCTTGGTGTATTCGTCGATCACCTGGCCCAGCGGCAAGACGAACAGGCGCGATGGGTAGACGCCGGTCAGGCCGTCCCAACTGGATAGCTGCACGTCGCCGACGAAGGCGCGGAAAGACAGCACCAGATGGTGATCGAGATCCAGCCGGCAATCCGGCCCACGCGGGCGGCCCGGCGCGCAGATCACCAGGCGCAGCATGCTATGGCCCCAGCGGCTGACCCAGGCGTCGTTGGCTTCGGCGAACAGGTAGTCGACTTCGTATACGCGCTCCGGATCGAGTTCGATCAGCGGTGTGCGCGCAAAGTCATGGCCGGCGTTGAGGATGGGCAAACCGCTCGCGCATTTATCCACTTCTGCCGGCTGCCAACCGAAGTGTTCGCGGAAATAGCGATGCAGCGAAGGGCGGCGGCAGGCGTAGCTGGAGTCCAGCAGGAAGTACTCCAGGTTCACCGCGACGAATTCCAGCGGGTTGGTCAGCTCGTAGAGATCCGGACTCCGCGCGGCCTGGGCATTGCTGACTTCCCGTGCACCGCGTTGGCCGACGCGCTGGGGCCAGCCGGCGAGATCGAGCAGGCGCGGGTCGTCGCTAAGGGTGAAGCGGCGCCCGGTTTGTCCGCGACAGGCATCCGGCAAGCCGACCAGGCCGAGGCTGGCGGCGCGCTGACTGCAAAATGCCAGCTGTCGATAGTCTGCCGGCGACCAGAGCCGAGCGCGATCATAGAGGTGGGCGATTTCATGAATCAGCGTCGCCAGCAATTCGCGCCGCACGCTGCCGTGCGGACGGTTGGTGCGTTGCGTGGCGGCGCTGCCATCGCTCAGGGCCGGCAGCAGACGCCGGTTGAGCAGCAGCAAATCGCCCCCAGCGCTGCCGTAGACGTCGTGTGTCAGCCCGGTGTGCCAGCGAACGCGCACGTCCCGGTCGAGGCGTTCGACCATTCGCGGCGGCAACGCGGCCATGGCTTCATCCAGTAACTGCTGGCTAGCCGTTTGTTCGGCTGGTTGCAGATCGCGGTCGTCCAGCGTCAGGCGCAGCTCGGCCTGTGCAAAATTGGCGAGCGCGCTGAGCGCAACGGCTGCCCACCACGCGCGAGGTGATTTCACTGGGCGAGGATGAGTTCAGCCAATGCCTGGTCGCTGGCTTGTCGAGCTTCAGGGAATACGCTGCGCAGCCCGCCGAATGCCGCCTCCAGACGGGCACCGCGAATTTCGCCGCCGCTGGCGACGAAGCCGGCAGCTTCATCCCGTGCTTCGCTGACGACTTTCATGTCGCTGATGCGGCTGGTCACATCCGAGGTGAAGTTGATGCTGCGATCCAGCGCGTTGACGACGATGTTGCTGGTGGCCACCAGGGTCTGCGCCTGGGCCCCGCCGACGAACAGCGTCAGTGCGAGCAGCATGGCGATCAGCTTGAAGTTCATAAGGACTCTCGTAAAACGGGGTGGGTCATTGGACGAGGATTGCCTCGGCCAGTTCAAGGTCGCTTGCGGCCAGCTGCGGGTGGCTTTCGCGTAGCCAGCGCAGCGCCGATTCCAGTCGCGCGCCGAGCGTCTCGCCGTCGCTTGCGACGAAACGAGCGGCTTCGTCTCGGGAGTCGAGGATCAGCTTGTTATCGAACGGGGCGCTGGTCACCTGGCTGGTGACATAGGTGGAAGCAATGCTGCCTGCAAGCATGCTATCGAAGGCCTGCGCGCCGCCACAAAAGCAGCAGCCGACCAGTACAAGGTAAAGCGAGCGCATGGAGATCCTGGTGCCGAAAAATCAGCCGCATAGGCTAGCGAAACGCCAGTCCCAGGGCTAGCGCTTCGCTTGCTATAAACCCGCGCGTCAGAGCGCCAGGATGGCGCTGGCCAGCTGCAGATCGCTGGCTTCGACGTCCGGGCGCTCGCTGCGGATGTGCTTCAGTGCGGCTTCCAGCTGGGCGCCACGCGCCTCGCCGTTGCTTGCCACGAAGCGGGCCGCATCGTCGCGGGCGTCGCGTACCAGCTTGTCGTCGCCCAGGTTCGAGGTGATGTCGGAGGTGCCTTCGACGGTATTGACCAGCGAGGCGCCGATCGCGTCGATGGTCCCGGTGATGCTGCCGGCGTAGGCCGTTCCCGTGACCAGGCAGGCAGCGGCGGCAACTGATATCAGATACTTCTTCATACACTTCTCCAGAGCTAGGCGCGGCAGTCTCGCCGATTGCATGTTCGACCCGTGGCCGGGCGAGGCCGTTCAGCTTATGCCGCAAGGCTGCATCAGAGAAGCGTGGCGTCAACGCCAGAATGGCTTGCGCAGCTCGTTCATCCGCTCGCTGTGACTGATGCCGACGTCAGACAGCTCATGATCGTCCAGCGCCGCCAGCTGACGTCGGGTGCGCGCGCGTTGCTGCCAGAGACGCAGCAGCTGGAACAGCTGGCGCAGCGGCAGCGGGCCGATGCGGAGGGTGATTGTGCGGGGCAGTACGCGCTCCATGTGCCTCTCCTTCCCGTCGTTTCGCGGGGATGGGTTATGGGCAGATAGCGTCGCGTGTCGGGCTGTTGCGCAACAGTCACAGGGCCTGGCAATTGTGCCGGTTCAGTTGTACGACTGGCCGAACTGTACTGGTACACCAAGCGCCGAACTGTTCGATGTCGCCCGTGCATCGGATGCTGAAAAAAGAAAACCCCTCGCGGCCGGGGCCAGGAGGGGTTTCGGTGTCGCGGGGTGCGGTTATTCCACAGCCTTGACCATGTCCTCGACCACCTTCTTGGCGTCGCCGAAGACCATCATGGTCTTGTCCATGTAGAACAGCTCGTTATCGAGACCGGCGTAACCGCTGGCCATGGAGCGCTTGTTGACGATCACGGTCTTGGCTTTGTACGCCTCGAGGATCGGCATGCCGGCGATCGGCGACTTGGGATCGTTCTTCGCCGCCGGGTTGACCACGTCGTTGGCACCGAGCACCAGCACCACGTCGGCCTGGCCGAACTCGGAGTTGATGTCTTCCATCTCGTACACCATCTCGTACGGCACTTCGGCCTCGGCCAGCAGCACGTTCATGTGCCCGGGCATGCGGCCCGCGACCGGGTGAATCGCGTACTTCACGGTCACGCCCATGTGGGTCAGCTTCTCGGCCAGTTCCATCAGCGCGTGCTGCGCGCGTGCCACCGCCAGGCCGTAGCCAGGGACGATGATCACGGTGTCGGCGTTCGACAGTAGGAAGGCGGCGTCATCGCTGGAGCCGGATTTGACCGGACGCTGTTCTTTGCTCCCCGTCGCCGGGCCGGCATCGGCGTCGCCACCAAAGCCGCCGAGGATGACATTGAAGAACGAGCGGTTCATCGCCTTGCACATGATGTACGAGAGGATCGCGCCCGAAGAACCCACCAGCGAGCCGGCGATGATCAGCATCGAGTTGTTCAGCGAGAAACCGATCCCCGCCGCCGCCCAGCCCGAGTAGCTGTTGAGCATCGAGACCACCACCGGCATGTCGGCGCCGCCGATGGGGATGATGATCAGCACGCCGATCACGAAGGCCAGCGCCACCAGGATCATGAACGCGGTGAAGTTGCCGCTGAAGGTGTAGATCAGGCCCAGCACCAGAATCGCCACGCCGACGGCGAGGTTAATCTTGTGCTGGTTGGCGAATACCACCGGCGCGCCCTGGAACAGGCGGAACTTGTATTTGCCCGACAGCTTGCCGAAGGCGATCACCGAACCGGAGAAGGTGATGGCGCCGATGGCTGCACCGAGGAACAGCTCCAGGCGGTTACCGGCCGGGATCGGGTAGCCGATGGCCTGGACGATGCCCAGCGATTGCGGCTCCAGCACCGCGGCGATGGCGATGAACACCGCGGCCAGGCCGATCATGCTGTGCATGAAGGCGACCAGCTCGGGCATCTTGGTCATCTCGACACGCTTGGCCATCAGCGTGCCGATGCTGCCGCCGATCAGCAGGCCGAGGACGATGAAGCCCAGGCCGCTCCAGGGGCTGGCGCTCTCGACCAGCTGCGCGCCGAGCTTGAACACCAGGAACACTGTGGTGACCACGGCGATGCCCATGCCGATCATGCCGAACAGGTTGCCGCGCCGCGAGGTGGTCGGGTGCGACAGGCCTTTGAGGGCCTGGATGAAGCTCACCGAAGCGATGAGGTAGAGCAGGGTGATCAGGTTCATGCTCATGGCTTGGACTCCACCTTGGCGCCAGCGCGCTCCTTCTTCTTGAACATTTCCAGCATGCGCCGGGTGACCAGGAAGCCACCGAAGACGTTGACCGCGGCCAGGGTCACGGCCAGGGTGCCCATCAGCTTGCCCATCGGGGTGACGGTCAGCGCGGCGGCGAGCATGGCGCCGACGATGACGATCGCCGAAATGGCGTTGGTGACCGCCATCAGCGGCGTGTGCAGCGCGGGGGTGACGTTCCAGACCACGTGGTAGCCGACGTAGATCGCCAGCACGAAGATGATCAGGTTGTAGATGCCATCAGAAATCAGGTCCATGTTTCAGGCTCCCTTAACCGTTGGTGCGCACGACCTGGCCGTCGCGGCACATCAGGCACGCGGCGACAATGTCGTCTTCGAGATTGAGCTGGAACTTGGCTTCGCCATCGATCACCAGCTTGAGGAAGTCCAGCAGGTTGCGCGCATAGAGCGCCGAAGCATCCGCCGGCACGAGGGTCGCCAGGTTGGTGTAGCCAACCAAGGTCACGTCGTGCTTGACCACCACCTGATCGGCTTCGGTCAATGGGCAGTTGCCGCCTTGTGAGGCGGCGAGGTCGATCACCACCGAGCCGGGCTTCATCTGCTGCACGGTTTCTTCCTGCAACAGCGTCGGCGCCTTGCGGCCCGGGATCAGTGCGGTAGTGATGATGATGTCGGCCTGCTTGGCGCGTTCGTGCACGGCCTGGGCCTGGCGCGTCATCCAGCTTGCCGGCATCGGCCGGGCATAGCCGCCTACGCCTTCGGCGCATTCGCGTTCTTCATCGGTCTCGAACGGCACGTCGACGAACTTGGCGCCGAGCGATTCGATCTGCTCTTTCACCGCCGGACGCACGTCCGAGGCTTCGATGACCGCGCCCAGGCGCTTGGCCGTGGCGATGGCCTGCAGACCGGCGACACCGGCACCGAGGATCAGCACCCGCGCGGCTTTCACCGTACCGGCGGCGGTCATCAGCATCGGCATGAAGCGCGGATATTGGTTGGCGGCGACCATCACCGCCTTGTAACCGGCAATGTTGGCCTGCGAGGACAGCACGTCGAGGCTCTGCGCGCGCGAGGTGCGCGGCGCTGCTTCCAGGGCAAAGGCGGTAATGCCGCGCTCGGCCATGCGTGCGATGTTTTCGTTGTCGAAGGGATTGAGCATGCCGACCAATACCGTGCCCGGCTGCATCTGCGCCAGTTCGGTTTCGCTCGGTGCGTTCACCTTCAGCAGGATCTCTGCTGCGAACGCCGCAGCGGCATCGGCGATGGTTGCGCCTGCCGCTTCGAAGGCACTGTCCGGGATGCTGGCTTGTACGCCTGCACCGCTCTGCACAGTGACCTGATGCCCTTGGCCGATCAGCTTCTTTATGGTTTCCGGTGTCGCGGCGACGCGCGTTTCACCGGGCCTGGTTTCGAGAGGAACACCAATGTGCATTGTTCTTGTTCTCCTGCTTGATCGTAACCAGCGGCTGCCGGACATCCGGCTATCGCGCGCTGGTATTACATTTCGCCCGGCCACTGCGGAGGGTGACCTGGGGGTGAATCGGCTAACGGGCCCCTGCACTGCTGGTTGAGCCTGCTGCGGCGGAGCATTCTGCAATCGCCGCGAAAATCAAACAACTGTTTTAATCAGGACCCGAGTTAATAGAGACGTTCAGCTAGTGACCGTCCGGTTTCGTTATATCGCTGTAGGCTGCGCCGATATTGGCTTCAAGCCATGCCAGACACTTGCCAGCCGGGTTATGCGCGGCGCAAACATGAATGGCGGGACCATATAAACGTGGCCCGTTTGCCGCGTCGTCTAATATTCGTTTGGGTGCCGTTGTGCGGCGTTCCCGGCGACAGTGTGAAAAAAGCGCCGGAAGTTTGAAATGTCATGCAACCCCTGTAGTCCAAAGACGCTGGTTGCAGTGGCTTCGGGCTGCCGACGAGCTTCGATTGCATTATCTACGAGAAATTCAGCATGGCTGAACTGGATGTGAACGAGATGACCACTTTGCTGGCCGAGCCGGTTCAGCGACGCCTGCCCTTCGCCTTCGCCCGGCGCCATGGCGTGATCCTGCTGGATCGCCCCGAAGGCCCGCGCCTGTGCGTGCGCGAGGGTGCGCCGCTGACCGCGCTGCAGGAAGCGCAGCGCGTGGCCGGAGGCCCGCTGCCCATGCAATGGCTGGCGCCGGAGGCCTTCGATCAGGCGCTCGGTGCGGCCTACCAGCACGACTCTTCGGCGGCGATGCTGATGGTCGAGGGGCTGGGCAACGAGATGGACCTGCACAGCCTGGCCGACCAGATCCAGGAAACCGAAGACCTGCTGGAACAGGAAGACGATGCGCCGATCATTCGCCTGATCAATGCCATCCTCGGCGAGGCGATCAAGGAAAACGCCTCGGATATCCATGTCGAAACCTTCGAGAAACGTCTGGTGATTCGCTTTCGCATCGACGGCATCCTCCGTGAAGTGGTGCAGCCAAAACGCGAGCTGGCAGCATTGTTGGTGTCGCGGATCAAGGTCATGGCGCGGCTGGACATCGCCGAGAAGCGCATTCCGCAGGACGGCCGTATTTCCTTGCGGGTCGGGGGTCGCGAAGTGGACATTCGCGTCTCGACGCTGCCGTCGGCCAACGGCGAGCGGGTGGTGCTGCGTCTGCTCGACAAGCAGGCCGGACGCCTGACGCTGCGCCATCTGGGCATGAGCGAGCGCGATAGGCGGGTGATGGAGCAGGCGGTGCAGAAGCCCCACGGCATCATCCTCGTCACCGGCCCGACCGGCTCGGGCAAGACCACCACGCTCTACGCCAGCCTGGTCACGCTCAACGACCGCACGCGCAACATCCTCACCGTCGAGGACCCGATCGAATACAACCTCGAAGGCATCGGCCAGACCCAGGTCAACACCAAGGTCGATATGACCTTCGCGCGCGGTTTGCGCGCCATTCTGCGTCAGGACCCGGACGTGGTGATGGTCGGCGAAATCCGCGACCAGGAAACCGCCGACATGGCCGTGCAGGCCTCGCTCACCGGTCACCTGGTGCTCTCCACGCTGCATACCAATAGTGCCATCGGCGCGGTGACGCGCCTGGTGGATATGGGCGTCGAGCCGTTCCTGATTTCCTCCTCGCTGCTCGGCGTGCTGGCCCAGCGCCTTGTTCGCGTGCTGTGTAATGACTGCAAACGCGCCTACGTAGCAGATGAAGCGGAATGCGCATTGTTCGGCCTCGACCCGAGCGAGGCGCCGACGCTGTATCACGCCGAGGGCTGCGACGTCTGCCGTCAGCTGGGCTACCGTGGGCGGACCGGCATCTACGAACTGGTGATGTTCGACGACACTCTGCGCAGCATGATCCACACCCGCGCCGCCGAGCAGGAGATGACCCGTCACGCCCGGCGCCTTGGTCCGAGCATCCGCGAAGATGGGCTACGCAAGGTGCGCGAAGGTGTGACCACCATTGAAGAAGTGTTGCGCGTGACGCGAGAGGAGTGAGATGGACGCCATTGATCGGCACGCGTGTGGGACGAACCACCCTATGGATGCTGCGCAGCGCCAGCGGGGCGTGTGCGTAGGGCGGGTGCAGCCCGCTGGCATGGGTATATCCGACACGCTGCATCCCGGCAGGATCGGCGGGTTTCACCCGTCTTGCGGGTGCGGAGATCCCGCCTGATGGCCGCCTTCGAATACCTGGCACTGGACCCGCGCGGTCGCGAGCAGAAAGGCCTGATCGAGGCGGACAGCCCGCGCCAGGCGCGGCAGCTGCTGCGCGAAAAGCAATGGTCGCCGCTGGAGGTCAAGCAGGCCAGGGCCAAGGAGGATACCGGCGGTGGAGGGTTCGCTTTCGGCCGGGGACTGTCGGCTCGCGATCTGGCATTGGTGACCCGCCAGCTCGCCACCCTGGTCCAGGCCGCGCTGCCCATCGAAGAGGCGCTGCGCGCGGCAGCGGCACAGGCGACGTCGCAGAAGATCAAATCGATGTTGCTGGCGGTCCGCGCCCGGGTGATGGAAGGGCATAGCCTGGCGGGATCGCTGCGCGAATATCCATCGGCGTTTCCCGAGCTGTACCGCGCCACCGTCGCGGCCGGCGAGCATGCCGGGCATCTGGGGCTGGTCCTCGATCAGCTGGCCGATTACACCGACCAGCGCCAGCAATCGAGGCAAAAGATCCAGCTGGCACTGCTGTATCCGGTGATCCTGCTGGTGGCCTCGCTGGCTATCGTGGTGCTGCTGCTGGGTTACGTGGTGCCCGATGTGGTGAAGGTCTTCGTCAACACTGGGCAGGAGCTGCCGGCGCTGACCACCGGCCTGATCGCCGTGAGCGAGGCCGTGCAGAGCTGGGGCTGGCTGATGTTCGTCGGCATCGTCGTGGCCGGGATCGGCATGCGGCAGGCGTTGCGCGACGAGAAGATCAAGCGCCGCTGGCACGCCGTGATTCTGCGCATTCCGCTGGTAGGGCGGCTGGCGCGGGCGACCAACACGGCGCGTTTCGCCTCGACCCTGGCGATCCTCACCCGTAGCGGCGTGCCGTTGGTGGATGCGCTGGGCATCGCCGCGGCGGTGATCGCCAACCTGCGCATCCGCGACAAGGTCATCGAGGCGGCGCAGCGCGTCCGTGAAGGCGGCAGCCTGACCCGCGCGCTGGACGCTACCGGCGAATTCCCGCCGATGATGCTGCACATGATCGCCAGCGGCGAGAAATCCGGCGAGCTGGATCAGATGTTGGCCCGCACCGCGCGCAATCAGGAAAACGACCTGGCCGCGCAGATCTCGCTCTTGGTAGGTCTTTTCGAGCCCTTCATGCTGGTATTCATGGGGGCTGTGGTATTGGTGATCGTCCTGGCGATCCTGCTGCCGATCCTTTCACTCAATCAACTGGTGGGCTAACGAGCATGACGTTGAACGAACGCAAGCAGAGGGGCTTTACCCTCATCGAAATCATGGTGGTGGTGGTGATCCTCGGGATCCTTGCGGCGCTGGTGGTGCCACAGGTGATGAGTCGTCCGGATCAGGCCAAGGTGACCGTGGCCAAGGGCGACATCAAGGCGATCGGCGCCGCCCTCGACATGTACAAGCTGGACAACTATTCCTACCCCAGCACCCAGCAGGGCCTCGATGCGCTGGTGGAAAAGCCCGGCGGCAATCCGCAGCCCAAGAACTGGAACCGCGACGGCTACCTCAAGCGCCTGCCGAAAGACCCATGGGGCAACGACTACCAGTACCTGTCGCCGGGCACTCAGGGCCAATTCGACCTCTACTCCTACGGCGCCGACGGCAAGCAGGGCGGTTCCGACCTGAACGCGGACATCGGTAACTGGGACCTTTGATCAATGCCTCGGGCACGCCGGGAGGGCGGCTTCACACTGATCGAATTGCTGGTGGTGATCGTCATCCTCGGCGGCCTGGTGGGCTTGGCGGTGCTCTCGATCGGCAGTACCCACTCCTCACGCGAAATCCGCGACGAAGCGCAACGCCTGGCGACGCTGATCGGCCTGATGGCCGACGAGGCCGTGCTCGACAGCCGTGAATACGGCCTGTTGTTCAGTCAGGACGGCTACCGGGTGATGCACTACGACGAAGCCGAGGCGCGCTGGCGCGATGCGGGCGACGGCAAGGCGCACCGGGCGCCGGAGTGGATGCGGCTGGAGCTGGAACTCGAAGGCTCGCCGCTGAAATTGGTGGCGCCGGTCAAGCGCGAGGATGATCCGATCGGCCTGTCCGACGACGAGGACCGCGAACGCCGTCGCGCACCGCGGGTGCAGCCGCAACTGCTGATTCTGTCGAGTGGCGAGCTTTCGCCTTTCACCCTGACCTTCTCCGACGAGAGGCCGGGCGGCACCGGCTGGGTCGTTTCCAGCGATGGTTTTCGTATGCCCCGCGCCGAACCGCTGGAAGCGCGCCGATGAGCCATCGCCCAGCCCGATCGCGTGGCTTTACCCTGCTGGAAGTGCTGGTGGCATTGGCGATCTTCGCCCTGGTCGCGGCCGTGGTGCTGACGGCCGCCGGGCGCAGCGTGAGCAACGCCGGACGGCTGGAAGCGCTGACGTTGGCGGGCTGGATCGCTGATAACCGCCTCACCGAATTACAACTGCAACAACCGGCCCCGAGCATTGGGCGCGAAGATCGACAGCTGGAATACGGCGGCCGCCAGTGGCAGACCCTCAGTGAAGTGGAGACCAGCGGAACGCCCGGCCTGTTGCGCATCCGCGTCTGGGTGGCGGCTGCCGAATCGCGTCGGGGTAATACCGGTTCGATAGAGAGGCGAGCCGTCACCAGCCTGACCGGCTTCGTTGGGGTCGACCCGTGATGCGTCGTGCCATGGCGGGCTTCACTCTGCTCGAATTGCTAATCGCCATCGCGCTGTTCGCGCTGCTGGGGCTGGCGACCTATCGCATGCTCGAATCCGTGTTGCGCAGCGATGAGGTGGTGCGTGCCCAGGAAACCCAGTTGCGCCAGCTTGGCCGCGCCGTGTGGCGTCTCGAACAGGACCTGATACAGGCCGTGCCGCGACCGGTGCGCGACGGCTACGGTGACGAGCAGAATGCTCTGGTCGGCCAGCTGTCGAGCTTCGAGGGCGGCGCCGCCCTGGAGCTGACCCGCAGCGGTTGGCGCAATCCCACCGGGATGCTTCGCGCGAATCTGCAACGGGTTCGCTGGCGCCTCGACAACGGCAGCCTGGAGCGGCTCTATTGGCTGGTGCTCGACCGCGATCTGGACAGCGAGCCGCGTGTGCAGCGGGTGCTGGACGATGTCACTGAGCTGCGTCTGCGTTATCTGGACGCGGAAAACAGCTGGCATGAGGAATGGCCACCGTTCGATTTCGGTCGCGGCAATCCGGAAGAACAGGCGCGACGCTTGCCGGTCGCGGTGGAGGTCTCCTTCGATCACCTGCGCTACGGCACCATCACCCGGCTGCTGCGCCTGCCCGACGGGCCGACGCCGGCGCCGCAGTTCATCCAGCCGGATTCCCAGGGCGTTCCCGAGCCGGGCGGCGTAGGAGAGATGCAATGAAAGCCCAGCGCGGCGTCGCGCTGATCACCGTGCTGCTGGTGGTGGCCATTGTCACCGTCGTCTGCGCCAGCATGATCGCCCGTCAGCAACTGTCGATTCGCGGCACCGCCAATCAGGCGCAGGCACGCCAGGCCTGGCATTACGCGCTGGGTGGCGAAGCCCTCGCGCAGTCGATATTGCGCCGCGATTTGCGCGCCTCCGCCTCCGCCTCCGCCGGCACTGGGACGGGTATCGAGAGCGGCACGGGTGATGGGCAGCCGCCTGTCGACCATCTGCTCGAACCCTGGGCCCTGCCGCAGCCGGCTTACGATCTCGACGAAGGCCAGGGTCAGGTTCAGATCCGCATCGAGGACCTGGCCGGGCGCTTCAACCTCAACAGCCTGGTGCAGGAGCAACAGCAGAATGCCGCGGCGCTGGCGCAGTTCCGCCGCTTGCTGCTGCGCCTGCAGATCACCGAGCCCTATGCCGAACGGCTGGTGGACTGGCTCGACAGCGACCAGCAACCCAGCGGCGAGCTGGGCGCCGAGGACAACGCCTATCTGCTGCTCGACCCGCCTTATCGCACGGCCGGAGGGCGTATGGAGGACTTGTCCGAGCTGCGCCTGCTGCTCGACATGCGCGACGAGGATTTCCAGCGGCTGGCGCCCTATGTCACCGCGCTGCCGGCCGACACCCCGTTGAACGTCAACACTGCCAGCGCGATGGTGCTGTCAAGCCTTGCCGATAGCCTCAGCCTGAGCGCCGGCGAGGCACTGGTGCAGGTGCGTCAGGCCGGCGGGTTTCGCGATGTTGCGAGTTTCACGGCGCAACCGGCGCTTGGCGGTGTCCAACTGGAAGGCCTGCGCCTGGCGGTGGCGAGTCAATTTTTCCAAGTCACCAGCGAAGTGCGACTGGCCGATCGGCGGATGGCCCTGGTGAGCCGTCTGCGGCGCGAGGATAACGGCGATGTCCGCGTCCTTCAGCGCAACCTGGGGCAGCCGCCACGACTGCCTCGCCAAACCAACGATGGAGAGCGATAGCTGATGGATTGCCTGTTTCTGCCCGCCGATTGCGGCGCCCGGCTCGCCACCGATACCCAGGTCTACTGGTTGCCGGGCGATGGCGAAGGCGGCTGGCTGCCGCTCTCCACCTGCGCCGAGCAGGCGCCGGCCGCCGTTACGCTGGTGCTGCCAGCCGAGGCCTGCAGCTACTTCGCGGTCAACCTGCCGACGCGCAAGGCACGCTGGATCAGCCAGGCGCTGGCTTATGCGGTCGAAGAGCTGCTGGCCGAGAACGTTGACGATCTGCACCTGACCCACGGCGATGCGCTGGAGGATGGCCGTCGGCGGGTCATCGCGATTCGTCGGCAGCTGCTGGCCGGCTGGCTGGAGGATCTGCAAGCGCTGGGACTGACGATCGTTGCCATTCACGTCGATGCCGATCTGCTGCCCCGTGAAGACACCCAGCTGCTGTTTATCGGCGAACGCGCGCTGCTGGGTGGCGCCCCGGAGGCGAGGCTGGCATTCGAAAGCAACCAGTGGCCACAGCTGGCTGCCCACTGTCCGGCACCCCGCCACGCGCATGGCAACCTTGTCGAAGCCCCCGAGCCGCTCGATGACTATCAGCAACTGGACGAACCCTACCGCTTACTCGCCTCAGGCCGTGCCGCCGCGCTGAACCTGGCTCAAGGCGATTTCGCCATGCAGTCCGCAGGCAGCGGACTGGGGCAGTGGAAGCCGGCGCTGATCGTGCTCGCATTGGTGCTGGCGGTGCAGCTGATCTTCAACCTCGCGCAGGCCTGGTCGCTGGAAAGTCAGGCCGATCGTTACGCCGACGCCAGCCGCGCGCTTTACAGCGAGCTGTTTCCCGAGGATCGGCGCATCGTCAACCTGCGCGCGCAGTTCGACGAACACATCGGTCAGAGCTCCGGCACCTCGGCCGAATTCATGCGCCTGCTCAACGAAGTGGCGCTGGTCATGGCCGAAGGCGTTCCGGTGTCGATCAGCCAGTTGGACTACAACCAGGCTCGCGGCGATCTGGCCCTGCAAGTCCGCGCCAGCGACTTCGCGGCGCTGGAGCAGCTGCGCCAACGCCTGGGTGAAACCGGTGAGCCTGTCCAGCTGGGTTCGGCCAGCCGCGATGGTGACGCCGTCAGTGCCCGCGTGGTGATAGGAGGTCGGGGATGAACCTGAGACAACAGATGCAGGTGCGCCTGGCCGAGTCGCCCATGTGGTTGCGCTGGCAGCGCCTGCAACCGCGTGAACGCCTGTCGCTGACGCTGCTCGGCTCGTTCCTGCTGGTGGTGCTGTTCTACCTGCTGCTCTGGCAGCCGGCGCAACAGCGGGTGAGCGACGCTCGGGCGTATTTTCAACAGGAGCGTGATTTGCACGCCTACCTGGAACAGAACACCGAACTGGCGCGGCAGATGTCGCGCAGCAATCCGGTCTCGCTGGCGCCCGAACAGCTGCAAGGGCTGGTCACCCAGAGCGCGCAGCAGAGCGGGCTGGTCATCGAGAGCTTCGACATCGGTAGCGACGGCAGCCTTCAGGTGACGCTGCCCGGCGCGTCCTATGCCAGCTTGCTGCGCTGGTTCGACGAGCTACAGGCCGCAGGTGCGGGCCTGGTGGAAGTCAGCATCAGCCAGGTTGGCGATGGGGTGGTGGATGCGCGGGCAAGCTTTCGCGCAAACGGTTAGTGGACTGTTGGCTATTTTTCACTCAAAAAGCCGGCTTTTGTAGGAGGGGGACGCCGAGTCCTTGCTGGCGAAGCTTTTCATAAGCCAAACGCTACTGCCCTTGATTCGCGAGCAAGCTCGCTCCTACGAAAAGCGCCTGGTTCAGGTCCGCGTGCAGCCAAAGCAAGTCAATAGACCATGGGCTGCGTGCAGCGCCGTGGCTGGCGCTGCCTTAGTGTTCGGGTGGTCAGTGCGGCGACTGGAACTGCATCGCCAGGGCGCGCAGGGCGGCTTCGGCGTCAAGCACCTTGTTCACCACATCGTTAGCCTTCTCGCGGCTCAGGCCGAGGCGATCGAACAGCTCCTGCGGGATTTCGCTATAGGCGCCGGAGCCGATACCGCGGTTGCGCAACAGGCGTATCGCCAGACAGACCAGATTGGCATGGGCGGCATGCTCGCCCTGGTAATGCGGGTCGTGCTGGAAGCGCAGCGCGGTGGATAACTCGTCAGGCATGCCCCAGTAACGCATCAGCCAGGCCCCGATCTGCTCACGGGTGATGCCCAGAAGATGCTTTTCGATGACGCTGTGGCTCAGGTGAGGATTGACCTCCAGATGGCGGCAGATCAGCGAGAAATGCGGCGGAAAGACATGCGCCAGCACCAGATAGCCGAAATTGTGCAGCAGCCCGGCGAGGTAACTGATACCCGCTTCCGGCCGCTGGACGCGGGGAATGGCGCGGTTCAGGCCTTCGATTACCGCGGCGGTATAGATCGCCTGTTGCCAGTAGGGCGTCGCCTGTTGCGGCTGATCCTTGGGCAGGCTCAGCGTCTTGCCTAGCGCGAGGCCCAGCGCCAGGTTGATCACCAGATCGAAGCCGAGCACCCGCACGATGGCATCTTCGACCGAACGGATCTTGCCGGGCGCGGCGTAATAAGGCGAAGCGGCCCAGCTGACCACCTGCGCGGCCAGCGCCGGATCGGTCTCGACCACGCCGGTGATGTCATCCACTGTGGCGTCGGGGTTGACGCGCAGCTTGATGATCTTTTGCGCCGTCTGTGCCAGCGGCGGAATCTCGATGGTTTCTTCCAGACGCTTCTGGATGCGCCGCGCGGTGAAGCTCTGTACCGCCTGGGTGATTTCGGCGCTGTCCTGTTCGGGACGGTCCAGATTGGGCTGAATCTCGCTCAGCGGCACGGCGAACCGGCCCGCGCTGGCCTTGCTCAGCAACTGCTTGAAATCGCCGGTAGATAACGCCAGGAGCAACCCCGGCTGCCCGGATTCGACCAACAGCTCCGGCTGTTGCAGCAGGCGCTCCTCATACAGGCAGGGCGAACTGGTCAGAGGCGGCAGGCCGGGCAGCACCTGAAGGTCGTGCTTGGACAGCATGCGCGTCAGACGATCGGGCTTGACCGCGACCAACTGGCGGCCGGTCAGCTCCACCAGACGCGGCAGGTCGAGCATGTGATCGCGGGGATAAAGCACCAGCAGTGCGCCGATGGCGTCGTCGACCAGCACAGCCTGCACGCGCCGGGCCGGGTCCATATCCGGGCGATCCTCACAGGTGCGGTAAGACAACGCCAGTTTGTCGAGAAGCTGGACGATCATTGGCGGAAGCGAGATTGGTGTTTTTGTGTCGACAGCCGAGTTCATGAGCAAGTGATCCGTCTTATTCCATGCGGCGCAAGTATAGCCCTTGGGTTTGAGGGTCTGTTCCCGTTTCGTCGCGTACGAAACGGGAACAGACCTTAATGCGGTTTGGGTTTTACCGACGAGCGTTCAGACCTGCCCGTACTGCTGCCCATGACGCAGCCAGCGCTCCAGCAGTGGGCTGACGTGCTGCGGCCAGCGGGCCAGCAGCGCCTGGGCGGCGTCACGTACGGCGGGCAATAGATCGGCGTCGCGCATAAGGTCGGCGACCTTGAATTGCAGCAGGCCGGTCTGGCGGGTGCCGAGCATTTCGCCGGGGCCACGCAGTTCCAGGTCCTTCTCGGCGATGACGAAGCCGTCGTTGGTGTCGCGCATGATCGCCAGGCGCTGGCGACCGATCTGCGACAGCGGCGGGTGATAGAGCAGCACGCAATGGCTGGCCGCGCTGCCGCGGCCGACCCGTCCGCGCAGCTGGTGCAGCTGAGCCAGGCCCAGGCGCTCGGGGTTCTCGATGATCATCAGGCTGGCGTTGGGTACGTCGACACCGACTTCGATCACCGTGGTGGCGACCAGCAGTTGCAGCCGGCCTTCCTTGAACTCCAGCATCACCGCGGCCTTTTCCGTCGGTTTCATGCGGCCATGGATCAACCCGACGTTGAGCCCGCCGAGCGCTGCCGAGAGGTCTTCGAAGGTGGTTTCGGCGGCCTGGCAGGTGAGTTCTTCCGATTCCTCGATCAACGTGCAGACCCAGTAAGCCTGGCGGCCTTCATTGCAGGCGGCGCGCACCCGCTCGATGACTTCCAGGCGGCGGCTGTCAGCGATAACCAGGGTGTTGACCGGCGTGCGGCCGGGGGGCAGTTCGTCGAGGATCGAGGTGTCGAGGTCGGCGTAGGCGCTCATCGCTAGGGTGCGCGGGATGGGCGTGGCGGTCATGATCAGCTGATGCGGGCAGAGCCGGCCATCGATGCCTTTCTGCCGTAGCGCCAGCCGTTGCTGCACGCCGAAGCGGTGCTGTTCGTCGATGATCACCAGTGCCAGGCGCTTGAACACGACTTCGTCCTGGAATAGCGCGTGGGTGCCGACCACCATCGGGCAGCCGCTGGCGATCTGTTCCAATGCAGCAGCGCGGGCCTTGCCCTTGAGCTTGCCGGCCAGCCAGGCGACGTCGATGCCCAGTGGTTCGAGCCATTTGCAGAAGGTGATGAAATGCTGCTCGGCGAGAATTTCCGTGGGCGCCATCAACGCCACCTGGTAGCCGGCTTCCAGCGCCTGCAAGGCGGCCAGGGCGGCGACCACCGTCTTGCCGGCGCCGACGTCGCCCTGCACCAGACGCAGCATAGGCTCGTCCTGAGCCAGGTCGTAGGCGATTTCGGCACCGACCCGCTGCTGCGCGCCGGTGGGCTGGAAGCCGAGATTCTGCAGATAGCGCTGCGGCAAGCTGCGGGCGACCGGTAATTGCGGCGCCTGCTGGGCGCGCACGCTTTCGCGCAGGCGCTGCAGCGACAGCTGGTGGGTCAGCAGTTCCTCGAAGGCCAGGCGATGCTGGGCCCAATGGCGGCCCTCGGCGAGTTCTTCCAGATCGGCATCCGGTGGCGGTCGATGCAGGTAACGGATGGCCTCGTCCAGCTTCGCCAATCGGTAGTCGCGCGACAGCTCTTCGGGCAGCCAGTCGGGCAGGCTGTGCGGGCCGAGACGGGTCAGCGCCTGTTCGCTGAGGTTGCGCAGGCGTTGCTGGGTCAGGCCTTCGGTGGTCGGGTAGATGGGCGTCAGGGTTTGCTCGACCGGCGCTGGTTCACTGGTCAAAGCACGGTATTCGGGGTGGTAGATTTCCAGCCCCGAGGCGCCCGGTCGCGCCTCGCCGTAGCAGCGCAGCTGGGTGCCGCGCTTCATGGCTTCCTTCTGGGCATTGCTGAAGTGGTAGAAGCGCAGGCTTAGCGTGCCGCTGCCGTCCTGCAGGCGCACCAGCAGGCTGCGCCGGCGGCCCATGACGATGTCGGCGCCGGTCACCACGCCTTCGATCACGGCATCCTGGCCGGGGCGCAGCGCGCCGATGGGCACCACGCGGGTGCGGTCCTGATAGCGCAGCGGCAGATGGAACAGCACATCCTGCAAGGTTTCCAGGCCGACTTTGGCGAGCTTCTCGGCCAGCGCCGCGCCGACGCCCTTGAGTGCGGTGACCGGGACGGCCGCAAGCTCGCTCATGGTTCAAGCGTTCGCAGCAGGCGGCTTGGCGACCGAGCACAGGCGGATGGAGTCGGCCAGCACCTCGATGGCCCGCGGGCGCGGGAAACTGGCGCGCCAGGCGATCGCCACGGTGCGGAAGGGCACCGGCGGCGTCAGCGGCCGGATATCCAGCACGCCGGCCGAATAATGATGGCTGTCGACCGCCGACAACGGCAGGATCGACACGCCCAGGCCCGAGGCAACCATATGACGGATGGTTTCCAGTGAGGAGGATTCCACCGTGGTGTGGGTCGGCGCCTCGCCCTTGCGGGTGGTCGGGCAAGCTTCGAGCACCTGATCGCGGAAGCAGTGACCCTCGCCGAGCAGCAGCAGGCTCTTGTCGTTGAGCATCTCGGCGTCGATGGTTTCTTTCTTCGTCCACGAATGGTTTGCCGGCATCAATACGTAGAACGGCTCGTCGTAGAGCGGCAGTGTCAGTACGTCGGCTTCCTGGAACGGCAGTGCGATGATAATCGCGTCTAGTTCGCCGGTGCGCAGCTTGTCGCGCAGCACGTGGGTGAAGTTTTCCTCGATGTACAGCGGCATGTCCGGCGCCACGCGGTGCAGCTGTGGAATCAGGTGCGGGAACATGTAGGGGCCGACGGTATAGATGGCGCCGACCTTGAGCGGCGCGGCCAGCTGGTTCTTGCCCGCCTGAGCCAGCTCGCGAATGCTCTGTGCCTGCTCGAGGACCTTCTGTGCCTGGGTGACGATGCCTTCGCCAACCGGTGTCAGGCGTACCGCGCTCTTGGTTCGCTCGAAGATCAGCACGCCGAGTTCGTCCTCCAGCTTCTTCACCCCCACCGAGAGGGTAGGCTGGCTGACGTGGCAGCGTTCGGCGGCGCGGCCGAAATGTGATTCCTGGGCAAGCGTGACGATATAGCGCAGTTCGGTCAGTGTCATAGCGTGTTTCCATCAGAGTGCCGGCTAGCATAGCCTTTGCTCGTGTTCGAACCAACTGGCCATGCGCCGTTCCGTGCAAGCTGATCAGCGGCGCTGATCAGTGCAAAGCGTGCGGACAGCGTACACTCAGGCAAGGCGGGCCGATTGGCTGGTCCGCAACGGTTAGGGTCTGTTCCCGTTTCGCTGCGAACCGCGTTGCTGCGCCAAATTTCGCCAGGCAAGGCGCGGGACGCAGGTAATGGTCGTTCCCTTGCCAAGTCCCGCAACGCCGCTTGGCGAGATTTGCCGCGCAACCCGAAGGGACGGGCCGGTTTTTGCGCGATACGGCGTTTCTCGTCGCTTATTTGGTATGACCAAACTGCGCGACTCGTACCTTGTCTCGCGCAAAAAACCGGCTCCGTCGCGGCCGCGACGAAACGGGAACAGACCCTAAGGAGTAACCGACCATGGCAAATCGTCCTTCGGTAATGATCGCCGGCTGCGGTGATATTGGCGTGCGTCTTGGGCTGAAATTGAGCCGAGCGGGCTGGACGGTCTACGGCCTGCGCCGCCAGGCCGCGGGCCTGCCGGTGCCGATCCTGCCGGTCAAAGGCGATCTGGCCGCCGTCGAGGTTCCGCGCAGCTGGCCCAACGGCCCTTTGGACTATCTGGTCTACGCCGCAGCTGCGAGCCAGCATGACGAAGCGGGATACCGCGCCGCCTATGTCGAGGGGTTGCGTAACGCGCTCGGCTGGCTGCAGCAGCGCGGCCAGCGCCCCAAGCGATTGATCTTCCTCTCCAGCACCGGCGTTTACGCGCAGAACCAGGGAGAGTGGATCGACGAATCCTCACCAACGGAACCCATCGGCTATACCGGCCAGGTGATGCTCGAAGCCGAGCAGTTGGCGCTGAGCAGCGGCATCCCGACCACGCTGGTGCGCATGGCCGGGCTTTACGATCCGGCCCGCCCCTGGATGCAGAATCAGGTCCGCGCCGGCTTGCGTGTCGATCGCGACCCGCCGCAGTACAGCAATCGCATTCATCGCGACGACGCCGCCGCGCTTTTGGCCTGCCTGCTACAGACCGATCAGAGCGGAGGCGAGCTGCAGGACTGTTATCTGGGCGTTGACGACGACCCGGCGCCACTGCATGAAGTCATCGACTGGCTACGCGAGCGACTTGGCGTGACCCATTGGGCCGAGCAAACGATGACGCGCCGGGCCGGCAGCAAGCGTTGCAGCAACGCCCGTGCGCGGGCACTGGGCTGGGCGCCGCACTATTCGAGCTATCGCAACGGCTACGCCAGCGTCCGTCCCGGCAAGGGTTAAGCCGCATCCACGACGACAGCCCGTCGGTGTTTTGGCCATCATTGCGACATTTCAGGCAACTCTGCCGGCGCGGTGCTTACTAAAAATCTGTTAGCACGCACGCCGCGCGCCTGCCATTTGGCGGCAGTCGGGTCAGGAGCAGCTGCCGCCCCAGCGGCGATCAATCAGGAAGAACCACCACGGCGGCGTTTTCGAACACCGAACCAGGAGATTTTTCATGAGAGCCCTACGCTGGCATGGCAAGCACGATATCCGCTGCGACAACCACGTCCCGGACCCTTCGATAGAGGACCCGCGCGACGCCATCATCAAGGTCAGCTCCTGTGCCATCTGCGGCTCGGACCTGCACCTCTACGACGGTTTCATGCCCGGCATGCAGCACGGCGACATCATGGGCCACGAGTTCATGGGCGAGGTGATGGAAGTCGGCTCGGCCAACAAAAAGCTCAAGGTCGGCGACCGCGTGGTGGTGCCCTTCACCATCGTCTGCGGCGAATGCGACCAGTGCCGGCGCGGCAATTTCTCGGTGTGCGAGCGCACCAACCGCAACAAGGACGTGGCCGACAAGGTCTTCGGCCACACCACCGCCGGGCTCTACGGCTATACGCATCTCACCGGCGGCTACGCTGGCGGGCAGGCTGAATTCGTCCGTGTCCCCTATGCCGACGTTGGCCCGGTGGTCGTCCCCGACGGCATGACCGACGAGCAGGTGCTGTTTCTCGGCGACATCCTGCCGACCGGCTGGCAGGCCGCGGCGCAATGCGACATCCAGCCCACCGACACCGTCGCTATCTGGGGCGCCGGGCCGGTCGGCCAGTTCGCCATCCGCAGCGCGGTGATGATGGGCGCCGAACAGGTGATCTGCATCGACAACGTGCCCGAGCGGCTGTCCATGGCTCGTGCTGGCGGCGCCATCACCATCAATTTCGATGAAGAGAGCGTGCTCGAACGGCTCAAGGAACTGACTCGCGGCAAAGGCCCGGAAAAGTGCATCGATTCGGTCGGTATGGAGGCACACGCGGCGCGCTCCATCGACTCCATGTACGACCGCGCCAAGCAGGCGCTGATGCTCGAATCGGACCGCCCCCACGTGCTACGCGAGATGATCTACGTCTGCCGTCCGGCCGGGATCATCTCCATTCCGGGCGTCTACGGCGGGCTGATCGACAAGATTCCGTTCGGCGCTGCGATGAACAAGGGCCTGACCTTCCGCATGGGCCAGACCCACGTCAATCGCTGGACCGACGACCTGCTCAAGCGCATCCAGGAAGGGCAGATCGATCCGTCCTTCGTTATCACCCACAGCGTCAGCCTCGAGCAGGGTCCGGAGATGTATAAGACGTTCCGCGATAAGCACGACGGCTGCATCAAGGTTGTTCTCAAACCCTGAGGGTAGGCCGTGCGAAAACTACTGCGCTCGGTCATGCTGCGTTAAAAACAGGCTCGGTTGCGAGCCCAGTCAAAATGCTCATTTACGGCTCGTAAACTCCGCTTTTTGCCTGTTTTGACTCGCTGCGCTCGCCCTTCGGGTCAGCCTTCGGCTGTTACTCCCGCTGGTCGTTGCGCCTTGCCTGACCTTCGCTTGCTACGTTTTCACAAGGCCTGCACGTGCCGTTTCTATTTCCCAGAAGCGGCTGAAAGAGGAGGTTTTCATGAGCGTTCCACATCGAGTAACTCGTACCAATCATTCGGCCCGTACGCTGGCCCGCGGCCTTGGCTGGTTCAGCATTGGCCTGGGCGTAGCGGAGCTGGTCATGCCGGGCAAACTGGCGCGCTTTTTAGGCGTGCCAGGAAACGAAGGGCTGATCCGCGCCTGCGGTGCTCGGGAGGTGGCCACAGGCCTCGGCCTGTTGCTCAGCGACGATCCCAAACCCTGGATTTATGCCCGCATCGGCGGGGACGTGTTGGATCTGGCCGGGCTCGGCATGAGCATCGAGAAGGGCACCGAACAGGTCAACGCTGCGATTGCGGCGGGCGCCGTGGCTGGCGTGACGGCGCTGGATCTGTCGTGTGCCAAGGGGCTGGCTGCGGAAAGCGAGGAGGTTATTGAATGGGATTACAGTGATCGCAGCGGTTTTTCGCAGTCGCCTGATGCCATGCGTGGGCGCGTCGAGGCGGAGTTTGCGGCCATGCGGGCTGAGCCTAATGGGTATAGTTCGTCGATTATGTTGCACTGAGGTTTGGCGGGGTTGGGACGTGAATCGTTGCCGCTGGTTTGAAAGGGCGTTTCAAGCCGATTATCGAGTCGCTTGATAGCGCGGTTTCGTCCTGCTGGGCGACTCACTTTTTTCAAACGCGAAAAAAGTAAGCAAAAACGCTTGCCCCTGCATCCGGGTCTCGCTGTGCTCGACTTCCCTCATTCCATCGCTGCTCCGAGGGTCGCCGCGCAAGGGCCATCCATGGCCCTTCACGGCTTTCGCGGCATCCATGCCGCTCGCCCCTCTACGCAGCGATTCCATTCGGCCTTCTGACGGGGCGTTCGGTGGCGTCTGATGGTTCGGCTGTTGGTAAACGAGCAGGTGCTCTAGACGATGCTCTGGGGACCGAACTAGAAAGCCCCTGACGAAGTAACGTACCTGTCTGCGGCCTCCTACCTTTCGTGACTCGCTCGGCATCTACCCCTGTGCAGCGTCTACGCTCGGCCTCCTGAAGGGGCAGAAGTCCGAGTCGCCTGCTGGTCTCTTTTGCTCTTTTGCTCTTTTGCTCTTTTGCTCTTTTGCTTGTTTTTCTGTGTGCGCGCTATCAGACGACGCGAAACGCCCCATCAGGAGGGTGAGCGGAATCGTTGCGCAGCGGGGCGAGCCGCATGGATGCGGCGAGAGCCGTAATGGGCCATGGATGGCCCTTATACGGCGACCCTCGGAGCGGCGATGGAGTGAACGAACCCGGAGCGAAGCGCAGGGCCGGATGCAGGGGCACAGCGTTTTTGGTTACTTTTTTCGCGTCTGAAAAAAGTGACTCGCCCAGCAGGGCGAAACCGCGCTTTCAGACCACCACTCGATAACCGGCTTGAAACAAAGCGTTCTATGGAAGCCGCAGGCTCGCCAGCATGGCGAAACCATACCTCCAGGCAACTCAATAACCGGCTTGAAGCAAAACGTCCAAACCCCAAGCACCCAAACCCGCGAAGTCTCCATTTTTTGCTAAGGTTTGCCGCCGGCTCGTCCCGGCCAACACCGCCCCGCGCCGCCATCTACTGCCGGCAAGCCTGCCGTTGAGAAACCATGTCCGCCGTAGTCAATGTCGTCCTGCCGGTCTTCGCTCTCATCTTCCTCGGGTATCTGTGCCGCCGCACCGGCCGCATGGGGCCGAGCGGCGCGTCCGAGCTGAATCGTTTCGTCGTCTGGCTGGGGCTGCCCGCGCTGTTGTTCAGCGTGATCGCCACCTCGACCTGGGAGCAGCTATGGCAGCCGGGCTTCATCGTCGCCTTCACGGTGGGTTGCCTCGGCGTGTTCGCCTTCACCCTGTTTTATCGGCTGCTGCAGAAGCAGCCGCTGGTCGATGCCAGTCTCGATGCGCTGGGCGCGTCCTACGCCAACACCGGCTACGTCGGAATTCCGCTGTGCATGCTGGTGCTTGGTGACGAGGCGCTGCAGCCGGCGATGGTGGCGTCGATCATCGTCGTCTGCGTGTTGTTCGCCATCGCCCTGGCTTGCGTGGAAACCGGTTTGCACGCCGGACAGGGGTTCATTCGAACGCTGGGCAAGGTCAGCGGCGCGCTGCTGCGCAACCCGCTGGTGGTGGCGCCGCTGCTGGGTGGCGTCTGGGCCGCGAGCGGGCTGGTGCTGCCGGTGTCGCTGGCGACGCTGCTGAAATTGCTCGGCGCGGCGGCGGCGCCCTGCGCGCTGGTGTCGCTGGGACTGTTCCTGGCTCAGCCGCAGCCTGGCGGCACGGCCACCGGCGTCTGGCCGCTGGTAGCGTTGAAGCTGGTGGTTCAGCCGCTGATTACCTGGTACCTGGCTTTCGAGGTGTTCGAGCTGCCGGCGCTGTGGGCCTATTCGGCGTTGCTGCTGAGTGCACTGCCCACCGGCACCGGCCCCTACATGCTCGCCGAGTTCTACGGTCGCGAGGCGTCACGGGTGTCGCGGGTGGTGTTGTACTCGACGCTGGGCTCGCTGATCACCTTGTCGGTGTGCCTGGTGCTGTTGCCGGTCTGAGCCTTTGCGGGTGATGGGTTTCACCCATCCTACGGACTGAAGGGCATCGTATACGGGCCGACCGGTGCTGTCGGTGCCGACTCGTAGGATGTGTGCAACCCATCGATTCATACTCAAGCGTCGCGTCGATTACCCGGTCGGCCGCGTCACTTCCAGCACCACGGCGGCGATCCGGTCGCATTCGGTGTAGGCGCCATCGAGCAATTCTTCGCCGAACACGTCCGGGTCGACTTCGCGGTAGCGCCATTGCAGGCCGCGTCCTTCGAGGCGCTGGCTGACTTCCCGAAGAAAGGGATCCTGATTGCCGATCATCGCCACGCCGGTATAGAGCAGCAGCGTGCCGCACGGCGCCAGACGCTCCAGCGCGCTGTCGAGGATCGCCAGCGACAGCCCCGCGCCCAGCGGTCCGCCGCCGTGGCGGTAGGCACGCTCGCTGGGATCGATCAGATAGGGCGGGTTGGCCAGGATCAGATCGAATTCGCCATCGACATTCTTGAGCAAGTCGCTGTGCTGGGCTCGCAGGTTGTCGGCACCGGCCAGCGCCGCGTTGATGCGGGTCAGGCGCAGCGCGGACGGATTGATGTCCACCGCCAACACTTCGGCCTGTGGCCGAGCCAGGGCGGTGAGAATGGCGCCGGCACCGGAGCCGCAACCGATATCCACAGCGCGCTGGATATTGCCTGGATGGTTATTCAGGTGCGCCTGAATGGCATTGGCGAAACGGTAGGTGTCCGGCCCGAAAAACACCGCATCCGGCGCATCGGTAGGATAGGCCGAATGCACGAACAGCTGACCGTCCAGGCTCGACAGCCGTACCCCACTGCGCCAGCGCGAGTCGCTGGGAACCAAGATGCTGGCCTGGTCCATCAGGCTGAACAGCGCCGGTGGCAGCAGCTCGTGCTGGAACAGCCGACTCCAGCCGAAGACGCCGGCGAGGTCCTTGGCCAGTGCATTCTCGACTCTTTGGTTGACTCGTTCGTGGGTCAGCGGAGTGGGAGTGATGAAGTGATAGCCGCGCTCGCGCAGCGCCTGAGCCAAGTGCAGCAGCGCACGATCCTGGGCATTTTCCAGCGTCATGAGATTCCCTGGCGTATTCGCCTCAGTTGAACAGTCCGGTGAAAATTCGGGTGGCCAGCAGGCCGGCGGCGCTGTGGTGGCGCGCCGGCGACAGCAAGGGCAACAGGTGACGCATGCGGGCGTCGCGATTGGGTAGTTGCGCCAGTTGCTGTTCCAGCAACTGCGTTTCCTGGTCGAAGTCGCTGACCGTCTGGCTCCGCTCCTGCACCAGTGCCGGCTTGGCCGGACGCTCGTGGGCTGCCTGTCGACGACCGCTGAATTGGCTCTGGCGCTGCGCCAATGCGGGATGCGGCTTGCCGCGGGACGATGGTTGCTCGGCCAGCCAGTCGCCTGCGATCCAGTCGTGAATCAGCTGCTGCTCATGAGCGCTGAGCACACCGAACATCGGCCCCTGCTCGCCCGCCAACAGCTGCCAGAAGCGGCTGTGCTGCGGGTCTTCGTGGCGCTTGATCCAGCCACGGCGCTGCAAGGTGTCGAGGAATTGCGGAATCTGTTCCGGCTCGGCCAGCCATTGATTTACCGTGCGGCCTTCGAAGCGGCAATAGTCCGAGTGCACGAACTGCCCGACGCCGGCCTTTTTCTCTAGCACGCGCAGCACTTGCTGCTCGGCATCGAACCCGCCAATCACCGACAGCGTGCTGGCGCCCAGGTCGTTGAGGCGATAGCCGTTGACGACCCGGCGATAGAACGTCTCGCTGTCACCGATCTGTGGCCAGGCCGCCAGCAGGCCTTGGATGGCCTTCTTCGCATGGCCGTTGTCGGCGTTGTCCACGGTGACATGGAGGGTGAAGTAATAGGGGTCGATACCCAGCTCGGTGAGCTCGTAGGAACTGATCAAAAGATGCAGCGGCAGCTGTTCATAACCGAGGTTGAAGCCGATCACCTCCGGCAGGAAATGCTCGGCATGTTCGGCTAGCGCCAGCTGGATCGCGCCCTGGACGAAGTTCTCGTCATCCAGACTCTGCCAGTCGTCGCACCCCTGGCTGGCGAGCAGCTTGCGATAGAGCACGACGTGGTTCTTTTCCGGCTGGCCCTCGCCGAGTTCTTCGAGATAGGTCTGGATCAGGGCCGTGAAGCGTGCATCGTCCCAGCGCTGCAACAGGCCGTAGAGCCAGGCACCGTCGACCAGTTTGGTCGGCGCCACGCCTTGCAGAAAATGCAGCGCATGGGCCTTGCTGGAAAAATAGCGACGCGGCGCACCGGCGCGGCGTGCATCGAGATAGCGCTGATACTCACCACCGACTCTGGCGGTATGCGCCTCGAGCCATTCGCCGAGCCCGGTCGGGTCCGGCGGCAGGTCGCAGGGCAGCGCCGCCGCAACCTCCAACTGAGCATTGAGGTACTGCGCGGCATCGGCCCGGACGCTCTCGCTGGCCGGCTCTTCGAGTAGCGCGAAATAGAGCGAGCGGGACGGCGCTGCGATCTCGGGCGCAACGGGGGCGGCGTCCATGGGTAGGCTTCGAGTCAGTTGCATAAGCTCACACAGCGGCAGTGGGGGCGATCCCCGATGCTTGTTTTGGCCGTTGCCCCACCGGATAAGTTCAGCGCAGCCGTCGAGCGGCCGGTCATCTCGCGAGGCGATTTTCATGCAACTTCCGAGAATAGGCGTCTTCTACTTAATTCAGGTTGCATGAACGTTTTTCCAGAAACCAGACGGAGGCTCCAATGAATCCATCCGAACGCGGCAAGGAAAATCTCGACGCCATCAACGACCGTGACGAACAGCGCGTCGATCGGGCCGGCGGCAAAACCAATGGCGAAGCCGCTGGCGGTAACCGCAACGACGTGCCCGGCGGCGCTTACAACGTGCCGTCGAACATGGCCGACGAAGTCAGCGAAGACGACGCATTGCAGCAGCGAAAACCGCAGAAGCCGGAGCGCTAGGGTCTGTTGACGTTTCGTACGCGGCTCGCGACGAAACAACAGAGCCTAGAGGCTTTCACGGCAAACGGGTTGCCGGGGCGCGAATGCCCCGGCGCTGGATTCGCCACGTTGGTCAAAGGCCGGTGCGGTCGATGAATTTCACATCCGACGGCCGACTCATCGGTAGCGTCTGCACGGTGTCGCCGAGCAACCCGCTGTCCAGGTCGCGCTGCAACACCACCAGTTGATCGCTCTTCTGATTGGCGATGAGCATGAAGCGCCCGCTCGGGTCGATGGCGAATTCGCGCGGTTCGCGGCCCTCGCTGGCGCGCTGCTGGATCTCGCGCAGACTGCCGGTTTCCTCGATGGCGAAGACCATGATGCGGTTTGCCTCGGCGCGGTCGCTGACATAGAGGAAGCGGCCATCGGATGACGGGTGGATAGCGCCTGGCGAATGCGCGTCGACCTCATCGTTCACAGCCAGATCGACCAGTTGACGCTGTACCAGGCTGCCGTCGACATGATCGAAACGCGCGACCTGCGCGCTCAGTTCCAGCGTCGCGTAGGCCTGAAGGCCGTCCGGGCTGAACACCAGATGGCGCGGGCCGCTGCCGTCGGGCAGGGCGATGAAGGCCGGCTCGGCGGGCGACAGCGGGCGTTCGGGGTTGGTCGGATCGTATTCGTAGACGAAGATTTTGTCGGCGCCCAGGTCGCTGACGAACAACCGTTTGCCGTTCGGTGACATCACCGCCGAATGCACGTGCGCCGACTGTTGGCGCTGGGGATGCTTCTCGCTGGCCTTGTGCGTGGCGAGCTGAGTCACTGGCGACAGAGTGCCGTCTTGCGCTGTGGGAATCACCGCCAGGCTGCCGCCGGGGTTGGGCGCCGAACCGTAGTTGGACACGAACAGATAGCGCCCGTCGCGGCTCTGGCTCAGGTGCGTGGGCTCATCGCCGAGGGTGATCTGCTGGGCCAGCGGCGACAGTTGCCCGCTTGCTGGCGCCATGATGAACGCGCTAACCCGACCTATCGGATCGGGTTGGCCCGGCCCATTCTCGTTCGCCGCGTAGAGCCGGTTGCGGTTCAGGTCCAGCGCCAGCCAGGACGGGTTGTGGGTGCGCACTACCTGTAAGGGCTGCGGCTCGATATAGCCGCGCTCGGCATCGAACTGCATCCGGTAGATCCCTTCGCTACCGCCCTCGCCGCTGGTGTAGGTGCCGATCAGTAGTTGGTACATGGGTGCCGCCACTCCCGTAGTGCTGAACGCCAGAAACGCCGCGGCTAGGCCGAGGCGACGAAGGTGTAACAGATGAAATAGCAGACCGCGCAGTGGTCCGGCCATGCCTCGCTCCTGTCTCGCTGAGTTTGTTTAGTGCTGGACTGGCTTTGAGCGTCGCACACGAAAAAGATTTGTCGGCGCTGTCGATTTTTCCCTTTCCGCCTCGACTATCAGCTAACAGCAACCGTCTTCGGGGCGCCGCAATGCGCTATCTGTGTCTGGTTTATCTGGATGAGCAGCTTCTGGCCAGCCTGTCGCCTGGCGCGCAGGCAGCGATGGATGCCGAGTGCCGCGACTATTGCGAGCGGCTTCAGCGCAGCGGCCAGCTGATCATCGGCGAAGCGCTGCAGTCGGTCCTCAGCACCACGACGCTGCGTCTGCAGGGCGGCACCCTCTGCCTGCGCGACGGGCCGGTGGTCGACAGTCCGGAGCAGCCCGCGGCCTTCTATCTGTTCGAGGCCAGCGACCTCAACGACGTAATCCGGCTGGCGTCGCGCATTCCGCCGGGGCGGCTGGGCTGCATCGAAGTCCGCGCCCTGCAGCCAAGGGCGCCGCCCTGATCCGCCGTCCCGCCAACGACCGTCAGCCAAAAAGTCGATCAGCCAAACAGGAGGCAATTCACATGAACAACGCAACCGAAAACCAGACTGGCGAAGCCCGTATCCGCGAGCTCACCAACGAGTGGGAGCGCGCGGTCTGCGCCAAGGATCTGAACCTCATCATGTCCCAGTACGCCACCGACGTGCTGGCCTTCGATGCGGTGGGCCCGCTGCAATTCAAGGGCGCCGAGGCCTACCGCCAGCACTGGCAGAAGTGCTTCGAATTCTGTCAGGGCGAAGGCTTTTTCGAGATCAGCGAACTGGGCATCCACGTCAGCGCAGACCTGGCCTATAGTCATTTCCTGAACCATTGCGGCGGCACCAACGAGAAGGGCGAAATGCAGACCGGCTGGATGCGCGGCACCCGCTGCTGGCGTCGCCAGGGCAACGATTGGAAGGTCGTCCACGAGCACTTCTCGATGCCGTTCGACATGGCCAGTGGGCAGATCGACTTCGGGGTCGAGCCTGAGCCCCAGTCAGGCGCGGCCAGCTGATCAGCAACCTCGTCCCGTCTCGCGGCTGCCAGAGCGGCAGCTGGCGGGCGTTACCGGAGACTGCAATGAAATACCTGTGCCTGGTCTACTACGACGAGCAGCGCGTGGATTCGATGACCGACGAGCAGTGGGCCGCGCTGGTCGAGCAATGCATCGCCAACGGAGAGCGCCTACAGCAGAGCGGGCACTTCATCGCCGGCGAGCCGCTGCAATCGGTGCGTACCGCCAAAACGGTACGCGTACGCGAGGGCACGGTTTCGGTGGTCGACGGTCCGTTCGCCGAAACCCGCGAGCAGCTGGCGGGTTTCTACCTGCTGGAAGCGCAGGACCTGGACGAGGCGCTGCGCCTGGCGGCGAAGATTCCGCCGGCGCAACTGGGCAGCATCGAGGTTCGCCCGTTGCGCCAGTTGCCCGATCGCTGATCGATGCAGGAGCGGGACAGGCCCACTCGACCGAGCTTCCGCATGGCGGACCGACGCGGGCCGAAATCGACAGCCTCTACCGCAACGAGTCGCGGCGGGTGCTGGCGACGCTGATCCGTCTGCTGGGCGACTTCGATCTTGCCGAGGAGGCGCTACAGGATGCCTTCTTCGCCGCGGTCCAGCAGTGGCCACGCGACGGAGTACCGGACAACCCGCGTGCCTGGCTGGTCTCGGCTGGGCGTTTCAAGGCCATCGACGGCCTGCGTCGACGCGCGCGCTTTAATGCGTCGCTGAGCCTGCTGGCCGATCAGCTGGACAGCAGCGATGAGCCGGACTGGGACCGCGACAGGCTGGAAGACGATCGCCTGCGGCTGGTCTTCACCTGCTGCCATCCTGCATTGCCGGCCGATGCGCAGGTGGCGCTGACCCTGCGTGAAGTCTGCGACCTGAAGACCGAGGAAATCGCCCGCGCCTTTCTCGCCTCGCCGAGCACCATTGCCCAGCGTATCGTGCGCGCCAAGCAGAAGATCCGCGATGCCGCGATTCCCTATCGGGTGCCGTCGCGCGAGGAGCTGCCGGCGCGGCTGGATAACGTACTGCGGGTGATCTACCTGGTGTTCAACGAAGGCTATTCAGCTTCCCGCGGCGCCGAACTGACCCGTGTAGGCCTTAGCGCTGAAGCGATACGGCTGGGACGGCTGCTGCTTGAGCTGCTGCCGGACCCGGAACTGATGGGGCTGTTGGCGCTGATGCTGCTGCACGACTCACGCCGCCTCGCGCGTACCGATGGCGCGGGCGAGCTGGTACGCCTCGACGAACAGGACCGCAGCCTGTGGGACCGGGCGCTGATCGAAGAAGGTTCGGCACTGGTGCAGCGTGCCCTGGCATCACGGCGTTTCGGTCCTTACACCTTGCAGGCCGCGATCGTCGCCGTGCACGGCGAAGCGCCCAGTGCGGACGAGACGGACTGGGCGCAAATCGTCGGGCTCTATGATGTGTTGCTGCGAAGCAGCCCATCGCCGGTCATCGAGCTGAACCGCGCGGTGGCGGTGGCCATGCGCGACGGGCCCGAGGTTGGGCTGGCGCTGATCGACAATCTTTCGGTCCGCGGACTGCTGCGCGACTATCACCTGCTGCACTCGGCCCGCGCCGATTTCTGCCGCCGCCTCGGCCGCCTGGACGAAGCACGAACCGCCTACCGCAGCGCACTGCAATTAGCGCAGCTGGAACCGGAGAGGCGTTTTTTGCAGCAGCGGCTGGACGAGCTGGACGGGCTCGATTGAGGTAACGCCGCCCGACTCACCCCTCCGGCTTGTAGAGTGGGTTTCACCCACCACTTGCTCTGCCACCCCTTCATACGCCTGGTCTGGCCGTTGCGACCTGCGCCAAGTTCTGGTGGGCTGAAGCCCACCCTACAGCCTGAAGCCCGCGCACGGGCTGACGCGGAGCGCCGCTCGGCCCACCGACCAGGACATTGGTGGTTTTGCCACGCTCACAATGTGGGAACCGAAGTGTCGCGCGGAGCATGGAGCGATCACTTGGGCAGAGTCAGCTGTCGTGGCTGCCCGCCGGCAAATAGTCACCACGACTCAAGCCGTGGCGCTGCATCTTTTCGTTGAGGGTGCGGCGTGGCAGTTGTAGCAGCGTCATGACGTCCGCGATGTTGCCTTTGCATTGCTGCAGAGCGTTGTGCAGACATTGCGCTTCGAAGGCTTCCATCTGCTCGGCCAGCGAGGTGCCGGTATCGCCGCTTGGATGATTGGGCGGCGGCGGGTTCAGGCCGAGGGCGTGGCGTTCGGCGGCGTTGATCAGCTCGCGGACGTTGCCCGGCCAGTCGTGGGCGAGCAGTTGCGCCAGCTCGCCGGTGCTGACCGGCAGTGGCTCGCGCCCGTGGCGTTGCGCCGCCTGGCTGGCAAAGTGTTCGAACAGCAGCGGAATGTCCTCGCGACGCTCGCGCAGCGGCGGGATATGCAGTTCGGCAACGTTCAGCCGGTACAGCAGATCTTCGCGGAAGCGTCCGCCGCGCACCTCTTCGAGCAGGTCCGGCTTGGCCGCGCTGATCACCCGCAGGTCGACCTCGATGCTGCGATTGGAGCCCAAACGTTCCAAAGTCTTTTCCTGCAGCACGCGCAGCAGCTTGACCTGCTGCGCCAGCGGCATGCTTTCGATCTCGTCGAGGAACAAGGTGCCGCCAGCGGCATGCTCGATACGGCCGATGCGCTTGCCCTGGGCGCCGGTGAAGGCGCCGCTTTCATGGCCGAACAGTTCGCTCTCGAAAATGCTTTCGGGGATAGCGGCGCAGTTCAGCGCCACGAAGGGATGGCGCGCGCGCGGGCTGAAGTCGTGCAGGCAGCGCGCGACCTGTTCCTTGCCACTGCCGGTGTCCCCGCGGATCAGCACGTTGACGTCGGTGCCGGCCAGTTCCAGCACTTGCCGGCGCAGATTTTCCATGGGGCGGGAAACGCCCAGCAGCATCGATTCGATGCGGCCCTTGCGGGTGAACTGCTCGCGCAGCTGGCGGTTCTCGCAGACCAGACGGCGTTTGTCTTGGGCGCGGCGTACGCTGTCGAGCAGCCGTTCGGGAGTGAAGGGTTTCTCGATGAAGTCATAGGCGCCCTGGCGCAGCGCCTGCACCGCCATGGGCACGTCGCCGTGACCGGTGACCATGATTACCGGCAGCTCCGGGTCCAGCGCGATCAGGTGTTCCAGCAGGCCGAGGCCGTCCAGGTCCGGCATGCGCACGTCACTGATCAGCACGCCGGGGAAGTCGCGGTCGATCAGGCCCAAGGCTTCGCGGGCGCTGGCGCAGGTGCGTACGCGGAAGCCGGACAGCTCCAGCCACTGCTGCACCGCCTGGCGGATCGCTGATTCGTCGTCGATGAAGATGACCTGACCGCTCATGTTTCGCTCCTTTGACTGTCCGTCAGTCTACCCGGCTGCTGGCAGCCGAATCTCGAACACCGCACCCTGCGCGTCGTTGCGCACCGCGAGGCGGCCGCCGAGGTCGCGCACGATGCCATAGGAAACCGCCAGCCCCAGCCCAAGCCCCTGGCCGACCGGTTTGGTGGTGAAAAATGGCTCGAATACCTGATCCAGATGCTCGCGATCAATACCGCCGCCGCTGTCGGCGACGCTCAGGCGCCATTCGTTGGCATCGCGACGGCAATCGATGCGCAGCTGTCGAGCGGCGCTGCCCTGCATGGCGTCCAAGGCATTATTCAGCAGGTTGATCAGCACCTGCTCTAGACGAATAGAGTCGCCACTGACCCAGGCGTCGGACGATACCTGACAGCAAACTTCCACGGCTTCGCTGCGGATGCGAGGACCGAGCAGCTGCAGCGCCTGCTCCAGCACCTCGTCCAGGCGCACGCGCTGGGGCAAACCGGCGGGGTTCTTGCGTGCGAAGGTCTTCAGATGGCTGGTCAGCGCCGCCATGCGTTCGATCAGGCCTTCGATCTGGCCCAGGCCTTCGCGCACGGCCTCGCTGCGGCCGCTGTCGAGTAGCAGCCGCTGGCTGGCCAGCTGCATGCGCAGGGCGGTTAGCGGCTGGTTGATTTCATGGGCGAGGGCGGCGGACATCTGCCCCAGGGCGGCCATACGCGCAGCGTGCACCAGGCCGTCCTGGGCGGTGCGCAGCTCCTTGGTGCGCGCTTCCACTAAACGCTCCAGCTCCTGGCGACTGCGCTGTTCGACCCGGCGCGTCTTGCGCCGCTGGGCCAGATAGAGCAGCAGGAAGGCCAGCGTCATCCACACGCCCGCCGCGGCCAGGCGATAGCTGCGGATGTTGGCGGCCACCTGCTGCGGCTCCTGTAGCAGATGCAGTGTCCAGTCTTCCGAGGGCAGGGAAAGGCGTTGCCAGAAGTAGTTGTGGCGGCCGTCCGGCCCGTCGACCTGCCGTCGCTCACTGTTTTCATCGATGCGTTGCAGGCTTTTGCTGTGCAGCGGTTGCAGGTTCTGTTCGGCATAACGGCGGGCGGCGACCAGACGGCTGCGTACCTCATCGCTGAGCGGCTGCAGGTAGCGGAAACGCCAGGCCGGGCGATTGCTGAGGATGACGATGTCCAACGCGTCGGTGATCAAGAGAATGCCGGACTGGCCGGCCCACTCGCGCTGCATGTCCTCCAGTTCCAGCTTGACCACCAGCACGCCGAGTACCTCGCCGGCGGCGTTCTTCACCGAACTGGAGAGGAAGTAGCCGGGAATGCCGGTAGTCACGCCGACCGCGAAATAGCGGCCGCTGTCCTGGCTCAGCGCATCGCGAAAGTAGGGACGAAAGCCATAGTTGTAGCCGACGAAACTGCTCCATTCACGCCAGTTGCTTGCGGCAAGGGTGTCGCCCTGGCGGTCGATGAGGTAGAGCACCGACGAGCCGGCGGCCTGGTTCTGCTGCTCCAGGCGGCGATTGAGACGGGCGCGCAGCTGCCGGTCATCGGGATTGGCCAGCAGGCTGCGGATGTCGCTGTCCAACGCTAACAGGGCCGGCACCGAGCGGAAGCGCTCGACCTGGGTATGGATCGTCTGGGCGTAGAGTCCCAGCTGCTCGCGGGCTTCCTGGCTGCGTCCGACCCAGGCGCGCTGCTCGGCGAGCCGCCCGGCCCAATACATGCTCAGCAGCAGGCCGGCTAGGATCAGCAGCACGATCAATACGACGCGGTGGCGGTTGGCAAGGGCGGACATGAGGGGCTCTTTTTGTAAGAGCGGCAATAGTAATGCCGTTTGCCGGTCACTGTCGGCGAGGCGATGGCTATGCTGTTCAATAGCGGATTCGCTGCGGGGGTATTGGATGCTCAGGAAGATTTCTACCGACCAGCTGCGGTTCGGCATGTACATCCAGACCCTCGACGGAAGCTGGCTCTCGCATCCGTTCTGGCGAACCCGCTTCGTACTCAACGATCCGGCTGCGCTGCAGGCCTTGCGCAGCAGCGAAGTGCGGGCGGTCTGGATCGATACCGAAAAGGGCGTGGATATTGCCGAGGCGACGGTCGCTCCAAGCGAACCCCGGCCTGCCGCCGAAGCCGCTGCTGTAATCGAATTGCCGGCGCGGGCCGTGACCTGCAGTGCCCGCGACGAGCTGCAGCGCGCCTCTCGAGTGCTCAATCGCTCGAAGCAGGCGGTGGCTTCGTTGTTCAACGAGGCGCGTCTGGGCAATGCCGTGGACACGCGGGCGTGCCTGCCGGTGGTCGAGGAAATCAGTGAATCCCTCGCGCGCAATGCCTCGGCGCTGATCGGCCTGGCCCGGCTGAAGGACCGTGACGAGTACACCTATATGCACTCGGTCAGCGTCTGCGCCTTGATGGTGGCGCTTTCTCGGCAGCTCGGGCTGGACGACGGGCTCACCCGCGAAGCCGGCCTGGCGGGGCTGCTGCACGACGTCGGCAAGATGGCGATGCCGCCGCAGGTACTCAACAAGCCCGGCAAGCTCACCGAATCGGAATTCGACATCATGCGCGCTCACCCCGAGCGTGGCCACGCCATGCTCGTGCACAGCGGCGCGCTGCCCGAGGCGGTACTTGATGTCTGCCTGCACCATCATGAAAAGGTCGATGGCAGCGGTTACCCGCACGGGCTGAAGGGCGAGCAGATCAGCCTGTTCGCGCGTATGGGCGCGGTGTGCGATGTGTACGACGCGATCACCTCCAGGCGCCCCTATAAGGAGGCCTGGGATGCTGCCGGTTCGCTCTCGCGGATGGCGCAATGGAAGGGGCATTTCGATACCGGCGTGTTTCATGCCTTCGTAAAATCGGTCGGCATCTATCCCCTCGGTACGCTGGTCCGGCTGGAATCCGGTCGGTTGGGCGTGGTTGTCGACCAGAATCCCGACAAGCTGACGGAGCCGGTATTGCGCCTGTTCTATTCGACCAGAACGAAGATGCCCATTGCACAGCAGGACCTGGACCTGTCGCATCGCCCCGGCGAAGACCGCATCGTCAGCCGTGAGGACCCGGTTACCTGGGGGTTCGCCAATCTTGAGGATTTCTGGCGCTAGCGATACGGCAGTCCATCCGCTAGCCATCGCCGGTTGTGTCGTGATCCGTTATCCTTCGCCGCCCTTGCAGCGACCCCCGCCTGAAGCAGCATCCTGGCGTGATCGAATCTGCAACTCCTGCGCATCTATTGCGCGGTTCGCCCTTATTCGAAACCGGAAAACGGTCACCTTGCAGCCGGCGCATGCGTCCGGTCTGTAGCTGCCGCTTTTTCCCTGGAAGGCCCATGCTTCACACGATCAAGCAAAACTGGTTCGGCAACATTCGTGGCGATGTGCTCTCCGGCCTCGTCGTCGCTCTGGCACTGATTCCCGAGGCCATCGCGTTCTCGATCATCGCCGGCGTCGACCCGCGCGTCGGCCTCTATGCATCCTTCTGCATCGCCGTGGTGATCGCCTTCGTCGGTGGCCGACCGGCCATGATTTCTGCCGCCACCGGCGCCATGGCGCTGCTGATGGTCACCCTGGTGCGCGAGCACGGTCTGCAATACCTGCTGGCGGCGACGCTGCTCTGCGGCGTGTTGCAGATCATCGCCGGCTACCTGCGGCTGGGTTCGCTGATGCGCTTCGTCTCACGTTCGGTGGTGACCGGCTTCGTCAATGCACTGGCGATCCTGATCTTCATGGCGCAGCTGCCGGAATTGACCAATGTCACCTGGCACGTCTACGCGATGACGGCGGCGGGCCTGGGCATTATCTATCTGTTCCCCTACGTGCCGAAGATCGGCCGAGTGATCCCGTCGCCGCTGGTATGCATCCTCTCGTTGACCGCCGTGGCTATCTATTTCGGTCTGGATATCCGGACCGTCGGCGACATGGGCGAGTTGCCCGACACCCTGCCGATTTTCCTCTGGCCCGAGGTGCCGCTGACCTTCGAGACCCTGCAGATCATCTTCCCGTACTCCGCCGCGCTGGCGGTGGTCGGCCTGCTGGAATCACTGATGACCGCCACCATCGTCGACGAGATGACCGACACCGGCAGCGACAAGAACCGCGAGTGCAAAGGGCAGGGCGTGGCCAACATCGCTTCCGGGCTGTTCGGTGGCATGGCCGGCTGCGCGATGATCGGCCAGTCGGTGATCAACGTGAAATCCGGAGGCCGCACGCGCCTGTCGACGCTGATCGCCGGCGTGGTGCTGCTGGTGATGGTGGTGTTCCTCAGTGACTGGGTGCGGCAGATCCCGATGGCGGCGCTGGTGGCGGTGATGATCATGGTCTCGATCGGCACCTTCCGTTGGGAGTCGATCCGCAACCTCAGGCGCTATCCGCTTTCCACCAACATCGTCATGGTGGTCACCGTGGCGGTGGTGGTCTTTACCCATAACCTGGCCTATGGCGTGCTGGCGGGCGTGCTGCTGGCGGCGATGTTCTTCGCCAACAAGGTTGGCCATTACTTGCATATCGAGTCGGAGCTGGACGCCGAGGGCGGGCAGCGGACCTACCGGGTGATCGGCCAGGTGTTCTTCAGTTCCTCGGAAAAATTCACGACGGCGTTCGACTGCAAGGAAGCCCTCGCTAAAGTCGTCATCGACCTCAGCCACGCGCATTTCTGGGATATCACTGCCGTCTCGGCGCTGGACAAGGTGGTGCTCAAGTTCCGCCGCGAGGGCACAGAAGTCGAGGTGCTGGGCCTGAACGTAGCCAGCGCGACCATCGTCGACCGCTTCGGCACCCACGACAAACCCGAGGCCATCGATACGTTGCTGGAGCACTAGCAGCCCCGCTTTTCCGTGGGAGCTGTGCCCCGTGGCGAATGCAGGCATTAGCCTGCTGCCAGCAAAGCCAAAAGCTTCGCGCCGGGGCGGCGCTCCCACGTGTCGAAGCCGCCACAGCTGCAAACTTACTGGCTAGCGATACAAATCCGCCCGCGTCCACGGCAGCTCGTGGGAGCCATCGGCCAGTGGTTTGCTCGCCAGAATCTGGTGCAGATTGATCCAGTTTCGGCGGAAGCCATAGGCGCAGCCGGCCAGATAGACGCGCCAGATACGCAGCGCCCGATCGGGCACCAAGCGCTGCGCCTCGGCCAGATTGGCTTCCAGACGTTGGCTCCAGAAACCCAGCGTGCGCGCGTAATGCAGGCGCAGGCTCTCTACATCGACGATCTCCAGCCCCGCTTCGCTGATGCAGGCGCCGATCTTCACCAGATGCGGCAGCTCGCCATGCGGAAATACGTAGCGGCCGATGAATTCGCCGGCGCCGTGGCCTACCGGCCGCCCATCGACGTGCCGCGAGGTGATGCCGTGGTTCAACACCAGGCCGCCGGGGCGCACCACTTCCGAAATCTGCTGGCAGTAAAGCGGCAGGTTAGCGTGGCCGACGTGCTCGAACATGCCGACGCTGACCACCTTGTCGAACTGGCCGTTTCTAGGCAGATCGCGGTAGTCCATCAATTCCAGCTGCACCTGGCCTTGCAAGCCTTCGGCTGCGACGCGCTCGCGCCCGAGCTTGAGCTGTTCGCGGCTGAGCGTGATACCGAGCACTTGTGCGCCGAACTCCCGCGCGGCAAAGCGCGCCAGCCCGCCCCAGCCACAGCCGACGTCCAGCAGGCGATCACCAGGCTTCAGCCGCAGCTTGCGACACAGATGGCGCAGCTTGGCCTGCTGGGCCTGATCGAGATCTTCCGTTCCGGTCTCGAAATAGCCGCAGGAATAGACCATGTCGCGGTCGAGCCAGAGTTGATAGAAGTCGTTGGACAGATCGTAATGATAGGAAATGGCCTCGGCATCGGTGGCCTTATCGTGGGATTCTCGCGTCGGCGGCGCGGCTTTGTTCTTACCCAACGCGCGGCTCAGCTCGTCGCCGATGCGGATCACCTCTTCAAGCGGGCCTTGCAGATCGATCCTACCTTCGACATAGGCGCCGCCCAGCAGGTCGAGGCTGGGATGGGCCAGTTGCGCGACAAGGTTCGGATCCTTGATTTCCAGCGTCACGCTCGGCGCAGGGCCGATGTCGATTTCATTGCCGTCCCACAGACGCAGACGCAACGGTAAAGCCAGGTTCTGCAGGGCCGGAAGCAATGTCGCCAACATGCTCGTTCTCCTTTTCCATGCGTGCTGAAAAGGCTAGACCAGGAATTGGAGATTGCAGCCGGTAGAGGATAGTTTTTGACTATCGCCCCAATAGGCCAATTTTGGGAGGCGAACGGACACCGAGCCGCTCGACGAGGTAGCCAATTTGCAGCTGCCCGTCGCGATGATGTCGAGTCAGCGGATGATGGCGGAAGGCAGTGGGAGTCGAACCCACCCGGGAACGGCTGCCGCCCCCAACCGGGTTTGAAGCCCGGCCGCACCACCGGGTGCGATTGCCTTCCAGAGACGTGCCCGAACGGGATTGAATCTGGTGGTGGTGCAGCCTACCCGACCTCGTCCTCCAAGGCCAAGGCGCTGTCGGGTCGCACCTTGCGTTCGTTGCCGAAGCGCCGGGTGAGGCCGATGCGGTCGAAGTGCTCGAGCAACTGGATGCTGCGCTTGCGGCCGAGTTGAATCTGATCGCGGAATGCGGCGGCGCGGATCACGCCGTCCTGCCGCTCCATATCCACCACCCGATTGGCCAGCTGGCGGATGGTGGCGTCGGGGTAGAACAGGTCTTTGACGACCTGTTGCAACATGCCGATGCGGGACAGCTTGCGCAGTAGATGGCGGACCCTGTCCTCTTCGATATCCAGTTCGCCAGCGAGATCGCGGACCCACGGTGGGTCGAAACGGGCAGATTCGAGCAGCGGCCATAGCCGGGATTTCAGTTCTTCTTCTTCATCGCTCAGACGGACCCGATGCCCCGGCAGATGCAGCCAGGGACCGCTGGTTTCGATCTTGCCAGACGCCAGCGTCTGTTCCAGTAGCGCCAGATACACCGGCCGCTCCAGCTGGGGCAGGGCATAGCGGCGCAGGCGGTCACGATCCGGGCCGAGCTCGTCCGATTGGGCTTCGTGGAAGCGCTGCAGCGCCGCTACGAGACTCTGGCCGAGATAGTCCCAGGTGTCGCGGTCGAACAGGCGCGGGCCAAGCCGCGTGGATATTTCCAAGGCTGCGTCTGGTAGCTTCCAGGTGTGTCGCGGGCGGTTGAACTGCCGCTCCAGCAACGCAGGCTCCAGGCCGTTGATCGCGCTGGGCAGCAGCTCCGGCAGTATCTGCTCCAGCGTTTCGCCGCCCAGGGCGCGCAACACTGCCAGCCGCGCCTGGCGGTGACGGTTGCGCGGCGGAGCGAAAGGATCGAGTACCCGTCCGCCTCCCAGGGTTCGTTGTGCGGACTGGTCGCGCAGGATCACCCGATCGCCGTGTACCGCGTGAGCCGGCGCATTCAGCAACAACTGCGCGTGTACCCGTCCGCCAGGTGCCAGGCATTCGCCTTCCAGCAGGGCGATCCTGCCGGTGACGTCCTGCGCGCCCAGATGAATATGTACCGGCGTCCAGTGGCGCAGTTCGCGAACTTCGCTGGGTAACAGGGTGAAGTCGATATCGATGCGCTGGGTTGCGGCCTGTAGTTCAGGCTTCAGCAGCCAGTCGCCCCGGCTGATCTGCTCTGTCGCGAGGCGTTCGCCGGCGAGATTCAGGGCGACCCGCTGACCCGCATGGGCCTCGTCGGACGCCTGGTTTTGCGCATGCAGCCCGCGCACCCGAACGGTTCGTCCGGCCGGGCTCAAGGACAGCTCGTCCCCCACGCGCACGCGCCCCGCGAATGCCGTGCCGGTCACGACTACGCCGGCGCCGACGACACTGAAGGTACGGTCGATGGCCAGGCGGAAATGGCCGTTGTCGCATTCCGAACGCACCTCTGCGGTCTGCTCGACCAGCGCCGAACGGAGCGCATCGATCCCTTCACCGGTGATGCTGGACACCGGAAAGATCGGCGCGTCCGCCAGAGGACCGGCCTGTAGCAGCGCTTCGACTTCCTGCCGCGCTTCGGCCACGCGCGCCGGGTCGACCCGGTCGATCTTGGTCAGCGCCACCAGTGCGCGGCGGACGCCCAGCAGTTCGATGATGGCCAGATGCTCGCGCGTTTGCGGCATTACGCCGTCATCGGCAGCGACCACCAGCAGCACGCAGTCGATGCCGCAAGCACCGGCCAGCATGTTATGCACGAAGCGTTCATGGCCGGGTACGTCGATGAAGCCGGTGAGGTCGGTTTCGCCGAGCGAGGCGTAGAGGTAGCCGAGGTCGATGGTGATGCCGCGCAGGCGTTCCTCGCGGCGGCGATCGCCTTCCTGCCCGGTCAGGGCCTTGAGCAACGCCGTCTTGCCGTGGTCGATGTGGCCGGCGGTACCGATGATCATGGCATCAGCTCCCGCTGCAGGTGCGGCAGCTGTTCCAGCAGCGCCGCCTCGTCATCCAGTTGCCGCAGATCGAGCCAAAGTGCGTCTTCGGCGAGCCGGCCGAGGACCGGGATAGGCAGGCAGCGCAGGGCTTCTTCCAACTGGCGCAGGCTGCGGCCACGCAACCGCTTGGGTTGCTGTGGACGAAGGCATAGGGCGGCGCTGGGCAAACGTGCCACCGGTTGCGCGCCGCTGCCGATCATGCCCAGCGCATCGCGGACCTCGACCTGCCAGTTTTCGCCAAGCGCTGTGGCCAATGCCGGCGCGATCCGGTCAGCCTGGGCACGAATGTCATGCTGCGGACGACTGAGCAGGCGCAGGCTGGTCAGGCGTTCGGCGAGGCGATCAGGGTCGCGATAGAGATTGAGCACCGCTTCCAGTGCTGCCAAGGTCAGCTTGTCGACACGTAGGGCGCGTTTGAGCGGGTTCTTCTTGATCTTCTGGATCAGTTCGCGGCTGCCGACGATCAGTCCGGCCTGCGGCCCGCCTAGCAGTTTGTCGCCACTGAAGGTGACGATATCGGCGCCATCACGCAGCGCTTCCTGAACGGTGGGTTCCTTCGGCAGGCCCCAGCGCGACAGGTCGACCAGGCTGCCGCTGCCCAGATCCTCCAGCAGCGGCAGGCCATGTGTGCGGGCGATGGACGCCAGCTCAGCCGTGGCGACGCTGGCAGTGAAGCCCTGCACGCTGTAGTTGCTGGTATGCACACGCATCAACAGGCCGCTGCGCGGGCCGATGGCGTTTTCGTAGTCACGCGCATGGGTGCGGTTGGTCGTGCCCACTTCATGCAGCTTCACGCCAGCGCGCGCCATGATGTCTGGAATGCGGAAGGCGCCGCCGATTTCGATCAGCTCGCCGCGAGAAATGATGCCTTCCTTGCGCGCACCGAGGCTGTTGAGCGCCAGCAGCACGGCGGCGGCGTTGTTATTGACCACAGTGACGGCCTCGGCGCCGGTCAATTCGCGGATCAACCCTTCGATCAGGTCGTCGCGGTCGCCGCGTTTGCCGCTGGCCAGATCGAATTCCAGGTTCAGCGGATAGCGCGCCGCGAGGGTAATCGCCTCGATGGCTTCGTCCGGCAGCAGCGCACGACCAAGATTGGTATGCAGCACCGTGCCGGTGAGGTTGAAGACGCGGCGTATGCGGCTGCGGTGCTGACTGGCGAGACGTTCTCCGGCGCGGCCGGCAAGCACGGCCTCTGACAGCTCCAGCGCAGCGAGTTGGCCGTGGCGTACCGGTTCGCGTAGCTCGTCGAGCAAATCGCGCAGCGTGCCAAGCAGCGCTTCGCGGCCATAGCGCTGCTGCAGGTGGGCGCAAGCAGGCGCACGTAACAGACGATCCACCGAGGGCAGGCGAACGCTGTTCATGGCTGATTATCCGGTCGGTGGCTCGGTACGAAGGCGGCGGTGGGAGCGCTCGTCGTGCTGACGACGTAAAACCCTGTCACGAGGTTGCCTGACACGCAGGACTCCATTTTTTAGTATTTTCCGAGCACCATAGACGCTTAATTCTTCACAGGGTTCAGCCGAGCGGCGCGCTTCTTGCTGCCAAAAAACGAAAAAAGCCGGGCAAGCCGGGCTCAAAATGAAGTTAAAGGAAACAGCGCCGCTCGGAGGGCGGGTCCTAAGTCGTTTCGCTGACCCTTTTTGCTGAGCTGTAGGCTCATGGTTGGTGGGATCGGGGGAGGACGAACCGCAATAAAACGATTCGCCTTAAAAACGAAACCCCGCACTGAGCGGGGTTTCGTCATCAAGCAGAGCCCAGGCAATCGGGCTCTGGTCTCGTCTGCGCGATCAGGCGTTCTGGCGGATACCTGCGACCAGCCACGGCTGGTTCTCGCCCTGGGCACGCTCCATGCGCCAGCTTTCACTGAAGGGCTCGCCCTGGTCGAAGCGCGAGTTTTTCGAGACGCCGGCGAAGGTCAGAGTAGCGGTGGTCTTCTCGGCATCGTCATCCACGCCGTCGAGTTGAATCTGCAGGTCATCGACATAGGTCGACTGGTAGGCGTCGCCAATCTCGGCACGCTCACGCTTGAGGAATTCGAGCAGCTGCGGCGTGACGAACTCGGCGATCTTGTCCATTTCGTTGGCGTCCCAATGCTGCTGCAACGACATGAAATGCTCGCGCGCCGCACCGACGAAGCTCTGCTCGTTGAACCAAGCCGGCGCGTTGATCGCCGGGGCCGTGGCGACAGCTGCGCTGCTGCCACCGAAGATGGACGGTTGCTGTGGCATTTCGCGTTGCATCGGCGCATGACCGGCCATGGCTGGCTGCTGCTGGCGACGGCGTGCGGCGAGGAAGCGGAACAGCAGGAAGGCGATTAAACCGAAGATCAGGATATCCATGAACTGGATGCCCTCGAAGCCGTCGCCCATGAACATCGAGGCCAGCAGACCGCCAGCGGCGAGGCCAGCCAGCGGGCCGAGCCAGCGCGAAGCACCGCTTGCGGCAGGCTGTTGGCGGCCGGCTTGCTGCGCGGCGGCGTCATTGCGTTGTTGAGGCTGCGCCTGGCGGGTCTGGTGGCTGGGCGCCGAGCCAAAGCTCTTGCCGCCGCCGAAGCGCTTGGCGTGTACGTCGAGACTGAGAGTCAGACCGATACACAGCGCCATGAAGATGCTTAGCACACGTTGCATTGAGTGTTCCCGCTTTAATAGTGGAGGTACGCGCGTCATCCTGCCCAGTGCCGTGACGCAACGCCAGTGCTAAATGTTTCAGGCTTTTGCGTTGGATCTCCGCGGCCTCGGTGATAAGACGGTCGTACCAGCGAACGGTACGACCCTATTCCACGCAATGGACGAGCGCTTCAACGCCAGTTGTAAAGCTCTTTCTCGGAGATTTCGTGCATGGGTTTGACTTGTGCCTGGAACGCCTTCATCGACGCCCAGATGCGGCCATTGAGCTCGCTTTGCGCCGCCAGCTCACCGAGCACGGCGTCGGACTGCTCGCGCATGGCGGCCAGCACTTCGTCAGGGAAACGCTTCAGTTCGGTGCCCTGCTGCTTCAACTGATCGAGTGCGAGGGCGTTGTTGTAGACGTAGTCGTCAATCATGTCGCGGCTCGCCGCGCCAGCGGCCTCGGTGAGGATGGCGCGCAGATCGTCCGGCAGGCTGTCCAGCGCTTTCTGGTTGACCAGCAGTTCCAGCACCGCCTGCGGCTCCTGCCAGCCGGGGTAGTAGTAGTACTTCGCCGCCTTATGCAGGCCGAAGGCTAGGTCGTTATAGGGGCTGACCCAGTCGGTGGCATCGATCGCGCCGGTTTGCAGCGCGGTGAAGACTTCGCCGCCGGGCATGTTGACGGTGGTCGCGCCGAGACGGCTCAGCACTTCGCCGCCCAGGCCGGGGGTACGGATCTTCAAACCTTGAAGGTCCTGCAGCGAGTTGATTTCCTTGTTGAACCAGCCGCCCATCTGCATGCCGGTGTTACCCACGACGAACGGCTTGACGCCGTGCGGTGCGTAGGCTTCGTCCCAGAATGCCTGGCCGCCGCCACGGGTCAGCCAGGCATTCATTTCGCTGGTCGAGAGGCCGAAGGGAACCGAGGTGAAGAACTGTGCGGTGGGCACCTTGCCCTTCCAGTAATAGGCGGCGCCGTGGCCGACTTCGGCGGTGCCGCGCGAGACCGCGTCGAATACTTCGAGGGCAGGCACCAGCTCGCCGGCAGCATAGACCTTGATGGTCAGCCGACCGTCGCTCATGGCGTTGACGCGCTCGGCCAGCCGTTGGGCTGAAGTGCCCAGGCCCGGGTAGTTCTTCGGCCAGGCAGTGACCATCTTCCAGTTGTATGTCTTGGGCGCTTCGCTGGTGGCCGGCTGCGACTCAGCGGTGGATTCGACTTTCTTCTCATCGTTGCAGCCTACGAGGCCGAGCGTGGCAAGCAGGGCAGCGGCGGCACCAAACAAGTGACGGCGTTTCATGAGTGAGGTTTTCCTTTGACGAATTTTATTAGTATTGGTTGACGTGCACGTCATAGCGCTTGGAGTTTGGCATAACTGAGCATCAACCACTTGCTCCCTTCGCTCTCGAAATTCACCTGAACGCGGGCCTGAGCGCCGGAGCCCTCGAAATTCAGGATGGTGCCTTCGCCAAACAGCGAGTGCGTGACGCGCTGGCCAAGGCTGAAAGGCGTTTCCGGCACGCTGGCGCCATCGAACAGGGAGCCGCCACTCATGCCCCGGCTGTTGAAGCTGCGACTCACGGTATTGCTCAGGCGCACTTCGCTGATCAGCGCGGGCGGCACTTCGCGGATGAAGCGTGAGATCTTGTTATAGGTCTCGCTGCCATACAGCCGTCGTGTTTCGGCGTAGGTGACGATCAGTTGCTGCATGGCGCGGGTGATGCCGACATAGGCCAGGCGCCGCTCCTCTTCGAGACGGCCCGGTTCTTCCAGGCTCATCTTGTGCGGGAACAGCCCTTCTTCCATGCCCACCAGGAACACCAGCGGAAACTCCAGACCCTTGGCGCTGTGCAGCGTCATCAGCTGCACGCTGTCTTCATGGTCGCCCGCCTGCTGCTCACCGGCCTCCAACGACGCATGATCGAGGAAGGCGGCCAGCGGGGTCTGCTCGTCTTCTTCCTCTTCGCTGTAGTGGTCGAAGGCGCGCGCGGCGGACACCAGTTCCTCAAGGTTTTCTACCCGTGCCTGGGCTTTCTCGCCTTTTTCGTCGCGGTGATAGGCGAGCAGACCGGATTGTTCGATGACCAGCTGCGCCATGTTGTGCAGCTGCATGCCTTCGACTTTGAGCGCGAGGCTATCGATCAGCTCGACGAAGGCGTTCAGCGCGCTGGCAGCGCGGCCGGAAACCACCTTGGTGCCGACCGCCTGGTGCAGCGCGGCCCACAGCGACAACCCTTGCGCGCGGGCCAGCTGGCGCAGCGCCTCGACGGTTTTCTCGCCGATACCGCGTGCCGGCACGTTGATTACCCGCTCCAGCGCCGCGTCGTTATCGCGGGTCTGGATCAGGCGCAGGTAGGCCATGGCGTTCTTGATCTCGGCGCGCTCGAAGAAGCGCTGGCCGCCGTAGATGCGGTAGGGAATCTTCTCGCGCAGCAACGCCTCTTCCAGCACCCGCGACTGGGCGTTGGAGCGATAGAGGATGGCGATTTCGCTGCGCGCCAGGCCTTCTTTCTTGATCGCGCTTTCGATGCTCTCGACCACATACCGCGCTTCGTCGTGTTCGTTGAACGCGGCATAAAGGCTAATCGGCTCGCCTTCGCAGCCATCGGTCCAGAGTTCCTTGCCCAGCCGCCCCTGGTTGTTGGCGATCAGCGCGTTGGCGGCCTTGAGGATGCAGGCGGTGGAGCGGTAGTTCTGCTCCAGGCGGATGGTTTCGGCGTCTTGGAAGTCTTCGCTGAACTGGTGCAGGTTTTCCACCCGCGCGCCGCGCCAGCCGTAGATGGACTGATCGTCGTCGCCCACCACCATCAGGCTGTCGCCACCCTTGGCCAGCAGGCGCAGCCAGGCGTACTGCACGGCGTTGGTGTCCTGGAATTCGTCCACCAGGATGTGGCGGAAGCGGCGTTGATAGTGTTCGAGCAGCCCCGGGTTGTCGCGCCACAGATCCAGGGCGCGCAGCAGCAGTTCGGAAAAATCGATCACGCCAGCGCGTGCACAAGCCTCTTCGTAGGCCTGGTAGATGCTAAGCATGGTCGCCAGGAACAGGTCGCCGCTGGGCTGGATATGCTTCGGCCGCAAGCCTTCGTCTTTCTGCCCGTTGATCCACCATTGAGCCTGGCGCGCCGGCCAGCGCTGCTCGTCGAGGCCCAGCTCACGGATTACCCGCTTGACCAGCCGCTGCTGGTCGTCGGAGTCGAGAATCTGGAAGTTCTGCGCCAGCTTGGCCTCCTGCCAATGCGCGCGAAGCAGGCGGTGCGCCAGGCCGTGGAAGGTGCCGACCCACATGCCCTGCGGGTTGACCTGCATTAGCTGTTCGATACGCTGGCGCATCTCGGCGGCGGCCTTGTTGGTGAAGGTCACCGACAGGATCGAGTGCAGCGAGGCGCGTTCGACCTGGTGCAGCCAGGCGATGCGATGCACCAGCACGCGGGTCTTGCCCGAGCCGGCCCCGGCGAGGACCAATTGACGACCCAGCGGTGCGGCCACGGCCTGGCGCTGGGCGTCGTTGAGGGAGTTCAGAAGGAGAGAGAGATCGTCATGCATGGGCGCCATTCTATCCGCAAACCGGTTCGGCCCGCTCGCGCAACGGACGGGCGCGTTGACCGAAGCGCCACGCGATGGCTTCACCATCTAGAACGCGAAGCTGGCGTTGCAAGGCGGTTCTCGTGCGTTGGTCGGAACGGGCTGTTGTCTTTGGCCGGCAACATGCCATCATCCGGATCGATAGCTGCAGCGTGCAACGCCTTACAGACACCTATAACAAGAGTGCTCGATGATCGATTCCGTACAGGCAACCCAATCGGCATCACTGGCCGACGGCGATCAAACCGGTCTCGCTTCCGCTGAAATTGATCAGCGGGGCGAGCGCACAAGGCTGCTTTATCAGGGATCTCGTGTTCCGCTTGTGCTGTTAATGGTTGCCATTGCAGTGTTCGTCGGGTTGCTTTGGGACAAGGCCGCGCTACTGGAATTGACGCTGTGGTCGGGCTGGACGTTATTGCTGGGATTGCTGCGGCTGCAGCAGACCAGCGCGTTTCACCGAGCCAGTGCGCAAGATCAGCGACATCCGTATTGGCGTCGGGCGTTTTTGCTAGGCAGCGGCATGACCGCGATCACGCTTTGTTATGGCGTCGTAGCGCTTGTGCCTGACAACGATTTCATTCTGCAAGCCCTGCTCTATGGCGCGGCCGGGTCGGTGGTCGTTGCCGGTGGTGTGACCAGCGGCGTTTGGCTTCGCGCTTTCCTCATCTTTACCCTGCCCAGCTTGCTGCCCATGGCCGTCGTATTGTTGAGCAGCGAGCAGGTGCAACAGCGGGGCTGGGGCGCGCTGGCGGTCGTGGTGCTGCTGACGCTCTGCATAATTGCCTGGCAGACCAACCGTTTATTGACTGCGAGCCTGCAGCAGCGCGTCGAGAATCAGCAACTGATCGCGCGCCTGCAACACATGCACGGTGAGGCCTCCCAGCTGAACGATGAGCTAGCCGGCGAAATCGAACAGCGGCGGAACGTCGAGGGCCTGCTGCGCGAGACGCTGGACGGGCTCGAACATCGCGTGGCCGAGCGCACGGCGGAGTTGAGTGAAAGCGAGGCGCGATTGAGCCTGGCGCTCGAAGCCAGCGGTCTGGGATTGTGGGACTGGGATCTCGAGCACGACGAGGCCCATCATTCGCGCATGGAAGTGGTGTTCGGCATTGGTCAGAGCGCCCGGTTACTGCAGGTCGACCCGCTGCGGCCCAAGGTTCACCCTGACGACTTGCCGCAAATACGAAAAGCCGTCATCGCCCATCTCAAGGGCGAAACCGAGCTGTACACGGCCCGCTATCGGGCGGTAAAGGCCGACGCCAGCTGGCTGTGGATGGAAGATTGCGGGCGCGTCATCAAGCGTGACGCCAATGGCCGCGCGCAGCGGATGATCGGCACGCGCCGGGACATCAGCGAAGCTCATCGGCAGACCGAGCAGCAGCGGCTGGCGGCCACGGTGTTCGATGCGGCTGGCGAGGGCATGGCGATCATGGATGCCGATTTCCGCCTGCTGGCGGTCAACGATGCCTGTTGCCAGCTGTCCGGCTATGCGCGCGAGGAACTGATCGGACGTAGCGTCGCGCTGCTGGCCAGTTCCGAAGACAGCCGGCAGCAGTACGCGGCCATTCGGGAATGCCTGCAGCAGGAAGGGCGCTGGGAGGGTGAGCTGATCGAAACCCGCAAAACCGGCGAAGTCTATCCACAGTGGGCTCAGCTGCATGCGGTTCGCGACAATGCAGGCAACGTCAGTAATGTCGTGGCGTTCATATTCGACCTCAGCGTCCGGCGGCAGGTGGAAGAGCGTCTGCGCTACCTCACACATTTCGATGAACTGACTGGGCTGGCCAATCGCAGCCTGCTCAAGACCCGCCTGCACGAAGCCTGTGAGCGAACGCACAGCCATAGCCGCGGCTTGGCGGTGCTCTATATCGACCTTGATCGTTTCAAGATTCTCAACCAGAGCCTGGGCCACGAAGCAGCGGACCAGCTATTGCGCGAAATGTCCCGGCGGCTGTCGCACACCTTTTCCGATGCGGACACCATCGCGCGGCTGTCGGGCGACGAGTTCGTGGTGGTGCTCGAAGGCTACGGCGGCCTGTCGAATCTTGCGCATAGCGGTAGCCGCCTGCTGTCGCGCATCAGCAAGCCCGCGTTGATCGGCGATCAGGAACTGGTAATCAGCGCATCCATCGGCGTCAGCCTGATGCCCGACAACGCGCGCGACGCCACGTCCCTGCTGCTGCAGGCGAACATGGCGATGCAACATGCCAAGCACCTGGGCGGTAACACGGTGCAGTTCTTCACCGAGCGTTTGCAGAGTTCCAGCCTGGAAAATCTGAAGCTTGAAAACCAGCTGCGCCAGGCGCTCGACGAGGGGCAGCTGGAGGTCTTCTACCAGCCGCGCCTGAACCTGGCGGGCGATCACCTGGACGCGGCCGAGGCGCTGGTGCGCTGGCGTCATCCGCAGCAGGGGCTGATGGCGGCGGGCCACTTCATTCCGCTGGCCGAAGAAACCGGCCTGATCATCCCGCTGGGCGAGTTCGTTCTGCGCGAGGCGTGCCAGCAGGCCCGTCAATGGCAGCTGGATGGCCTAGCGACGATCCGGGTTTCGGTGAACCTCTCGGTCAAGCAGCTGCGCCAGGGCAACTTCGTCAGCCTGGTGCGTCAGGTGCTGATGGAAACAGGCCTGCCGGCAGAATTGCTGGAACTGGAGCTGACCGAGAGCCAGCTGCTCGACGACATCGACAATGCCGTCAGCATCAGTCATCAGCTGCGCGCGCTCGGCGTGAAACTCGCCATCGATGATTTCGGGACCGGCTATTCCTCGCTCAGCTATCTCAAGCGTTTCCCGGTGGACTACGTCAAGATCGACCGCTCGTTCATCTCGGAGCTGGAACAGGTTGGCGACGACTCCGCCATCGTTCGCGCGATTATCGCGATGGTCCACAGCCTGGAACTGAAAGTGGTCGCCGAGGGCGTGGAAACCCAGGCGCAGATGGATTTCCTCAAGGAGCAGGGCTGCGATGAAATCCAGGGCTACCTGATCAGCCGCCCGGTGCCCGCCGAGCAGTTTGCCGAGTTGTTGGGGTAGGGCGGGATGGCTGCACGGGGGCTGCGGGGTTATTCGAATGCGCTTTCCGGAGAAACGTGAATCGAGTCATGCCGTTGCCCTGCCGGCATTGAATCCTCCGCCTTCGTCCGTCACCCTCCCGCCTTCGCCTGACTCAAGGATGGAGGCCAAGGCATGCTGGATGCCAATCAAGCGCATATCACTCTCGCCATTACCGGCGTCGAAACCGACCTGCAGGTTCTGAGTTTCGAAGGCTATGAAAAGCTCAATCAACCCTACCGCTTCGATCTCGAAGTGGTCAGCGAGCGTCCCGACCTCGATCTCGAGAGCCTGATCAATCAGCCTGCCTACCTCGCTTTCGGCCCTGCCGGCAGGGGCGTGCATGGTGTAATCCATAGCATCGGGCAGGGCGAATCCGGAAACCGCCTGACCCGCTACAGCCTCAGCCTGCGTCCGCAATTGGCCTATCTGGCGCACAGTCACGACCAGCGCATCTTCCAGCACCTCAGCGTGCCGCAGGTCATCGCCCAGGTGCTGGAAGGCCATGGGATCCAGGCCGACACCTATCGCTTCCAGCTTGGCCACGTCTATTCCGAGCGCGACTACTGCGTGCAGTACGACGAGAGCGACCTGCACTTCATCCAGCGGCTGTGCGAGGAGGAAGGCATCAGTTTCCACTTCCAGCACAGCGAAGCTGGCCACGTCCTGGTATTCGGTGACGACCAGACGGTGTTTTTGAAGCTGGCACCTGTGGCCTATCAGCAGGATTCCGGCCTGGTGGCCGATCGGGCAGTCGTCAAGCGCTTCGGCGTGCGCCTGGAAACCCGCAGCAGCCATGCCAGTTTTCGTGACTATGATTTCGAGCAGCCCAGGCTGCAGATGGAAGCCGGCTATAGCAGCGAATTCACGCCGACGCTGGAAGCCTACGACTATCCCGGCCGCTTCACCACGCGCATGCGTGGCAAGCACTTGGCCAAACGCAGCCTGGAGCGCCTGCGTACGGACTACGAACTGGCCGAGGGCCTCAGCGACGCCTATCTGGCGTGTGGACATTTTCTCGCCCTGACCGACCACTCGCGCCAACAGTGGAATGATCTCTGGTTGCTGACCGAAGTATTCCACCAGGGCAAACAGCCGCAGGTGCTGGAAGAGTCCATCGCCACTCCAGCCCACCACGGACTAGCTCCCTCTCCCCGGCGGGGAGAGGGCTGGGGCGCCCGGCATAGGGGTGAGGGGGATACCGGTTTCACCCAAGGCTACCGCAACCGCTTCACCGCCACGCCCTGGAACATCTTCTACCGCCCCCAGCGCGAACATCCCAAACCCAAAGTCCTCGGCAGCCAGACCGCTGTCGTAACCGGGCCCGCTGGCGAAGAAATCCACTGCGACCAGTACGGCCGCGTGAAGGTCCAGTTCCAATGGGATCGTCAGGGCCAGGCGGACGACAAGTCCAGCTGCTGGCTGCGCGTCAGCTCAAGTTGGGCCGGCGACCGCTACGGCGGCATCGCCATTCCGCGCGTCGGCATGGAAGTACTGGTGACCTTCCTCGAAGGCGACCCCGACCAGCCGCTGGTGACCGGCTGCCTGTACCACGCCGAACATGTCGTGCCCTACGAACTGCCGGCCCACAAGACCCGCACCGTCTTCAAGACCCTCAGCTCACCCGGTGGCGATGGCTACAACGAACTGCGCATCGAGGACCGCAATGGCGCCGAACAGATCTATATTCACGCCCAGCGCGACTGGGACCAGAACATCCAGCACGACCAGAAAATCCGCGTCGGCCATGAACGTCACGACAGCGTCGAGGCCAACAGCTACAGCGAATTCCAGGCCGAAGAGCACCGCACCATCCACGGCGACCGCAAGAGCGAAGTCAGAGCCAGCGACCACCTCACCGTAGGCAACACCCAGCACGTCAGGATCGGCAGCGGCCAGTTCGTCGAGGCCGGCAATGAAGTTCACTACTACGCCGGCAGCAAAGTCGTCATCGACGCCGGCATGGAACTCACCGCTTCAGGCGGCGGCAGCTTCCTCAAGCTCGATCCTAGCGGCGTGACGCTGAACGGCGCTGCCATAAAGATGAATTCGGGAGGGGCGCCGGGTACGGGCTCGGGGCTGAAGGTGCTGACGTCAACGCTACCTAACGAGGCGGACAAGGACCAGGCCGGCGCCAAGCCAAAACTGGCCCTGGCCAACACTCAACTACAGATGGCCCGTAAAGCAAGGCAGATCGGAGCCAGCCGCTGCCCGATCTGCGAAGCCTGCAGAGAGGGCGTCTGCGACATCGGTGCGGCTACATGAACGATCAAGTACGAAAGTGGCTCGATGAACAGCAAGCGCGACAACGGCAACTGCTGCTCGTCATCGACAGCCTGGCCGAACCCAGCCCCATACAGGAGCTGTTTGTCAGCGACCTGATGCAGGATTACGTCAATCTCTACCAAGGAACCGAATACGCCGATTTGGAGGGCATCGGACCGTGGCTGGTGAATTTAAGCGTGTCCCAGGCTGGGCAGATTCAGCCATTACTCGATGCACCTGAGCGCAACTGGGGCTGGCTGGCCAGTGCCGACAGTATTGATCTATCTGCCCTTGCGCTTCACTGGCGAGCGCGAATGCTCATCGAAGAAAATGGTCAGCGTGCCCTCTATCGATTGCAGGACAACCGAGTCATTGCCCGTCACCTCAGCGGATTGAGTTCCGAACAGTGTGTCCTGCTCATGGGGCCCCTTGTCAGTGCGCTGTGCTGGGACGGGGAAGCTTGGTTGGCATTCGACAATCCAATCCCGGAGCGCTGTGATCCGCCTTTTGCAACGCCGTGGCTTGATCTTGCCGAACCTCCTTTGGTTGCGCTGCAGATTCGTCATCACAACCTGCTGCAGTGGCTCTGGCAGCAACACCCGGCCGCCACCGCAGAACTGGCCGAGCGCGTTCTTCTAGACGACTGGCTTGAGGAACGGCTTACCCTTGCCGAGCGGTGGCAATGGCACACGCTCGATAAGCAGCGCTTCCTTCTGCAGCATTGCCTGGATCGCGACCTAGCCGCAGACTCTGTCTGGCCTCCGCACTCCGGCGAGACGGCCGAACAGCATTTTCATCGCTGTCAGGAAACCATCGACGCCGTGGAGCAAAACCGCGCATGAAACTCAGCATCACTTATCTGCTGGCAACAGGCCTAGCCGTCAGCATGCTCGCCGGTTGCGGCTCTCTCGAGGCTCTTACCGGGGATAGCTTCATGCTTGAGGGCGAGCTGCCGCCCGACTTTTCCCTCAAGGCCCAGGCCCATTATGGAGTAGTCAACGACTGTAACGGCCGCAGCCAGGCGCGCTCCTTTGAAAGCGGCTTCAAGGACAGCTCACATGAGTATCGCTTCAAGGTTCCGGTCAACTATCGCGACGGTCTTTGTGAGATGCGTCTGGCTCGCGTCGGCCTGTTTATTCATGGCCGCTATGGCGAAAAGGACTGGCAGCGTACCTACGACAACGGGGGGTTAGTGCTGGTCGATGCGCTACCGGAGGGCGCGCCGGGTTTCGATGCGAGCGGAATGTTGAGGAAGACGGCGGAATGTACCTGGTTGTTCCAAATCAGCAAACTTTACTTGGAGTTATCGAAGCTGCTGAGCTGTAAAGGCACAGGGGCCTTTCTGGCGCACGAAGCGCTACCAGGGAAATCTTTCCGTTTGGACATTCGCGTGAGAGCTCAGGAAGAACCCTCTCATGATCGGAGATGGATTCAAACAGAAGAGGGCTGGCGTCCCTGCCAAGAAACAGAATATTCCGAGCGCTGCCAAGATCCCCCTAAATTCAAGAAATTCCAGATGAACGAACAGGAATGCATTGTTTATCCAAACTGTCGGGAGTAGCCAAAGGATGAGCGACTCAAGAAAAGCGGAAGGTCCAGAAACTCTGGCTTGTCCTCTGCGAAGCCAAAAGATCAGTTTTCGGCTTGTGGACGAGCATGGTGAGGGAAAGCCGTATGCAGGTATGCATTACCGGCTTTATGACAGCCAAGATATGCAGTACGAGGGATCTTTGGATGAGGATGGATATGCGTATATCAAAGGAATATACGGTGGTGTGGCAGTAGTTTGCTTCCCCAGCGAATATCGGGGTGGTGATAAGTGGTACGAGCACCTTATGGACCGAGAGTTTTTTTCGCTTCCGCTAACTTCCCTACAAGTTGCCGCCGAGCAGGTCACCATTGGGCCACGTCGTCCCAATGGCGAAACTTATCTGGCCAAAGAGCGCGCCGAGAGGGAAAACGCTGTTTTCTTGCGGATTGAGGTCAGTGACCTCGTCGAAGCCAAGGCCCATCTTCCCGATACGGATGACGGGTGGTGCCCTCGCCCGTCGGCGGTTCTGAAGGAAAATGCGAGGCTGGCAGCCGGGCGGCCAGGAATCGCTTTAAAGCCATGTTTCGACTATGTGCTTGAGGTGAAGGCGCTGCGTGCTTATAGCCCTCTATTCTCACGGGACAAGGATTTCTGTGCGCTGAACGCCTACCACTTAGCGGTAATGAGCGCCTTCGCCTACGCGCCCTTCAGTAAATCGAACGGTTTCGCGTCTTCGTATACTTCCAACCCGCCCCCTTACAAGCATGTTGGGTCGATCGGTTATGTGCTGCGCGAGCAACTGGCCTGTCTGCAGAAGTCCTTCTTGTTTGATACCGCACGTTATGACCTGCTTTACGACGAAGTGCCATATTCAAAAAGGTTGGAGGTCATGCCCTACGACCCCAGCCGTTACAGGGACGAAGCGGCGGCAAACTGGAATAATCCAGAAGATGTCCACTTCCTGCATGACGAGAAAACCGATACCCAGGCTTTCATCACCCATAGTGACAAGGTTGTGCTTATTTCCATGCGCGGCACCTATGGTCTGTGGGATGTCCTGCTGGATCTCGACGCACGTCAGGTGTCGTTGGATGAAGGTGTCGGCCAAGCACATCGTGGTTTCTATGATGGGTTCATTGCGGCCAAGCTTTTCGTAGCACGCTATCTGGAAGCGTTTTATTCGGGGCAGACAATCCTTATATGTGGTCACAGCTTAGGTGGAGCAGTTGCGCTACTGCTCGCTGAATGGTTGAGACGGCAGCCATCTAATCCTGACGTTGTGCTTTACACCTTTGGCTCGCCCCGGGCCGCTGACCGTGTATTCGTTGAGGGCGCCCAAGCACTTACCCATCATCGCGTGGTTAACTACAACGATCCGATCCCTGGCGTTCCCTTCGTCTGGATGGATGCCGAATGGAAGCTTGCTACCGCCGGTGTCGTGGCGCTATTCAGTTCTCCCGCGTTGGGCATATCTCTGCTTCTGGGCGGCTTGCTGAATCTGCAGGGCGACCCCTATGAGCACCATGGCGAACAGCGCCATTTCCTGCCACGAAAACCTGACAGCGGCAGCGAGACAGCGGTGCTCTGGCAGCCTGGCTGCGCGGTTATCGATGAGCAAGCCTGTGCTCGCTATGCTGGTGCTATAAATTTGCAGGGCGACATGCCGGAGCGAGACATATCGAAAGACCTCCTCCTTAAGAATCATTCCAGCGACAGTGGTTACAGCCGTGCGATGCTCACTACCCTGCTACGGTGGCATTCAAGCGTTGCGGAGCGCGACGGTGCCCTTTTCACCCCGTCTGAAATCCACGATCTCCAGGCGCTGATACGGCGCGCCGAAGAAGAACTGGCCAGTTGGCAGCCACGAAACTTCGCCGAGTTCCGTCATGAAGTTAGGAAACGTCACGACAGGCGCTTTTACAAGAAGACCGACACGGAATTGATGCAGCTGTACAGCGAAGGTATCGCTATTGCACGCAAGCTGAGTGATCAGCAACGTGCGGCATTGGCACGCGCCAGGGATAGGCTGTTGAACGAGGCAGATCGTAAGCTGACCGGACGGGACGTTTTCGGTGATCTCTGGCAGAGAGAGGATTTGCCGAACCTGATGGCCGAATGGCTCGCCTTGGATGCGAATCGCAACGCCTCGAAGTTGGCGAAACTTCAAGCCGTTCCCAAGCCTTCATTCGCATGACGCCGCGCCCCCTACAACGAGGCCAGCCTTCGCCACACTGAACTTGGCGTTCAGCCAGATGAGCCGAAAAAAGGTTGCGAAAGGTGCCGCTATGGGAGCCAGCAAGGGTCAGTAGCGGTTTCGCCCGCGCAAGCTCCCACTTTTTTGCTGCCTTTACCCCCTCGTCGTCCCACCCTCCAACTCGCGCATCAGCAGCGCATACTGCAAATCCACATCGTCCGGCACCGGCAGATAGACGGTGTGGCCGTCACCCGGGGCGACCTCGATGGCTTCACCGCGTTTGTTCTCCAGTCGCTCCAGACGCAGGTTGAGGTTGCCTTGAGGGGTCATCAGCTCGAGTTTGTCGCCGACGGCGAAGCGGTTCTTCACCTTCACTTCGGCCAGGCTGTTGCGGCGTTCGCCGGTCAGTTCGCCGACGAACTGCTGGCGTTCGGAAAGCGAGAAGCCGCGTTCGTAGTTCTGGTATTCGTCATGCACGTGTCGGCGCAGGAAGCCTTCGGTGTAGCCGCGGTGGGCGAGGGATTCGAGGGTGTCCATCAGCGACTTGTCGAACGGCTTGCCGGCCTGCGCATCGTCGATGGCCTTGCGGTAGACCTGGGCGGTGCGCGCCACGTAGTAGTGGGATTTGGTGCGGCCCTCGATCTTCAGCGAATGCACGCCCATCCGCACCAGGCGCTCGACATGCTGCACGGCGCGCAGGTCCTTGGAGTTCATGATGTAGGTGCCGTGCTCGTCCTCGCTGACTTCCATGAACTCGCCGGGGCGACTGGAATCCTCCAGCAGGAACAGCGCATCGGTGGGCTTGCCCACGCCGAGGGTCGGTTCGGCGCGCTGCAGGGCGATGGGCTCGTACTGGTGCACTACTTCGCCGAGTTCGTTTTCCTTCGCCTCGTGAGTCTTGTATTCCCAGCGGCAGGCGTTGGTGCAGCTGCCCTGGTTGGGGTCGCGCTTGTTGATGTAGCCCGACAGCAGGCAGCGGCCGGAATAGGCCATGCACAGCGCGCCGTGGACGAACACCTCCAGCTCCATGCCCGGCACCTGTTCGCGGATTTCGCCGATCTCCTCCAGCGACAGTTCGCGCGAGAGAATCACCCGGCTCACACCCTGCGCGTGCCAGAACTTCACCGTGGCCCAGTTCACCGCGTTGGCCTGCACCGAGAGGTGGATGGTCATCTGCGGGAAATGCTGGCGCACCAGCATGATCAGGCCGGGATCGGACATGATCAGCGCGTCCGGACCCATCGCCACTACCGGCTCCAGGTCCTTGATGAAGGTCTTCAGCTTGGCGTTGTGCGGGGCGATGTTGACCACCACGTAGAACTGCTTGCCCAGCGCGTGTGCCTCGTCGATGCCGAGCTTGAGATTGGCATGGTCGAACTCGTTGTTGCGTACCCGCAAGCTGTAGCGCGGCTGCCCGGCATACACCGCGTCGGCACCGTAGGCGAAGGCGTAGCGCATGGATTTCAGGGTGCCGGCCGGGGACAGCAATTCGGAGCGCAAGGGCGGGTTCATGGTGGATTTCTGCGTAACGGGGAGGCGCAATTTTAACGGCCATCCGCCCATTCTCGATGGCTGAGGCAGGATATCCGGCGCGTGACACGATGCCGCAGCGGTGCCGTTGGTCGAGGTTTCCGACGCTAGCGTGCGGCTGTAGTGCTAGATTTCCCATCCATGAGAACCGCAACGGCCCACCGAACGACGCTTACCAGAATGCTGCTGCTCTGCATTCTGTTCAGCCTGTACGCCTGCGGTTTGCACCATGGACAGATGCACGGCAACGCTGATGAACCAGCGCAACTGTCCGAAGCGAGCCTTTCGCATCACCATCATGGCCACGCCGATAGCGAGCCTCCCGCGGCACCGCACCACAGCTATACGCCGGCTTTTACCTGTCCGCTGTGTTCCTCGTATGCGCCGGCGGTGGCGATCAACAGCCTGGACTGGAGCATGCCGTTCATTGCGCATGTGCCGCCGCCAGTGCCGGTCAGCCTTGACCGGGTGCCTGCACTGCCGCGCCATCTGCGTCCGGCAATCAATCCTCGCGCCTCTCCCGAAGCGATCCGCACCAGCTAGCAGGTCATTGATGTCGTAGCGAGCCCAGGCGTGGCGAAATCGGTGCAAACCGTTCTCCACGCCCAGGGCTGTGCGTCGCTTTCCATGGTCTGCCGCCACTGCACGGCAGCTGGCCACTTGGCCGCCTGCCCGTCTTGCTCATGCCTATGGATCGCCTCATGACAACGAGATTTGTCTGCACGGCACTGCTTGTCGGTGCCTGTCGTTTTGCCTGTGCCGAAGTTTCATCACTGGAATTGCCCACCGACACCGTCACCGCCCATGCTCTATCCGAGGCCGGGCTGAAGCTCGATCAACCGGTGGAAACCGGCTCGCGGCTGGGGTTGAGCCTGCGCGAGAACCCGGCTTCGGTCAGCATCGCCGACCGCGCGCAGATCGAACGCGTCGGCGCGCGCAATTTTCTCGACATTGCCAACAGCCTACCGGGCGTGAATGCTTCGGCGCCGCCGGGTTGGGGTGGCTATGTGGCCTATCGCGGCTTCAACGGTGCGCAGATCAGCCAGCTGTTCAACGGCATCAACCTGCAATACGGCTCCGCCAACCGGCCAGTGGACGCCTGGATTTACGATCGCGTCGAATTGATCGGCGGACCTTCATCGTTCCTGCATGGCAGCGGCTCGGTGGGCGGCACGCTGAACTACGTGACGCGGCTGGCCAGCCGCGACGAGAGCAGCGGCGAGGCACGGATCAGCTATGGCCGCTTCGATACCACGCAAGTGGCTTTCGGCTTCAACCAGGCCCTCAACGAGGGCGCCGGGCCGCGTCACTACGCGCGTATCGATTTCAGCCGCGATGACAGCAACGGCTACATCGACCGCCAAGAGCGAGGAGCCAGCAACCTGGCATTCTCGCTGCTCAGCGACCTCACGCCGAGGCTGTCGCACACCTTGGCCATCGAATATCTGGAAGAGAAGGAGGACAGCCCCTACTGGGGCGCGCCGACGCTCAACCCCAAGAGCGGCACCCTGAAAATCGACCGTCACGACCGCTTCGCCAACTACAACGTCGAGGACGGCCGTTACGAGCAGCGCACACGCTGGCTGCGCTCGATCACCGACTACCAGCTGGGCGACGTCACCTCGTTGCGCAACACCTTCTACCATTACGAAGGCCAGCGCGATTACCGCAACCTCGAGGTGTACCGCTATAGCGCCGACAACACGAGCATCGACCGTTCCGGCGGCTACCGGCAGCGCCACGACCAGGAACTCAACGGCAACCGGGTGGAGCTGCTGCATCAGGGTGAGCTGTTCGGACGCCGCAGCGACTGGGTGTTCGGCCTCGATTACAGCATCAACCAGCAGACCAACTACCCGCGCTCGGTCTCTGCCGTGCACGACAACGTGACGCCCGGTGCTTTCGATCCGGGGCATTTCGAGGATATCGCCGGCATGACCGAGCCGCGCGAGAAGGGCCGCAGCAACGAGATCGAAACGAGCGCTGCCTTCGTCGAGAACCGCCAGCAACTGAGCGAGCGGCTGGCGCTGGTCACGGCCCTGCGTTACGACCATATCGAGCTGGACGGCACCAACCATCGCAGCGTCGGCGCGGACGATCCGGCGCACTTCGAGCGCCGCTGGGACGTCTTCACCGGGCGCGCGGGGCTGGTCTACCAGTTCACCTCCGATCTCACGGCCTACGTGCAGTACAGCACTTCGGCGGAACCGCCGGGCGGCACCCTGACCGGCGCCAGCTTCAGCCAGGTGCGCGATTACGATCTGAGCACCGGCCGGCAGGTGGAAATCGGCAGCAAGCTGAGTTTCCTCGACGGGCGCGGCACGGCGACGCTGGCAGCCTATCGGATCGTGCGCAAGGACTTCCCCGTAGCCGGGCCGCAGCCCAACACCACGGTGCAGGCAGGCCAGCAGACTTCCGAAGGCATCGAACTGGCGGCCTCGCTGTGGCTCACGCCAAAACTGCTGGCCGAGGGTAACTTCGCCTGGGTCGATGCCCAGTACGACGAGTTCAACGAAGTGGTCAATGGCGTTTCCATCTCACGCGAGGGCAAGACGCCGATCAACATTCCCGATCGCGTCGCCAACCTGCGCTTTACCTACGACGTCGCGCCCACCTGGCAGCTCGGTGCCGATGCGCGTTACGTCTCGGCAGTGCATGCCGATTACGCCAATACGATGTGGGTGCCGTCGTATACGGTCTATGGCGCCTTCGTCAGCCATCGCCTCGACGACCATACCGAAGTCACCTTGCGTGGGCGCAACCTGACCGACGAGATGTACGCGCGCTTCATCCACCAGAGCAATACGCAGTACTACCTCGGCGAGCCGCGCAGCTTCGAGCTGGCGCTGCACAGCCGCTTCTGAGGGGGTGCGGATGAAACGCTATCTCTACCTGTGGCACCGCTGGCTGGGTATCGGCCTGTGCCTGTTCATGGCGCTGTGGTTCGTCTCGGGCATGGTGATGCAGTTCGTGGGCTATCCCAAGCTGACCCCGGCCGAACACTTGGCGCATCTGCCCGAGCTGCCGCGCGAGCGCTGTTGCGTCAGCCTCGGTCAGGCGCTGACTGCCAGCGGGCGCAGCGATGCACCGCTGGCGGCGCGCCTGAGCAGTGTCGCCGGCGCGCCACGCTATCTGTTCGACTACCCCGGTGGTAAGCGCATCGCGGTGGATGCGCGCAGCGGCGAGCGCATCGTCCAGGTGGATGAACAGGCTGCGCTGGCCAGCGCCCGCCAGTTCACCCAGGCGGGTGAATTGCACCACCGCGGCCTGATTCAGGAGGATGCCTGGACCCGCTCGCGGGGGCTGGATGGCGACCGGCCATTGCACCGGATCGAGGATGCGCAGGGGCGGCTGCTGTACGTCTCCGGCCAGACGGGTGCCGTGGTGCGTGACGCCACCTTCACCGAGCGAGCCTGGAACTGGCTCGGCGCCTGGCTGCACTGGCTTTACCCGCTGCGCGACAGCCCCTGGTGGGCGCAATTCGTCATCTACCTGTCGCTGGCCGCCACCGCCATGGCGCTGCTGGGGCAGGTGATCGGCGTGCTGCGCTGGCGCTTTTCCAAGCCCTACCGCAGCGGCTCGCGTTCGCCCTACGCCGGGGGATTCGCTCGCTGGCATCACATCGGTGGTCTGTTGTTCGGTGCGTTGCTGATCGTCTGGATCTTCAGCGGGTTGATGTCGATGCGCCCCTGGGGGCTGTTCGCCGCGGCGCCCAGCCTGCAGGGCGTCTATCGCCAGGCTGCGCTGGAGCGCGACAGCGATCCGCAGCCCTTGGCCGAAACCCTTGCCAGGCTGCGCGAGAGCGGCTTCGCCCCGCGTGAACTGCACTGGCAGCAGGTGGCCGGCAAGACCTATCGCGTGGCCTATGACGGCCAGGGCGCCAGCCGCATCCTTGCCGCCGAGCCTGGCGCTGCCGTGATGCAGCAACTGCCGGCCGAGTTGCTCGAACAGGCCGTGCGCAAACTCCCCGATGGCCCTTCGGCGCGCATCAGCTGGCTGCACCAGCACGATTTCTATTATTTCCAGCGCGCCGAGCAGAGCATGTACGGCTATCAGCGCAAGCGGCTGCCGATGTTGCGCGTGGCGCTGGACGATGAAGCGGCGACCTGGCTGCACATCGACCCTTACAGTGGTGCTCTGATCGAACAGCTCGGTCGTGCTCAGCGGGTCGAACGCTGGCTGTTCAACCTGCTGCACAGCTGGGATTGGCTCCCGTTGCTGGAGCGGCCACGGTTGCGCGAGGCGCTGATCATCGCCTTTAGCCTGGGTGGCTTGGTGATCAGCCTCAGTGGCGTGGTGCTGGGGTGGCGAAGGTTGCGTGCACGTAAGTTACGCGCGCGTCCGTTCGTCAGGGCGCGTGATCGCCAACGCAAGCCTCTAGAAAGGGACGTTGCGGCTGGAGGCCAGTAAAAATCCGCATTTGCCGTTTCGCTTGATTGATTCGATCAATCGAAAGAACAAAAGAGACGGACGAATGGCGCCAATATTTCTTAAAGGTTTTGGCCCTCACTGTCGTTACGGTCATCAGCGAGCTACCTGGCTCGGTTGATTACCCCACGGCAGTCGAGGACCTATGACTGAGAAATTCGGTTACCCCGCTCAGGGCAAGCCTCACCAGCGCGACAATCAAGTCGGCAACCATCCGGCGCACGACCATTCGAAAGCGGCGCTGGTGAATCGGGTCGGTTCCTGGTTGGTATCGCCATACGCTGGCGCCTGTGCGGGCACCGGCGCGCTGATTGGCACCGCGCCGCTCACTGTCGCCGCTCCGGTGTCGGCCTTTCTCTGGGTAGTCGCCATCCTGGCCGAGCGGAACAAGCATTGGCACAAGCGTAGGCTCGCCGGTGCCGAGCAAGCGCAACGGGCAAGCGCCGACGAGGTTCGCAGCGTGTTGGATCAGGTCTACCGCCCAAGCCTTTTCGGTCTCGCCGACCGCCTGTTTCCGGTCTGGGAACGGCAGATCGAAACAGCCCGTGCCCAGACCGAGGATTCGGTCGTCGAGCTGTCGGGGCAGTTCGCGCGAATGGGTGTCGAGCTCGATCAGGCCACAGAGTTGTTCTCCGGCATGGCGCTGGACGAGCGTGGCATGGGCGCGCTGTTCGAGCGCAGTGAAGGGCAGTTGCTGGAGGTGGTGCAGGCACTCAAGACCGCACTGACCGAAAAGCAGGCGCAGCTCGAGCAGATTCAGCATCTGGATTCCTTCATCGAAGAACTCAACACCATGGCCGGCGATGTAGCGGCGGTGGCGGCGCAAACCAACCTGCTCGCACTCAACGCCTCCATCGAAGCGGCGCGCGCCGGCGAGCACGGACGCGGCTTCGCCGTGGTGGCGACCGAAGTGCGCGAACTGTCGCGCCGCTCCGGTGAGACGGGCAAAAGCATCGGCACCAAGATCGCGGCGATCAACGAGGCGATCCGCAGTACGTGCGAGGCGGCTATCGCAGCCGAGGCGCAAGACCAATCGGTGCAGCTCTCCGAAAGCGCCATCGGCAAGGTACTCGAAGACTTCCGCCACATGGCCGAGAGCCTCGCCAGTTCGGGGCAGAACCTGCAAGCAACCAATGCGCAGATCCAGGCTGGCGTGAGCCAGGCGCTGGTGGCGCTGCAGTTCCAGGATCGCACCAGCCAGATTCTCAGCCACGTGCGCGACAACATCGGCAGCGCCACCCATGCCCTTCACGCGCAGGCAGCCCCGGACAGTGCGCCCGTCGCGGTGGATATCGAGGCATTGCTCGCGCAGATCGAAAGCTCCTATGCCATGGCCGACGAGTACAGCGCCCACAGCGGCAAGGCGGCCGGCGGCGCTTCGGACGACATTACTTTTTTCTAGGACATCCCAAGCGAGAGCTTGAATAACGTTTAACGAGGTAGAACTGGCATGGCCAAGACAATACTCATCGTCGACGACTCGGCATCCATCAGACAGGTCGTCTCGATTGCCCTCAAAGGTGCCGGATACGACGTCATCGAAGCCACGGACGGGCAAAACGCGCTCAACAAACTCACCGGGCAACGGGTCCACCTGATCATCTCCGACGTGAACATGCCGGTGATGGACGGCATCACCTTTCTCAAGCAGGTCAAGACCCGGCCGGAATACAAGTTCACTCCCGTCATCATGCTCACCACCGAATCGGCGGAAGCCAAGAAGGCCCAAGGGCAAGCTGCCGGCGCCAAGGCGTGGGTGGTCAAGCCGTTCCAGCCGCAGCAGATGCTCGCTGCGGTTGCCAAACTGATCATGCCCTGACCATGAGCTGCGAAATCGGCGTCATGGGCGAGGGGCGCGCGAGCCTCGCCGGAGAACTCTGCGTGTTCCATGCCGCCGAGCTCAAGCCCCGGCTGCTGGCGTTCGCCACGGCTGCTTGCGAGCAGGAAATCGACCTGGCCCAGGTGAGCGAAGTGGATACCGCCGGCATCCAGCTGTTGCTGCTCGCCCAGCGCGAGGCGGTGCGCGCCGGTGGCCGGCTCCATTACGTCAACCACAGCGAGTCTGTGCTCGAAGCCTTGACGCTGCTCAACCTCGCGGCTGATTTCGGCGAGCCGGTGCCGGCAAACAGAGGTACGTCCCGATGAATCTGGATGACGTGTTCCAGACCTTTCTCGCCGAAAGCCGGGAAATGCTGGAAGAAATGGAGCGCTACCTGCTGGAGATCGAGGCGGGCGCGCAGGATTCGGAGCAGCTCAACGCGCTGTTCCGCTGCGTGCACACCATCAAGGGCTCGGCCGGGCTGTTCGCGCTCGATCATGTGGTGGCTTTCACTCACGTGGTGGAAAACGTGCTCGACCGGTTGCGCGACGGCGAGATTGCGCTCGATCGCGAATTGGCAGCGCTGCTGCTCGAATCGCGCGATCACATCGCGCTGCTCATCGACAGCGATGCCGGCGACCTGCCGGAAACCCTCGTGGCGACAGGGCACAAACTGCTGCTCGCCTTGGCCGACTACCAGACGCTGCAGGTAGGCGCGTCTGCCGTCGCGATGAGCGATGCGCCGGTCGCCTCGGGCAATGGCGGGAACGACAACTGGCACATTTCCGTGCGCTTCGGTCCCGATGTGCTGCGCGACGGCATGGACCCGATGGGTTTCATCCGCTATCTCGGCACGCTTGGCGAGATCGGCAACCTCGCCACCATCACCGATGCGCTGCCGGCCGCCGACGAGATGGATGCCGAGACCTGCTACCTGGGTTTCGAGATCGAACTGCGCGCCGCCACCGACAAACCGCCGATCGATAAAACCGCGATCGAGGCGGTGTTCGAATTCGTCCGTGAAGATTGCCAGCTCCGCATCCTGCCGCCGGGCAGCGAGGTGGAGCGCTACATGACGCTTATCCAGCAGCTGCCGGAAGATGACGCCCGGCTCGGCGAGATACTCGTTGCGAGCGGCGCGCTGACCCGCGCCGAACTCGAAGCGGGGCTGGCGCGCCAGCAGGCGGCCAGCGATACCGCCGACAGTGCGCCACGTCTGGGCCAGGTGCTGGTGGAAAACGGTGCCGTGTTGCCCGAGATCATGGGCGCGGCGCTGGGCAAACAGCGGCAGGCGCGGGAAACGCGGGCGCAGGCGAACCAGTACATCCGCGTGCAGGCGGACAAGCTGGACGCGCTGATCAACCTGGTCGGCGAGCTGGTGATCGCCAGTGCCGCCGCCGGACTCTGCGCCCAACGCAATGGCGATACCGCGACCCAGGAAGCGGTTGCCGTGGTCTCGGGGCTGGTCGAGGAAATCCGCGACGGCTCGCTGGAGCTGCGCATGGTGCCCATCGGCGAGACCTTCCAGCGCTTCCAGCGTGTGGTGCGCGACGTTTCCCAGGAGCTGGGCAAGGACATCCGGCTGGAAATCAGCGGCGCGGATACCGAACTCGACAAGACCGTGGTGGAAAAGATCGCTGACCCGCTCATGCACCTGGTGCGCAATGCCATGGATCATGGCATCGAGTCGGCCGAGCGTCGCGCGCGGCTGGGCAAGCCCGCCGAGGGCACCGTGCGTCTCAATGCCTATCACGAGGCCGGCAGCATCGTCATCGAGGTGAGTGACGATGGCGGCGGGCTGAACCGCGAAAAAATCCTCGCCAAGGCGCTGGAGCGCGGCGTGGTCCAGAGCAGCGAAGGCCTCACCGAGGCCGACGTATACCAGCTGATCTTCGAGCCGGGTTTCTCCACGGCCGAGGCGGTCACCAACCTGTCCGGTCGCGGCGTAGGCATGGATGTGGTGAGGCGCAACATCGAAGCGCTGCGCGGCAGCGTGGAAGTCGAGTCGACGCAAGGACGCGGTACCACGCTGCGCATCCGCCTGCCGCTGACCCTCGCCATCATCGATGGCTTTCTCATCGGCGTGGGCGATGCGAGCTATGTGGTGCCGCTCAAAAGCGTGGTCGAGTGCGTAGAGCTCACCGCAGAGCAGCGTGAGGAAACATGCCAGCGTCGCTTCATCAATCTGCGCGGCGAGGTTCTGCCGTTCGTTCGGCTGCGCGATTACTTCGATCTCGATGGGCAGGCGGGTCGCCGCGAAAACCTCGTGGTGGTCAATTACGGCGGCCATAAGGCGGGGTTGATCGTGGATGCGCTGCTGGGTGAGTACCAGACGGTGATCAAGCCTCTCGGGCGGCTTTTCGCCAATTTAAGTGGCATCAGCGGCTCCACCATTCTGGGGAGCGGCGACGTGGCGCTGATTCTCGATGTACCTGCGCTCGTGCAGCGGGCCGTGGAACATGAAACCCGCTTGGTCCAGCTGGGCGAGCGATACAAATCTGTAGCTTCGGACAACGTCCGGTCATGGGGTAAATAACGTGCTCAAGAATCTGAAAATCGGCATGAAAATGGGGCTGGGCTTCGGCCTGGTGATTGCCCTGCTGATCACCATCATCGTGGCCGGGCTCGGCGCGCTCGGGACGCTGAACGACGGTCTCAGGACAGTGATCGACGATCGTTATCCCAAGACGGAAGTCGCCAATTCGATCAAGAACAGCCTCAACGAGTCTGCCCGTGCCATTCGTAACATGCTGTTGCTCTCTGGCAATGAGTCGGCGGAAGAGTACGAGCGGATCAAGCAACAGCGGGTACGGGTTGGCGAGGATCTGGCGGCGCTTCGGGAGAGCCTCAACAGCGACGAGGGCCAACGCCTGTTTGCGGACATCACCGACGCACGGGAAGCATACGAAGAGGCGCAGGACGAGCTGCTCGGCTACGCCGGCCAAGGCCTGAGGGATGCGGCAGTGAGCGTACTCACCGGCTCCTTGCGGGCTACACAGAAGAGCTACTTCGATGCCGCCGACGCGCTTCTCGCGTACCAGGTGAATCAGATGGGTGCCGCCGGTAAAGAGGCTGCCGAAAGCTACGCCAATAGCTGGATGCTGATGATCGTGCTGGGCGCCGGTGCGCTGCTTATCGCTGTGTTTTCCGCCTGGATTGTCACCCGCAGCATCACCCGCCCGCTCAGGGTGGCGGTGGCCGCGGCCGATCGTCTGGCCGAGGGCGACATGACGGTGAAACTCGAGGCGACATCCAGGGACGAAACCGGCCAGTTGCTGCTTGCCATGCAGAGCATGGTCGAACGCCTGACGCAGACCATCGGCGAGGTCCGCTCCGCCGCCGACAGCCTGGCGTCCGCCTCCGAGGAAGTGAGCGCGACCAGCCAGGGCCTTTCCCAGGCCTCCAGCGAGCAGGCCGCCTCGGTCGAGGAAACCTCCGCGTCGATGGAGCAGATGACCGCCTCGATCCAGCAGAACACCGAGAACGCCAAGGTCACCGACGGCATCGCCACCAAGGCCTCGTACGATGCCGTCGAAGGCGGCGAAGCGGTAGAGAAAACCGTGGCGGCCATGCGCAACATCGCGGCGAAGATCTCGATCATCGACGACATTGCCTACCAGACCAATCTGCTGGCGCTCAACGCGGCGATCGAAGCGGCGCGCGCCGGCGAGCATGGCAAGGGCTTCGCGGTGGTCGCCGCCGAGGTCCGCAAGCTGGCCGAGCGCTCGCAGGTGGCCGCGCGCGAGATCGGTGAAGTCGCCGGCTCGTCCGTGGAACTTGCGGAAAAGGCGGGCCAGCTGCTGGGCACCATCGTGCCGTCGATCAAGAAAGCCGCCGATCTGGTGCAGGAGATTTCCGCCGGCTCCGAGGAGCAATCCGCCGGTGTGGGTCAGATCAACGATGCCATGGAGCAGCTCAACCAGCTGACGCAGCAGAACGCCTCGTCTTCCGAGGAGCTCTCGGCGACCGCCGAGGAAATGAGCGCCCAGGCCGAGCAGCTGCAGGAGCTGATGAGCTTCTTCAAGCTGGAAAGCCAGGCGGCTCCGGCGAAGGCCGTTCGCTCCGGCGCGGCCAAGCCGAGCCCCTCCAGCTGGGTCAAGGCAAGCGCCAGCGCGCCGTCGAAGCGAAAGCTCGTCGCCGAGCCTGACGAAGCCGAATTCGAGCGATTCTGAGGAGGCGGGCCATGGGTGAGACATCCAGCATGGAGCGGTCGCAGGTTGCTGCGGCCATCGGCAACCAGCAGTACCTGACCTTTCTGCTCGCGGAGGAAATGTTCGCGGTGGGCATCCAGCAGGTGCGCGAAATCATCGAGTACGGCAACGTCACCACCGTGCCGATGATGCCGCGCTTCGTCAGAGGAGTGATCAACCTGAGGGGCAGCGTGGTGCCGGTGATCGACCTGTCCGCGCGCTTCGGGCGCGGGACCAGCGAGATCCATCGGCGCACCTGCGTGGTGATCGTGGAAATCGAGCATGAGGGTGTGCAGCAGGAACTGGGGATGATCGTCGATGCGGTCTCCGAGGTGCTGGATATCCCGCCATCGGAGATCGAGCCGGCGCCGGCCTTCGGGGCCAGGATCCGGGCCGATTTCATCAGCGGCATGGGCAAGGTCGAAGGGCGCTTCGTGATTCTGCTCGATGTTGACAAGGTGCTGGCGGTCGATGAGATGGCCGCGTTGTCGGACCTGGCCGAGCGGGATGGCGGACGTGAGTGACGCAGCGGTTGCGGGGCGCGGTGTCTATGCCATCAGCGACGCGGAATTTCGGCTGTTCCAACAACTGATGTTCAAGGAGGCTGGGGTGACGTTGGCGCCTTCGAAAAAGGCGTTGGTCAATGGCAGGCTGTCCAGGCGCCTCACGATGCGCGATTGCCCGAGTTTCAGGGCGTATTACGAGCTGCTGGGCCAGGACGCCCAGGAATGGCAGACGGCAATCGACCTGTTGACCACTAACGAGACCTACTTTTTCCGCGAACCTAGGCATTTCGATTACCTGCGTGAAAAACTGCTGCCGGCCCGCGCCGGCGGACGACCCTTTCGCATATGGAGCGCGGCCTGCTCCAGCGGCGAGGAGGCGTACAGCATCGCTATGGTGATGGCCGAAGCCTTCGGCGCCGAGGGCTGGGCGGTGCTGGGTTCGGATCTCAATACCCAGGTACTGGCCAAGGCGCGCAGCGGTCATTACGGCATGGCGCGCACCGAAGGCATCCCGCGCGCCTGTCTGGAGCGCTACTGCCTCAAGGGCAAGGGCAGCCAGACCGGCACCTTTCTGGTCGGGCGGCCGTTGCGCGAGCGTGTGGAGTTCCGGCAGATCAACCTGAACACGACGCTTCCGAAAATCGAGCCGTTCGACGTAATCTTCCTGCGCAACGTGATGATCTATTTCTCGCAGGAGACCAAGGCGCAGATCGTGCGGCGTGTTGTCGGGCTGCTCAAGCCCGGTGGGCACTTCATCATCGGCCACTCCGAAAGCCTCAATGGCATCGCCGACGGCCTCGAAACGGTACGGCCTTCGATCTACCGCAAGCCGGCATGATGCTCGGGCCGATGCGTGGCGCGCTCGGTTTTTCGAAGCTTCAACAAGAGGCGCAGTTGTGAACAGGAAAATCCGCGTATTCATCGTCGATGACTCGGCGGTGGTCCGCCAGGTCGTTGCGGCGGTGCTGGCGCAGGACCCGGCTATCGAGGTGATCGGTTCGGCGGCCGATCCGCTGTTTGCTCAGCAGAAGATGCAGGCGCAATGGCCCGACGTGATCCTGCTCGACGTCGAAATGCCGCGCATGGACGGCATCACCTTCCTGAAGAAGATCATGAGCGAACGCCCAACGCCGGTGGTGATCTGCTCGACGCTGACCGAAAAAGGCGCGCAGACCAGTGTGGATGCGCTGGCTGCCGGTGCGGTGGAGATCATCACCAAACCCAAGGTTGGGCTGAAGGATTTTCTGAACGAGTCGTCCAACGCCCTGATCCGCGCAGTCAAGGCGGCGGCCCGGGCGCGGGTAGGCACGGCCACGGTTCGGCTTGCGGATGAGGCGCCGATAACCACGCCCATCCAGCGTGCGATGGCCAAGACGACCGAGCGCGTCATCGCGTTGGGCACCTCGACCGGTGGCACGCAGGCATTGCAGACGGTATTGACGGGCCTGCCGGAAGACTGTCCCGGTATCGTGATCGTTCAGCACATGCCGGAGAAGTTCACCGCGGCCTTCGCCGAGCGGCTCAACCGCCTTTGCCGTTGCGAAGTGAAGGAGGCCGTTAATGGTGATCGCGTACTGCCGGGCCGGGTGCTGATCGCGCCGGGCGGGCGCCACATGCAGCTCAAACGCAGCGGCGCGCAATACTGCGTGAACATCCTTGATGGCCCGCCGGTGAATCGGCACAAGCCTTCGGTCGACGTGCTGTTTCGCTCGGTGGCGCGTGAAGCGGGCAAGAATGCCCTTGGTGTGATCATGACCGGCATGGGCGACGATGGCGCCCGCGGGCTGCTGGAAATGCGCGAGGCCGGCGCGTTGACCGCTGCGCAGGATGAAGCCAGTTGTGTGGTGTTCGGCATGCCGAAGGAAGCGATCGCCCGGGGCGGTGCCGCTCATGTCGTCGGCTTGAATCAGATCGGCCGATTCATTCTGAACCAGGGCCATTAATGGAGCGTGCCCGGCGAAGGCTGCTTCGCCGGGCACGCAACGGCCTGAGGTTACGCCGCAGCGATCACGTCGCCGTGGTTTTCCGGCTCGATCAGTGCGCGGTGCAGGGCTGCGATGGCGTTGTCGTAATCTTCCTCGTTGACCACGCACTGCATCTCCACCTGGCGGATCGACTGGTGGATCGCCTGGATGCTGATGCCGGCCTCGGCCAGCGCCGCGACGGTCTTGGCGAGGATGCCTTTGACCTTGAGATCCGAACCGATGGCCGAGACGATGGCGACGTTGTGCACCGTGACTTCCGCCGCCGGGTAGCGCTCCTCGATGAGGTTGGCTGCACGGTTGATCAGCTTGCGTGAGCCCGAGGCGTAATAGGTGATGCTGTTGGCGTCCGAATCCTTGTTGACCACGTAGAGCTTGAGCTGCTTGAGCAGCTTGGTGATCTCGATGTCGTAGGCCACGTCGCCGAGCATGTCCTGGTCGAACACCTCGATGCCGAAGACGTCCTTGCGCCCGGCGATGATTTCCACGCAGGGCCGCTCGCTCTTGTAGTCCTGGCTGATCAGGGTGCCGGCGTGCTGCGGCTCGAAGGCATTCTTGATGCGCAGCTCGATGCCGGCGCGGCGCAGGGTCTTGGCCGCACGCGGATGGATCGCTTCCATGCCGAGGTTCGACAGCTGGTCGGCCACGTCGTAGTTGGTGCGGCCGATGGTCACTACCTTGTCGGCGCCGACCAGATTCGGGTCGGCCGAAGACAGGTGGAATTCCTTGTGGATGATCGCTTCACGCGCGCCGGTGGCGGCGGCGATCTGGGCGAATGTGATCTCGCTGTAGCCGCGATCGAAGGTATTCATCAACCCTTCACTGCAATGGGTGTAGCCGGTGGCGATCACCAGTTCGCGGCTCAGGTCGACGCCTTCGAAGCTCTCGCGCACCATCTCCTCGAAGGGCAACGGCGAGTCGCGGTGCCAACCGGTCAGGTCGACCATGCGTCCATTGATGCCGCGGTGCTTGAGGGCCAGCACGGCGTTGAAGGCGCTGTGCGCTTCGCCCAGCGAGGCGAGCATTTCGCGCACTTTCATCAGGTGTTCGCCGAGCTGGAAGTGGCCGTAGGCGCACAGACGCTGCAGGCTGCTCATGCATTCGCGGGCATCGTCGATGCGCGAGTTGATGAACTGGTCGGCGGCGTGGCGCTCGAAGTCGCCGGGGAACAGTTCGGTGTTTTTTTCCAGCATGCGTTGGCGCACGGTCTGCAGGGCATCGAGCCAGGCGCCTTCGTTCTGTGCATCGGCGAAGCGCTGGTAGACGCCGGGCTCGCCGGTTTTCTTGTGTTCGAGCAGCAGATTGGTCATGCCGCTGTAGGCCGAAACCACGAAGACCCGCTGGTACAGCTGGGCGCCTTCGCGCTGGCCGATGAAGATATTGTCGAGTAGCTCGTCGAAGCGGCTCATGGAGGTGCCGCCGATTTTTTCTACGGTATGCATCGATTCAACGTCCCGTCTTGGGGTGAATTTCATCCCTGGGCCTCCTTCGGCAGGCCAGCAGAAACCAGCGCCGCGTAGACGGCGATGGCGTGTCAAAGTCAGAGATAGTGTTGAGGCTGTATCTGCAGCGGCGTGAAATCCTCACGCTCGGCAACGAAGTCGGGGCGTGGTGCGAGCCCGCAGAACGGCGCCTGGGCGGCATTATCCACATGGTTGTAGACATAGAACAGATTGCTGCGCGCACTGGGCGTGATATTGCTGTTCGAGCCGTGCATGGTGTTGCAGTCGAAGAACAGCACACTGCCCGCCGGCCCGGTGGCGGTGTCAATGCCATGCTGCTCGGCCAGCCGGGTCAGGCTGTCGTGATCCGGTACGCCGAACTCCTGTTTGCGCAGCGACTTTTCATAATGATTTTCGGGGGTGGCGCCCACGCAACTGATGAATTGCTTGTGCGAGCCGGGGACCAGCATCAGCGGGCCGTTGTGCGGCTCGTTGTCGGTCAGCAGGATTGAGCAGCTGAGGGTGCGCATGCGCGGCAGGCCGTCCTCGACGTGCCAGGTCTCGAAATCCGAATGCCAGTAGAACTCTTTGCCGGTGAAGCCCGGTTTGAAGTTCATCCGCGACTGATGCACATAGATGTCGCCGCCGAGGATGAAGCGGGCAATCCCGGCGGTCCGCTCGTCGGCAGCGATTCGGGCAAACAGCGCGTTGTCTTTATGAATGGCGAACACCGAGCGGATCGCACCGCTTTCGGGTTCCTTGATGGTCTTGCCGGAGTCGGCAACGGCTGGGTCCTGGCGCATGCGCTCGAGTTCTTCGCGAAAAAACGCGATTTCCTCGGCGCTGAACAGATTAGGGATGATCAGATAGCCGTCACGCTCGAAGCGTTCGATCAGCTCCGGCGCGATGGGGGCATTGGCCAGGTCGCTGCGGTAGACGACCGGGTCCAGCCGTTCTTGCCAGCTGGGTTCGTCGTGCTGGCGCGAAGGGTAATGGTCGGCTTGCACGGGGTTCACTTCAGTTCTCCTTTCGATTCCTAGACGGGCGCAACCCGCCATATCGATGCTGGTGCTGACACCTGGTGAGTTTCACCCACCCTACGGCGTAGGATGGGTGCAACCCATCGATGGCGGTGCTGGAGCGCACCTGCATCACGTCTCTTAGACGGTTTCCGCCTCCAGCGGATAAACACCGCTTTCGTCGTGCACTTCTTTGCCATTGAGCGGCGGGTTGAAGACGCAGGCCATCTTCATGTCCTCGCTACCGCCACGCAGCAAGTGCTCGTCGTGCTTGTCGAGGATGTACAGCGTGCCGGCCTCGATCTTGTAGATCTTGCCGTCAGCGATGGTCTCGATCTCGCCGTTGCCGCTGATGCAATACACCGACTCCAGATGGTTCTGGTAGTGAATGTGCGTTTCGGTGTTGGCGAAGATGGTGGTGATGTGGAAGGAGAAGCCCATCTTGTCGTCCTTGAGCAGCATGCGGGTGCTGTCCCAGGTCTCGGTGACAATCTTGCGGTTGGACTGCTCGCATTCGGCGAGGGTACGTACGATCATTTTTCAATTCCTCAAAAACGTGGTGGAGGCCGTGCAGCAATTGTTGCGATCAGTCAGGCAGCATCGCAACGCGCCTGCCTGACACTTCTCGCGTTGCGTCTTAGCCAGCCTGTTCGCGGGTCTGGTCGGACATCACGGCGGCGAACGCCTTGTCCAGGATGCTCATGGCCTTGTCGATCTGCTCTTCGCTGATCACCAGTGGGCAGAGGCACTTGACCACTTCGCTGTGGGCACCGCTGGTCTCGATCACCAGGCCGTTCTCGAAAGCATGACGGCAGACGGCGGCGGCGGTGTCGCCATCGGGGCAGCTGATGCCGATCATCATCCCGCGACCCTTCACGAACAGGGAGTCGGGGCCATAACGGCGGACGATCTTGTGCATGCCATCGGCGATGCGCTTGCCCTTGGCCTTGACGCTGTTGGCGAACTCGTCGTCCTGCCAGAAATGCTCAAGGGCGGCGGCGGCGGTGACGAAGGCGTGGTTGTTGCCGCGGAAAGTGCCGTTGTGCTCGCCGGGGCTCCACTGGTCCAGTTCCTTGCGCAGCAGCACCATGGCGAATGGCAGACCGAAGCCTGACAGCGACTTGGACAGAGTGATCATGTCCGGCTTGATGCCCATTTCTTCGAAGCTGAAGAAGCTGCCGGTGCGGCCGCAACCGGCCTGGATATCGTCGATGATCAGCAGCATCTCGTGCTTGCGGCAGAGTTTTTCCAGCTTGCGCACCCATTCGGCGGACGCGGCGTTCAGACCGCCTTCACCCTGTACCACTTCGACGATCACCGCGGCGGGCTTGTCGATGCCGCTGGACGGGTCGGTGAGCAGCTTGTCCATCATGCCGATGGTGTTGACCTTGTCGCCGAAGTAGTTGGCGTAAGGCATGCGGCTGACGTCGGTCAGCGGAACGCCAGCGGCGCCGCGGTGATGCTTGTTGCCGGTCGCCGCCAGGGCGCCGATGCTGCAGCCGTGGAAACCATTGGTGAAGCTGATGACGTTGTTGCGACCGGTCACCTTGCGCGCCAGCTTCAACGCGGCTTCAACCGCGTTGGTGCCGGTCGGGCCGGTGAACTGCATGACGTAGTCCATGTTGCGCGGTTTGAGGATCAGGCGACTGAAAGTCTCGAGAAAGCGCTCCTTGGCATCGGAATACATGTCGAGACCGTGGGTGATGCCGTCGTCGCTGATGTAGTCGAGCAGCGCCTGCTTGAGCACCGGGTGGTTGTGGCCATAGTTGAGCGTGCCGGCACCGGCGAGGAAGTCGATGTAGGACTTGCCGTCGCGGGTGATCAGCTCTGCGCCGCGCGCCTGTTTGAAGACCACGGGAAAGGATCGGCAGTAGCTGCGAACGCCGGATTCGTGCAGTTCGAAAGTTTTCATGCGTTTTCCTCTAATTCTTCTTCTGAATGGGGTGCGGCGAACGGGCCGGCGCGATAGAGCACTTCATCTTCGTGCTTGCCAGCGAAATGTTCGGCGCGAGCGAACAAGGTGCGGGTGCTGTAGTCGGCCTCGAGCTTGGCGAAAGCCTTCTTGAACAGCGCCTGTGATGCCCCGTTGTCCGGCGAGATGGTGGTTTCCAGATGACGTACGCCCTGTTCTCTGGCGACCCGGGTGGTCAGGGCCATCAGCATGCGCAGAGCCAGACCCTGGCCGCGCATCGAGGCGTCTACCGCAACCTGCCAAACGAACAGGGTGTCCGGGCGGGAGGGCGGGCAGTAACCGGAAATGAAACCTACCAATTGGCCATCCGCATCGACGGCGGCAATGGAGGTGTCGGCGAAATCGGAGCATTGCAGCAGATTGCAGTACACCGAATTGGTATCCAGAGGTTGGCAGCGCGCTACCAGCTCATGGAGGGAATAACCGTCGCCGTCGGTGGGGCGACGGAGCGTTACGGTAGGAACACTCAAAACAAATCCTTTGGGGTTGTTGATTGAAATCCTTTTCTAGAATAAACACATCAAAAAATTAATCTCAACCCAAGTCGCCGATCATGGGTAGCGAATCGCCGCTGATATCTCCGAAGTTCGTGATTTATCGCGAAAGTTGAATTAGCCGGTCGCGGCTTGGAATTCGCTTTGATCCAAGTTGAATAATCCGCTGGATATTGGCGGGACCAGCCGCTAAGAAACAGGCCGATTCAGAGGCCTGGATTAAGACTGTATTCAGAGACCATGCGCCGCCGTGCAAAGATCCGGTGAAACCCGCATGGGGCGGGGCTCGAGGCGGATTTCGGTTGTACGAATCGGGCAGCGGATCGCGGCCGCTTTTCACGGCGGTTGAATTAACCGAACTTGCGCTGGCAACTAGGGGAAATGAGGTGGCAGAACTAAGGGGTCGAGCCGCCGATATCGTTGCTGGATATCGGCGATCCGTTTCCAGGGAGATGGCGACTTCATCGCATTGATGAATTTTTTGTGGTCGCCCGACTGAGCGGCGATGAATGCGAACTTAATCCTTAGTTCTCGGGCGCCTGATGCGTTAGTTGCTGTTACTTGTGCGAACCGCTCTGTTCCAATGGCTGAAATGAATATCGGTGTGTCGAAAATCGCGCCGTTCGGCGGCTCAGCGCCACCATTGCCGACCTTGATGCTCGATCAACTGACGGGCCTGCTCCGGGCCATCGGTGCCGGCCGGATACGGCCTCGGTTTGCGGTAATGGTTCTGCCAGCCGCGCAGGATCGGATCGACCCAGTTCCACGCAGCTTCCACTTCATCGCGGCGCATAAACAGCGTCGAATCGCCTTCGATCACATCCAGCAACAGCCGCTCGTAGGCCTCCCAGCGGCGCGTGCTGCTGAATGCGTTGGCCAGGTTCAGGTCCAGTTCCACCGGCTCCAGCTGCATGCCTTTGCCGGGCGCCTTGGCCATCAGCCGCAGGCTGATGCTCTCTTCCGGTTGCAGGCTGATCACCAGGCGGTTGACCTCGCCTTTGGTGAACAGCATGTAGGGCACCTGCTTGAAGGTGACGATGATTTCCGAGCGCTTGCGCGCCATGCGCTTGCCGGTACGCAGGTAGAAGGGCACGCCGGCCCAGCGCCAGTTGTCGATCTCGGCCTTCACCGCGACGAAGGTTTCGGTATCGCTGTCGTTATCGACGTCCTGCTCGAAGTAGTAGGCCTGCACATCGTGTCCACCAATCTGTCCGGCGCTGTACTGGCCGCGTACGGTCTTGTCCTGCACGTCGTTGCCGGTGATGGGTTTGAGCGCTTCCAGAATCTTAACCTTCTCGCCGCGTATCGATTTCGCGTCGAAGCGCACCGGCGCCTCCATCGCCACCAGGCAGAGCAGCTGCAGCAGATGGTTCTGCAGCATGTCGCGCATGGCGCCGGCATGGTCGTAATAGCTGCCGCGGTTCTCGACGCCGAGGGTCTCGGCGACGGTGATCTGCACATGGTCGATATGAGCGCTGCGCCAGATCGGCTCGAACAGGGCATTGGCGAAGCGCAGCGCCATGAGGTTCTGCACCGTCTCCTTGCCGAGATAATGATCGATCCGATAAATGCGTGATTCGGGAAAGACCGCGCCGATGGCTTCGTTGATCTCGAGCGCGGAGTCGAGCGAATGACCGATGGGCTTTTCCAGCACGATGCGTGCGTCCTCGCCGGCCAGTCCGGCGCTTTCCAGGTTCGATGCGATGGGTTCGAACAGCCTCGGCGCGGTCGCCAGGTAATGCACCCGCACGCGTCCTTCGGATGGGCCGAGGTGATGCGCAAGACCGAGGAATTCGCCACGCTGGGAGGCATCCATGGCGAAGTAATCGAGGCGACGACTGAACGCTTGCCAGATGTCTACTTCGAAGTCGGCGCGCGCGATGCCCGCGCGGCAATGGCGCTCGGCCAGAGCCAGGTAGGCGTCGCGATCGATCTCCTGGCGAGCAATGGCAAGGATGCGCACATCATCGTGCAGCCGCCGCTCACGGTGCAGGTGGTAGAGCGCAGGGATGAGTTTGTGTAGCGCCAGATCGCCGGTACCGCCAAATACCAGCATGTCGCAGGAAATGGACACAGCGTCACTCCTAGCTAAAGGTGAACAGACTCAATCAGGTAGTTTTTCACAGCCTGGGTGGGCGATGCTGCAGGCCTTGTAGTATAACTACAAGCCCACTACAGCCAGCCGACAGGGTAGCTGCGACGCATCGCTGCGTTCGACCTCTCTTGTCCGGTATTGATCATAGCGAGTCCGCAACGTGAACCTGCTGCAACACATCGCCCAATCGAGAAGCTCGCTGCGCAAGTCGGAGCTCAAGGTGGCCGACCATGTACTGCTCGATCCGGCTGCGGTGATGCACAGCTCCATGGCGGACCTGGCTCATGCAGTGGGCGTCAGCGAGCCGACCATCGTGCGCTTCTGTCGCGCCATCGGTTGCCTCGGTTTTCAGGATCTCAAGCTCAAACTGGCGCAGAGCCTCGCCGCTGGCGCCAGCTTCGGCCAGTTCGCCATCAGCGAGAATGATTCGGTCACCGATTTTGCGCTGAAGATTTTCGATACCACCCTGCACACCCTGATGGACGTACGCGAGCGCCTCGACTCCGACGCGCTGGAGCGTGCCGTCGCTGCCATGGCCAAGGCCGAACGGGTGGAGTTCTACGGCTTCGGTGCGTCCGGCGCGGTCGCCACCGATGCCCAGCACAAATTCTTCCGCCTGCTGCTCAGCGCGGCGGCCTATTCCGATCCGCACATGCAGGCGATGTCGGCGGTCACGCTGAAGCCCACCGACGTAGCCATCTGCATTTCCCAGTCGGGACGCTCCAAGGATCTGCTGATCACCGCCAATGTGGTGCGCGAGTCCGGCGCCACGCTGATCACGCTGTGCCCGAGCCAGACGCCTCTGGCGGAGCTGGCGACCATCAACCTGGCCATCGATGTTCAGGAAGATACCGAAATCTATACCCCGCTGACCTCGCGCATCGCCCATCTGGTAGTGATCGACGTACTGGCGATGGGTGTCGCCATGGCGCGCGGGCCGAGCCTGGTCAACCACCTCAAAAGCGTCAAGCGCAGCCTGCGCAGCTTGCGCCTGTCACCCAAGTCGGTGAAGCCGCACGAAGATTGATCGTCTTCGAAACGTCATCGGCCTGACGTCATAGCGTCATCCAGCGATCCGATGCTGAGTCTCCCAGTAACTTTCTCGGGAGAACCCCATGCCTCAGCGCCGTGAAACCTACGTCAACCTCGACGCCCGTTCCCGCCGCAAGCTACAGGACGAGCGGCGCATGCATTTCCGTCGCGCCATCGAGAGCTACGATGAGCAGCGCCAGTTGCATGCGCAGCTGGTGGAGTTCCCCGATCTGCTGATGGTCAGCCCGCTGCTGGAGCTAGGGTCTGTTGACGTTTCGTTCGCGGCCGCGCCGGAGCCAGTTTTTGCGCGAGACTAGGCCCGAGTCGCGCAGTTTGGTCGTTCCAAATAAGCGACGAGAAACGCCGTGTCGCGCAAAAACTGCCCGTCCCTTTGGTTGCGCGGCAAATGACGCCATGCGGCGTTGCGGGACTTGCCAAGGGAGCGACCATACCTGCGTCCCGCGCGATCCACATGGATGTGGTGAATGCAGCAAGTCCGCCGGGAGCGGGCGCTGCCTTGCCTGGCGTTATTTGGCGCAGCAACGCGGCTCGCGACGAAACGTCAACAGACCCTAGGACGGAACGCCGGCAAAACGCGTCGCCAATGTGCTGATCTGCGCGCGCTCTTCACGGATGAAGGCAAGGAAGGCCTGAGCGACCGGGCTGAGCCGCTTCGCCCTCGGGTGCACCACGCACCAGCTGCGGTATAGGGGCAGCTCCTGAACCGGCAGTTCGCGTAGCAGCCCGTGCGTCAGCTCAAGGTGTACGGCGTGGCGCGGCATCAGCGCCACGCCGAGACCGGCCACTACGCTTTCGCGCAGCGCATCCAGCGAGGCGACCTGAATCGTCTGGGCGAAATGCGCGCGCTTCTGACGCAGATAATCCTCGCCAGCCTTGCGTGTGCCCGACCCCGGTTCGCGCACCAGTAGCGGGTAGGCGGTCAGGTCCTGCAGGGTCAGCGTGGCCGCCTGGCTCAAGGGGTGGTCGGCGGGCGCTACGGCGACGATCGGGTTGTTCAGGAATGGCAGGAATTCCAGATCCATGTCGGTCGGGACCTGGGAAATGATCAGCAAATCGTCGCGGCTGATCGACAATCGCTTGACCGCCTGCGCGTGGTTGACCACGACCAGCTCCAGATTGACCTCTGGATGCTGCCGCTTGAAGGCAGCGAACAGGTGCGGCGTGATGTACTTGGCGCTCGACTCTACGGCGAGATTCAACTGCCCATGTAGCGAGCCCTGCAGGTCGGAAAGCTGCATGTCCAGACTGTCCAGGCGCCCGAAAATATCAGAGCTGGCACGCTGCAGTGCTTCGGCTGCCGGGGTGAGATGAAGCTTTTTACCCAGATATTCGAATAGCGGCTGGCCGATCAGTTCTTCCAGCTGGCGAATCTGCAGACTCACTGCCGGTTGCGTCAGCGCCATTTCCTCGGCCGCCCGGCTGTACGAACGGCTTTCGCACACTGCCCTGAACAGCTGAAGCTGGCGCAGTGTTATGCGCATCATGGTTTTTCGCATATTCGCCGCTCTTGCTTGTTTTTTGGGCTCTGGTGGCTCGATTTGACGCCTCTGAAAGCCGCGTCATGTCTCGCTTGGATAACAGATATTAGGAATTACTTATCCAATATCAAACAATTATTTATTTTCAGTAATCATCCCGTTGGGCGTAGGGTAAAAAACGCTTGCACTCACACGGTCCCGAGAGGGGCCGCCTGCTAATCGACCGAGGGAATGACAGCGTGATCAAGAAGCTGCTGATCGCCAACCGCGGTGAAATTGCCGTCCGCATTGTGCGGGCCTGTGCCGAAATGGGCGTGCGCTCGGTCGCGGTGTACGCCGAGCCTGACCGCCAGGCGCTGCACGTCAAACGCGCCGACGAAGCCTATTTCATCGGTGAAGACCCGCTGGCCGGCTATCTTAACCCGCGCAAGCTGGTGAACCTGGCCGTGGAGACCGGCTGCGACGCCTTGCATCCAGGTTACGGCTTTCTCTCCGAGAACGCCGAACTGGCGGAAATCTGCGCCGAGCGCGGGATCAAATTCGTCGGCCCCAGCGCCGAAGTGATTCGCCGCATGGGCGACAAGACCGAAGCGCGGCGCAGCATGATCAAAGCCGGTGTGCCGGTCACGCCCGGCACCGAAGGCAACGTCGCCGACGTTAAAGAAGCACTGAGCGAGGCCGAGCGCATCGGCTACCCGGTCATGCTCAAGGCGACCTCCGGTGGCGGCGGTCGCGGCATTCGCCGTTGCAACTCGCGCGAAGAGCTCGAACAGGCCTATCCCCGGGTCATCTCAGAGGCGACCAAGGCCTTCGGTTCAGCCGATGTGTTCCTGGAGAAGTGCATCGTCGAGCCCAAGCATATCGAGGCGCAGATTCTCGCCGACTCCTTCGGCAACACCGTGCACCTGTTCGAGCGCGACTGCTCGATCCAGCGCCGCAACCAGAAGCTCATCGAGATCGCCCCCAGCCCGCAGCTGACTCCGGAACAGCGCGCCTACATCGGCGACCTGGCGGTGCGCGCGGCCAAGGCCGTGGGTTACGAGAACGCCGGTACCGTGGAGTTCCTGCTCGCCGATGGCGAGGTGTACTTCATGGAGATGAATACGCGGGTGCAGGTGGAGCACACCATCACCGAGGAAATCACCGGCATCGACATCGTCCGCGAGCAGATCCGCATCGCCTCCGGACTGCCGCTCTCGGTGAAGCAGGAAGACATCCAGTATCGCGGCTTCGCTCTGCAGTTCCGCATCAACGCCGAGGACCCGCGCAACAACTTCCTGCCCTGTTTCGGCAAGATCACCCGCTACTACGCACCCGGCGGGCCGGGCGTGCGCACCGATACGGCGATCTACACCGGCTACACCATTCCGCCGTATTACGATTCGATGTGCCTGAAGTTGATCGTCTGGGCGCTGACCTGGGAAGAGGCGCTGGCCCGCGGTTCACGCGCGCTGGATGACATGCGCGTGCAGGGTGTCAAGACCACGGCCTTCTACTATCAGAAGATTCTCGAAAATCCGGATTTCCGCAGCGGGCAGTTCAACACCAGCTTCGTCGACAACCATCCGGAATTGATGACCTACTCGATCAAGCGCAAGCCGAGCGAACTGGCCTTAGCTATCGCCACCGCTATTGCGGCTCACGCAGGACTCTAAATATAAGCCGCTTGAGGCTGGAAAGCTGAAGGCTGAGCGATTGGCCGCGCTGTTCGCCCCGCCTTCAGCCTCTAGCCTCCAGCGAGGAGAAGAATCATGAGCAACAGAAAGATCACCGTAACGGACACCATCCTGCGCGATGCCCACCAGTCGCTGATCGCGACCCGCATGCGCACCGAAGACATGCTGCCGATCTGCGGGAAACTCGACCGCGTCGGCTACTGGTCGCTCGAAGTATGGGGCGGCGCAACCTTCGACGCCTGCGTGCGGTTCCTCAAAGAGGATCCCTGGGAACGTCTGCGCCAGCTCAAGGCGGCGCTGCCTAACACCCGCCTGCAGATGCTCCTGCGCGGACAGAACCTGCTCGGCTATCGCCACTACGCAGACGATGTGGTCGAGGCCTTCTGTGCCAAGGCGGCGGATAACGGTATCGACGTGTTCCGTATCTTCGATGCGATGAATGACGTGCGTAACCTGGAAACAGCCATCCGTGCCGTAAAGAAGACCGGCAAGCACGCTCAGGGGACCATCGCCTACACCACCAGTCCGGTGCACACCGTCGAGTTGTTCGTCGAGCAAGGCCGGGCGATGCGCGACATGGGCGTCGACTCGATCGCGATCAAGGACATGGCCGGCCTGCTGACGCCGTTCGCCACCGGCGATCTGGTGCGCGCACTGAAGGCCGAGATCGACCTGCCGGTGTTCATCCATTCCCACGACACCGCCGGCGTCGCCAGCATGTGCCAGCTCAAGGCCATCGAGAACGGCGCCGATCATATCGATACCGCCATTTCCTCCATGGCCTGGGGCACCAGCCATCCGGGGACCGAGTCGATGGTCGCCGCACTGCGCGGCACACCGTACGACACCGGGCTCGATCTGGAGCTGATCCAGGAAATCGGTCTGTACTTCTATGCGGTGCGCAAGAAGTACCACCAGTTCGAAAGCGACTTCACCGGCGTCGATACCCGCGTGCAGGTCAATCAAGTACCCGGTGGGATGATTTCCAACCTGGCCAACCAGCTCAAGGAACAGGGCGCGCTCAACCGCATGGACGAAGTGCTCGCCGAGATTCCGCGTGTGCGCAAGGACCTGGGTTACCCGCCGCTGGTGACGCCGACCTCGCAGATCGTCGGCACCCAGGCGTTCTTCAACGTACTCGCCGGTGAGCGCTACAAGACCATCACCAACGAAGTGAAACTCTACCTGCAGGGTCGCTACGGCAAGGCGCCAGGCGCCATCGATGCCAAACTGCAGCGCCAGGCCATCGGCGGTGAAGAGATCATCGAAGTCCGCCCGGCCGACCTGATCAAGCCGGAACTGGACAAGCTGCGCGAGGAAATCGGCGCGCTGGCCCGCAGCGAAGAGGATGTGCTGACCTACGCCATGTTCCCGGATATCGGTCGCAAGTTCCTTGAGGAGCGCGAAGCCGGCACGCTGCAGCCTGAAGAACTGCTGCCCATTCCGGACGGCAACGCGGTCAGTACTGCAGGCGGGGAGGGTGTGCCGACCGAGTTCGTCATCGATGTGCACGGCGAGACCTACCGGGTCGATATCACGGGTGTCGGCGTCAAGGGCGAGGGCAAGCGGCACTTCTTCCTCTCCATCGACGGCATGCCGGAAGAAGTGGTGTTCGAGCCTCTGAACAACTTCGTTGGCGGCAGCGCTGGCGGTCAGCGCAAGCAGGCAAACGGTCCGGGCGACGTCAGCACCAGCATGCCGGGCAACGTGGTCGATGTGCTGGTCAAAGAAGGCGATGTGGTCAAGGCCGGGCAACCAGTGCTGATCAGCGAGGCGATGAAGATGGAAACCGAAATCCAGGCGCCCATTGCCGGCACCGTTAAGGCCGTGCATGTGGCCAAGGGCGACCGCGTGACGCCCGGCGACCTGCTGATCGAGATCGCCTGAGTCCGAGCCGTGTCTGGATACGTCCAGGCACGGCATAGGTGTCTTCCCCGCCGGTGCATGCGTCTTTTGGAACGGCGTGTTTCAAGCGCGGAAAAACGCTTTACCCACCCCGTGCCTGCGGATGATGCTACGAACGGCGTCCGGCTTGGGGCCGGCATGGAGGAGATGGAACCATGAAAACGGTAGGACAGGTCGTCAGCGGCAAATCGAACTTGAGCGTGCATACCATCGCGCCGACCGACACGATATTCACGGCGCTGCAGGTGCTGGCGGAAAAGAACGTCGGCGCGTTGCCGGTGGCCGAAGCCGATGGCCGTCTGGTCGGCATCGTCAGTGAGCGCGACTATGCGCGCAAATGCGTGTTGAAGGGGCGTTCATCATTCGCCACGCCGGTGAGCACGATCATGAGCGTCAACCTGGTCACCGTCGAGCCGCAGCAGGGGCTGGAGGAGTGCATGCAGCTGATGACCGATCGGCACCTGCGCCATCTGCCGGTACTCGAAGCGGGCAAGCTGGTCGGCATGCTTTCCATCGGTGACGTGGTCAAGGAACTCGTCGCCGAGAAGGAAAGCCTGATCCAGCATCTCGAACAGTACATTCGCGGCGAATAGCCAAGCCCGCAGCCGGCGTGCTCGAACGCCGGTCCGGTCGGGTCTCGGCGCCCGCTTCGGCGCGATCTGCCGGCGCGGGCTCAACCCATACAGAAAGAGATGTCGTACATGAGCCTCGAAGACAAGACGAGCGAAACGGCGCAGGAAGCGCTCGACAACCTGGTCGCGGGCGTCATGCGCTTTCGCGAGGATGTCTATCCGCAGCAGCGCGAGTTGTTCTCCAAACTTGCCCACGAGCAGACGCCGCGGGCAATGTTCATCACCTGCGCCGATTCACGGATTCTCCCGGAGCTGATCACCCAGAGTTCGCCGGGCGATCTGTTCGTGACCCGCAACGTTGGCAATATCGTGCCTCCTTACGGCCAGATGAATGGCGGCGTGTCGACGGCGATCGAGTTCGCCGTGATGGCGCTCGGTGTGCAGCACATCATCATTTGCGGACATTCGGATTGCGGCGCGATGAAAGCGGTGCTCGACCCGTCCGGGCTGGACCGCATGCCGACGGTCAGGGGCTGGCTGCGTCATGCCGAGGTGGCCAGGACCGTGGTGGAGGAGAATTGCGGCTGTGCCGATGACAGCACCTTGCGCATCCTCACCGAGGAAAACGTGCTGGCGCAGCTCGAACACCTGCGCACGCACCCATCGGTAGCGGCGCGACTGGCCAGCGGCCAGCTGTTCATTCACGGCTGGCTCTACAACATCGGCACCAGTGAAATCCGCGCCTACGATGCGGCGCGCGGCGAGTTTCGCCTGATCGGCGACGGCCCGCTGCCGATGGCGACGCCCAAATCGCGTTACGTCTGAGAGGTTGCGGATTGGGCTTCGCAACGAAGCCCAACGGCGCCAGTGCTATTTATGCAAGACGAACTGGCCGGTGAAGCGCACGGCGTCGCGACCATCGGCTGCGAGAATGCGGCTGTGCAGTGTGAGACGTGAGCGGCCGCGACGCCGGTAGATCGTCTCGAAGCGCTCCCACGCGCCGTCGTCCGGCGCCGAGCAGATCGCCGTCGCGTCATCTACCACCGGTAGCGGATAGTCGATCTGGCCTTCGTGAATGACGATATGACCGTCTTCGATACCAGCCTCGCGCAAGCGCAGGTGCAACCAACCCCAGCCAGCCAGCACCGACGCGCAATACAGGCTGCCGCCGAACATGCTGCTCTTGTGGTTGATGTTCGCCTGCAGCGGGACCTTCAGACGCAACTCATGGTTTTCCCACTGATCGACACGCAGGCCCATCGCCCGGGTCAGAGGGATGTCGTGATGCAGAATGGCTTCCAGATAGCGGCTATCGCGGCTCATGCCGGGTGGATTCCTAAACGTTTGCAGATACAGGCAGACGCCAAGCATGACCGCTGAGTCACGATATTGCCAGTTTCCACACGCGCTTTTTGCCGCTGTCAGGATGCCATTCGACGGTTTGCTTCAGCGCGCCGCGCTTTTCTGCTGGTAAGCGCAGTAACCGGGGCGCGGGCCGATTCGAGGATGGTTGCGGCAGGTGTCCGGACGCTTGGCGTAGACGGTGCACAGGCGCGTCTTGCGGTCCAGATACAGGCAGTCGCCGTTGGCCAGCCGGGTCAGGGTGAAAATGCCGTGCTTCTGATTGAAGTGCTCGACGATGCCCACTTTGCTCAGGCGCTTGGCGACGTTCTTCAGTGGCTCGTCACGTTCGAAGGCATCGACTACTTCCAGGCGAATCAGGTCGTCGATGCGCACTTCGACCGGTAGCGTGCAGCAAGTGGCGTGGCAGTCGCGACACAGCCCGTTGCTGTAGCGGGCCCAGGTTTCCAGGCGGTCGGGGTCGGCGGAGGCAATCAGGCGTGTCTTCACGGAGGCGGTATCGGTAATGGCGGCGCGCGATCATAACGACCCTGGTTTGAATTTCCAGCGAATCCGACGAGTCGAACGCCGGACAGACGGTCGCGCAGATTCGACTGAAACCTGCAAACCTGTCTGCATAGCCCTTTGCCGAGGTGGCCTGTGCTGCCATGAACCCCTTCCCAGCTCCATGAGGTCTGTCCATGACGCAACAACCCACTGCTCCTGACGCCGATGCTGTCGCAGCCTTCCGCGATTCGATCATCAGCAAGCTGACCTACGCGATCGGCAAGGACGCGGAGCATGCATCCGATCACGACTGGTTCGAAGCGGTCGCGCTGGCTACGCGCGATCGCATGATCGATCAATGGATGGACCGTACGCGCGAGGGTTATCGGGAGGGCAAGAAGCGGGTTTATTACCTCTCGCTGGAATTTCTCATCGGACGTTTGCTCACCGACAGCCTGAGCAACCTCGGCCTGCTCGACGTCGCGCGCGAAGCCCTGGCGGATGTCGATGTGGATTTCGACCACATCCGCCTGACCGAGCCGGATGCGGCGTTGGGCAACGGCGGCCTGGGCCGGCTGGCGGCCTGCTTCATGGAAAGTATGGCGACGCTGGGCATTGCCGCCCATGGTTACGGGATTCGCTACGATCACGGCCTGTTCCGCCAGGCCATCGTCGATGGCTGGCAGCACGAGCAGACCGAAACCTGGCTGAATTTCGGCAACCCCTGGGAGTTCGAACGGCCCGAGGTCGGTTATCTGATCGGCTTTGGCGGTAGCGTCACGGCCATGCCGCACGACGCCGCCGGGCAGGAGCAGCCCAAGCATTTCTGGCACTGGGCCGAAGGCGTGCGCGCGATTGCCTACGACACGCCGGTGGTCGGCTGGCGCGGGGCAAGCGTCAATACGCTGCGCCTGTGGCGCGCCCGCGCCGAGGCGGATTTCCATCTGGAGCGCTTCAATGCCGGCGACCATATCGGCGCCGTCGCCGAGGAGGCGCGCGCCGAAAGCATCTCCCGCGTGCTGTACCCGGCCGACAGCACCGAAGCCGGTCAGGAGCTGCGTCTGCGGCAGGAATATTTCTTCGTCGCGGCCTCGCTGCAGGACCTGCTGCGGCGGCATCTGGATCAGCGTGGCACGCTGATGAATCTGCCGGAATTCGCTGCGATCCAGCTCAACGATACCCACCCGGCCATCGCCGTGGCGGAGTTGATGCGGCTGCTGGTCGACGTGCACGACATTCCTTGGCGCAAGGCGTGGGAGCTGACTGTCAACACGCTGTCCTACACCAACCACACGTTGCTGCCGGAGGCGCTGGAAACCTGGCCGGTGGGGCTGATGGAGCGCCTGTTGCCACGGCATATGCAGATCATCTACCTGATCAATGCGCAGCACCTCGATGCCCTGCGCGAGCGTGGCATTCACGATCTGGACCTACTGCGTTCGGTCTCGCTGATCGAAGAAGGGCATGGCCGCCGGGTGCGCATGGGAAATCTGGCGTTCCTCGGGTCGCACTGCATCAACGGCGTGTCGGCGCTGCATACCGGGCTGATGCGCGAGACGGTGTTCACCGACCTGCACTCGCTGTATCCCGAGCGCATCAGCAACAAGACCAACGGCATCACCTTCCGCCGCTGGCTGTACCAGTCCAATCCGCAATTGACCCGGCTGCTGGTCGAGCATGTCGGCGAAGAACTGCTCGATGCACCGGAAACGGTGCTGCGCCAGCTTGAGCCCTATGCCGATCAGCCGGACTTCCGCGCGCGCTTCGCCGCTCAGCGGCTGGAAAACAAGCAGCTTCTGGCACGCATGATCCAGGATCGGCTGGGCATCAGCGTCGACCCGAACGCGCTGTTCGACGTGCACGTCAAACGCATCCACGAATACAAGCGTCAGCTGCTCAACCTGCTGCACACCGTCGCGCTGTACCAGGCGATCCGCTCCGATCCGGGCCGCAACTGGGTGCCGCGGGTGAAGATCTTCGCCGGCAAGGCCGCCGCCAGTTATCACACGGCCAAACTGATCATCAAACTGACCAACGACATCGCCCGGACCATCAACGATGACCCGACGGTGCGCGGCCTGCTCAAGGTGGTGTTTCTGCCCAACTACAACGTCAGCCTGGCCGAACGCATCATTCCGGCCGCCGATCTGTCCGAGCAGATTTCCACTGCGGGACTGGAGGCTTCGGGCACCAGCAACATGAAGTTCGCCCTCAACGGTGCACTGACCATCGGCACGCTCGACGGCGCCAACGTGGAAATGTCCGAGCAGATTGGCGTCGAGCACATGTTCATCTTTGGCATGACCGCGCAGGAGGTCGAGGCACGCAAGCAGGCCAACGAATACAACGCCGAGGCGATCATCATCGGCTCTCCGCGCCTTAACGAAGTGCTCATGGCGATTCGTAACGGCGCGTTTTCCGCTGACGATCCAGGTCGCTATACGGCGCTGATCGACGGGCTGAAATGGCACGACACCTTCATGGTCTGCGCCGATTTCGAATCCTATTGGCAGGCGCAGCTGGAGGTCGAGGCGCGCTGGAACGATGCCGACAGCTGGTGGCGTTCCGCCGTGCTGAATACGGCGCGTACGGGCTGGTTTTCCTCGGATCGGACCATTCGCGAATATGCCGAGGAAATCTGGAAGGTTATGTAAGCGGGGTTGCCGAACGTAGGTCGGGTCACGCTCCATCGACCCGACGGAGCGAACGATCAGGCGCAATGTGAGCGGAAGTCTTGTCGGTCCTTGGCTTATGGTTGCCTGTGAATTTGTCCGGGGTTACGCCTTCGGTTAGTTCGACGTGCGGGGCTTGGTTCAGAGCATTCTCGGTATGGCGAGATTTGGAGGGTCATGTACCCATTCACCGCTGCGCTGAACTCTGTGGTCGATGGGCAGGTCTGAGGCAGGGTTAGTTTCCCCCCGGCCTGCTAAACTGCGCGGGTTTTTATCCTCCGGAGCCATTCCATGTCACGCGTAACCCTGAGTCGCTACCTGATCGAGCAGACCCGCAGCAACAACACCCCGGCGGACCTGCGTTTCCTAATCGAGGTAGTGGCCCGAGCGTGCAAGGAAATCAGCCACGCCGTGTCCAAGGGCGCGCTGGGTGGTGTGCTCGGCAGTGCCGACAGCGAGAACATCCAAGGCGAAGTGCAGAAGAAGCTCGACGTGCTGTCCAACGAAATCCTGCTCGAAGCCAACGAGTGGGGCGGCCACCTGGCCGGCATGGCGTCGGAAGAAATGGACAACGCCTATCAGATCCCCGGCAAGTATCCGAAAGGCGCCTATCTGCTGGTCTTCGACCCGTTGGACGGCTCCTCCAACATCGACGTCAACGTTTCGGTCGGCACCATTTTCTCGGTGCTGCGTTGCCCTGGTGAGTGCTTCACCCAGAACGACGCGCTCGGCGAAGAGGCCTTCCTCCAGCCGGGCACCAAGCAGGTCGCCGCCGGCTACGCGATTTACGGCCCGCAAACCATGCTGATCCTGACGCTGGGCAATGGCGTCATGGGCTTTACCCTCGACCGCGAGCTGGGCAGCTTCGTCCTGACCCACGAGAACCTGCGCGTACCCGAGTCGACAGCCGAGTTCGCCATCAACATGTCCAACCAGCGTCACTGGGAAGCGCCGGTGCAACGCTATGTCAGCGAACTGCTGGCCGGCGCCGAAGGCCCGCTGGGCAAGAACTACAACATGCGCTGGATCGCCTCGATGGTGGCCGATGTACATCGCATCCTGACCCGCGGCGGCATCTTCATGTACCCGCGCGATTCCCGCGAGCCGGGCAAGGCGGGCAAGCTGCGGTTGATGTACGAAGCCAACCCGATGTCCTTCATCATCGAGCAGGCCGGCGGCGCCGCTACCACAGGCACGCAGCGCATCCTCGATGTCCAGCCCGAATCGCTGCACCAGCGCGTACCGGTCTTCCTCGGCTCCAAGGAAGAAGTCGAGCGCGCCACCGGCTATCACCAGGGCTGACCGGTGCAAACGCCCTGGCTGGAGTTGCTGAACTGGTGGTTCGGTCAGGGCACCACCGTTAGCGAAATCGCCCGGCAGAAGCACGGGCTGTGGTTCGGCTACAAGCCCGAACAGGATGCCGAGGCGCGTGATCGCTTCGGCGATCTGACCGATCAGGCGCTGGCCGGCGGGCTGGGCCACTGGACCGAATCACCGCACGGCTGGCTCGCACTGGTGCTGTTGCTCGACCAGCTCCCGCGCATGATCTACCGCGGGACGCCGCAGGCATTCGCCGGTGACGAGCGCGCTCAGCAGCTGGTTCGCGAGGGCATGGCGCATGGCGGCGATGTGCTGCTCACGCCGATTCAGCGGGTGTTCATTTATCTGGTTCTCGAGCATGCGGAAAACCTGCAGACGCAGGAGCTGGCCGTTGCCCAATTCCAGATGCTCCATGGGCTCGTCGCGCCCGAAGACCGCCAACTGTTTGCCGACTTCCTCGATTTCGCGGAGCGCCATCGCGATGTGATTGCCCGGTTCGGCCGCTTTCCTCATCGCAACGATAGTCTGGGCCGCCAGACCACCGAGGCCGAGCAGGCTTTTCTGGCAGAGCCCGGCTCACGTTTCTAGCGGCAGTGAGGAACCTACCTGCCTGTTCGCGCCCTAATTTTCAGCAGCCGGGCGTGGCCAGGCATCGTCTGAACAAGGAATCTTTCATGTCGTTGCGTCTTTTGTCGTTGCTCGCCGCTGTCGTGTTGTTGGCAGCCTGCAGCCCGGTCACCCAGGAAAATTTCGCAAAACTGAAAGCCGGCATGCCCCGCGCGGAAGTCGAGGAGCTGCTCGGCAAACCCGGTGAATGTGCTGGCGCGCTGGGCATGTCCAGCTGCACCTGGGGTGCCAAGCATCGTTTTATCAGCATCCAGTTCGCTGGAGACAAAGTGATGATGTTTTCCGGTCAGGGTTTGAAATAAGCCAGCGTTTGAACAGGAGAGAACCATGCGTATCGCAGCAGCTCTATTCAGCGCCATATTGCTGGCCGGCTGTGCCAGCTCCAACGCCGTCGATGCGCCACAGACGGTCGGCAATGTCGATTTGCAACGCTATCAGGGTACTTGGTACGAACAGGCGCGGCTGCCGATGTTCTTCCAGCGTGACTGCATCAAGTCCGAGGCCCGCTACAGCCTGCAAGACGACGGCAATGTCGAGGTGGTCAACCGCTGCGAAACGCAGAGCGGCGAATGGAAGGAGGCCAGAGGTGAAGCGGAACCGCAGCAGGCGGGCAGCACCGACAAGCTCTGGGTGCGTTTCGACAACTGGTTCAGCAATCTCTTCCCCGGCCTGACCAAGGGCCATTATTGGGTGCTCTATCTGGATGACGACTACAGCGTCGCGCTGGTGGGCAGCCCGGATCGCGACTACCTCTGGCTGCTCTCTCGTGATCAGCGGATCGATGCAGCGACACGCGAGCGTTTGCTCGACGAGGCGCACAAACGCGGTTACGACACCGACGAGTTGATCTGGCGCGGCGAAGCGGGCTGATCAGCGCTCCGTTTCATCCGCACTGCGCCGAGCGGTACCCCGCCGGCGCAGTGCGATCGGCACCAGGCTATCGGCCTCGCCGTGCTCGAAGGCGCAGCCCTGCGGCTCGGGCTTGCCCTTGAGCAGACGCGGGTTGCCGGAGAAACCCACCGGCTCGGCTGGTAGGCCTTGGGGCGTGAGGTCGAGCTGGCCGTTGGCGTTCATGTCGACGAATAGCTGCACGGCATAGCGCCCGGGCGGCACATCGTGGAAAACGAGTCCCTCTTTATCGCCCATCAGTTGCTGCAACGGTGCATTCCAGTGCGTCGCGTCGGCGGCATGCAGCTCGGCATGCAGCATGCCTGGGGCGGTGCTTTCGACCTGTAGCCGTATATCCGCCGCCTGCGCGGCAGTCATGCCGGTCGTCACAAGGCCGGCAAAGAGCCATGTGCGCGTTACATTCTGATTTACATGCTGTGGCATAATCGCGACCATTTTCGGTGACTGAAGTTTCGATGCGCCAGGTATTGGTCGTTCACTATTCGCAAACGGGGCAGCTCGGCCGGCTGGTACAGTCCGTCTGTGCGCCGCTGCTGGCGCGTGACGACGTGCAGCTGGACTTTCTCCCCGTGCAGCCGGTCACACCTTATCCCTTTCCCTGGCCGTTTCTCACCTTTTTCAGCATCTTCCCCGAAACCGTGCTGATGCGTCCCGAGCCGTTGCAGCCGCTGCAGGTGGACCCGGACAAACGCTACGACCTGGTAGTCCTCGCCTATCAGGTCTGGTTCCTCTCGCCGTCGCGGCCCATCACCAGCTTTCTCGCCTCGCCCGAAGCCGCACGGCTGCTCAGGGATACGCCGGTGGTCACGCTGATCGGCTGCCGCAACATGTGGCTGATGGCCCAGGAAAAGCTCAAGGCACGCCTCGATGCGCTGGATGCGCGGCTGCTGGACAACATCGTGCTGACCGACGCCTGCGGCAGCGCAGCGAGCTTTCTGGCCACGCCGCTGTGGATGTTCACCGGTCGCCAGCAGCCCTTCGCCTGCGTGCCCAAGGCCGGCATCAGCAACGCGGAGATCGCCGACGCGCAGCGTTTCGGCGTGGCCATCGGCGAGCGCCTGGCGCGAGGCGGCCCCATCGAACAGCCGATGCTGCGTGGGCTGGGCGCGGTGCGCATCGATGAAAAACTGATCGCCAGCGAGCGCGTCGGCACCCGCAGTTTCAAGGCCTGGGGCACACTGCTGGCGGCGCTCGGCCCGCAGCACAGCCTGCGCCGGCGTGCCGGGCTAATCGTCTATATCGTCTTTCTGCTGAGCCTGATCATCACCGTGGTGCCGGTCACCGCGCTGCTGAAAAAGCTGCTCAGCCCCCTGACCCGTGCCCGCATCCAGCGGGAAAAAGCCTATTTTGCCGCGCCGTCCGGCGAGTAACGTTCGAGGACCGTCCCGTGGCCAAGCCCGTCTATATCAACCGCATCAGCGCCTGCCTGCCGCACGGGCCGGTGGACAACGAGCAGATGGAAGCGCGCCTGGGCCAGGTCGGCGAGCGCCCGTCGCGGGCGCGCTCCATCGTCCTGCGCAGCAACGGCATCCGCCAGCGTCACTATGTGATCGACCCGGCCACCGGCGAGCCGAGCATGACCAACGCGCAGCTCTCCGCCGAGGCCATTCGCGGCCTGGCCAGCGCCGCCGAGCTTGAGGACCTGCAGTGCCTGGTGGCCGCCACCTCTTCGCCAGACCAGACCCTGCCCGGCCATGCGGTGATGGTGCACGGCGAGCTGGGCAACCCGCCCTGCGAGGTGGTGACCACCGCCGGCATCTGCCTGTGCGGCGTCAGCGCGCTGAAGTACGCCTGGCTCAGCGTCGCCAGCGGCGAGAGCAGCAATGCGGTGGCCTGCGGCTCGGAAGTCGCTTCGGCACTGATGCAGGCGCGCAACTTCAGCGCTGAGGTTGAAGGCATCGACCGGGAGCTGGAACGCCGTCCGGAGCTGGCCTTCGAGAAGGATTTCCTGCGCTGGATGCTTTCCGACGGCGCCGGCGCGGTCTGGCTGGAAGACCGGCCCAACCCCGAGGGCCTGAGCCTGCGCATCGACTGGATCGACATCCTGTCCTTCGCCGACCGCTTTCCCGCGTGCATGTATGGCGGCGCGGAGATGCAGGGCGAGCAGCTGGTGGGCTGGAGCCGCATGGGCGCGGAGGAACGCAGCCGCCGCTCGGTGATGGCCATCAAGCAGAACGTCAAACTGCTCAACGAGAACATCGTCGAGGTTACCGTCGAGGAGGCGCTGCAACGCATCCGCCGCCGCCGTGAAATACGCGCCGAGGATATCGACTGGTTCCTACCGCACTATTCCTCGGAGTTCTTTCGCGAGCGCCTGGCTGAGGGCCTGGCGCGCATCGACTTCGCCATTCCCCAGCAGCGCTGGTTCACCAACCTGACGCGCAAGGGCAACACCGGCGCCGCCTCCTTCTTCATCATGCTCGACGAGCTGTTCCACAGCGGCCAGCTCCGCGCGGGCCAACGCCTGCTGGGCTACGTGCCGGAAAGTGGCCGCTTCTCCAGCGCCTTCCTGCAGATGACCGTGGTGGGTGCCGATGAAGCTCGATGAGGTTCCGCAGGACCCGGACAGCAGCTACGGCGGCCACAGCAAACTGCTTTATGCCGTCGACGAGCAGGGCTGCTATCAGGGCACACAAAGCGCTGGCTGGGAGCCCGAGTCCTACGCCACGCAGCTGGCCGTGGCGCAGCTGGAAGAGCAGGAAGCCCAGGCCCTGGCCGAGTGGCACAGCGGTCAGGCCTCGCCGCTGAAATGCCTGATGTACCGCTACCGACTCGACGAGCCGGCGCTGGCGCAGATCACCGGCTTCTGGCAATGGCGCATCCGCCGGCATTTCCGCCCGGCCATCTATCGTCGCTTGACTAGCAAGCAGCTGGCGCGCTACGCCGAGGCCTTCGGCCTGGACGTCGCCGAACTGATCCGCTACCAGCAGGAGTTGCCGCGATGAGCGCCTTCCAGCATCGCCAGAGCGCCCATTGCGAAAGCGGGGTGATGGCCAACCTGCTGACCCATGCCGGCCTGCCCATGAGCGAGCCGATGGCCTTCGGCCTGGCTTCGGGGCTGGCGTTCGCCTATCTGCCCATCGTCAAGCTCGGCGGCATGCCGCTGATCGCCTACCGGATGCCGCCGAAACACATCATCAGGACGTTGAGCAAGCGCCTCGGCGCGCGGCTGCACACGGCGACCTTCCGTCAGCCGGAACAGGGCCGTTTGGCGCTGGACCGCGCCCTGGCCGAGGGGCGCCTGGCCGGATTGCAGAGCTCGGTGTTCTGGCTGCCGTACTTTCCGCCGGAGATGCGCTTTCACTTCAACGCGCACAACCTGCTGGCCTACGGTCGCGATGGCGACGACTACCTGCTCAGCGACCCGGTCTTCGAAGAGCCGGTGCGCTGCGCCAGCGCCGACCTGCAGAAGGCGCGCTTCGCCAAGGGTGCGCTGGCCGCCAAGGGGCTGATGTACTGGCTCGAAGACGTGCCGGCGGAGCAGGACTGGGAGCGCCTGGTGCGCCAGAGCCTGGTGTCCACCACGCGCATCCTCGACGGCATGCCGCTGCCCTGGATTGGCATTCGCGGCATCCATCACCTGGCCGCACAGATCCGCAAGCTCGATCCGGCCCAGGCGAAATACAACCGGCTCTACCTCACCCATATCGTGCGCATGCAGGAGGAGATCGGCACCGGCGGCGCGGGATTCCGCTTCATGTACGCCAGCTTCCTGCAGGAATCCGGCACGCTGCTGGGCGATCCGGCACTCAACGACATGGCTACGCAACTGACCCGCATCGGTGACGACTGGCGCCAGTTCGCCTCGGCCTGCGTGCGCCAGTCGCGCAACAAGCAGGGCGACGGTGATTTCAATGGCATCGCGGCGATGCTGGAAAGCATCGCCGTGCAGGAACGCGAGCTGGTGCGGCGGCTGGCGGGTTGGGCCAGACGCTAGATCAGTTGAGGTCGTGTTAGCCGAGGCGTCACCCGACGATGAGACCGACAGCGAAGGCCCTACGAGCCCAGCTCCAGCCGCACAACTTCCACCGAACCGCTCAGCGCCGCGAAATTTCGCGCGCTGAGTGAATCGACGCCCGGTTCCAGCACCAGCGCCTGGATGCAGAAACCATCCTGCTCGTCTTCCTCGACCAGCAATACCAGCCCCTGACGCACCTGCGCCCGTTCCAGGTCGTTGCCAGCCAGATCGAGCAGGTGACCCCAGACCTGCGGGCCGGCACCGATAAACAGGTTCGCCCCCTGCAGCCCCAGTTGCTGCGCCACGTGGAAACCCGCGGCATTGCTGACGCTATTAACGAACTCGAAGGGCTTGGGCAGCCGCTGCTGGGCGCAGACGTTCTCCAGCAGGGCGAACATGTTCTGCCGCGCCGGGTAGGTGGCGGCGAGATAAAGTCCGCTGTCCGCTTGCATGTGTGCCTTCAGCGGCGCGGCGGCGAGCAGCGCCAGCAGGGTCAGGCGATCGGTGCGCCGTGGCGGGCTAGACAAATAAGTGCCGAGGGCAGCCTTGAGCTGGCTGTCGCTGTGGTTGCGGCCTCGAACTTCGCTGGCGGCGATCACCTTCATGCTGGAATTCCTTGCAATACCAGGCTGGCGTTGTTGCCGCCGAAGCCGAAATAGTTGGCCAGCAACAGGCTGCCGGCGGGCACCGATAGCGGCTCGGCGAGCAGTGGCAGCAGCGCCTGCTCGGCATAGTCGCAGCCCGGCAGCATGCCCTGGCGCAAGGTTTCCAGCAGCAACAGGGTTTCGCTGAGCCCGCAGGCGCCAAGGGTATGTCCAAGGTAGGGTTTGAGCGCACACAGCGGTGGCAATGTCTGGGCGAAGGTGCGACGCATGCCATTACGTTCGGCCTGGTCGTTGGCCTGAGTGGCGGTGCCATGCAGTTTGACCAGCCCGATTTCGTCTAGCGTGACGTGTGCGCTGTGCAAGGCGCGGCGCATCACCCAGTCGATATGACTACCGTCCTCGGCGGTGTTGGTCAGGCTGCTGGTATCGCAGGCGCTGAAACCACCCAGCAGCCGCGCCAGTGGCTCGGGGCCGGGCTCGCGGTCGAGCATCACGCTGGCATAGGCCTCGCCGAGAATCAGCCCGTCACGTTCGGGGTGGAAGGGACGGTAGGCGGCGCTGGGGCTGGTCAGTTCGAGCACGCCGAAACCTTGCCGGGTGACTTCGCTGGGTGTCTCGAAGGCCAGCACCAGGGCGCGCCGGTAGTGGTTGCGGGCAATCAACCGTGCGCCATAGAGCAGCGCATTGGCGGCGCTGGTGCAGGCGGTATTGAGCGTGAAAGCACCGGCGAAGCCCCATTCCTGACGCAGTTCTTCAGCCAGCGCATCGAGTGCCGGCGCCATCGGGTTGCCGGTCGCCTCACCTGCCGCAACCCGCGCCTCGATGGCAGCGATATCCAGCGTGGTGGAGGCGAGGATCAGCAGGCAATCATCCAGCGCGCCGTCGCTGCTGGTGGCGACCAGTTGGTGCAGGCGTCGGCGCAAGTCGAGCGGCGTGCCGGCTGCGGCCAGATAGGGGCGTCGTTCGTTGCGTTCATGCAGTTCGAACCATTGCGGCTGCGGCAGCCGACCCTGCTGGCAGGCGCTGGCGGCGTCTTGCAGGGTTTCGCCCAGGGCGCTGCATAGCTGCGCACGTTGCAGGTAGACCGGCTTCACGCGTGCTGCCTGATAAAGGCGGCGATGCTGTCGATGGTAGTGAGAATGCGCCGGCCATCCTTGGCGCCTTCGATGCGCACGCCGTAATGCTGCTGCAGCGCCAGCGACACTTGCAGCGCGTCGAGGCTGTCCATCTGGATGCGGCTCTGCTGGCCGAACAGCGGCTCGTCGTCGGCGATGCTCTGCCAGTCGATGTCGTCCTGCTTGTCGCACTCGCGGATCAGCAACTGCTTGAGCGCCTGTTTTAGTTCTGTGTCGTCCATTGCGTGTCGTTCAGTCGTTTGAGAAACAGGAGCAGCGCCGCTACGCCGACCACCACCGCGAACAGCAGCAGCCGGGCGCACCAGGGCGCAACATCGGAGATCGAGCCTTGCCCGACCAGCAGCACCAGAAAGGCGTCCAGCGCCCAGCTCATCGGTGAAATTTCGGCTACTTGGGCCATGGCTTCAGGCATGACGCTCTTGGGCACCATGATGCCGCCGATGGCGGCGAGGATCAGGTTGATGCCGCCGCTGAGCATCAGCGCCTGTTCGCCGCTGCGTGCCAGGCTGGCAATGGCCAGCCCCAGACAACAGGCCGCCAGCGCCAGGCAGCTGGCCAACAGGACATAGGCCGCGGCGCTGCCCGGCAATTGCAGGCCCGGCAGGCCGAGCAGCGGTAGCGCCCAGACGCCGATGGCCAGCAGCAGGACGAACTGCAGCAGGTTGATCACCAGATACGGCAGCAGCTTGCTCAGCGCCAGGGTGCCCATGCTCACACCCAGGCAGCGCAGACGCAGCAGGACGCCGCTCTGCTGCTCGCGCTGGAAGCTGTTGGCCATCGGCAGCATGACGAAGAACATGCCGAAGATCAGCCAGGCCGGCACGCTGTGCTGGCTGGCGTTGGCGCGCTGCTCCAGCGCGCCGCTGGCCAATAGCTGCTGTTCGTCGATGCGGATCTCGGTGCGCTGGCCGACCAGTTCCAGGCGTTCGGCCAGGGATGAGTCAGCGGCCAGTTCGCCAGTGTCGAGCAGGAACGCCATCAGCCGTGTCTGCGCCAGCGCGACCTGTACGGCGGTGCGCAGGCGCTGGCGGGTCAATGCGTCGGTGGCGGCGGGAAAGATCAGGCTCAGGCTGACCTGTTCGGTATCCAGCAATTGTTCGGCGAAATCGTTGCTCAAGCGAATGCGGGGGAGGGCTTGGTTGCCGTTTTCCAGTACCCGGCTTTCAGGCAGTTGTCCGCCCAGCACGGCGGCGAAGAAGGCGCTTTCCTCGCTGGCTTGGGGAATCTCCAGCGCCAGCTCCAGCGCCGGCAAACGATCCTGATTGACCTCGGCCAGGGCGAAGGCCATCAGCAACACGAACAGCGCCGGCATCAGAAACAGCACCGCCAGCGCATGATGGTCGCGCACCAGCAGCAGCCATTCCTTGCGCACCAGCGCCGTCAGCCTCACAACGCACCGCCGCTGAGATGCAGGTAGAGCTGTTCCAGCGAAGGGCGACCGAAACGCAGCAGATCGGGCAGTGGGCGTTGCTCGCCGATGAACTGGCACAGGCGCGCCAGTTGAGTGCCGTCGATGCGTTCGATGCGGCAGCCACGAGCGGTCGGCAGGCATTCGAGCTGCAACTCGGCGAGCAGTGCATCGAGACCGCTTGGCGGCGCAGTGGGCCATTCGAGCAGCAGCCCGTGGTCATCGCCGAGCAGCTGGTGCGTGTCCAGATCGAGGCGCAGCTGGCCTTCGGCGAGCAGCACGATCCGTTGCGCCAGACGCTCGATCTCTTCCAGGTAGTGGCTGGTGTAGATCACCGCACAGCCCTCGGCGGTGAGGGATTGCACGGCATCGAGCAGCAGCTGCCGCGAGTGCGCATCGACGCCTACCGTGGCTTCGTCGAACAGGTACAGCGCGGCGGGCTGAAGCAGGCCGATGGCGAAGTTGAGGCGGCGCTGCTGGCCGCCGGAAAGCTGCGCGGCGCGCTGCTTGAGCAGCGTTTCCAGATGGGTATCGTGGATGCAGCGTTGCAGCCGGGCGCTGCGCTCGGTGCCGCGCAGCCGGTAGAGGTCGGCGAACAGCTGCAGGTTTTCTTCAACGCTCAGGCCACCATGGAAAGCCGGTTGCTGCGGCACCAAGCCGATGCTGCGCTCGCCCTGCCAGCGGATTTCGCCCTGCTGCGGCTGGCGCAGGCCGGCGATCAGCGACAGCAGGGTGGTCTTGCCGGCGCCATTGCTACCCAGCAGGCCCAGGCATTCGCCGGCAGCGATGCGCAAATCGATACCATCCAGCGCGGGCCGCTCGGCGTCAGGGTAGCGAAAGCTTAGGTCTTGCAGCTCAAGCATGGACGAGGACCAGCAGCAGCCGACCGTCGAGCAGCAATCGCTCGTCGCTGTGAATGCTGAACGCATAGAGTGCGCCGGCCGGGCTGAGCGCTTCCTGGGTTGCGCTGACCCGCAGCGGGCCGCTGCGCTCTGCAGGCTCATGGTGCAGTTGCAGCGCGCTCAGCTTGCCCACCAGCGCCATCTCGATGGATTTCCGGTCGCCGTATAAGGCACCATGCGCGCCGCACAATTGCGCCGCCGCCTCGAACAGCAGGCAGGGCGAAGCGTCTGGACCGAACGGCTGCAGATAGGACCAGGCGCTCAGGCCGCTGATGCTGGCAGGATCATGTTCGAGTATCTGGTCCAACCAGAGCGCGGATTCCCGATGCGGCAGCAGGCTGAGCAGTTGGGTTCGGTCCATCGTGAAGGCTGCATGGATATTGGTGGGCCGAAAGTGTATCAGATGGCCCGTTGGCGCCGCCTTTCGGCAAGATGCCGGCGGTTGGGAGGGAATTCGAATGGAGTTACAGGCTGGGCTGTTCGCACTGGGTACGGTGATTCTGGCCGGACTGTCGCGTGCCTCATTGCGCCAGCCGCGTTCGCATGGCTTTCCGCGTTTCTTGGCCTGGGAAACGATCCTCGCATTGCTGGTGCTCAATGGTCCGGCTTGGTTCGAGGATCGCTATGCCGCGCACCAACTGGTTTCCTGGGTACTGCTGCAGACATCCATCGCTGTGCTGATTGCCGGGCTGGTCATGCTGCGGCGGGTCGGCAAGGCCGATCGGGCGCGCGAGGATGACCAACTGTTCGCTTTCGAGAAGACCTCGCAGCTGGTGACCGTGGGCATCTTCGGGTACATCCGCCATCCCATGTACTGCTCGTTGCTGTTACTGGCTTGGGGCATCTTCTTCAAGCAGCCGGGGCTGTTCGGCCTGCTGCTGGCAATGGCCGCCTCGCTATTTCTATGGTTGACGGCGCTGCGCGACGAGGATGAATGCCTGGAATACTTCGGCGAGGACTATCGCCGGTACATGAAGGGCACCAAGCGATTCATACCCTTCGTGCTGTAGTGGCGCGCTACTCCCACGCGAGCCGTGCCAGCAGCCACTCTCCGTCCTCCAGCCACCATTCGAGCCTGACGTGATAATGCCCGGCGCTTTGCGGCAGCAGACTCTGGGCGCCGATCAGCGCTACTTGGGCTTCGCTGTAGCCCTTTTCGGCGTAGCTGGGGTCGAGCCAGCTGTCGCTGCTCAGCGCCAGGACCTGCACGTTGCGATGACGCAGAAACATCAGGGTCGCGGTGCGTCGCACCCATTCGCGATCGTACTGAGCATTGGCACGAAAATCGGGGTGGATCTGCGCCAGCAGCGCCGCGCTGTCCTTGTTCTCGATGTTTTCCTGCAGCGCCTTCGCGGCCGCTACGAGCGCCGCCTGCGGATCGTCGCGCGCGCATCCGACCAGCAACAACGCGACCATCGAGGTGATGGCGGCTAATTTCCATACAGACATGCCGAACCTCTCGAACCCCGTTATGATGCCGAAAACGTCAGCGGGCCTCTGCCCGCGCACCGATCATGGAGTGTGCCATGCAGACCTTGTATCCGGAGATCAAACCCTACGCCCGGCACGAGCTGGCGGTCGACCAACCGCATGTGCTTTACGTGGACGAGAGTGGATCACCGGAGGGCCTGCCCGTGGTATTCGTGCATGGCGGCCCAGGCGGCGGCTGTGATGCGCTAAGCCGGCGTTTTTTCGATCCCAATCTGTACCGCATCATCACCTTCGACCAGCGCGGCTGCGGCCGCTCGACGCCCCACGCCAGTCTGGAAAACAACACCACGGCACACCTTGTCGCCGATATGGAGCGCATTCGCGAGCATCTCGGTATCGACAAGTGGGTGCTGTTCGGCGGTTCCTGGGGTTCGACCCTGTCGCTCGCCTACGCTCAGGCCTTTCCAGAACATGTGCATGCGCTGATTCTGCGCGGGATATTTCTCTGCCGGCCACAGGAGTTCCGCTGGTTCTACCAGGAAGGCGCCAGCCGCCTGTTCCCCGACTACTGGCAGGACTTCATCGCGCCGATCCCGCCGGAGGAGCGGGGCGATCTGATGCAGGCCTACTACAAGCGCTTGACCGGCAGCGATCAGATTGCACAGATGCACGCCGCCAAGGCCTGGTCCTGCTGGGAAGGCCGCACCGCCACGCTGCGGCCCAATACCCAGGTCGTCGATCGGTTCTCCGACACCCACCGGGCGCTGGCGATGGCACGCATCGAGTGCCACTACTTCGTCAACGACGCCTTCCTCGAGCCAAACCAGCTGCTGCGCGACATGCACAAGATTGCCCATCTGCCGGGGATCATCGTGCACGGGCGGTATGACGTCATCTGCCCGCTGGAAAACGCCTGGGAACTGCACGAAACATGGCCGAACAGCGAGCTGCAGATCATCCGCGAAGCGGGACATTCGGCTGCGGAACCTGGTATCTGTGACGCCCTGGTGCGTGCCGCCGCAAATATCGCCCACCGTCTGCTCGATCTGCCGCCCGAGGAAGCCTGATGAAGGCATTGATCCAGCGCGTACGACAGGCGCGGGTCGAAGTGGCGGGCGAGGTGGTCGGCGCTATCGATCAGGGCTTGCTGGTGCTGGTTGGCGTCGAACGCGAGGATGACCACGCCCGGGCCGACAAGCTGCTGCACAAGCTGTTGCGCTATCGGGTCTTCAGCGACGAGCAGGGAAAGATGAACCGCTCGTTGACCGACATTGGCGGCGGTCTGCTGCTGGTCTCTCAGTTCACCCTGGCTGCCGACACCGGTAGCGGACTGCGGCCCAGCTTTTCCAGCGCGGCACCGCCATCGCTCGGCGAAGAACTCTACGACTATCTATTGGCTCAGGCGCAGCGTCAGCATTCCCCAGTCGCCAGCGGTCGTTTCGGCGCCGATATGCAGGTCTATCTGCAGAACGATGGTCCGGTGACGTTCCTGTTAGAGAGCTAAGTGCCGAGTGCTCGAATCGGGTGCACGGCGTGGGGCATGTCAACCCTGGAAACTAACGACCCGACGGCTCCAGGTCGTTTTCGTGCAGCCAGGTGATGGCGTACTCGCGTAGCTGGACGGCCTGATAGTCCAGCCAGGCTTGGCGTACCACAGGAAAATCTTCCAGTTTGAAATCGAAGGTCCGTAGCGGCTTGCGACCATTCAGTGCTTCGCTGAGCATCGTATGGGCGATGGGGTCATGCTGGGTGAACAAAAACGCCTCGCGCATGGCAATCGACTCGGCAAGCCCGAGGGGTTCGATATGCAGAAAGCGATCCTCCTGCACTTCGTACTTTTCCTCCACGCCTGGCGCGGCTTCGCCCGGAAATACCGCGCGGATTTCGCCGGACTCGAGGTCAAGGTAGTGCTCGCTGGCGTCGCGGTTGTCCAGCGCGTACTCCAGGCGGTGAAGATCAATGGTCAAAGGTCGCATGGCAGCTACTGCTTTTGGGGTTCAGTAGCTCTGACCCGCGTGCTCGGGATGCGTGCATTACGTTCATCGGTACTGCTTCGCATTCGGACGAGATGACCCGGTTGCGGCAGATTCGCGGTGAACGATGGAAGCGTCTCTGACGAGCCAGCCTACGAATCAATCCGCTATAGCGCGCTCAGCCGATCTACGCCGGGTAGCCGGTGATTTTACGGATGTTTTGGTACAGCGGCTGGAGCTGTTTGTACATGCGTTGATAAACCTGTGTGTACAGCTGCTGATAAGTGCGCTGCGCTTCAGGATTGGGGATGAATACCTGGCCAACCCGGGTCATTGCCGCAATAGCCGTGGGGTAATCCGGGTACAGCCCTAGCCCTACCGCACAATTGATCGCCGCGCCCAGGCCGCTGGTTTCATACAGGTGTGGCCGCTCGGCGGGCAGGCCGAAGATATCCGCTGTCAACTGCATCGCCGCGTCGCTCTGCGAGCCGCCACCAGAGACGCGCAGGCGGGTGATGCGCGTGCCTGAGCGTTTCTCGATCTTCTCCTTGCCTTGGCGCAGGGCATAAGCCAGCCCTTCCAAAATCGCCCGGTAGATATGGGCGCGGGTGTGCACATCGCCAAAGCCGATGATCGAGCCCTTGGCCTCCAGGCCCGGCTCGCGGATGCCTGGCGACCAGTAGGGTTGCAGCATCAGGCCCATGGAGCCGGCCGGCACGCTGTTGACCAGCTCATCGAACAGCGCCTCGGGCTCGACGCCAAGTTCCTTGGCCCGTTGCATCTCGCGCAGGCCGAACTCCTGCTTGAACCAGCTGACCATCCAGAAGCCGCGATAGATCATCACCTCGGTGTTGAAGTGATCGGGAATAGCCGAAGGGTACGGCGGCATCAACGGGATGGTTTCCAGGTAAGCGCTGCGAGTGGCGTTGATCGTCGCCGTGGTGCCATAGGACAGGCAGGCTGTGCTGGGCTCCACACCGCCAGCGCCGAGCACCTCGCAGGCCTTGTCGGCCCCGGCGGCGATCAGCGGCAGGCCCTCGGGTATCCCGGTATGACGACTGGCCTCGGCCGTGATATGACCGAGCAAGGCCCCAGGTTTATGCAGTTCGGGCAGCTGGTCGCGGCGCACCGGCAGGGCCTGCCATTTCCAGTCGCCCGGTTTGGCCCACTGCAGACGTTTGTAATCGAACGGCAGATAGTCCACGCAACTGGTCAGGGAGTCGACGAATTTGCCGCACAGCCTATGGGTGAGAAAGCCCGAGAGCAGCAGCACCTTGTGGGTCTTGGCCCAGATATCCGGCTGGTTCTGGGCGATCCAGTTAATCTCGGCCTGGGCACGGAAGTGGTCCACCGTGGCTTGCGCACCGACCAGTTTGAACAGCCAGCCCCAGGGGCCCTTGAACGGCTCGCGCACCTCGGCCTGGCGCTGATCTAGCCAGAGCATGGCCGGGCGCAGCGGCTGGCCTGCTTCGTCGACATTGATCAGGCTGCCGCGCTGGGTGGTCAGCGACACGCCACAGAGCTGGCGGCGATCAATATCCACCTGCTGCCACAGCTGCGCACAGGCCTGGCCCAGACTGACCCAGCAATACTCAGGGTCCTGCTCGGCCCAGCCGGGCTGCTTCGAGTAATAAGCCTCAAGCTCCACCTTGCCCTTGCCGAGCAGGTTGCCCTGAAGATCGAACAACAGCGCACGGATACTCTGGGTGCCGTTGTCGATGGCCAGCAGGTAACTTTTCTCGTTCAAGACGCCGCCCTTCCTATTGATCCATTTTTACCGGCGGGCTGTAGCAGCGCTGCCAAAGTTGCAGATACGCCTGTTCTTCCCGCTGCCAACGAGCATCACTCCAGCCCAGGCGGGCCTGACACAACGCGCGGATACGCGGCAGTTCGGCCGCCGCGCCCTGGGCCAGCAGCAGGCCCAGACGGGTGCGGCGCAGTAGCAGGTCATCCAGATGCAGCACCAGCTCCTGCTCGGCGGCCCAGGCCAGCTCGACCCAGAGCGTATCGGTACCGGCCACCTGCTCCGCACCCAGTTCCTCGATCAGCGCCAGCAACTGCGGCAGCGCCCGGCCATGGCGGCCAATCAGGCGTTTCTGTTGTGCGGGGCTTAGCCCAGGCATCGGTTGACGGGGCATAGGTGCAAAGGTCGCCGCGCCCTGATCCTCCACAGTACGTCCGACCATGGGCGCACAGGCCTGCAACACCTCCAGCGCCAGCAGGCGGAAAGTGGTGAGTTTGCCGCCGGCCAACGTCACACAGCCGGGCTCGACCCAAAGGCCATGCTCGCGTTTTTCATCCGAGGGCTTGCGGCCCGGCGCACCATCGCTGACCACCGGTCGCACGCCGGCCCAGGTCGACAGCACATCCGTCGCCTTGATCTCGGCAGCAGGAAACTGTTGGGCGCAGGCCATCAGCAGGTAATCCACTTCATCCGGACTGATCCGCGCCTCCTCCGTCAGTGGCGCAGGATGATCAAGATCGGTGGTGCCGATTACCGTCGCGCCCTCCCAGGGGAAGACAAATACCGGGCGCTTGTCGGCTGCGTGCATAAAACTGAAGGCATGGGCCACCGGCAAGCGCCAGGCCGGTAGCAGCAGATGGCTGCCACGCAGCGGGCGGATATGCTCCAGCCCGGTCTTTTGCCGCAACTGATCGGCCCAGGCTCCTGTGGCCTGGGCCACTACGCGAGTCTTGAAGCCATAACGCAGGCCGCTTTCACTGTCTTCGGCGAGCAGGCCGATGACCCGCCCGTCCTCACGCAGCAGTTCAACCACGCGGATGCCGTTGAGCGCTTCGCCGCCCTCGGCGCGGGCCTCGCCCAGCACCCGCAGCACCAGTCGCGCGTCGTCAGTCACCGCATCGAAAAACCGCGTACCGCCGAGCAGGCCGTCTTCCTTCAGGCCGGGGGCCAAGTAGCGCAGCTGCTGCAATGGGTAGTACAGATGATTGCGCTTGCCGGCCAACGCGTCATACACCGCCAGCAGGCCGCCAAATACTCTGGAGCCGGGAAAGCCGCCCCGGTAATGCGCCATGATAAAACTCAAGGGATCGACCAGCCCTGGCGCTTCTTGCAGCAGGCGCTGGCGCTCACGCACCGAATCCCGAGTCAGGGTCAGCTGGCCCTTGGCGATATAGCGCAGCCCGCCATGCACCATCTTCGAGGAGCGGCTGGAAGTGCCCCAGGCGAAATCGCGCTGTTCCAGCAACAGGCATTTCCAGCCGCGCCGCGCCGCTTCACGCAGAATCCCGGCACCGCTGATACCGCCACCGACCACGACCAAGTCCCAATCGCGGGCGGCTAGCTCGGGCAGTGCCTGTTTGCGCCAGGCGGCGTTCCACTGAGTCATTATCGATCCTGCAGCAGCACGCCAGGAGCCAGGCGCTGCTGGGGGTCGAAATGCGCGGCTAACGCCTTGAGCGCGGCCATGCCCAGCTCGCCCTTTTCCACAGGCAGGTAAGGCGCGTGATCGCGGCCGACGCCGTGCTGATGGCTGATGGTGCCGCGATTACCTGCGATGGTCTGGCTGGCGGCATGCTTGAGTTTCTTCCAGCGCGCCAAGGCTTCGGCGTAGGTATTGCCTGGGCGAAACACGTAGGTGGTGTAGATGCTCGTCCCTTCGTTGTAGACGTGGGACAGGTGGGTAAACACATGCACCTGTTCGCCCTCCTTGCTCAGGCCATGGCGCAGACTGGCCTCGACCTTATTCAACAGGTTGTCGACGTTGCTCCAGTCGGTGGCGGTTTCCAGGGTATCGACCGCATAACCGGCGGCCCACAGGCCGTGGCGCAGGTAGGGGAAACGGAAGCGGTTTTCTGCCCACTTCTTGCCCAGCAGGGTGCCGGTAAACACCCCGCCAAAACATTTCAGCAGCGTCTTCGCCTGTTTCAGCGAGGCGGCATTCTGGCTGCGGCTACCGGTGACGCCGAAGGTCAGCATGCATTTGCCCGCGCGGGCACCACGCAGGGCCAGGTATTTCTCCAGCCAGGCGATCTGCTGCGGATGGCCGGCCAGGGCCATCTGAGTCTTGGTTTCGATGGCGTTGGACAGGCGCAGCATCGACAGCGGCACCCGCGCCTGGGTCAGGCTGCGAATGGCACTTAGTGCCTGCTTCCAGCTGGGCAGGAACACCGCATAGAAATTCTCCTGTTCGGCCAGGCGGGTGATGCGCACCTTGACCTCGGAAATGATGCCGAAGCGCCCCTCCGAACCCATCAGCATTTCGCGCAAGTCCGGCCCCGCCGCCGAAGCCGGGAAGGTCGGAATCTCCAGGGTGCCGGCAAAGGTCTCGACCTTGCCACCAGCGAACAACTGCTCGATACGGCCGTAACGCAGCGACTGCTGGCCACTGGAGCGGCTGGCCACCCAGCCGCCGAGGGTCGACAGCTCCCAGGATTGCGGGAAATGGCCAAGGGTGTAGCCTTGCGCGCGCAGCTGGCTTTCCACTTGCGGGCCATTGGCACCAGGGCCGAAGGTGGCGATCAGGCTGTCGTGGTCGATCTCGATCAGCTTGCCCATGCGCTCAAGCGACAGGGTCAGCACAGGCTTGTTGCCGGCCTGCGGGTTGATATGCCCGGCCACCGAGGTCCCGCCGCCGTAAGGAATCAGAACCAGATCCTGCTGGCTGGCCCACTCCAGCAGCTCGCGGATCTGTGCGGCACTCTCCGGGTAGGCCACGCCGTCGGGAAACACGCCAAAATCGCCCGAGCGCATCGCCAACCAGTCCGCCAGGCTCTGGCCACGGGCATGGCGCACACGGTCTTCGGCATTCAGGGAAATCTGCGGGTGAGGCTGCAGGCGCGAGGCTGGCACCTGCGCTAGCACCTGCTCCAGGCTGGCATCGGCCAGCACCTGGCCCGAACCGATCAACTCGGCAAGAAACGCCTCGCCATGGGCCGGCAGCTCCACCACCGTTGTTTCATCACCCCAGCCGTTCCAACGTCGCATGTGCTTCTCCCGGATACTTCAGTCACCCTCGATGGCTGCCTATACTAGCTAGCCGCTCAAAGTCGTCGCTGTCGTATCGGGCCAGGCGTTATCGCCAATCAGGACATTCAGAATAAGAATTCAAAATAAGAACAGCCCATGGAAAACCTCGGCTACACCTCAATCCCTATCCTGCTCAAATACCTGCGCCATGCCGAACAGCTGGGGCTGGATGTCGATCAGGCACTGGCGGCAGCCGGCATCAGGGCCGAGGAGCTGAGCGACAACAGCAAGCGTCTGCCCAGTGAAACTCATGAACGCCTGCTCGCGCACCTGCTGCAAGTGTCCGGCGATCCGCTGTTCGGCCTGCATTGCGCGCGCTTCGTGCAGCCGGGTTCCTGGAGCGTGCTGGGCTATATCACCATGAACTGTGCCACCCTTGGCGAGGCCATGAGCCGCATCGTGCCTTATGAAAAGCTGGTGGGTGACATGGGCGTCAGCCGGCTCGAAGCGGCCAGCGACCACGTTCGTCTGATCTGGACCTGCCGCCATGACGAGCCCAGCATTCGCCGGCATATGGTGGAAAACGTACTGGCCTCGTGGCTGCTATATGCGCGCTGGATTTCCGATTCCGATAGTTCACCGCAGGAGGTATGGTTCGAACACGCTCAACCCGATGGCGTGGCGCTGGCCGAGTACGAGGCCATTTTCGCGTGCCCGATCCGCTTCGAGCAGAGCTGCAACGCACTGATCGTACCGCTGGAGTACCTGACGGTGCCGTTGCGCCAGGCCGACGCCAACCTGCTGCGCACCCTGGAAGAGCACGCCCTGACCCTGATGGCCGGGCTGGACGACAACCAGCCATTGCCGCAACGGGTGAAGAACGCCCTGCGCCTGCTGCTCAAGGATGGCCTGCCGCGCAAGGAACGGGTGGCGGAGAAATTCAATATGACGGTGCGTACTCTGCAACGTCATCTGCAACTGGCCAGCACAAACTACCAGCAGATTCTCGATGAGCTGCGCCAGGAACTGGCCGAGCACTACCTGCTGCGTAGTGACCTGACGATTCAGGATATTGCCAGCTACCTGGGCTTTACCGAGTCACGCTCGTTCCACCGCAGCTTCAAGAGCTGGACCGGCCAGACCCCCGGCGAATTTCGCGAAAGTCGGCGCAAACCGTAGATGGTGTAGCCGCAGGCGTCATCCGTCGATGCAATAAAACCCTAGAAAAGCCGTGCCAGCAGCGCACTGACGGCAGTTTCCACCCGCAGGATGCGCTCACCCAGCTGAACGGGCTGCAGGCCTGCTTCGCTGAGCTTATCGATTTCGTAGGGTATCCAGCCGCCTTCCGGGCCGATGGCCAGTGTCACCGGCTCGGTGACCGCGCGCGGACAGTCTGGATAGTTGCCCGGATGCCCGACCAGACCGCGCGTGCCGGCGGCCAGCTGTGGTAATCGATCCTCGACGAAGGGTTTGAAGCGCTTCTCGATGGTTACATCCGGCAGCACCGTATCGCGTGCCTGCTCCAGCCCGAGCAGCAACTGCTCGCGAATGGCGGCCGGTTCGAGAAACGGCGTCTGCCAGAAGCTCTTTTCCACGCGATAGCTGTTGAGCAGAACCAGCCGCGGTACGCCCATACAAGCAACCGTCTGCAATACCCGGCGGAGCATCTTTGGTCTGGGCAGCGCCAGCAGCAGGGTGATCGGCAGTTTGGCCGGCGGCGGTTGATTCAGCTCGATTTCGAGCTCCGCCTCGTTGGCGTCCAGTCGCAGCAAGCGGCCCTGTCCCATGTGGCCGCCGAGCAGCCCGACTCGCAGGCTTTCGCCAGCCGCGGCCCGGTGGACTTCCTGGATATGCTTGAGGCGGCGATCACGCAGGATCACGCGATTGGCGGCTACGAAATCGGCCGCCTCCAGCAATAGCAGATTCATGGGCGGGGGGTAGGCGATTGATCGCTGGGGTGTGCTTGATCGTCATCCGCGTCGCCGCGGAATTCTTCTTCACGCTTCTTGACCATGCTGCCGCAAATCAACCCCGCTTCGAACAGTAGCCACATCGGTATGGCAAGGAGCGCTTGGGAAAACACATCGGGCGGCGTCAGCACCATCCCGACGACGAAGCAGCCAACCACCACATAGGGGCGGCTCTTGCGCAGCGTGGCGACGTCGACGATGCCTACCCAGATCAGCAGGAAGGTCGCCACCGGAATTTCGAAGGCCACGCCGAAGGCGAAGAACAGCGTCAGGACGAAATCCAGGTACTGGCCGATGTCGGTCATCATCGCCACGCCCTCGGGCGTCACGCTGGCGAAGAAGCCGAACATGATCGGAAACACTACGAAGTAAGCGAACGCCATGCCGCCGTAAAACAAAAAGATGCTGGAGATCAGCAGCGGAATGGCGATGCGCTTTTCATGCTTGTACAGGCCGGGGGCGATGAACCCCCAGATTTGGTGCAGGATGACCGGCATCGAGAGGAAAAGCGCCACCATCATCGTCAGCTTGAACGGCGTGAGGAACGGCGAGGCCACACCGGTGGCGATCATCGTCGCCCCTTCCGGCAGATAAGCGCGTAGCGGTGCGGCAACCAGCGAATAGATTTGCTGGGAAAAGTAGAACAAAGCGCCGAACAGCAGCAGGATGGCCACCACGCAGCGCAGCAGGCGCTTGCGCAGTTCCGTCAGGTGGGCAACAAGCGGCATTTCCTGATCATCGATGGAGGTTTTGCTCATGGCTCGGCGGGTCGGTCCGGTCGTGGTGCGGGGGCGGTTTCGGCGGGTTTGGGCTCGGTCATTGGTGCGTCGATCGCGTTGGCCTCAGGCGGTGGCGTTGCCGATTGTGGACTGGGCTTGGCCGGGGCGCTGGGCGAGCTCGGCGGCATGATGCTCTGCTTCATCTCGCGTTCGAGATCGAGAATGCGCTCGTTGTGCAGCTGCCGACGAATCTCATCGGCGCCGATCTCACGCTCGACCTCGGCTTTGATGTTGGCAAAGCTGCGCTTGGCCCGGCCGATCCAGAGACCGGCGGTGCGCACCGCGCCGGGCAGGCGCTCGGGACCCAGGACGAACAACGCTACCAGGCCGACCAGCAGCAGTTCGGTGAAACCGATATCGAACATGCCTCAGTTCTTCTTCGTCGGATCTTCGACTTTGCGGGCCTCGGCATCGATGGTGTGGTTCTGCTTTTCCTCGACGCTGGGCTTTTCCTCGTCGGTGCCCATCGACTTGCGGAAGCCCTTGATGGCGTCACCCAGATCCGAGCCCAGGCCCTTGAGGCGCTTGGTGCCGAAAAGCATGACCACGATGAGCAGAATGATCAGGAGTTGCCAGACGCTGATTCCACCAAAACCCATGCTGCAGTACTCCGAAGTTGACTATCAGGATTGTGGGCGCGCGGCTTTTTCCGCGTGCCCGGAGAGGCCGAATCGCCGGTCGAGTTCGTCCAGTACCGCCTGGGGATGCTGGTCCAGCGCGGCCAACATCACCAAGCTGTGAAACCACAGATCGGCGGTTTCATAGATCAGCTCGCTAGTGTCGCCGCTGACGGCGGCATCCTTGGCGGCCAGGATGGTTTCCACCGATTCCTCACCGACCTTCTCGAGAATCTTGTTCAGACCCTTGTGGTAGAGGCTGGCCACATAGGAGCTTTCCGCCGCCGCGCCCTTGCGGGCTTCCAGCACCTCGGCCAGGCGGGCAAGGGTGTCACTCATGTCGGTGCTCCGCATAAATTGCCTGGGGGTCCTTGAGGACCGGTTCGACGGTTTTCCAGTCGCCGTTCTCGAAGACCCGATAAAAGCAGCTTTCACGTCCGGTATGACAGGCGATGCCGCCGATCTGCTCGACCATCAGCACGATGACGTCGGCATCGCAGTCCAGACGCAGTTCATGCAGCCTCTGGATGTGGCCGGATTCCTCGCCCTTGCGCCACAGCTTGCCACGCGAACGTGACCAGTAGATGGCGCGGTGCTCAGTCGCGGTCAGCGTGAGTGCCTCGCGATTCATCCAGGCCATCATCAGGATGCGCCCGGTTTTGTAGTCCTGCGCGATCGCCGGGACCAGGCCATCGGCATTCCAGTTGATTTCGTCCAGCCAGTTCATCGGGGTCTCCGTGCAATGCGCCAAGTTTGCCAGCCCCGCCGACCGCTGGCTATCGGCGCACGACGATGAACAGGCCGGCCGCCAGCATCAACCAGGCCGGCCAAGCGGCGGCGGCAGTGATAGTCTCGGCTCCGGCGGCCATTACCGTGCCGCCCGCCAGCAGCGCTGCGCCAATCAGTCGCAGCGGCCAGCCGTGGTGACGTTCACGCCAGGGCGGTGCGGGATTGTTGGCATGGGGCTGCGACATGTGTTCGAGCAGCTCGCGGGTCATGCCGGCCAGGTGCGGTAGTTGCTCGATTTGCGCGTGGGCATTCTTCAGCAATTGTTTAGGGCTCATGCGCTCGCGCATCCAGCGCTCGAGATACGGCTGGCCGGTGCTCCACAGGTCCAGCTCGGGATACAGCTCGCGGCCCAGGCCCTCAATGTTCAGCAGGGTCTTCTGCAACAACACCAGCTGCGGCTGGACTTCCATGTTGAAGCGCCGCGCTACCTGGAACAGGCGGACCAGCAATTGGCCGAACGAAATGTCTTTCAGCGGTTTCTCGAAGATCGGCTCGCAGACGGTGCGAATTGCCGCTTCGAATTCGTTGACCTTGGTTTCCGCCGGCACCCAGCCCGAATCGATGTGCAGCTGCGCCACCTTGCGGTAGTCGCGCTTGAAGAAGGCCATCAGATTACGCGCCAGGTAGTCCTGGTCTTCCGGCGTGAGGCTGCCGACGATGCCGAAGTCCACTGCGATGTACTGCGGGTTCCACGGCTGGTGAGTGCTGACGAAGATGTTGCCGGGGTGCATGTCGGCGTGGAAGAAGCTGTCACGAAAGACCTGGGTGAAGAAGATTTCCACGCCGCGCTCGGCCAGTTGCTTCATGTCCGTGCGTTGTTCGGCCAGGCGCGTCATATCGGTCACCGGCACGCCGTAGATGCGCTCCATGACCAGCACCTGCGGGCGACACAGGTCCCAGTAGACCTGCGGTATGTACAGTAGCGGCGAGCCCTGGAAATTACGCTTGAGCTGGCTGGCGTTGGCCGCTTCGCGCAGCAGATCGAGTTCGTCATAGATGGTCTTGGCGTAATCGTCGACCACTTCCACCAGGTGCAGGCGGCGCGCTTCGGTGGAGGCGCGCTCGGCCGTCTTGGCCAGCAGGAACAGCCAGGCGATGTCCTGGCTGATGATCGGTCGCAGGTTCGGCCGGACCACCTTGACCACCACTTCTTCGCCACTGCGCAGCTTGGCGGCGTGGACCTGCGCGACCGAGGCGGAGGCCAGCGGTTTGCTGTCGAAACGAGCGAAGATCTCGCCGACCGGCGCGCCCAGCTGCCGCTCGATCAGCGCGGTGGCGACAGCCGAATCGAAGGGTGGGACGCGGTCCTGCAGCATCGCCAGTTCTTCGGCGATATCCAGCGGCAGCAGGTCGCGGCGAGTCGAGAGTATCTGGCCGAACTTGATGAATATCGGCCCCAGGCCTTCCAGCGCCAGGCGCAGGCGCGCGCCGCGGGACAACACACTGCGCCGCCGTGGCAGCCAGCGCCAGGGCAATAGGTAGCTGGAAGTGCGCAACCACCAGGGCATCGGCAGGTCTAGGATGATGTCGTCCAGGCGGTAGCGGATCACCACCAGCAGGATGCGGAACAGGCGGCGGGTAGCAGCGAACAGCTTCATTCGGCTTGGTCTGGTTTCAGGGATTGATTGAGCCGCTCGACCCGGGCTTCGAGTCGGTCGAGGCTGAGCTTGAGACGGTCGAGTTCGGCGAAGCGGGTTTCGGCCTCGGCCATGCCGACCAGCGTTCGGGATTCTTCGCTCAGATATTCAGCCATGTTCTGGCGCAGGTTTTCGGCGCTCTGCCGTGCCCAGGCGGTCTGGCCGCGCACGCCGGAGCCAAGCAGCTGCGCGCCGACCGGGCCGAGCCAGCGCGAGACTTCGTATTCCCAGTCCAGCTCGAGATCCTGCAGCACTTCGGCAAGGTTCATCAGCAGCGCGCTGTCACCCTCGATCTCGACGTCCGGGCCATGCAGGATCGCGGTTTTGTTGCGGCTGGTCGCCAGTCGCACCAGGCTTGCGGCAGGCGCGCGCAGGCGGCAATCGGCCTCGCTGCCCCAGTCGCCGGCGAGCCGCAGGCCTTCGCCATCGGCCAGCACGAACAGGCGCCAGGCGGGTGTCGAGCAATCGATCTCGATGACGCGCCCGCTCAGCCGGGCCAACCGCGGCAACGCGGTAGGGTCCAGGCGCAGGACGCGGTTGATGCCGCGCTCGGCCGCGGCCAGCAGGGCTGCGCGCAACATCAGGGCTTGATGCCGCGATGCAGGGCGACAATGCCGCCAGTCATGTTGTGATAGGTCACGCGCTCGAAGCCGGCGTTGGCCATCATGCCCTTGAGGGTTTCCTGATCCGGATGCATGCGGATCGATTCGGCCAGGTAACGGTAGCTCTCCGAATCGTTGGTGATCAGCTTGCCCATCATCGGCAGCAGGCTGAACGAATAGGCATCGTAGGCCTTGGAGAACAATTGATTGGTGGGTTTGGAGAACTCCAGCACCAGCAGTCGGCCACCGGGCTTGAGCACTCGCAGCATCGAAGCGATGGCGTCGTCCTTGTGGGTGACGTTGCGCAGGCCGAAGGCGATGGTGACCACGTCGAAGTGGTTGTCCGGGAAGGGCAGCTTCTCGGCGTCGGCCTGAACGAACTTGACGTTGCCGGCCACGCCCTTGTCCAGCAGCTTGTCGCGTCCGACTTTGAGCATCGAGGCATTGATGTCGGCCAGTACCACTTCGCCGGTGGTGCCGACGAGGCGCGAGAACTGCCGGGTCAAGTCACCTGTACCACCGGCGATATCCAGCACGCGATTGCCGGGGCGCACGCCGGACAGCTCGATGGTGAAACGCTTCCAGAGGCGATGCACGCCGCCGGACATCAGGTCGTTCATCAGGTCGTACTTGGCGGCCACGGAATGGAACACCTCGGCTACCTTGTGCGCTTTCTCGCTCTCCGGCACGTTCTTGTAACCGAAGTGGGTGATGGGCTCTGCGTCATGCTCTTTGCGGGGATCGGTCATGTCACTGTCACCGGAAGAATGTGCGGGGCATTCTAAACCTAAAAGGCAGCGGTGAGCTTCAAGCGGCAAGCCACAAGAAAATTTGTCTGATGCTCTGTGTCCTTCGCACGATTGCTTGCAGCTTGCAGCTTGCAGCTTGCAGCTTGCAGCTTGCAGCTTGCAGCTT
>DALZYJ010000010.1:0-179275 GCA_031988485.1 Pseudomonas sp.
CGGGAGCGGGCGCGGCCTTGCCTCGCGCAAAAACAGGCTCCGGCGCGGCCGCGCAAGAAACGGCAACAGACCCTATGCGAAACGAGGTTCAATGGACGAGCCTAGCAGCGTAAAAATAGTAAACCCATGGTGCGAAATGCAGAGGTATTCTGTGTTTTTGCACAAATCGGCATGCTCAAGCCAACTGGATGGAGCCTGAAGTGGATTGGGACAACCTGCGTTTCTTTCTTGAACTCTCCCGGGCGGGCAAGTTGACCATCGCCGCGCGGCGCCTGGCGGTCGATCATACGACCGTGGCGCGACGCGTACAGGCGCTGGAGAAAACCCTGGATCGGCAACTGTTCATCCGCGCCAAGGCGGGCTATCGACTGTCCGAAGCCGGTCGCGAATTGCTGGTACAGGCCGAGGCGATGGAAAGCGCCATTACCTCGATCGAACAACCGAGCCTGAGCGCCGACAAGCTTTCCGGCCAGGTGCGCATCGGCGCCACCGAAGGCTACGGCACTGTGATGCTGGCCGGTCAGCTGGCCAATCTGACCCGCGAGTATCCGCACCTTGGCGTCGATCTGCTGGCGGTTCCGCGCTCGGTGCGATTGGCACGGCATGAAGCGGATATCGTCGTCACGCTGGAGCGCCCGGAGCGCGGCCCTTATGTGATCACCAAGCTGACCGATTACGTGTTGCGGCTCTACGCTTCGGAGGCTTACCTCACGCAACATCCGCCGATCCGCAGTCGGGACGATCTGAGCAACCACGTATTCGTCAGCTACATCGAGGATCTGCTCTACAGCAAGGAGCTGAACTTTCTCGATGAAATCATGCGGCCGCGCCAGCACTCGCTGCGCAGCACCAGCATTCTTGCGCAGCAGGAGGCCGTTGCGGCCGGCGCCGGGTTGGCGATCCTGCCGGCGTTTGCCGCACGCAAGGAACCCTTGCTGAAGGAGGTGCTGGTCGAGCAGATCGAGTTCACCCGTACCTTCTGGATGCTGATGCCGGTGGAGAACAAGGACTTGGCGCGGATGCGTGTGTGCTGGGATTTCCTTCGCGAGGTCGCCGCCAGCAGTCAGGACCAGATGATGGGCCGAGCATAATGCGCGAGGACAAAGGCACCATTTCCGTACGGCTGGTGGAAGAAGCGCTGCTGGGCTTCATGACGCCAGCGCAGACGGCCCCGGTGCTGCTGCAAACGCTTGGTGTCCCGGCGCTCGACTTCGATGACCCTATGGCGCGGATTGATGTAGTCGAATACAGCAAGCTGTGGCGTCGTCTGGCCCGGCGCTTTGATGACGAATTCTTCGGCATGGATGCGCGGCGGATGCGCACGGGCAGCTTCGCATTCGTCGCGCGTGCGGCCATGGCACAGCCGACGCTCGACAGTGCGCTGCGACTGGCGCTGGATTTCTTCGATCTGTCCTTCGAACGTTTTCACGGCGAGTTGCACCGTAGCGAGAGCCTGGCCGAGGTCGTGTTGGAGGAGGGGCCGGATTCACCGTCGCTCCGCGCTTTCACCTATTTCACGTTCTGGATGCTGGTGCACGGCCTGGCGTGCTGGCTGATCGGACGGCGAATACCGCTGCTGGCGGTCGAGCTGCGCTGCGACGAACCGGCCTATGTCGATGACTACCGCGTGATGTTCTCCGAAAATTTGCGCTTCGCCCGGCCCAGCACGCGGATCATTTTCGCGGCCGAGGTGCTGGACCTGCCGGTGCGCCGCAGTGAGCAGGAGCTGCATGACTTTCTGGCTCATGCGCCGGCCAACATCTTGGTCAAATACCGCGACACCACCAGCCTCGCCAGCCGCATCAAGGCGCAGCTGCGTGAGTTACCAGCGGAGCAATGGCCGACCAGCGAACTGCTGGCGCAGACGCTGTGCGTCTCGCCCTCGACGTTGCGTCGGCGATTGGCCGAAGCCGGAATGCCATACCAGGCGATCAAGGATCTGGTGCGTCAGGAGATGGCCACGCTATGGCTGGCTGATGCCGGTGTCACCTACGCTGAAATCGCCGAGCGCCTTGGTTTCGCCGATGTCAGCTCGTTCTACAAAGCATTCCGCAAATGGACCGGTACGAATCCGGGCCAGTATCGCAGCCTGATCCTGCGAGCGGATGGGTAGGTCTGGGGCATCCCGTAGGAGTCAGAGTGCGCCGAGTCCTTAGTCGTAGTTAAAGGGCGGTTCGCGAGCAAGCTCGCTCCTACAGACAGGGATTGGCCAAAACAGTCAGTCCGATTGCGTGCAACGACCATTGTCCGGGCAAACCGGTCTGATGAAGATGAAACCCAGCGGGATCGGCAGCGCGTCTGCGATCTCTGGCATTTTTCGTGAGGTCGTGTCGTGAACATTCAAGACAAGGTTTTTCTGATCACTGGCGGTGCATCCGGGCTGGGCGCGGCGGCTGCCGAGGCGCTGGTCGCAGCCGGTGCCAAGGTGGTGCTGGCGGACATCAATGCCGAGCTGCTGAACGAGCGCAGCGAGTCGCTGGGCGCTAACGCTCATGGTGTGATCACCAACGTATGTGACGAGGCCGCGGCGCAGGCAGCAGTGAGTGCGGCGGTCGAACGCTTCGGCGGCCTGCATGGGCTGGTCAACTGCGCCGGCGTCGCCAGTGGTGAAAAGGTTCTCGGCCGTCAGGGGCCGCACGGGCTGGAGAGTTTCAGCCGGGTCATCGGTCTAAACCTGATCGGCAGCTTCAACATGCTGCGCCTGGCTGCCGAGGCGATGTCGCGCGGTGAGCCGGATGCCCAGGGCAATCGCGGTGTGATCATCAATACCGCATCCGTCGCCGCCTTTGATGGTCAGATTGGCCAGGCCGCTTACGCTGCGTCCAAGGGCGGCGTGGTCGCCATGACATTGCCCGTTGCGCGTGAACTCGCGCGGCATGGCATCCGCGTGATGACCATCGCGCCCGGCGTGTTCGAGACGCCGATGATGGCCGCCATGACTCAGGAAGTGCGCGACTCGCTGGCCGCTGGCGTGCCGTTCCCTCCGCGGCTGGGGCGCGCGAACGAATATGCGGCGCTGGTATGCCACATCATCGAGAACGACATGCTCAACGGCGAAGTCATCCGCCTCGACGGCGCGCTGCGCATGGCCGCGAAATAATCGGAGACACATGATGAACGACGATCCAATCGTAATTCTGGGCAGCGCCCGTACACCCATGGGCGGTTTTCAGGGCGATCTGAAAAACCTCAGCGCGCCGGAGCTGGGCGCGGCTGCGATTCGCGCGGCCGTGGAGCGCAGCGGTATAACTGCCGAGCAGGTGCAAGAAGTGCTGATGGGCTGCGTGCTCCCGGCCGGTCTTGGCCAGGCGCCGGCACGTCAGGCGGCGCTCGGCGCCGGGTTGGGCAAGGCGACCGCGTCCACCACGCTAAACAAGATGTGCGGCTCGGGCATGCAGGCCGCCATCCTCGCGCATGACGCGTTGCGCGCTGGGAGCGTCGATCTGATCGTCGCCGGCGGCATGGAGAGCATGTCCAACGCGCCCTATCTGCTGGAAAAGGCTCGCAGCGGCTACCGCATGGGCCACGGCAAGGTGCTCGACCATATGTTTCTCGATGGCCTTGAAGACGCATACGACAAGGGCCGGCTGATGGGCACCTTCGCCGAAGACTGCGCGCAGAACCACGGCTTCAGCCGCGAAGAACAGGACGCCTACGCGCTGGCATCCATGCAGCGTGCTCGCGATGCGATCACTAGCGGCCGCTTCGCCAGTGAGATCGTTCCGCTCGACGTCACCCAGGGCCGCGAGCAACGTACGATTCGCGACGATGAGCAGCCGCCCAAGGCGATGCCGGAGAAAATCCCGTCACTCAAGCCGGCGTTCCGTGAAGGCGGTACCGTGACTGCGGCCAACTCCAGTTCCATTTCCGATGGTGCCGCCGCATTGGTGCTGACCCGCCGTTCCGAAGCTGAGCGCCTGGGGCTGAAGCCTCAAGCGGTGATCCACGGCCACGCGGTGTTCGCCGATGCGCCAAACCTGTTCCCGACCGCGCCTATCGGCGCCATTCACAAGCTGCTGGAGCGTACCGGCTGGCGTCTCGATGAGGTGGATCTGTTCGAGATCAACGAGGCGTTCGCCGTGGTCAGCATGGTCACCATGCGTGAGCTCGGTTTGGATCACGCCAAGGTCAACGTCAACGGCGGTGCCTGCGCGCTGGGCCATCCGATCGGTGCATCCGGCGCTCGGATTCTCGTCACCTTGATCGCCGCGCTGCGTGATCGCGGTTTGCGCAAGGGCATCGCGGCGATCTGCATCGGCGGCGGCGAAGCGACCGCCATGGCCATCGAACTGCTCGATTGAGGACTCGCCATGCTGCTCAACGACGACCAAACCAGCATTCGCGACATGGCCCGGCAGTTCGCCCAGGAGCGGCTGAAACCCTTCGCCGCCGACTGGGACCGTGAACACCGCTATCCAGCCGAGGCGATTGGCGAAATGGCCGAGCTCGGCTTCTTCGGCATGCTCTGTCCGGAGCAGTGGGGCGGCAGCGACACCGGCTATATCGCCTACGCGCTGGCGCTGGAAGAAATTGCCGCCGGCGACGGTGCCTGCTCGACCATCATGAGCGTGCACAACTCGGTGGGCTGCGTGCCGATCCTGCGATTCGGGACTGACGAGCAGAAGCAGCGCTACCTCGCGCCACTGGCCAGCGGCGCGCAGATCGGCGCCTTCGCCCTCACCGAACCCCACGCCGGCTCCGATGCCAGCAGCCTGCGCACCCGCGCCCGGCGTGACGGCGACGGCTATGTGATCAACGGCGCCAAGCAGTTCATCACCTCGGGCCAGCACGCCGGCACGGTGATCGTCTTTGCCGTGACCGATCCGGAGGCCGGCAAGCGCGGTATCAGCGCCTTCATCGTACCCACCGACACGCCCGGCTATCAGGTGGTGCGCGTCGAGGACAAGCTCGGTCAGCATGCTTCCGACACCTGTCAGCTGGCGTTCGAAGACATGCGCGTGCACGAATCCCAGCGCCTGGGCGAGGAGGGCGAGGGTTACAAGATCGCTCTGGCGAACCTGGAAGGCGGCCGCATCGGCATCGCCGCTCAGTCCGTCGGCATGGCCCGTGCGGCCTTCGAAGCGGCCCGCGATTATGCCCGTGAGCGCGAGGCGTTCGGCAAGGCTCTTACCGAACACCAGGCCGTCGCTTTCCGCCTGGCCGACATGGCGACCCAGATCGCCGTCGCCCGGCAAATGGTGCTACACGCCGCCGCGCTGCGCGAAGCCGGCCAACCGGCGCTGGTGGAGGCCTCCATGGCCAAGCTGTTCGCCTCGGAAATGGCCGAGAAGGTTTGCTCGGCAGCGATCCAGACGCTGGGTGGATACGGCTACCTGCAGGACTTTCCCGTGGAACGCATCTACCGCGACGTGCGGGTGTGCCAGATTTACGAAGGTACGAGCGATATTCAGCGGTTGGTGATTGCGCGGAACTTGGGAGAGTGAATCGCGACAAGCAGTCCGGTCTTGTGAATGACCTCAGGGCGAGGGCGTTCCGCGTTTCGTAGGGCGAGCCGGGTGGCGTTCCGCGTTCGGCTAGCGACATCGGGGCCTGGTGGGCTGAAGCCCACCCTACGGAGCTACGGAGAGTGTCGGTACGCCGGCGCTCGGGCGGGGTCTGGCGTAGGGTGGGCTTCAGCCCACCGCAATCGGGAATGCCGACGTTTTCCTGTAGTTGAAGCGGAGCGCCGTTCTGACCGCCCTGCAGTTATGTATTAGCGTTTAGAGGCGTACAGCTTTGAACGGGAACAGTGATCCCTTCTCTCTCATCAGTCCCAACCTGCCGCATCCTCTACCGAATCCCTTATCGCCCCCGGCGTCCGTGAAAAACGTGGCGCCGGTGCGGCATGCAGAGCGCCGTCAATATCGCGATAAACACCGCGCTGCTGCATATGCGGGTGCCGTGCTGCCTCTTCCAGAGTAAGCACTGGCGCAAAGCAGGCGTCGCTGCCTTCGAGCAGGGCGCACCAGTCGGCTTGGGTTCGGCTGGCGAATAGGGCAGCGAGCTGTTGGCTCTGTTCTTCCCAGCGGTTCGGGTCGGCACAACCTTGTCGCAGGCTTTCCGGCGCATCGATTCGCTGCATCAGCTCGGCGAAAAACTGCGGCTCCAGCGGCCCGATGGCGATGTCGCGACCATCGGCGCAGGTGTAACAGCGGTAATGCGGAGCAGCACCGGACAACAGATTGCGGTCGCGCTCAAGAGATATGGCTCCGCTAGGCAAGAGTCCCGCAAAGAAACTCATCATCGATGACACGCCATCGACGATGGCTGCATCGACCACCTGACCCTGGCCCGAACGTTCTCGCTCCCAGAGCGCAGCCATGATGCCGAACGCCAGATACAACGAGCCGCCGCCAAAATCGCCGACCAGATTGAGCGGTGGAATGGCAGGACCTTCGCGTCCACCAATCGCCGCTAACGCGCCGGTAATGGCCAGATAGTTGATGTCATGCCCAGCGCTTTTTGCCAACGGCCCGGTCTGGCCCCATCCGGTCATGCGGCCATAGACCAGCTTCGGATTGCGCGCGTGAACCTGCTCAGGGCCGAGGCCCAGGCGCTCCATCACGCCGGGACGAAAGCCTTCGATCAATACGTCGGCATCTTCCGCCAGCGCCAGGCAACGCTCGCGCCCGGCATCGCTGCGGATATCTAGGGTCAACCGCTTGCGTCCGCGGTCCACCACCGGATTGGGCCAACCGTTGCCGCCTTCGCGTTCGATGCGCAGCACTTCGGCGCCGAGGTCGGCCAGCAGCATCGCGCAATGCGGGCCAGGGCCGATGCTGGCGAACTCCAGCACGCGCAGCCCAGCCAGCGGGCCTTGGCGGGGCGGTGATTTATCCATCGACATCGGTGGCTCCTGTGGCGTAGCGCATCGATTCAGGCAGATGATTCGTTCGCACGCATTGTCATTTGTAGGATGGGTGCAACCCATCGAGCGGCTGGCAGAGCCATGGCAGGCGATGAGGCCTACGCTTTATGGCGATGTGATGCTGCTGATGGGTTTCACCCATCCTACTGGCGAATTCCTGCACGCAGTATTGGCTACACCACCGCGCTCGCCTCGCTCACCGGCGTGTCGATCAGGTACGAGCGGTAGCGATCGCGCAGGGTCTTCTTGTCGATCTTGCCGGTGGCGGTGAGGGGCACGCTGTCGAAGATCACCGCGTCGGGCATCCACCATTTGACGATCTGCGGCTCGAGATGGGCGAGCACGGCCTCGGCGGATAGTTCGGCATCGTCATGCGGTTCGATGATGAGCACCGGGCGTTCTTCCCATTTTTCATGCGTCACGCCGACGACTGCGGCGATGCGTACGCCCGGGCAGCCGACGGCGACGTTTTCGATATCGATGGAGCTGATCCATTCGCCGCCGGACTTGATGACGTCCTTGCTGCGGTCGGTGATGCGCATGTAGCCGTTGGGGTCGAGAGTGGCGATGTCGCCGGTATCGAACCAGCCGTCTTTGTCCAGCGCGCTGTCCTCGCAGCGGAAGTAGCGCTCTACGGTCCAGGGCCCTCGGACCAGCAGCGCGCCGGATGTAGTGCCGTCATGGGGGAGTTCGTTGCCCGCTTCGTCGATGATTTTCAACTCGATGCCAAATTGCAGCCGACCCTGGCGGGTCCAGATGGCCTCGTTGGTAGCCGTTTCACCCATAGCCGCCAGTTTAGGCGTCGGGGTGGCGACGACGCCGAGCGGGCTGGTCTCGGTCATGCCCCAGAGCTGGCGGACGCTGACGCCATAGCGAGTCTCGAACTTCTCCGCCATGGCTCTGGGTACTGCCGAGCCGGCGATCACCAGGCACTTGAGGTCGCCGGTATTTTCTCCGGTGCGTTCCAAATAATTGAGGTACATGGTCCAGATGGTCGGTACGCCGCCGGAGAAGGTCACGCCCTCGGTCTGGATCAACTCCTGCAGACTGGCGCCGTCCATCTTGTCGCAGGGCAGGACGAACTTGCAGCCGTTGATGGCGGCGGTGAAGGGTACGCCCCAGGCGGTGGCGTGGTAGAGCGAGGAGCAGGGCATGATGCAGTCGAACGCCGAGAAACCGAAGGCGCCGGTGAGACCCGCCGCCATGGCATGCAGAACGACGGAGCGGTGGCTGTAGACCACGCCCTTGGGGTTACCAGTAGTACCGGATGTGTAGCAGAGCATGGCCCCGGCGTGCTCGTCGAACTGCGGCCAGTCGGTGATGGGTTGCTCCTTGGCGATCAACGTTTCGTAGCTGAGCGCGCCCAGTTCGCCGGGGTCGGTGCGCTCGGCGTCGGACAGCATGATGAATGTATGGAGGTGTTCTAGCCGTGACCGTACGCGTTCCAGCACGGCGAGAAAGCTGCGGTCGAACAGCAGCACGCCGCTGCCGGCGTGGTTCAGCGTATAGATGATCTGCTCATCGGACAGGCGAGGATTGGCCGTGTGCAGCACGGCACCGATGCCGGGAACGGCGAAGAACAGCTCGAAATGCCGATGGGTGTTCCAGGCCATGGATGACACCAGGTCGCCGGGTTTGACGCCCAGGCTGCGCAGCATAGCGGCGGCCTGGCCGGCACGCCCCGCCAGGCCGGCGTAGTCGTAGCGCCAGAGGGGTTCGTCCACCAGGCGCGAAACGATTTCCCGGTCGCCATGGGCGGCGGCCGCGTGGGTCAGGATGCCGCTGATCATCAGCGGAGTCTGCTGCATCGTACCTTTGAGCATATTCGTATCCTTCTTATTGTTGTCTGGATGGCGGTTGGCGCACTGGACATCCATTGCTCGGAATACTGCTATCGAAACGTTCAGTCTGGTCGAACCTGCCGTGCTGCGCCGGACGATGTGATCGCTAGCAAGCTAGCGCCTACAAGAGCATGGTCGTCCGCAATCAATCAGGTGTTCCGGAACGTACATGGCAGTCCCCGTAACGTTGTAGGAGCCAGCTTGCTGGCGAACCGATAGCGCCGGGCTTATCGTTTACAAACAACTTCAGCGTCCCGTTGTCGCTTACAGCCCATAGTTATTCAACTCACGAGCGATCAGCAGGCGCTGGATCTCGCTGGAGCCTTCGTAGATCTGGGTGATCCGCGCGTCGCGGTAGTACCGCTCGACCGGATAATCTTCCAGATAACCGTAGCCACCATGGATCTGCATGGCCTTGGAGCAAACGTACTCAGCCATTTCCGAGGCGAACAGCTTGGCCTGCGAAGCTTCGGACAGGCACGGCAGATTGGCGCTGCGCAAGCGGGCGGCATGCAGGATCAACAGGCGCGCGGCGTTGAGTCGGGTGTGCATGTCGGCAAGCATGTTCGCCACGCTCTGGTGCTCGATGATCGGCTTGTCGAACTGAATCCGTTCTCGGGCGTAACCGAGCGCCGCTTCGAATGCCGCGCGCGCGATGCCCAACGCCTGAGCGCCGATACCGATGCGGCCACCTTCGAGATTAGACAGAGCAATCGCCAGGCCCTTGCCGCGCGGGCCGAGCATGTTGGCTTCAGGGATACGACAGTCACGCAGAGTCACGCCGCAGGTGTCCGAGGCGCGGATGCCCATCTTGCTTTCCATGCGATCGACGACGAAGCCGGGATTATCGGTGGGCACCAGAAACGCCGACAGACCTTTCTTGCCCAGCTCCGGATCGGTGACGGCGAACACCACGGCAATCTTTGCGCGCTTGCCATTGCTGACGAACTGCTTGGCGCCGTTGATCACCCACTCACCATTCTCCAGCACCGCGCGGGTGCGCAGGTTGTGCGCTTCCGAGCCGGCCTGGGGCTCGGTGAGGGCGAAGCAGCCGATGGCGCGGCCAGCCGCCAGATCCGGCAGCCATTCGTCCTGCTGCTCCGGCGTGCCGTATTTGAGAATCGGCCCGCAGCCGACCGAACTGTGAATGGACATCAACGCGCCGATGGCGCCGTCGCCGGCGGAGATTTCCTCGACGGCCAGCGCATAGGCGACGTAATCAATGTAGGTGCCGCCCCACTGCTCGGGCACGATCATGCCGAGCAGGCCGAGGTCGCCCAACTGCGTCACGGTGTCGTCGCCAATCCAGCCGGCCTGTTCCCAGGCCTGGGCTTTGGGAGCGATCTCGGCGCGGGCGAAGTCGCGCGCCATGTCGCGGATCATCCGCTGCTCTTCGCTGAGTTCGATGTCTTGCATATGAAAGTCCTATTCAGACGCCTGCGAAGAAATCGGCGACGCGTTGCGGCGTCACTTCATTCAGCGTAGGCGGGTTCCAGCGCGGATTCTTGTCCTTGTCGACGATCAGCGCGCGAACACCTTCGATGATGTCGCCCTGGTCGAACCATTGGCGGTCCAGATGCAGCTCCATGGCGAAGCACTCAGCCAGCGACAGCGTGCGTCCGCGACGGAGCATTTCCAGCGTGACACTGAGCGATAGCGGCGAGCGGCTGTCGATGACCTTGAGCGTTTCGGCTGCCCAGTCGCGGTACTCGGGACGGTTTTCGTCCGCCAGGGATGCGCGGATGGCCGCAACACTGTCATGGGCGAAATGTTTTTCGATAGCCGGAAAAAGTGTCTTGAACGGCGCGTCTGGCAGCTCCTTGCTGCCTATGGAGACGAGCAGGGCGGTCAACGCCTCATGGGCCGGTGTGTTCCAGTCTTGCTCATCCAGCCGTTGCTCCAGTTCGGCGAAGCGCTCGAAGGGCACGCAGTAGTCGGCGAGGCCAGCATAGAGCGCATCGGCCGAGCCAACGTGGTTGCCTGTGATGCCCATGTAGATGCCGAGATTGCCCGGCAGACGCGGCAGGAAATAGCTGCCGCCGACATCGGGGAAATAGCCGATGCCGACCTCCGGCATGCCCATGCGCGTACGCTCGGAAATCACCCGCAACGACGCGCCCTGAACTAACCCCATCCCACCGCCGAGCACGAAACCGTTCATCAATGCCAGCAACGGTTTGGCGTAGGCGTGGATGTACTGGTCGAGCGCATATTCCTCTTCGAAGAAGACGCGATGGAGGTCTTCGCCGCTCTGGTAGCTGTCGTACAGCGAGCGGATATCGCCACCGGCACAGAAAGCTTTCTCGCCAGCGGCGCGCAACACCACAGCGACCACCTCTTGATCGTCCGCCCAGTCCTGCAATTGACGGTGGAGGCTACGTACCATCGGCAGTGTCACGGCGTTCAGCCCAGCCGGACGGTTGAGGGTGAGGTAGCCGACGCGGTTGCGAACTTCAATCAGTAGCGACGCTTCTGCCTGGGTCATGTTCGATCCTCTTGGCGGTAGAGTTTGATGATCGCGGAGAAATCCAGCGCACCGTTGCCCTGCATGCTGAAGGCCTGGTACAGCTGCTGCGCGAGACCACCGAGGATAACCGGCTGGCGCACCTGTTTGGCCGCCTCGCTGGCAAGACCGAGGTCCTTGAGCATCAGGTCTGTGCCGAAGCCGCCACCGTAGTCACGTGACGCCGGGCTGTTTTCCACCACCCCAGGGAACGGGTTGTAGATTTCCGAACTCCAGCAGCGTCCGCTGGACGAGTTGATCACGCCGGCCAGCACCTTGGCATCCATGCCCAGCGCGACACCTAGGGACATGGCTTCGGCGGCGCCGATCATGGAAATGCCGAGCAGCATGTTATTGGCGACTTTCGCCACCTGGCCGTTACCGCTGCCGCCGCAGTGGACGATGTTCTTGCCCATCGTTGCGAGAATCGGTTGGGCTTTCTTAAAGTCCGCTTCGCTACCACCGACCATGAAGGTGAGAGTGCCGGCTTCCGCGCCACCAGTGCCGCCGGACACGGGCGCGTCGAGCATCGGATTGCCGTTTTTTTCTGCCGCTGCAGCCACCTCGCGCGCGCTCATCGGGTCGATGGTGGACGAGTCGATCAGCAAAATGCCAGCCGGTACATGCGCCAGCAGGCCGTCATCTCCGAGGTATACCTGCCGCACGTGAGGCGCCGCCGGAAGCATGGTGATGATCGCCTCGACCCCGGCCTGTGCGATGGCGGCAGGGGAGGTGGATTCCTTCGCGCCGGCTTCTACCAATCCGGAGACCGCTGCGGCAGAAAGATCGAAAACGCTGACCTGATGGCCGGCCTTGAGCAGGTTGCGCGCCATGGGTGCGCCCATGTTGCCAAGACCGAGAAAACCGATATGCATGAGCCGTTTCCTTATTGTTATTGATGGCAACTGGCGGCGCCGTACGCAATGGCGTCAGGCGCCCGCCATGCTCACTTCAGGTTGATGGTCGTGTTTACCGGGCCGCCAACTTCGTTCTCGTCGAACCATCGCTGAGTGATGGTTTTGGTCTGAGTGTAGAACTGCACCACCTGCTTGCCATACGGGCCGAGGTCGCCGAGCTTGGAGGCGCGCGATCCGGTGAACGAGAACATCGGCACCGGCACTGGGATCGGCACGTTGATGCCGACCTGACCGACATCGATCTCTTCCTGGAAGTGCCGCGCCGCGGCGCCGGAACGGGTGAAGAGGGCAGTGCCGTTACCGTTGGGGTTGGCGTTGATCAGTTCGATGGCCTGATCGAGCGTGTCGACCTGCATCACACAGAGCACCGGGCCGAAGATTTCTTCCCGGTAGATGCTCATGTCTTCTTTCACGCCGGAAAAGATTGTCGGCGCGACGAAGTTGCCCTTGTCGTAGCCCGCAACCTGCGGGTTGCGCCCGTCCAGCGCCAGCTCGGCGCCCTCGGAAATGCCGCGCTCGATCAGCGAGCTGATGCGATCCAGCGCCGCACAGGACACCACCGGGCCGACATCGGTACCGCTTTCGGCGCCAGCATTGACCTTCAAGGTTTTCGCCTTGGCTACGAGATCCGGCAGCCAGCTTTGCGCTTCGCCCACCAGGATCAGCACCGATAGCGCCATGCAACGCTGTCCCGCCGCGCCGAAAGCGGCACCGGCGATGGCATTGAGTGTCTGGTCCTTTTGCGCGTCGGGCATGACGATGCCGTGGTTCTTCGCGCCCATCATGCACTGCACGCGCTTGCCGGCCTGGCTGGCGCGGTTGTAGACGTGGGTGCCGACCTTGGTCGAGCCGACGAAGGAGACGGCCTTGATGTCCGGGTGATCGCAGATCATGTTCACCGCATCGGCACCACCGTGGATGACGTTCAGTACGCCCGACGGCACACCGGCTTCCATCGCCAATTCGGCGAGACGCATGGTCACCATCGGGTCCTGTTCGGACGGCTTGAGCACGAAGGTGTTGCCAGTGGCGATGGCCATCGGAAACATCCACAGCGGAATCATTGCGGGGAAGTTGAAGGGCGTGATGCCGGCGCAGACGCCCAGCGGTTGCAGCAAGGTGTAGGTGTCGACGCCCGTGGCGACGTTATTAGCCAGTTCGCCCAGTTGCAGATTGCCAATGCCGGCGGCGTGCTCGACCACTTCCAGCCCGCGAAACACGTCACCCTCGGCGTCCGGTAGGGTCTTGCCCTGCTCGGCGGTAAGGATCGCCGCCAGCTCCTTCATGTTTTCCCGAATCAGCTGCTGATACTTGAGAAAGATGCGTGAGCGCGCGCCGATGGGCGTCTTGCGCCAGGTCTTGAAGGCTTCCTTGGCGCTGGCAACGGCGGCGTTCATTTCCGCTTCGGTAGCGAAGGGCACGCGGGCCAGCACTTCCTGCGTCGCCGGGTTGACGATGTCGCGCCACTCGCTGGTGGACGACTCGACCAGCTCACCGCCGATCAGGAGTTTGACTGTGGGGATGGCACTTGACTGGGTCATGGCGGGGTCCTAGTGAATTGTTGTTATTGATACGGCCGGTTGATAGAGCTGTCCTGATCCTAGAGTGCAAATTTCTCTGTATCAATGAGGGTTGCCGCATAGTGCTTCTGCAAAAATGCGCTGCAGTGTGAAGCGGTATATCGCGGCCACGCGCTCAGGAGCCTGACGAGGCGCCGACCCGCGGCTTGAGTGACTATAGATGTCGAGGTGAAGATTTCAGATGCTCGACGCGATGACGGCGTGCGAACCGCCGGCTAGGCGGTACATCTGCTTGAGGTACCGATAACGGCCCTTGTTGTAGGAGCGAGCTGCTCGCGAGGCTTTGCGTGGCTGGTTCGCGAGGACTCGGCGTCCCCCTCGTTCCTACGTTGCAGCGGGGTTCGCTTAGCTAGAAACGCCGCAACCCGGTACAAGCGTGTGGCGTTCACTTTCAAGGGGCCGGCATTTCCGCCGAGTGCGGGTTGTGGGATGTAATCCGCAGTCGCCGTCTTGCACGGTCTATCGAGCAAGACGGCGAGCGGTGCCGGACCGCTAGACCGCGTACCCAAGCACGCGTGGTAGCCACAGCGCGATTTCCGGGAAGATCGCCACCAGCACCAGTGCGCTTCCCATCACCAGTACGAACAGCATGGCCCAGCCGACCGTTTGTTCCAGACGAATCTTGGCGACTTCGGCCGTAACCATCAGATTGATCGCAACCGGAGGGGTGAACTGGCCGATGGCGATGTTCATTGCCAGCAAGATACCGAACCACACCGGATTCCAGCCGAAGTGATGCATCACTGGAATCAGAATGGGCATCAGGATCAGGTAGATCGAAATCGCGTCCAGCAGCATGCCGGCCAGCAGCACCGCGACCATTACCAGGATCAGCAGTACCGTGCCGTTGTCCGATAGCGAAATCAGCCATTCGGCCAGATGGCGGAACGTGCCGAGCATGGTGCCGGCCCAGGCGAAGATACCGGCCAGGGCGATGATCAACATGACCACGCCGGAGATGACCGCAGCTTCGCCACAGAGGCGCCACAGATTGCGCCAGTCCAGTTCACGAGTGACGAGCAGGCCAATCACTACGCCGTAGGTCACGCCGGCAACAGCTGCCTCTGTTGGGGTGAACAAGCCGCTGCGCAAACCGCCGAGGATCAATACCGGGGCGAACAGTGCGGGCAAAGCCTGACGGAAGCTTTCGCCCAGTGGTGGTCGTTCGGCGCTTTCGGGATTTTCCCAACCATAGCGCCGTGCCAGTAGGCACGCCGGCAACAGCAACACCAGGCCGGCAATGATTCCCGGAAACAGGCCCGCGGCAAACAGCGCGCGCAGGTCCACGCCGGGCACCACGATCGAATAGAGGATCAGCGCGATGGAGGGCGGAATCAGAATGGCGGTGGAGGCGGAAGCGGCGATCAGCGTGGCCGAAAACGGCTTGGGATAGCCCGCACGGGTCATGCTGGGCAGCATCACCATGGCCACTGCCGCGGCATCTGCCGGGCCCGAGCCGCTCATTCCACCCATGATCAGGCACACCAGGATTGCGACCATCGCCAGACCGCCATGGCGTGGCCCGATCAGCGCCTGGGCGAAGCGCACCAGACGCAGCGCTACACCGGACTTCTCGAATACAAGGCCGGTAAGAATGAACAGTGGTATTGCGATCAAAGGGTACTTGGCGACACCGTTGTAGGTGTTGGTGCCGAGCGTTGCCAGCATGTCCGGCGAGAGCCCGAGAAGGATGCCGATAGCGCCTGACAGCGCTAGGGAAAATGCCACCGGCACACCGATCAGCAGCAACAGCAGGAAGCTGGCGAGCATCCAGAAATCAGGGCTCATCAGAGAGCCTCCCGCGCAGACGGTCAAGGGTCATCTGGCTCAGCCGCACTGCCATCGTCAGTGCCAACAATGGTAGCCAGATCACATACCACCAATTCGGCAGACCAAGGCCGGGAGACTCCGATTCCCATTGATACTCTTCCAGCGCGAACTGGCTGCCGAACCAGACTACCAGGCCCAGTACTAGCATGCTGGCGAGCCATTGCAGCAGGATCAGTGGCGTGCGCAGGCGCGGAAAAAGGCGCTCGATCAAACCAATGCGAATGTGACGGTTGCTGCGCATCGCCACCGAGGCACCGGCAAAGGTCAGAATGACCAACAGAAAGACTGAAAGCTCTTCAGTGAATGCAAAGGAAGCATCGGTGAAATAACGCACCACTACGTTGGCTAGGCTGATCAGGCTGATGAAAATCAGCGCCAGCGTGGCCAGCACGCGCTCCAGGCGCGCGTCCTTTCGATTGTCCATGGATTCCCTCGAATCCCGGCGGCACGAAACCGCCGGGCAGAACGGTTTTACTCAGCGATGGCCGCGCGGGCCGCTTCGATCAGATCTGCGCCGATCTTCTGTGTCCACTTCTCGTGCACGCTGCGAGTCGCGTCGACAAATGCCTGATGCTCGGCATTGCTCAGTTCGGTGACCTCGACGCCACGGGCGCGGATATCTTCCAGGCGCTTGGCCTCGCCACTGCGCGACAGTTCGATCTCCCACTTGCCGGCGTCGAGCGCGGCCTGACGCAGTAATTCGCGATCGGCTTCCGGCAGCTGTTTCCAGACGCGCTGGTTGACCGCAAAGATCAGCGGGTCGGCCATGTAGTGCCAGAGCGTCAGGTACTTCTGGCCAACCTGATCAACGCGCGCGACGTCGAACACGGCCAGCGGGTTTTCCTGGCCATCCACCGCGCCAGTGGTGAGCGCCGGCTTGGCATCGGCCCAGCTCATTTGGGTCGGATTGGCACCCAACGCAGTAAAGGTGTCCTGGAACAGCGGAGAGCCAACCACGCGAATCTTCAGGCCGGCGAGATCAGCAGGGGTCTTCACCGGTTTGGATGAGTTGGATATTTCACGAAAGCCGTTCTCACCCCAGGCCAATGGAATGATGCCGCGCTTTTCGATGGCAGCGAACGCCTGCTTGCCGGCTTCGCCTTGAGTGATGGCGTCGAGGTCAGCGCTATCGGCCATCAGGAAGGGCAGGGAGAACAGGTTCAGCTCCGGCACTTGGGGCGACCAGTTGATGGTCGAGCCGACCGCCATGTCGATCAGTCCGGAGCGCATGGCGGAGAATTCCTTGGTCTGATCCCCAGCGACCAGTTGAGCGTTGGGGTAAACCCGTAATGTTATCTCGCCCTTGGAGCGTTCCTCGACCAGGTCGGCCCATTTCTGCGCCGCCTGGCCCCAGGGGAAAGCATCGGACAATACGGTGGAGACGGAATATTCGCGGGCCGAGGCAGCAAAAGTTGCAGACAGCGCAGCAGCGGCAGCCAGTGCGGTAAAGCAGTGGGTGAGTTTCATGGGGCGTCCTTGTTCGGATCAGTCTTGGTTTTATTTGGCGAACGACCGAGCGCTGGCAAGCAGCGACGGCTACAACGATAGCCGGTTGGCCATCTGGGCGCGCGGGTTGCGCGAAGGACGCGGTGGGCTGCGGATGGTAGGGCAGCGAAATTCTAAAAAGCGTCAGAGCGAACGCCTTGTGGGCGAGCGGCTTGCCAGCAGCAGCGCGGTTGGCTGGGCAACTATCGCAGAAGGCGTCATAACGCGCTATTGCCGGTTCTGGTAAGTGCAATATGGCGGCGCATCAAGCATCGCGCAGCAGATCATGAGCGTTGAGCAGGCTGTAGGCGATTTCCGGGTGCTTCTCCAACGCTCGCCGTATGGCAGCAGGAATCGACTGGCGTGTCTTGCGACATAGTCCCGGCAGTTCGGCTATATCAATGCGAATGCCGCGCATGCTGCGCACTTCGTTGTGGCCCGGAGCGATGTGCAAGCGAATCCCCAGCTGTTGGTGCATCCGCTGCTGCATGCGCTCGAGGTCTTCCAGGCTGGTCAGGTTCTCCAGCCGCTCCAGTAGCCGTTTTTCTTCATGGAGGGTCAGGCGCAGGATGCGCATATCACTGTTAGACGTATCCAACTGCTCTCGACCGCAAATGCAGGCGGCGGGCGGGCAGGGTTGGCGGATCGGAACCGAGGTTGTCATGGACACAGATCATAGTGAGCGTCGCGCGGCGTTGCCCAGCAATTTAAAGATTCTGGGGATGTCGACATCGCTGGTGTCGCGCCTGTTTTCCGCCGAACACGTCTATTGAAGCTACGACCGAGGCTTGGTTCGATTGACCGCTGACGAGCAGGGTGACTTCTATGATACGAGCCACTAGAATGCTTGCCCATTCTGGGGCCGGAACGCCGGCTTATGTCTGTGCAACGAGGAAAATCCATGCAAGTTTCTGTTGAAAGCACCTCCGCTCTTGAGCGCCGCATGACCATTGGCGTGCCGGTCGAGCGCATCGAGAACGAAGTCAACAAGCGTCTGCAACAGACCGCCAGCCGTGCAAAAATCCCAGGTTTCCGTCCCGGCAAGGTGCCGATGAGTGTCATCCGTCAGCGTTATGAAGCTGCCGCACGCCAGGAAGCGCTGGGCGACTTGATCCAGGCCACCTTCTACGAAGCCGTGGTTGCCGAGAAGCTGAACCCCGCCGGCGCGCCGGCTGTCGAGCCGAAAGTGTTCGAGAAGGGCAAGGATCTGGAATACATCGCGACTTTCGAAATCTTCCCAGAGTTCAAGGTTGCCGGCTTCGAAGGTGTCGAGATCGAGCGCCTGCAGGCTGAAGTGGCAGATGCCGACGTCGACAATATGCTCGACATCCTGCGCAAGCAGAACACTCGTTTTGAAAAGGCCGACCGGGCTGCCGAAGATGGCGATCAGCTGAATATCGACTTTGTTGGCAAAATCGACGGCGAAGCGTTCGCTGGCGGTTCGGCACAGGGTACTCAGCTGGTACTGGGCTCCGGCCGCATGATTCCAGGTTTCGAGTCCGCACTGGTTGGTGCCAAGGCCGGTGAAGAGCGGGTCATCAACCCGACTTTCCCCGAGGACTATCAGAATCTCGACCTCGCCGGTAAGACTGCAGAATTCACCGTTACCGTTAACAGTGTCGAGGCGCCTCAGCTGCCCGAGTTGAATGATGAGTTCTTCGCTCAGTTTGGCGTTCAGGAAGGTGGTCTCGAAGGCTTCCGTGCCGAAGTGAAAAAGAACATGGAGCGCGAACTGCGCCAGGCCATCAAGACCAAGGTGAAGAACCAAGTCATGGAAGGTTTGGTCAGCGCCAACCCGATCGAAGTGCCGAAAGCACTGATCGACAACGAAGTGAACCGCTTGCGCGTTCAGGCTGTTCAGCAGTTTGGCGGTAACATCAAACCTGACCAGCTGCCGGCGGAGCTGTTCGAAGAGCAGGCCAAGCGCCGCGTCGTGCTGGGTCTGATCGTTGCCGAAGTAGTCAAGCAGTACGAGCTCAAGCCTGATGACGCGCGCGTTCGCGAGCTGATCGAGGAAATGGCTTCCGCTTACCAAGAGCCGGAACAGGTCGTGTCCTGGTACTACAAGAACGACGAGCAATTGAACGAAGTCCGTTCTGTTGTGCTCGAAGAACAAGTTGTAGATACTGTCCTGCAGCAGGCTAAAGTGACCGACAAATCGGTCTCCTACGAAGAAGCAGTGAAGCCTGCGGAAGCCCCGCAAGCTGCCTGAGTCTCTTCACCGTTTTATATGCATTCATAAGCCAGCCTCGTGCTGGCTTATGTCTTTGCGGCATGACATAGGGAGTTTCGTTGGAAATGTCCGGCAATTCGTTTATGCAAGCACCCGATATTCAGGCGGCTGGCGGCCTGGTGCCGATGGTCATCGAGCAGTCCGCTCGTGGCGAGCGTGCGTATGACATCTATTCCCGACTCCTGAAGGAGCGGGTGATCTTCATGGTGGGTCAGGTCGAGGATTACATGGCCAACCTGATCGTCGCGCAGATGCTGTTCCTCGAGGCGGAAAACCCCGAGAAGGACATTCACCTGTACATCAATTCGCCCGGCGGCTCCGTCACTGCTGGCATGTCGATCTACGACACCATGCAATTTATCAAGCCCGACGTATCCACGATCTGTATCGGTCAAGCGTGCAGCATGGGCGCCTTGTTGCTGACCGGCGGCGCAGCGGGCAAGCGCTACTGCTTGCCGCATTCGCGAATGATGATTCACCAGCCGCTGGGTGGTTTCCAGGGGCAGGCGTCTGACATCGAAATTCACGCTCGCGAAATCCTCACGATTCGCGAGCGCCTGAACAAGGTAATGGCTGCACATACTGGCCAGCCGATGGAAGTGATTGCGCGCGACACTGACCGTGACAACTTCATGAGCGGCGAAGAAGCCGTCAAGTACGGTCTGATTGACCAGGTCCTGGCCCAGCGGCAGATGGCAGTCTGATCACGCCGCGTGGCGATATCCGGCTGTAGTGTGGGCTTGAAAAAGCCCACGATTGCCTTCATCTTGTGTTTCAAGCCTTCCCGATTGGATCGATCGAATGACTGACACCCGCAACGGCGAGGATTCCGGCAAGCTGCTCTATTGCTCTTTCTGCGGCAAAAGCCAGCATGAAGTACGCAAGTTGATTGCTGGACCCTCGGTCTTTATCTGCGACGAGTGCGTCGACCTGTGCAATGACATCATCCGTGAGGAGGTGCAAGAGGCACAGGCTGAAAGCAGCGCGCAAAAACTGCCTGCACCCAAGGAGATCAGCGGCATCCTTGATCAGTACGTCATTGGTCAGGAGCGCGCGAAGAAAATCTTGGCTGTGGCTGTTTACAACCATTACAAGCGACTCAACCAGCGCGACAAGAAGGAAGAAGTCGAGCTGGGTAAGAGCAACATCCTGCTGATCGGACCGACCGGCTCGGGCAAGACATTGCTCGCCGAAACGCTTGCACGGCTGTTGAATGTGCCGTTCACCATTGCCGACGCCACCACCCTCACCGAGGCGGGCTACGTGGGTGAGGATGTCGAGAACATCATTCAGAAGCTGCTGCAAAAATGTGATTACGATGTCGAAAAGGCTCAGATGGGCATTGTCTACATCGACGAGATCGACAAAATTTCCCGCAAGTCGGACAACCCTTCGATTACCCGTGACGTGTCGGGCGAAGGTGTGCAGCAGGCGCTGCTCAAGCTGATCGAGGGTACGGTCGCTTCGGTGCCACCGCAGGGTGGTCGCAAGCATCCGCAGCAGGAGTTTCTGCAGGTCGATACGCGCAATATCCTGTTTATTTGCGGCGGTGCGTTCGCGGGCCTGGAGAAGGTCATCCAAGGTCGTTCGACTCAGGGTGGCATTGGCTTCAATGCCGAGGTCCGCAGCAAGGATCCGGGCAAGAAAATCGGCGAATCGTTGCGTGCCGTAGAACCTGATGACTTGGTCAAGTTTGGTCTGATCCCTGAGTTCGTAGGTCGTTTGCCGGTCATCGCAACCCTTGATGAACTGGACGAGGCGGCGCTGATCCAGATTCTGACCGAGCCTAAGAATGCGCTGACCAAGCAGTATGCGAAGCTGTTCGAGCTCGAAGGCGTGGATCTTGAGTTCCGTACCGATGCGCTGAAGGCTGTGGCCAGTCGGGCGTTGGAGCGTAAGACTGGAGCGCGCGGCCTGCGCTCGATCTTGGAGGGCGTGCTGCTCGATACCATGTATGAAATTCCTTCGCAGAAGGATGTCAGCAAGGTGGTCATCGACGAGAGCGTCATCGAAGGGACGTCCCAGCCTCTGTTGATTTATGAGAGCACTGAGCCGCCTGCGAAGGCTGCGCCGGACGCGTAACGTCATAAGGGGCCTCCGGGCCCCTTTGCTTTTATCGCCTCCTTGTTTTTTGCCCTGCACGCCCTCATCTTGATTGCCAGGGTGTTTCCCGTTCACCGCCGTATGGCCGTCGTAGAGCTGAATATATGAAGACAACCATCGAATTGCCCCTTTTGCCACTGCGCGATGTCGTGGTTTACCCGCACATGGTGATTCCGCTATTCGTTGGCCGAGAAAAGTCCATCGAGGCGCTCGAGTCCGCCATGGCTGGTGACAAGCAGATATTGTTGCTGGCCCAAAAGAATCCGGCCGATGACGATCCGGCTGAAGACGGGCTTTACCGTGTAGGTACGGTTGCGACCGTGCTGCAGTTGCTCAAGCTGCCGGACGGCACCGTCAAGGTTCTCGTCGAAGGCGAGCAACGTGGCGTCATCGACCGCTTTTACGATGTGGATGACCATTGTCGCGCTGAGGTGTCGTTGATCGACGAATCCGCCATAGAAGAGCGCGAAGCGGAAGTGTTTACCCGTAGCCTGCTGAGTCAGTTCGAACAGTATGTTCAGCTCGGCAAAAAGGTTCCAACCGAGGTGTTGTCATCACTTGCGAGCATTGACGAGCCGGCGCGACTGGTCGATACCATGGCTGCGCACATGGCGCTCAAGATCGAGCAAAAACAGGCGATTCTCGAAATCATCGATCTGCCGGCCCGGGTCGAGCACGTACTAGCGCTGCTAGATGCCGAGATCGATCTGCTTCAAGTAGAAAAGCGCATTCGCGGGCGCGTAAAGAAGCAGATGGAGCGAAGCCAGCGTGAGTACTATCTGAACGAGCAGATGAAGGCCATTCAGAAAGAGCTCGGTGATATCGACGAAGGTCATAACGAAATCGATGAGCTGAAGAAGCGCATCGAGAATGCCGGTCTGAGCAAGGATGCCCACGCCAAGGCGACGGCGGAGCTGAACAAGCTCAAGCAAATGTCGCCAATGTCCGCTGAGGCGACTGTTGTGCGAACGTATATCGACTGGCTGGTAAATGTGCCCTGGAAGGCTGCGAGCAAGGTACGCCTGGATTTGGCCAAGGCTGAGGACGTGCTTGATGCTGATCATTACGGCCTCGAGGAAGTGAAGGACCGTATTCTTGAATACCTTGCGGTCCAGAAACGCGTGAAGAAACTCAAGGGGCCCGTGCTGTGCCTGGTCGGCCCGCCGGGTGTGGGTAAAACTTCGCTGGCCGAGTCCATTGCTCGCTCCACGAACCGGAAATTCGTGCGGATGGCGCTAGGTGGCGTTCGCGATGAAGCTGAGATTCGTGGGCATCGCCGCACCTATATCGGTTCGATGCCTGGCCGGTTGATCCAGAAGATGAGCAAGGTCGGCGTGCGCAATCCGCTATTCCTGCTCGATGAGATCGACAAGATGGGCAACGACATGCGTGGCGATCCGGCGTCCGCGTTGCTTGAAGTGCTAGACCCCGAGCAGAACCATAATTTCAACGACCATTACCTCGAGGTCGACTATGACCTGTCCGATGTGATGTTCCTTTGTACTGCGAACTCCATGAATATCCCGGCTCCGTTGCTGGATCGTATGGAGATCATTCGTCTTCCGGGGTACACCGAAGACGAGAAAATCAATATCGCGATTCGTTACCTAGTTCCGAAGCAGGTACAGGCCAACGGACTGAAAAAGACCGAGCTGCTGTTCGAGGAAGAGGCGATCCGCGACATCATCCGTTATTACACCCGCGAGGCGGGCGTTCGCAGCCTGGAACGCCAAGTGGCGAAGGTCTGCCGAAAGGTGGTCAAGGAACATGCTGCGGAGAAGAGCTTCGAGGTGACGGTTACCGCCGAATCGCTCGAGCATTTCCTTGGCGTTCGCAAGTTCCGCTACGGGCTTGCCGAACAGCAGGATCAGGTCGGCCAGGTGACGGGGTTGGCCTGGACCCAGGTTGGCGGCGAACTGCTGACGATTGAGGCCGCCGTGGTGCCTGGCAAGGGCCGGTTGACCAAGACGGGTTCGCTCGGTGATGTAATGGGCGAGTCGATCACCGCGGCGCTTACGGTCGTACGTAGTCGAGCCAAGAGCCTGGGGATCCCGGTAGATTTCCACGAGAAGCAGGATATCCATATCCACGTACCCGAAGGCGCGACGCCCAAGGATGGACCGAGCGCAGGTATTGGAATGTGCACGGCGCTGGTGTCAGCGCTCACTCAGATTCCGGTTCGCGCTGAAGTTGCGATGACAGGGGAAATCACGCTGCGTGGTCAGGTATTGGCAATCGGTGGCCTGAAGGAAAAACTCCTCGCCGCGCATCGGGGTGGAATTAAGACGGTGATCATTCCGGAAGAGAATCAGCGTGATCTGAAAGAGATTCCTGAGAATATTAAGCAGGACCTGCAGATTAAACCGGTTAAGTGGATTGACGAAGTCCTCCAAATTGCGCTGCAATACGCGCCGGAGCCCTTGCCCGATGCGGCTCCCGAGATTGTTGCAAAGGACGACAAGCGCGAGTCTGATTCCAAGGAGCGAATCAGCACGCATTAGTCTGAAAAGCTTTGTTGACACATTTTCGCCGGCCTTGATATAAGCCGGCCCTTTGTGTCGTTGCTATTTCAGCACCATTTGCTTACACCCAAAAATTAAAGATACGACTCAACAGAAATAAGGGGACTTAGAGTGAACAAGTCGGAACTGATCGATGCCATCGCTGCATCTGCTGATATCCCGAAAGCTGTTGCTGGCCGCGCGCTGGATGCAGTAATCGAATCTGTCACTGGTGCTCTGAAGGCTGGTGATTCCGTGGTGCTGGTTGGTTTCGGTACTTTTGCTGTCAAAGAGCGCGCCGCTCGTACTGGCCGCAACCCGCAAACTGGCAAGCCAATCAACATCGCTGCTGCCAAGATCCCAGGCTTCAAAGCCGGCAAAGCTCTGAAAGACGCTGTCAATTAAGCGTTTTCGATCTGGCCAGTTGTCAGTTGGCGCTGGCCCTGGCTTGGAGCGGCTAACCGAACAGGCGTGGCCTGTAAGGTATGGACCAGGGGAATAAGGTCCAGCCACTCCAAAGCTCCGAGAAGGCGCATCCTGGGATGCGCCTTTCTTTTATTCGGATTCCACCCGTGCTGCAGTCATCATTGCGCAGCTGACTCCTGGGGGACGCATGCTTCAGAACATCAGGGACAATTCACAAGGCTGGATTGCCAAAACCATCATCGGCATCATCGTTATGCTGTTGGCGCTGACGGGCTTCGAGGCCATATTCAATAGCGTGGGCAACAGCCAAACTGCCGCCGAGGTCAATGGCGAAGAAATCTCGCAGGATGAGCTCAACCAGGCAATGAACATGCAGCGCCGACAGCTGACCCAACAGTTGGGTGGTAATTTCGACCCTTCACTGCTGGACGACAAGTTGGTCCGCGAATCATCGCTGCGTGCATTGATTGACCGTGTGCTTTTGCTACAGGGCGCTCGTGAAGCTGATTTTGCCTTCTCCGAAGCTGCGCTCGATCAGTTGATACTACAAACACCTGAGTTTTTCGTTGATGGCGTTTTCAACGCGTCACGATTCGATCAGGTCATTCAGCAGATGGGCTATACCCGGCTCCAGTTTCGCGAGTTGCTGAAGCAGGAAATGCTGATTGGGCAGCTTCGCGCCGGCATTTCTGGTTCCGGTTTCGTGACGGATGATCAGATTGAAGCCTTCGCTCGGTTGGAGCTGCAAACCCGGGATTTCGCCACCATCACCGTGCCGGCAGATACGGCTGCGGTTGAGGTCGGTGACGAGGAGGCGAGCAAGTACTACGAGCAGAACACTGATCGTTTTCGCTCGCCTGAGCAGGTTGCTCTTGAATACGTCGAGCTGAACAAAGAGTCGTTCTTCGATCAGGTCGATGTCTCGGATGAGCAGGTGACGAATCTCTATCAGCAGCGCATCGCCAATCTGGCCGAACAGCGCCGCGCTGCGCATATTCTGATCGAGGCCGATGATTCCAGCGAGGCAGAAGCCAAGGCGAAGATCGACGAAATTGCCAAGCGCCTATCCGCCGGTGAGGATTTCGCCGCGCTGGCCAAGGAAGCCTCCGAAGATCCCGGCTCGGCCAGCGAAGGGGGTGATCTGGGCTTTGCAGGGCAGGGCGTCTATGACCCAGCATTCGAAGAGGCGCTGTATGCGCTCGATGAAGGACAGGTATCAGCTCCGGTTCGGTCTGACTTTGGCTGGCATCTAATCAAGCTATTGGGCGTCCAGTCGCCCGAGGTTCCGACGCTGGACAGCATGCGTTCGGAGCTGGTTCGTGAGCTCAAGCTGCAGCAGGTCGAGCAGGGCTTCGTCGAAGCAGCCAAGCTGTTGGAAGATACGGCGTTCGAGTCGTCCGATCTCGTCCAGCCGGCTCAGGAGCTTGGCTTGACCGTGCATACAACTGAGGCGTTCGGGCGTGAGGGTGGCAGTAGTGGCGTTGCAGCCAACAGGCAGGTCATCCAGGCGGCGTTCAGTGAAGAGGTGCTGATAGACGGCGCCAACAGCGGTGTCATCGAACTGGATCCGGACACGGTTGTTGCGGTACGTGTGAAAGAGCACCTGCAACCGCAGGTGCAGCCTTTCGATATGGTGAAAGACGACATTGTCGCTCAACTGCAGCGCAGCAAAGCGGCTGAACAGGCGAGTGAGGCAGGCGAGGCGCTGATTGCCAGTCTGCGCGAGGGCGCGCAAGTGGAGCAGCAATGGCAGCCGGTTGAAGCCGCCTCTCGCAATCAGGAAGGCGTTGATCCAGCCGTGCTTCAGCAAGTGTTCCGGATGCCGAAGCCGGAAACGGGTGACAAGCCGACTTATGGCAGCGTCCGGCTTTCTGGTGGTGATTTCGTAGTCGTGCGTTTGAACGGGGTCAGCGAGCCGAAAGCCGAGCTGTCGGAAGAAGACAAGCAGAGCTATCGCCGCTTCCTGGCTTCGCGCAGTGGCCAGCAGGATTTCGCTGCATACCGGCAGATGCTGCAAGCCAATGCAGACATCGAAACCTTCTGATTCGATTCGCTGGACACAAAAAACCCGCACCTGGTGCGGGTTTTTTAATGAGCGACGGATCAGTCTTCGATCGCGCCCATTGCGGTGGTGTTGAAGCCACCGTCGACATAGAGAATTTCACCGCTGATGCCGGAAGCGAGATCCGAGCAGAGGAACGCGCCAGCATTGCCGACTTCGTCGATGGTGACGTTGCGACGCAGCGGAGTTTGCTTCTCGTTGGCTGCCAGCATTTTGCGGAAGCTCTTGATGCCAGATGCCGCCAATGTGCGAATCGGACCTGCCGATACGGCGTTGACGCGGGTGCCTTCCGGACCAAGGCTGCCGGCCAGGTAACGAACGCCAGCTTCGAGGCTGGCTTTAGCCATGCCCATGACGTTGTAGTTGGGCATGGTGCGCTCGGCACCCAGGTAGGTGAGGGTAAGGATGCTGCCGTTGCGACCCTTCATCATTGGGCGACCAGCCTTGGCCAGGGCGACCAGGCTGTAGGCGCTGATGTCGTGCGCGATCTTGAAGCCTTCACGAGTGGTGACGTCGGTGAAGTCGCCGTCTAGCTGATCGCCCGGTGCGAATCCAACCGAATGCACGATGCCGTCCAGGCCGTCCCATTTCTTGCCCAGTTCTTCAAAGACCCGGACGATGTCGTCGTCATTGGCGACGTCACAGGGGAAGCACAGCTCCGGCCCCGAACCCCAGCCCGCAGCGAACTCTTCGACGCGCCCCTTGAGCTTCTCATTCTGATAGGTGAACGCCAGTTCGGCGCCTTCGCGGTGCATGGCTGCGGCGATACCCGAGGCGATCGACAATTTGCTGGCAACGCCAACGATCAGTACGCGTTTACCGGTAAGAAAACCCATGTGCTTGTCCCTCTTCTGGTTGTTCAGCTGCCGGCACCATGAAGGCGGATTCCAGCAGCTGCTGTGTATACGGATGTTGGGGCGCGGCGAAGATAGCTTCGGCCACGCCTTGTTCAACGACCTTGCCTTGCTTGACGACCATCATCTGATGGCTCAACGCTCGAACCACTGCCAGGTCGTGGCTGATGAACAGGTAGGTCAGGTTGTACTTGGCCTGCAGCGAGCGTAGTAGCTCCACCACCTGCCGCTGTACGGTTCTATCCAGGGCAGAGGTTGGCTCATCGAGCAGGATCAGCTCCGGCTTGAGCACCAGCGCCCTGGCTATCGCGATGCGCTGCCGCTGGCCCCCGGAAAATTCGTGGGGATAGCGGTGGCGGCTTTCCGGGTCGAGTCCAACCTCGACCAGCGCATCGATGATCGCCTGCGCTTGTTCCTCGGCATTGCCCATGCCATGGATACCTAACCCCTCGCCGACGATCTGGCCGACCGACATTCGGGGGCTGAGACTACCGAATGGGTCCTGAAACACGACCTGCATTTGACGCCGCAACGGGCGTACCGCACGTTGAGACATCTTCTCCAGCGCCTGGTCCTTAAATCGGATCTCGCCATTGCTGGCCAGCAATCGCAGGATCGCAAGGCCCAAGGTGGATTTCCCAGAGCCGCTTTCCCCGACGATGCCCAGCGTCTGGCCCTTGGGCAAGCTGAAGGTGACGCCATCGACCGCTTTGATGTGATCGACGGTGTGCCTGAACAATCCCTTCTTGATCGGGAACCAGACGCGCAAATCATTCACTTCCAGCAATGTCGACGGCGACGCTTCGACAGCCACCGGCCCGCCGCTAGGCTCCGCTGCCAGCAGCTCCCGCGTGTAAGGGTGCTGCGGCGCGCGGAACAATTCTTCACAAGGCGCTTGTTCGACGACGCGTCCGCTCTGCATGACACATACGCGATGAGCGATTCGGCGAACGAGGTTCAGATCATGGCTGATCAGCAACAGCGCCATGCCCAGGCGTGCCTGCAGATCCTTGAGCAACTCCAGGATTTTCAACTGAACGGTTACGTCCAGCGCTGTGGTCGGCTCATCGGCGATGAGCAGTTCGGGCTCGTTCGCCAGCGCCATGGCGATCACCACACGCTGGCGCTGACCGCCTGATAATTCGTGCGGATAGGCGCGAATGCGCTTGGCAGGTTCTGGAATGCCGACCAGTTCAAGGAGTTCGAGGGTGCGCGCCGTGGCGGCCTTGCCGCTGAGCCCCTTGTGAATCTGCAGCACTTCGTTGATCTGTTTGCCAACGGTATGCAATGGGTTGAGCGACGTCATCGGCTCCTGGAACACCATCGCGATGCGGTCGCCACGTATGCCACGCATGCGCTTTTCGGTTGCCTTGAGCAGGTCTTCACCGGCGTAGCGGATTTCGCCGGCCGGATGTTGGGCGAGCGGGTAGGGCAGCAGGCGCAGGATCGAATGAGCCGTGACGGACTTGCCGGAACCGCTTTCTCCCACTAGCGCCAGGGTCTCACCCTTGCGGATATCGAAGCTCACATTTTCGACGACTCGCTGAGCCCGACCGCCGTTGACAAACTCGACGGCCAGATCGCGGACCTCTATCAGATTCTCAGCCATGCTATTTCCTCGGATCGAAGGCATCGCGAGCGGCCTCGCCGATGAACACCAGCAGGGTCAACATGACGGCTAGCACCAGAAACGCACTGATGCCCAGCCAGGGTGCCTGCAGGTTCCCCTTGCCTTGCGCCACCAGTTCGCCCAGCGATGGAGCGCCGGGTGGCAGACCGAAGCCCAGGAAGTCCAGCGCGGTCAGCGTGCCGATCGCCCCGGTCAGGATGAAGGGCATGAAGGTCATGGTCGAAACCATTGCGTTGGGCAGGATATGGCGGAACATGATGGTGCCATTGCGCATGCCCAATGCCCGTGCTGCGCGGACGTATTCGAGGTTGCGACCCCGCAGGAATTCGGCACGGACGACATCGACCAGACTCATCCACGAAAACAGCAACATGATCCCGAGCAACCACCAGAAGTTCGGCTGCACGAAGCTCGCAAGGATGATGAGCAAATAGAGCACCGGCAATCCAGACCAGATCTCCAGTACGCGCTGGCCAACCAGATCGACCCAGCCGCCATAGAACCCCTGCAACGCGCCGGCGATCACGCCGATCACCGAGCTGATAAGCGTCAGGGTCAGCGCGAACAATACCGAGATGCGGAAACCGTAGATGACCCGGGCCAGTACATCGCGGCCCTGATCATCGGTACCCAGCCAGTTATTCCAGGATGGCGGAGCGGGCGCCGGAACCTGCAAATCGTAATTGATGCTCGAGTGATGGAAAGGGATCGGCGGCCAGATCATCCAGCCGTCCTTCTTTCCAATCAGCTCCTGGATGTAAGGCCCTTTGTAATCGGCCTGCATCGGGAATTCGCCGCCGAACACCGTCTCCGGATAACGTTTGAACACGGGGAAATACCAGCCGCCGTCGAAACGCACCACGATGGGTTTGTCGTTGGCGATCAGTTCGGCGCCTAGGCTCAGAATGAACAGAGTTAGAAATATCCACAGCGACCACCAGCCGCGCTTGTGAGCTTTGAACAGGGCGAAGCGGCGCTGATTCAGCGGCGACAGCTGCATCTCAGGCCTCCCTGCTTTCGAAATCGATGCGCGGATCGACCAGTGTGTAGGTCAGGTCGCCTATCAGCTTGACTGCCAAGCCGAGCAGGGTGAACAGGAAGAGGGTACCGAACACGACGGGATAGTCGCGGTTGATGGCGGCTTCGAAACTGAGCAGGCCGAGGCCGTCGAGCGAGAAGATTACTTCGATCAATAGCGATCCGGTGAAGAACATACCGATGAAGGCTGCTGGAAAACCCGCGATGATGATCAGCATTGCGTTGCGAAAGACATGGCCGTAAAGCACGCGATTCTTGCTCAGGCCTTTGGCCCGTGCGGTGATCACGTACTGCTTGTTGATCTCGTCGAGAAAGCTGTTTTTCGTCAGCAGAGTCAGGGTCGCGAAATTACCGATGACCAGAGCGGTGACCGGGAGCGCCAGATGCCAGAAATAGTCGATGATCTTTCCGGTCAGCGTCAGCTCATCGAAATTGCCTGATGTCAGCCCTCGCAATGGAAACCAGTTCCAATAGCTGCCACCGGCGAACAGCACAATCAGCAGGATGGCGAACAGGAACGCCGGTATCGCATAGCCGATGATGATCGCCGAACTGGTCCAGACATCGAACGGGCTGCCATGACGCGTCGCTTTGGCGATGCCGAGCGGTATCGAAGCCAGGTACATGATCAGCGTGCTCCATAGCCCCAGCGAGATCGACACCGGCATCTTTTCGATGATCAGGTCGGTCACCTTGGCGTCGCGGAAGAAGCTTTCGCCGAAATCCAGGCGTAGATAGTTACTGAGCATGATCCAGAAGCGTTCCGGCGCTGGTTTGTCGAAGCCGTATAAACGTTCGATCTCGGCGATAAGGTCCGGGTCCAGCCCTTGTGCGCCCCGATAGCTGTTACTGCCAGTGGCCACTTCGGACCCGCCGCCGGCAATGCGGCTGGTTGCGCCGTCGAAGCCTTCGAGCTTGGCGATCGCCTGTTCGACAGGGCCGCCGGGCGCCGCCTGGATGATGATGAAGTTGATCAGCAGGATGCCGAACAAGGTGGGAATGATCAGCAATAGGCGTCGGAAAATATACGCGAGCATGCCTATCGCTCCGCCGCGGGAATGGAGTCGCTGGTCTCTGTTTCGGCGGCTGGCTCTTGCGGTTTGGGTCTGTCGACGTTGGGTTTGTGCCACCAAGTCATCAGGCCAATATCGTAATGGGGCGTCGTTTTCGGGTGGGCCAGATGTTTCCAGTACGCCACGCGCCAGGTCTTGATGTGCCAGTTCGGAATCACGTAGTGCCCCCAGAGCAGGACGCGATCCAAAGCGCGGGTGCGGGTGATCAGTTCTTCACGCGAGTCGGCGGCGATGAGCTTTTCCACCAGGGTATCGATGGCCGGGTTCTTCAGCCCGATGAAGTTGCGGCTGCCTGGGTTGTCGGCGCTGGCTGAATGCCAATACTCGCGCTGTTCATTGCCGGGAGAGCTGGATTGGCCGAAACCGCTGACGATCATGTCGTAATCGCGCGAGCGCAGCCGGTTGACGTATTGCGATACGTCGACCCGGCGAATCTCCAGCTCAATTCCCAGGCCCGCCAGGTTGCGCTTGTACGGGAGCAGCACCCGTTCGAAATCGGCTTGTATCAGCAGGAACTCCAGTTTTACCGGCTTGCCCTCGGCATCCACCATGCGATCGTTTTCGATTTTCCAGCCTGCTTCGGTAAGCAATTCGTAAGCGCGGCGCTGCTGCTCGCGGATCATGCCATCGGCATTGGTTTGGGGTAGCGCGAAGGGCTTTTCGAATATGGCTTCCGGTATCTGGCCACGCAGGGGTTCGAGAATCTTCAATTCGTCTTCGCTCGGCATCCCCGAGGAGGCGAGTTCCGAATTGTCGAAATAGCTGGTCGTGCGGGTATAGGCGCCGTTGAACAGCTGGCGATTGGTCCATTCAAAATCGAACAGCAGCGCCAGGGCTTCGCGAACCCTGATGTCCTGCAGGTGCTGTCTGCGGATGTTGAAGATGAAGCCCTGCATGCCCTGCGGATTGTGGTTGGCGATCTCGTCCTTGATGATCCGGCCGTCTCGGACCGCGTCGGTATCATAGGCGGTCGCCCAGTTCTTCGCGCTGGTTTCCAGCCAGTAATCGAAATGGCCGGCCTTGAAAGCTTGCAGCGCTACGGTGTTGTCGCGGTAGTAATCATGGTGCACATGGTCGAAGTTGTAGAAGCCGCGATTGACGGCCAGATCTTTACCCCAGTAGTCCTCGACACGGACATAGCGCACCGAGCGGCCAGCCTCTGCACGCTCGATCCGGTATGGACCGCTGCCCAGCGGCGGCTCCATGTTGCCGGAAGTGAAGTCCCGCTCGGCCCACCAATGCTTCGGCAGAACCGGGAGCTGCCCAAGAATCAGCGGCAGTTCGCGGTTGCCCCCATGCTTGAAGTCGAAGCGCACGCGACGCGGGCTCTCGGCCACGACTTTTTCGACGTCGGCGTAGTAGCCCCGGTAGTGCGGTGCGCCCTGGCTGATCAGCGTCTCGAAGGTGAAGACGACGTCTTCGGCCTCGACCGGCTCGCCGTCGTGAAAGCGCGCTTCGGGGCGCAGGTGGAAGCGAACCCACTCATTGTTCGGACCCTTTTCGATCTTTTCTGCCAGCAGGCCGTAAACCGTGAAGGGCTCATCCAGGCTGTTGGTCGTCAGGGTGTCGTAGATCAGGCCGATGTCGTCCGCAGCGACGCCTTTATTGATGAAAGGATTGAGCGAATCGAAGCCGCCAAAGCCGGCCTGCCGCAGGGTGCCGCCCTTGGGCGCATCGGGGTTGACGTAATCGAAGTGAGAAAAGTCTGCGGGATACTTGGCCGGCTCATCGTACAGCGTCAATGCATGCCGGGGCGCCGCTTGGGCAACGCCCAGAAGGCATAACACCGCAAGGATTCCCGTATGCAGGATCGGTGATCGTATGTTTCTTGTCATTGAGCCTTCTCCAGATCCTTCAGCCACCAGGCACGCAACCCGAGAGTGTACGGCGGCGTGGTGACATGGGCGAACCGATTACGGTACGCCAGGCGGTGGTAACTGATGTACCAGTTGGGGATGGTGTAGTGATTCCAGAGCAAAACGCGGTCGATGGCGCGCGCGGCGGCGATCTGTTCTTCCCGGGTTTTGGCCATAAGTAATTTGCCGATCAGCTCATCGATCAATGGGTTGGCGATGCCGGCATAGTTGCGGCCGCCCTTGACGTTCACCTGGCTTGAGTGGAAATACAGCCACTGTTCCAGGCCAGGGCTGAGGCTCTGCCCCAGGGTTGCCAGAATCATGTCGTAGTCATACTGATCCAGGCGCTGCTTATATTGAGCGCCATCGACGCTACGCAAGCGGGCCTGTATGCCAATGCGCGCCAGATTTTCCACGTAGGGCTGAAGGATGCGCTCTAGCCGTGGATTGACGAGCAGAATCTCGAACCCGAACGCGCGGCCTGCCTGGTCGCGAAGACCATTGGCCGTCAGCTTCCAGCCAGCTTGACCAAGTAACTTGAGCGCCTCGCGCAAGGTGTCCCGTGGTATGCCACGGCCGTCGGTTTTCGGCAGTTCGAAGGGTTCGGTGAAAAGCTCAGCTGGAAGCTGATCGCGGAAAGGCGACAGCAACAGCCATTCACCACCTTTCGGTGTGCCGGTCGCAGAAAATTCGCTGTTGGGGTAGTAGCTTTCGCTGCGCTGATAGGCGCCGTAGAACAAGGCACGATTGGTCCATTCAAAATCGAACATCATGCCCAGAGCCTGACGAACCCTGATGTCGGCAAAGGCTTGTCGACGCCCGTTCATGAACAGTGCCTGGGTTTGAGTGGGGATTTGATGCGGAATTTCGGCGCGAATTACATCACCGCGCAGCACTGCGGGAAATTGGTAGCCGTTGGCCCAGTTCTTCGCCTGATGCTCGATGTAGAAATCGAATTCGCCGACCTTGAATGCTTCGAATGCGACCGTGCTGTCGCGATAGAACTCGACGTCGACCCGGTTGAAATTGTACTTGCCACGGTTGGCTGGAAGCTCCGCGCCCCACCAGTTCTTCACACGCTCGAAAGTCACCCGACGTCCCGGTTGCACCTCGCTGATGCGGTAAGGTCCACTACCCAGTGGCGGCTCGAACGTGGTGGCGCGGAAATCGCGGCCTTTCCAATAGTGTTGCGGCAGTACGGGCAGTTCGCCGAGGCGCATGATCAGCAGTGGGTTACCGGGCCTGTCGAATACGAAGCGAATCCGGTGGCGGTTGAGTATGTCGACGCGCTTGATGCCTTGCAGATCGGTACGAAAGCGCGGATGACCATCTTTGATCAGCAATCGATAGGAAAACGCGACGTCGTAAGCCGTGATGGGTTGGCCATCATGAAAGCGAGCCGAATCGCGCAGATTGAATACCACCCAGCTATGGTTGTCGCTGTACTCGATGGTTTCGGCGATGAGCCCGTAGGCCGCAGCGGATTCGTCGCCGGAAGGATCATAAATGCCTGTTCCCACCATCAACGGTTCGTTCAGCTCGCTGATCCCATATTGAAAAAAACCAGGCGTCGCGGTCGGGCTGGTTCCTTTGAAGGTGTAGGGGTTGAGCGTGTCGAATGTACCTGAAGCCATCAGACGCACATGGCCGCCTTTCGGAGCATCGGGATTCACCCAGTCGAAGTGGGTGAAGTCTTTTGCGTACTTGAGGGTGCCGAACTGGGCATAACCGTGACTTTCGCTGATAGTCGCGAACGAAGGAAAGCTGAATGCCAGACAGCTCGATAACAATAGGATGGGTCGCATTAATGGAGAATCCGATCCATGGCGCTTTCGGTCTTTTCGGCCGGGTACAGTAACAGCTTGTATCCGCTGGAAAAAGGCCGGCCATCTGGGCAAACTGCCTGCTACTGGCTGCTGTGGCGTTAGGGTCTGTTGACGTTTCGTTCGCGGCCGCGCCGAAGCCTGTTTTGGCGCGAGGCAAGGCCGCGCCCGCTCCCGGCGGGCTTGCGGCATTCACTCCATCCATGGAGATCGCACGAGGGGTGAAGTTTGGTCGTTTCAAATAAGCGACGAGAAACGCCGCATCGCGCCAAAACAGGCCCGGCCCGAAGGGTTGCGCGGCAAATGGCGCCATGCGGCGTTGCGGGACTTGACAAGGGCGCAACCATTACCTGCGTCCAGCGCGACCCACATGGATGTGGTGAATGCAGCAAGCCCGCCGGGAGCGGGCGCTGCCTTGCCTGGCGCCATTTGGCGCAGCAACGCGGCTTGCGGCGAAACGTCAACAGACCCTCGGTGAGGTCGCACAATCTTGAGTGAAATTAGCTACGGCTTGCAGGCATGGATAGACCACTTGAACCAATCCGAGTTACCGGCATTGGCGGCGGTCGTGCAAGAGCTGCAACGTCTGACGGGACAGCAGCAGGCTTCCGTGCAGCAACTGGCCGACGTACTGCTGCGCGACGCTGCGCTGACAGCCAAGGTGCTCCGGGTTGGCAACAGCAGCTACTACAACCCCTCGCAGGAAACCATCAAGACCATTTCCCGGGCGATCGTCATGATCGGCTTCGATACTGTGCGCTCGATCAGCCTCTCGGTCAGTCTCATCGATGGATTGATGGACCGAGCACCACGCCAGCAACTGCAGGACCTGTTGGCGCGGTCGTTTCACGCAGCCGTGCAGGCGCGCAATATCGCCGGCTACGTCCTGACGAAACACGAGGAAGAGGTATTCATTGCGGCGTTGCTGCATGAGGTCGGCGAGCTTGCCTTCTGGGGTTGCGGTGGAGACCAGGCCGATGCGCTTGCAGAGGCGCTGGCGGCCCGCGACGCTGATCACGAGCAGGCGGTCGAAGACGTGCTCGGCACCAGTTTCCGCCAACTGAATCTGGGTTTGATCAAAAGCTGGAATATCGGAGAGCTCGCCAGCCTGGCTCATAGTTCAGCCAATCTGCGCGACCCGGCCGTGCATTCGATCAATTTGGGGGCGCGCATCGGGGCGGCTGCGCTGGATGGCTGGGGCAGTCCAGAGATGGAAGCGTTGGCCCGGGAGCTGGCCGAGTTCTGCGGGATATCCGAAGCGGATGCAATGCAGCAGATCCTTGCCAGCGCCGATGAAGCCGTCAAGATCGCGACGACTTTCGGTGCCAGCCGGCTTTGCAAGCTGATCCCGTCTACCGACCCCGAACAGGTGCAGCTACAGCAGGCGCAGCGTAGAACGAGCCACTTGCAGCCCAATCTGCTGGTGATGCAGCAGAGCATGCAGGATCTCGGGCTGATGGCGTCCGGCCAGGGCGACGTCGCGCTAATCCTCGATGCGCTACTCAAGGGCTTGCACGAGGGCGCCGGGTTGGAGCGCGTGATGCTGACTGTTCTCGCGGATCGACAAACGACGTTCCGTGCCAAATGCGTCGTTGGGGAACAGACACAGCCTTGGCTTGAAACATTCGTCCTGCCGGTCGAAACGTCGAACCAGACACACATATTCAGCTACGTGCTTCGTCAGCGTCAGCCGTTATGGATGGGCGTGCCGGCAAGCTACACGCTCGATGAACTGGTCACGCTGCCGCTTCGTCAGCAGCTGGGCAAAGGTATGTTCTTCATTGCGCCAGTCATGGCGGGTACGCGAGAAATCGGTGTGATCTATGCCGATAGCCGGGTATCAGGTCGAGCGTTGAAGCATGAACAGTTCGTGGCTTTTCAGCGATTCGCCCAATTGGCTGGACGCTGTCTCGAAGCGTTGAGCAGGCGCGGCTGAAAAAGGCGCGCCTGCCAGCGCTTAGTGAGGCAGGTATAAGGTCAGTGTCTGGCCTGGCTTGAGCATCGCGCTATCCCTGGGATTCCAGGTTTTCAGATTATTGATCTGAACATTGAAGCGCTTGGCGATCTCGTAGAGCGAATCGCCTCTCTTGACTTTGTAATAGGTCGGTGCGGATTTTCCGCGCTGATTGCTGCCGGCTGCCTGCAGAAACAGCGCCTGGCCCACCTTGATATTGCTGCCGGATAGGTTGTTCCAGCGTTGCAGGTCACCCACCGAGACGTTCTGCGTCTTGGCGATATCCCAGAGATTGTCGCCCGTGCGGACTCGATAGCTACGCGGAGCTGGCTGGCTTCTCGCAACGGCATGCAACAATTCTCGCGACTGCCCAGCACCAACCGATTGCGGAATGCTCAGCATTTGACCAATTTGCAAGCGATCACCCTGAAGGCGGTTGATGTCACGAATGACATTGACCGAGAGGCGGTGCCTGTTGGCGATAGAGCCAAGGGTGTCGCCGGGGCGAACCCTGTACTGCTGCCAGTCGACCAGATCCTGTGGTTTCATCAACGCCAGCTTGGCCGCGAACATTTCGACCTTGTCGCTTGGGACCAGGAGGTGCTGCGGTCCGTCCAGTGTGATGCGGCGGGTAAAGGCCGGGTTCAACTGGTAGACGTCGTCCTCCGCCATGTCAGCCATTTCGGCGACTCTTGCGAGATCCATACGCTGCTTGAGTGCGACGACTTCGAAGTAAGGCTCATTGGCGATCGGGTTCAGGTTGAGGCCGTATGCCTCGGGGCTCTGCACCATTTGCGAAAGCGCCAGCAGTTTGGGCACGTAATCGCGGGTTTCCTGGGGCAAGGGCAGATTCCAGTAGTCGGTTGGCAAGCCGAGCTTCTGGTTGCGCTCGATCGCTCGGCTGACGGTACCTTCGCCCGCGTTGTAGGCCGCCAGGGCCAGCAACCAGTCGTCATTGAACAGGCCATGCAGATAAGTCAGGTAGCGCAACGCCGCGGTGGTGGAAGCGGTAATGTCGCGCCTGCCGTCATACCAGCTGGTTTGCTGCAGGTTGAAGTGCCGGCCGGTCGCGGGAATGAACTGCCATAGACCCATGGCCTTGGCTGGCGAGTAAGCGAACGGGTTGTAGGCGCTCTCTATTACCGGCAGCAGCGCGAGCTCGAGCGGCATTTGACGCTCTTCCAGCTGCTCGACGATGTAATGAATGTACGGACTGCCTCGCTCGCTGGCGATCTCGATGGAGTTCGTCCGGCTGGCGAACAGCAGGCGCTGTTGCTCGATACGCGGATTGCTGCCCAGATGATCCTGAAGCTTGAATCCATCTCTGATGCGATCCCAGACGTCGGAGTGCGTCGGCACTGCAGGTGCTTGGGTGAGCCACAGTGTTTCTTGCACTTGCGGCACCGCTCGCGTCTTAGTGTCGTTGTCGATCGGCGCGTGCGGCGCGGTGCTCTGGCAACCCGTGATAGCGAGACAGATCGCCAGTGCCAGGGCCCGGCCGGAGGCTGCCAAGGCGTCCGGATGAGGGCTGTTCGAAGAGTCAGACGGCATTGGCTGAAGGCTTCCCTTGGCGCAAATTCGGGGGAGTGTAGGAATGCCGTCCCGGTGGGTCAACCCGACGCCTCGGTTTTTGGGGAGTGGTCGACGCCGTTAGAAGTTGTCTTTCCAGGCGCGCAGGGCTGCGAAAACAGCTTCCGGCGTGGCCAGCTCACGCCCTGCGTACTGGCCTGCCGCCGCGGCCACGGTGGGCTCGGCGCTCCGCAGAAACGGGTTCGTGGCCTGCTCGGTGCGTAGGTCGGAGGGGAGGGTGAGACGTTTCGCCTCACGCAGCCGGACGACTTGTTCGAGGCGCTCGGCAATCGCCGAATTGCCCGGCTCGACCGCCTGAGCAAAACGCAGATTGCTCAAGGTGTATTCGTGGGTGCAGTAGACGCGCGTTTGCGCCGGCAACGCCGCCAACCGTTGCAGCGAAGTGAACATCTGGGCTGCCGTTCCTTCGAACAGGCGCCCGCAACCTGCAGCAAATAGGGTGTCGCCACTCAGCAACCAAGGTTCCTGATGGTCGTCATGGTAGTAGGCGATATGGCCGCGGGTGTGCCCTGGCACCTCGATGACGTCCAGATCGTGATCGAGCACGCGGATACGCTGTCCGTCGACAAGGGCCTCGTCCCTGGCAGGAATGTTTTCGGCAGCCGGGCCGTAAACCCTCGCCCCATGGCGCGTCTTGAGTTGCTGCACTCCGCCTACGTGATCGTGGTGGTGATGGGTGATCAAGATGTCGGTCAGGCGCCATTCGGGATGCTCATCCAGCCACGCCTGGACGGGCGCGGCGTCGCCTGGGTCCACGGCTGCGCAGTTCCGTCGCTCGGCATCCAAGAGCAGCCATATGTAGTTGTCGGTGAAAGCGGGCAGTGCTTCGATTTTCAACATGGGACCGGTCGCCAAGTCATTAGCAAAGGCGCATCCTAGCAGCCGAGCTGGAAAGTTGAACCGACCGGTAGCGCTTATCGGTCCGGCCTAACCGATGAACGGAGGCTAACCATGAGTGAGTCTTGTACCAAGTCGGATGATCGCTGGTTGTCGTTGATGAACGACGCTAGCGCCTGGTTCGATAGCCCGTCCGGTCGACAATTGCTGAGGCAGGAGCAGCACGCGATCGATCAGCAGTTGTCACGCTGTTTTGGCAGTTATCTGGTGCACTACGGCCCTTTCGCGAACGGCCCGATCGCGTCGCAGAAAATCAAGCGCAGCGTTCGGCTGGGACCGCCGCTGCATGGGGTCGAGATCGTTTGCGAAGAGCAATCGTGGCCGATCGGTGAACATGCCGCCGATGTCGTCGTGGTTCAGCACGGCCTCGACTTCAGCTTGTCGCCGCATGCCCTGCTGCGCGAGGCCGCACGCAGCGTGCGGCCGGGTGGCCATCTGGTGATCATCGGTATCAACCCATGGAGCGCCTGGGGCGCGGCGCGCCTGCTGTCACGCAAAACCTTTCGCCACGCTCGTTGCATCCGCCCCACACGCGTTGGCGATTGGCTGAACCTGCTTGGATTCGCACTGGAGAAACGCAGGTTCGGGTGCTATTGTCCGCCGCTTTCTTCGGGCGCCTGGCAGACGCGATTATCCGCGTTGGAGGTCGTCGGCCAGCGGTTGCAAATGCCTACTGGCGGTTTCTACCTGCTGGTGGCGCGAAAGCTGATGGTGGGGCTGCGTCCTTTGCGGCAGAGCCGTCGGGAGCGCATGGGGCAGTTGCTGCCAATGCCAGTGGCGAAAATCAGCCGTCGCGATGCCGAACAGTAAGGTCAAATATCCTTCATGAGCGATGAAATAGTCGAGATATACACGGACGGCGCCTGCAAGGGTAATCCGGGCCCCGGTGGCTGGGGTGCGCTACTCATCTATAAAGGCGTAGAGCGCGAGCTTTGGGGGGGCGAAGCGGACACTACCAACAACCGTATGGAGCTGATGGCAGCGATTCGCGCGTTGGAAGAGCTGAAAAGACCTTGCGCGGTGCGGTTGGTGACCGACTCCCAATATGTCATGCAAGGCATCAACGACTGGATGCCCAACTGGAAGAAGCGCGGCTGGAAAACGGCTACCAAGCAGCCGGTAAAAAATGCCGATCTATGGCGATTGCTGGATGAGCAAGTCAATCGCCATCAGGTGAGCTGGCAGTGGGTGCGCGGCCATACCGGCCACCCGGGTAACGAACGCGCCGATCTGCTGGCCAATCGCGGCGTAGTGCAGGCCAAACGACAAACTGCTTGAGTGAGTTGAAATATGCGTAGCGTAGTGCTGGATACCGAAACTACCGGCATGCCGGTGACCGACGGCCACCGGATCATCGAAATCGGCTGTGTTGAAGTCATCGGCCGTCGCCTTACCGGCCGGCATTATCACGTGTATCTGCAGCCGGATCGCGAGGTGGACGAGGGCGCCATCGCGGTCCACGGTATCACTAATGAATTCCTGACCGATAAGCCACGGTTCAAGGATGTCGCCGATGAGTTCTTCGAATTCATCAAGGGCGCCCAGCTGATCATTCACAACGCAGCGTTCGACGTCGGCTTCATCAATAATGAATTCGCCCTGCTCGGACAGCGAGACCGCGCCGAGCTGAGCGACCATTGCGGCATTCTCGACACCCTGCTGATGGCCCGTGAGCGTCATCCGGGGCAGCGCAACAGCCTCGATGCGTTGTGCAAGCGCTACGGGGTGGATAACTCCGGTCGCGACCTGCATGGCGCCTTGCTCGATGCGGAAATTCTTGCCGACGTCTTCCTGACCATGACCGGCGGGCAGACCAATCTGTCCCTGGCCGGGGATGGCGCCGACTCCGAGAACGGCGGTCGCCAGCAGGCAACACCGATTCGCCGGCTGCCGGACGATCGGCCCAGTACGCTGGTGATCCGCGCGAGCGGCGAAGAACTGGCCGCACATGCGGCACGCATGCAGGCCATCGAAAAGGCATCGGGCACCGCGCCGCTCTGGGTTCAACTGGAACAACCCGCCGACATCAAGGCCGAGGCATTGCCTGCCTGAGTCGTTCCACTAACGCACGCTTTGCCGGGTCAGCGCGGCGCAATCGAATTTCATGCTTGGTGCTTGGGGGCGGACCTTCTACGCTGAAGGGGAACGCTCTCAGGAAGCACCCATGTACAAAGATCTAAAATTTCCCATCCTCATCGTCCATCGCGACATCAAGGCCGATACCGTCGCTGGCGAGCGGGTCCGCGAAATCGCGACCGAACTCGAGCGCGACGGCTTTCATATTCTTCCTACTGCAAGCGCTGCCGAAGGCCGCATCGTCGCTTCCACGCACCATGGCCTGGCCTGCATTCTGGTCGCTGCCGAAGGAGCGGGTGAAAACCAGCGGCTACTGCAGGACGTCGTGGGGCTGATTCGCGTCGCCCGGCGCCGCGCGCCACAGCTTCCTATCTTCGCGTTGGGCGAGCAGATCACCATCGAGAACGCGCCGGCTGAAGCCATGGCGGATCTGAATGAATTGCGTGGGCTGCTCTATCTTTTCGAGGATACGGTGCCGTTTCTGGCGCGGCAGGTAGCCCGCGCCACGCGTGCCTATCTGGATGGCTTGCTGCCCCCGTTTTTCCGCGCGTTGGTTCAACACACGGGCGATTCGAACTATTCCTGGCACACGCCGGGCCACGGCGGCGGGGTCGCGTTCCGCAAGAGCCCGGTCGGCCAGGCGTTTCACCAGTTTTTCGGCGAGAACACGCTGCGCTCCGATCTGTCGGTATCCGTGCCCGAACTCGGCTCGCTGCTCGATCACACCGGGCCATTAGCGGCGGCCGAGGCACGTGCGGCACGCAATTTCGGCGCCGACCATACGTTTTTCGTGATCAATGGCACGTCGACCGCCAATAAGATCGTCTGGCACTCGATGGTGGCGCGCGACGATCTGGTATTGGTGGACCGTAACTGCCACAAGTCGATCCTGCACTCGATCATCATGACCGGCGCGATCCCGCTCTACCTGACGCCGTCACGCAACGAACTCGGCATCATCGGCCCCATCCCGCTCGACGAGTTTTCCCCCGAGTCGATCCAGGCCAAGATCGACGCCAACCCGCTGACCCGCGGGCGTGCGCCGAGGGTAAAGCTGGCGGTCGTGACCAATTCCACCTACGACGGTCTCTGCTACAACGCCAACCTGATCAAGCGAACCCTCGGCAACAGTGTCGATGTGCTGCATTTCGACGAGGCCTGGTACGCCTATGCCGCGTTTCACGAGTTCTACGACGGCCGCTACGGAATGGATACGCGCGAGCAAGGGCCGCTGGTGTTTACCACCCACTCGACACACAAGGTGTTGGCGGCGTTCAGCCAGGCCTCGATGATTCATGTGCTCGATAGCGAGCAGCGGCAGCTGGACCGTGATCGCTTCAATGAAGCCTTCATGATGCATATCTCGACGTCGCCACAGTACGGAATCCTCGCATCGCTCGATGTGGCCTCGGCCATGATGGAAGGTCCTGCCGGCCGCTCGCTGATCCAGGAAACCTTCGACGAGGCGCTGAGCTTTCGCCGCGCGCTGGCCAATCTTCGCCAGCATCTACCAGAGGAAGACTGGTGGTTCAGCATCTGGCAGCCCACGGCAGCGGACGGGGCGGATGAGTTGGTCACGGCGGACTGGTTGCTGGAGCCTGAAGCGGACTGGCATGGTTTTGGCGATGTCGCGAACGACTACGTGCTGCTCGATCCGATCAAGGTCACCCTGGTCACCCCCGGACTTACCGCTGACGGTAAGCTGGGCGAACACGGCATCCCTGCAGCGGTCGTCAGCAAATTCCTCTGGGAGCGGGGGCTGGTGGTGGAAAAGACTGGTCTCTACTCGATTCTGGTGCTGTTCTCCATGGGGATAACCAAGGGCAAGTGGAGCACCTTGCTGACCGAATTGCTGGAGTTCAAACGGCACTATGACAACAACGTACCGCTATGCGATGCCTTGCCCTCGGTGATGCAGGCCGGCGGCAGCCAGTACGTCGGCATGGGGCTGCGCGATCTTTGCGATTCGTTGCATGACTGCTATCGAGAGAATGCGACCGCCAAAGCCATGCGGCGGATGTATACCGCGCTGCCGGCGCTGGCGATGAAGCCGGCCGATGCCTACGACAAGCTTGTACGTGGCGAGGTCGAAGCGGTGTCGATCGAAGCACTGGAAGGTCGTATTGCGGCTGTGATGCTGGTGCCGTATCCGCCCGGAATTCCGCTGATCATGCCCGGTGAGCGATTCACCCCCGAGACGCGCTCGATACTCGACTACCTTCAGTTCGCACAGCGTTTCGCCGCGCGCTTTCCGGGCTTCGATGCCGATGTCCACGGACTGCAACTCGAAGATCACCCGGACGGCATGCGCTATACGGTCGATTGCATTCTGGAAGGTTGATTGGACGCCTGGGCGGAGATCGTCGAATGTCAAAGCTGATGAAGCGTCAGGCCGTGGGCTGGATCACAACCTCCCACATCGACTTTCACCCGGCTGTTGTTATAGTTGCTCGGCTGAGCACAGTCCCTGCGCAGGGGCTGTTCAAACCTGTTTCAGGCACTGAGGTGCCTCGGCTGTCGAGGATGATAGCGTGACTGAATACCAAGCCTTCCATGTGGAGTTGAAGGACAAAATCGCCCATGTGGCGATCAACCGGCCTGACAAGCTCAACGCCATGAACGCTGCGTTCTGGAGCGAGATCGTCGAGATATTCCAATGGATCGACGATACGGATGAAGTGCGGGTCGTGGTGTTGTCCGGTGAGGGCAAGCATTTTTCGGCCGGTATCGATTTGCAGCTGCTGGCACAGGCCGCCATGCAGATGGGTACGGACATCGGGCGCAACGCCGATAAATTGCGTCTTCAGATACTCAAGCTTCAGGCCTCGTTCAACGCAGTGGACAACTGCCGGAAGCCGGTCATCGCAGCCATTCAGGGTTATTGCATCGGCGGCGCGATAGATCTCGTCGCCGCCTGCGATATGCGCTACAGCACGCTCGATGCGCAGTTCTCTATCAAGGAAATCGACATGGGCATGGCAGCGGATGTCGGCACGCTGCAGCGCCTGCCGCGCATCATCGGCGACGGAATGATGCGCGAACTAGCCTACACCGGACGCAGCGTCGATGGACAAGAAGCGCAGACCATTGGTTTGGTCAATCGAGCGTATGCAGACCAATCCGCGCTCATGACAGCCGTATTCGCGCTTGCGGCCGAGATCGCCGCGAAGTCGCCGGTCGCCATTCGCGGCACCAAGCAAATGATTCGCTACATGCGCGATCACCGTGTGGACGATGGCCTCGAATACATCGCCACCTGGAATGCGGCAATGCTTCAGTCGGCCGACCTCAAAGTGGCCATGGCCGCCCATATGAGCAAGCAGAAACCGGATTTCGCCGACTGATGAGCCATCTAAACGTTGCGCGGGAGGCGCGCTAGCATGGTTACTGGAGCTACTTCACTCAGTCTGGTTCGCGATGAGCTGTTCGCCACCATGGAGGAGGCCGAGCAGAGCCTCGAGCATTTCATCATCGACCGCAACAACGGCAGCCTGCTGCAGCAAGCAGTCGAAAACCTGAAACAGGTTCGCGGCACCCTGAAACTCATCGAGTTGACGGGAGCCGAGCTGCTCGCGCAGGAAATGCTTCAGCTGGCGACCGATATCCCGGTCGGCGCAGGCGGGGAGCGGGATACCCAGCTTGCCGCCCTGAGCAACGCGCTGTATGTGTTGGAGCGCTACCTGGAAAGCGTCGATGCGACCCGTCAGGAAATGCCCGAACTGCTGCTGCCGGCGATCAATGCGTTACGGCTTGCCAGCGAGCAGTCACCGTTGCCCGAAAGCTTTTTCTTCAGCGCACGCCTTGACCACGCCCGGCCTCCGTTAGTCGCGGCGGTGCGGGAGCCTGCTGCCCGAGCGACCGAATCACGGCGCTTGCGCCAGATGTATCAGATCGGTCTGCTTGGCTTCATTCGCGAAGACAATACCGCAGCAAGCCTTAAACTCATGGCACGGGCGCTCAGCCGCCTGGATCTACTGTTCGCCAGCACGCCCGCCGGGCGTTTGTGCTGGCTGGGCAGCGCAGCTGTGGAGGCGCAGCTGGATGGCCAGCTGCTTGCGCGCCAATCGCGCAAACAGCTGTTTTCCAGGCTCGATCGTGAGCTTCGGCAGCTGGGCAGCAATGCTACCTACGAGCCGCCGCGTGTCTTGCTCAAGGAGCTGCTGTATCTGGTTGCGCTGGCAGAAAGTAACGGACCCTTGGCTAGCCAGGTTCGGGAAATCTTTTCGCTCGGCCCGCTGCCCTTTACCGATCACCTTCTCGAGGATGAATCCCAGCGCCTGGCCGGTCCCGGCCAGGCAGTGATGCGCTCGCTGTCTTCGGCAATTCGGGAAGAGCTGGCAAGCCTAAAGGACCTGCTCGATCTTATCGAACGACAGACGGCTCCAGCCGAATCCTACGCCACGCTGCACAGCCTGCTGGGCAAACTGGCGAAAACCCTTGGCATGGTCGGTCTGTCCTCGGCGTCGAGCACCTTGCATGCACAGCTCGCAATTGTCTCCAGCTGGAACGCTGGGCAGGCTCCGGAGCCGCAGGCTTTGCTCAAGCTGGCCGATGCGGTGCTCTATGTGGAAAGCATGGTTGCAAGTCTGGAGCGCGGCGAGCGTCGTGATTGGCGTCCCCAGATTGCCCAGCCAGGCCATGAGGCCGAAGCGTTCGCCAATCATCAGCTCACAGAAGCTTGCATCGTCGTAATCGGCGAAGCGACCGCCGGTCTGGCCTTGGCCAAGCGCGCCATTACGGCGTATCTGGAATCCAACGGCGAGAAGCTGCATCTGGCCAACGTCCCCTTCAGCCTGATGGCGGTTCGCGGCGGGCTGCACTTTCTAGAGCAGAATCGTGCTGCCGAGCTGATCGGTTCTTGTGCGGATTTCATCCAGAAGCAAATGCTCGAAGGCGTGCAGATGCCCTCGGAGCAGACCCTCGAAACCCTGGCCGATGCATTGACTAGCCTTGAATACTACCTTGACGGCGGAGCGATATTGCGGCGCGACGACTCACGCGTGAGCGTGCTGGACCTCGCGACCGAAAGCGTCAAGGCGCTGGGCCTTCCGGTGGCGGCCTGATGAGCTTGCGCTGGCAGCCGGCATTGCTCGATCCCGCAGGCGAAGGCGGGTGGGCTGTCGTTCATTGCCAGCATGGCTTTCTCTTCGACGCTAATGGCGTGTTGTTTCCCAGAGCGTGGCTCAAACGCCTCGAACTACCGCTGCTCAGCGAGCAGGGCTTGGGATATTTCGATGGCGACCAGGTATTTTTGCTGGAATTGGCACATCCGGTTGAGGTACCCGGCGCGGACTGGCAGACCCTGCGGCAACTCATGATGCAGGAAGAGGATAGCGACAGGTTCCGCATGCTGGGCTTCGCGGCGCAGATCGGCACCTGGGCCAACCATCATCGTTTCTGTGGCAGTTGCGGCAACCCGATGCGTCAGCATCCGACCGAGCGGGCGATGCAATGCGAGCGCTGTGGCATTCATCACTACCCACGCATTTCCCCGAGCATGATCGTCCTCGTCACCCGCGGCGACGAACTGCTGCTGGCCCGTTCGCCGCGGTTCGCGCCCGGCGTTTACAGCACATTGGCAGGTTTCGTTGAGCCGGGTGAATCGGTTGAGCAATGTGTGCGACGCGAAGTGCATGAGGAGGTGGGCGTTTCGATCCACGAGCCTCAATACATTTGCAGCCAGGGCTGGCCGTTTCCGCACTCGCTCATGCTGGGGTTCCATGCCGTCTACGCATCGGGTGAAATCGTGATGCAGCCTGAAGAGATCGAGGACGCCGGATGGTTTTCCATCCACGATCTGCCCGCGCTTCCGGCCCCTAGATCCATCGCACGTTACCTGATCGAGTTGTATCTGGCGCGACGGTTAGGTCGTCCCGAACCAGTGCTGCCAGGCTAACCGCAGGCTCAATACCAGTACGACCGAAATGAAGATCGGCCGGATGAACCTCGATCCGCCCTGGATTGCCGTGCGGGCGCCAAGGTAGGCGCCGCACATCAGGGCGATGCCCATGCCGATGCCCAACGCCCAGGCAACCTGGCCGCTGGCGACGAACACCGCAAGTGCGACACCGTTACTGACGAAATTCATGTTGCGTGCCACACCACTGGCCTTGAGCAGGTCGAGCGGATAAAGAAGCATATTGCTGACAGTCCAGAACGCCCCGGTACCCGGGCCGGCGACGCCGTCGTAGAAACCCAGCGTCAGCCCCTGCGGCCACTGACGGCGCTTGCCGATTGGTGTAGCGTCGGCTCGTGGTGTGGTGGGTATACGACTAAAAAGCAAATACAGCCCACAGCCGAAAACTACCAAAGGCAGCAGTTGATTGAGCCAGTCCGCGGGAATCAGATGGGCCAGCCCTGCGCCCAGTGCCGCTCCGATGGCGGTGGCGACGAGCGCGAATCGCCATTGTCGAGGATCGAACAGTTTGCGGCGATAAAAGGTGTAGCTGGCCATGGCGGCCCCAAACGTCGCGGATAGTTTGTTGGTGCCGAGAACCAAGTGCGGCGGCAGCCCGGCGGTCAGTAACGCCGGTAGCGTCAAGAGGCCACCGCCACCGGCGATCGCATCGATAAAGCCCGCAAGAAAGGCGACTGCCATGAGGGCGGCTAGCACCAGCGGGTCCGCAGCAAGTTCGAACATTGGTATGAGCTCTGTGAGCAGATCGGAGAAACAGCGATGAATGATGCCGTTCGCACGGTGATAAGCCAATGGTGCGCCGTTCAAACTGCTTCTTCGCTGTGACCAAGCGGAATGTCGACCCGTTGTCAGTGTTCCGCTCTGCTGCTGGATGCTCGATAAGGGCCTGCGGATAATGTCCCGTCAGGTTTGTTGGGAGGGGAGTGATGCAGTATCTGGGACTGGCAGTGGTCGTTGCGCTAATCGCGTTCATCGCTGTGTTGATAGCGATGCGCGTGCTGTTTGGGGGGCATTGGCTGCTCGGCTGGCTGCGCGGCACTTTCGGCATGCTGGTGCTCGCGCTGGCTGTGCTGATCGGCTTGATTGCCTGGGATCTCAAGACCTATCAGCCGCTTGCCGAGGCCACCCCGCTGGCTTCGCTATCGTTTCAAGCCGATGGTCAGCAACGCTACCAAGTCAGAATCGAGGAGGGCGAGCACGTTCGTTTTGTCACGTTGGAAGGTGATCTTTGGCAACTCGATCTGCACGCACTTCACTGGAAGGGTTTGGCGGCATTGATTGGGTTGAAGCCTGGCTACCGGCTCGAGACGCTGTCCGGGCGTTACCTTGCCGTCGAGCAGCAGGATCAGGCCCATCATCCGTACGTCGAACTCGAACACAGCTGGGGCGGAGTGGATTTCTGGAGCTGGTTGCACCGTTGCCGCTGCGCACCCCTGATGCTCGAAGCGCAGCCTCGGCGTCTCAGCTATCTGCCAATTTCTGATGGCGCTGCCTACACGCTGGAAATGGCTCCCACCGGCTTGCGTGCGACGCCAGCGAATGTTGCTGCCGAGCAGGCAATGAAGAGCTGGTAAAAGGGTTTGAAAAATAAAAAGGGAACCTCAAGGTTCCCTTTTTTCGTCTCCAGATCGATCAGGCGAGGTAACCGCCGTCCACGTTGAGCGACAGGCCGGTCGTATAGCTCGATGCATCGCTGGCCAAGTACAGGACGGCGCCAGCCATTTCGCTGGGGTCGGCGACGCGGTGCAGCGGAATATGACGCAGTGCCTCTTCACGGATCGAGTCGTTCTTGACCAGTGCCGAGGCGAACTTGGTGTCAGTCAGGCCTGGCAGCAGTGCATTGCAGCGAATACCCTGCGGTGCGCATTCCTTGGCGAACGCCTTGGTCATGTTGATGACCGCGGCTTTGGTGACTGAGTAGATTCCCTGGAAGTTGCCGGGTGTCACGCCGTTGATAGAGGCAACGTTGATGATGCTGCCGCCGCCATGCTCACGCATCAGCTTGCCGGCCTCAACGGACATGAAGAAGTAACCACGAATGTTCACGTCAACGGTCTTCTGGAATGCCGAGACGTCAGTGTCGAGAATGTGGCAGAACTGCGGATTGGTCGCTGCGTTGTTGACCAGAATGTCCAGCCGACCGAACTGCTCCCGAATCTGAGCGAAGACGGCCTGGATCTGCTCCAATTCACCGATGTGGCAAGCCACTGGCGTTGCTTTGCCTCCTGCGGCAACGATCGCATCCGCCACAGCTTGGCAACCTTCGATCTTGCGGCTGGAAACAATGACGTGGGCACCTTGCTGAGCCAGGAGCTTGGCAATCGCCTCGCCAATACCGCGGCTGGCACCCGAGACGAAGGCAATCTTGCCGTCCAGGTCGAACAGAGTGGTTTTGCTCATGGAACCTTTCCTCTTGATGAGCTGTGTTACAGCTTCGATTTGTTGATGACCTGCAGGCACACCTGCTCCAGCAGAGCGTTCATCTGAACGAACTTCGCAAACCGCTTGTCCTGCGTCTGGCCATGGAAGTAGCGGTAGTAGATCTGTTGCACGATGGCGGCGAGGCGGAACAGGCCGTAGGTGTAGTAGTAATCGAAGTTGTCGATCCGAATGCCGGCACGCTCGGCGTAGTAGTCGACAAACTGCTGGCGCGTCAGCATGCCTGGGGCGTTGCTGGGTTGCTTACGGATGAGCTGCATCGGCGGTGGGTCCGTCGCTTCGATCCAGTAGGCGAGCGTGTTGCCCAAGTCCATCAGCGGGTCGCCCAGGGTGGTCATTTCCCAGTCCAGAACGCCGATGATCTCCATGGGATTGTCCGGACTGAGAATGACGTTGTCGAAACGGTAGTCGTTGTGAACGATTGCCGGCTTGTGGTGATCCGCTGGCATCTTGTCGCGCAACCAAGCCTTTACCGGCTCCCAGTTCGGTGCGTCGGGCGTAATTGCCCGCTCATAGCGGTCGATCCAGCCGTTGATCTGGCGTTGAACGTAACCTTCAGGCTTACCCAGATCGCCCAGGCCGCAGGCGTTGTAATCGACGTTGTGAAGATCGACGAATTTGTCGATGAAGCTTTTGCACAGCGCGGTCGTTTGATCTGGAGCGAATCCCAGCTCGGCGGGAATGTCCTCGCGCAAGATGATGCCCTTGACGCGCTCCATGACATAGAACTCAGCTCCGATGAGCGTCTCGTCAGTGCAATAGGCGTAGGCTTTGGGACAGTAAGGAAAGCCTGCGTTTAGCTGATTGAGAATCCGGTATTCACGGCCCATGTCGTGTGCTGACTTGGCCTTGTGACCAAAGGGAGGACGACGCAGCACGAATTCCTGCCGGGGATACTCCAGCAGATAGGTCAGGTTGGACGCGCCACCAGGAAACTGCGTGATGCTCGGCGTACCTTGTAGGCCAGGCATCTGAGCTTTCAGGTACTGGTCGATGACCTCGGTAGGCAGTTCTTCACCTTCGCGAATGCGGCTGGTCTGATCTGTTAATGCCATGCTTGTCCCTTTTATGATCGATGCCGATGAGCAGCTCATGGTGCCACCTTCGATACGACTGAGCGTTCGGCGTTGGTAAATCTAATGCGAGGTACGAGCATCACCAAGCGAAGTGCGTCGTTATTGGCCGGGGTGTTGCCATGTGATCAAGCTACCTGATGCACGAACGTCAGTAAAAACGCATAAAAAAAGCCGAAGTCGGAGACTTCGGCTTTTTGTGCCACGGCTGCAAATCAGGCCGGGAACAGTTCGCTTAGCTTGAGGGCTAGCATCATGTCGCCTTCGGCGCGCAGCTTGCCGGCCATGAATGCCTGCATACCATCGGTTTCGCCGCTGATGACGCCCTGCATGGTTTCGCTATCCATGATCAGGGTAACGTTGGCGTCGGCGGACTCACCTTTTTGGAAATCGCAGGTGCCGTCTTTCACGACCAGGTAGTAGTTCTCTGCATCGGTGATGTTGAACTGGAAAACCAGATCCAGGCCGGCCGCAGCGCTGGGGTTGAACTTGGCCTTCATGCCCTGGATGGTTTCGTCGACGTTGCTCATCGGATATATCCCTTTTTGTCGTGGAATAACATGCAGCGTGGGCTGCAGTTGGCTGGAGCTTATCGGTAGGTGATGAGCTCCGGATTCTTCATCAGATCCAGATGTACATGGCTATTGAACGTCGCCAGTGCCACATCACGATCACGAAACTTCAGACGGCTGAGCGAGGTATTGACGATCTGCCAGTTCAACTCGAATGCCTTAATGGGTGGCACGCCGATGACTAATTGAAGCAGCGCCGTAATGGTGCCGCCAGAAGTGAAAACGGCGATATGGTCCTTTTTGTCTGCCTGGTCAAGCAATCGGCTCAGGCCATCCTGGACGCGGTCGATGAAGCACTGCCAGCTTTCCAGGTTTTCCTTTTCGTGCTCGCCGGACACCCAGCGCTGGATGGCGTACTGGAACAGGCGCTGGAATTCGGCCCGGTGATCGGCTGCGTTGGCGAAGATGTGCAAGGCGTTAGGTTCGACGGCCAGCAGGTCGTCCATGTGCGCGCGAATCACTTCATCGGCATGAAATTCGTTGAAGGCTGGATCGATTTCCAGGGACGGCAATCGTCTGGATTGAGACATGCGCTGAAGCGTCGCCTTTGCCGTGTTCTGCTGGCGTTCCAACTCTCCGCTCACCCAGCGGTCGAAGCGGATATCCAGTTGGTCGAGATAGTCACCCAGGACGGCCGATTGCTGAAAGCCGAGCGGGGAAAGCACATCGTAGTTGTCTGCGCCAAATGACGCCTGACCATGCCTGATCAGGTAGATACTACCCATGCTCCGCTCCAGATCCCCAGTTTTCGCGAGGGTAGGGGGATCGTTCTAGAGTGTCAACGATAAATCATACGTTTGTTTGAATTGGCCGCCGCTGGCTCAGATAGACGACTACTCGGTATGCTTGACCGGTTTACGCCGTGCCGTGGCTCTGTTGGCGACCGTTTAAATCTAGGAGAGATCTGTGGACTTTCTTGCTGACTATGCAAGCTTTCTGGCGAAAACCATAACTTTGGTGGTCGCTGCGCTGGTGGTTCTGATTGCACTTGCCTCGATGCGGCGCGGGCGGTCCCGGCAATCGGGCGGTCACCTTGAAGTCCATAAACTGAACGACTTTTACAAATCAATGCGTGAGCGACTCGAGCAATCTCTGGTCGACAAGGAACAGCTCAAGCTGCAGCGCAAACGCGAGGCCAAAGCAGCCAAGCTGGCAAAGAAAAGTCCAGAGAGCCGTCCGCGGATATTCGTGCTCGACTTCGACGGAGATATCAAGGCATCGGCTGTCGAGAACCTCCGTCATGAAATTACCGCATTGCTAACTCTCGCCACTCCACAGGACGAGGTCGTTCTTCGGCTGGAAAGCGGTGGCGGCATGGTTCACGGTTACGGGCTCGCTGCCTCACAGCTGGTTCGCATCCGTGATGCTGGCGTTCCGCTTACTGTATGTGTCGACAAAGTCGCGGCAAGCGGCGGCTACATGATGGCGTGCATCGGCCAGAAGATCCTCAGCGCACCCTTTGCAATCCTGGGCTCCATCGGGGTTGTCGCTCAGTTGCCCAACGTTCACAGGCTGCTGAAGAAGCACGATGTCGATGTCGAAGTGCTGACCGCCGGTGAATACAAACGGACCCTGACGGTCTTCGGCGAGAACACCGAAAAAGGGCGCGAGAAATTTCAGGACGACCTGGAAACGACACACGAGCTGTTCAAGAATTTTGTCGCGCGATATCGCCAGCAAGTGTCGATCGACGATGTCGCCACCGGCGAGGTCTGGCTCGGCATTGCGGCGCTCGGCAAGCGGCTGGTCGACGAGTTGAAGACCAGCGATGAGTATCTGGCTGACCGTGCTCGCGAAGCGGACCTGTTCCAGCTGCACTACGCCGAGAAGAAGAGCCTTCCCGAGCGATTCGGTATGGCTGCCAGCGCAACCTTTGAGCACGGTCTGCTAAAGGGCTGGACGCGACTCAACGAGCAACGGTTCTGGCAATGAGGGATTACTGATGAGTAGCTTCAAGGTACTGCAAACCAGCGAAAGCGCAGATGGTCGTTTCGAAACACGGGTCATCGAGCGGGAGCTTGATGAGCTGCCGGCCGGCGAGGTGCTGATTCGCGTCCGCTATTCGTCCCTGAACTATAAGGATGCCCTGTCCGCCAGCGGCAACCGTGGCGTCACCCGTAGCTATCCGCATACGCCGGGCATCGATGCCGCAGGCGTCGTCGTCGAGTCGAGCACGTCGGATTGTGCCGAAGGCGATGAGGTGATCGTGACCGGCTACGATCTTGGGATGAACACGTCAGGGGGCTTCGGCCAGTTCATCCGAGTGCCGGCGGCATGGGTGATCAAACGTCCGTCGGGGCTTTCTTTGCGAGAGGCGATGGCGCTCGGAACTGCGGGGCTGACCGCTGCGCTTTGCGTGGACAAGCTGGAGCAGGCAGGCCTAGAGCTGGGCGCCGCACCCGTCCTGGTAACTGGCGCGACCGGTGGAGTTGGCAGTATCGCGGTGGCTTTGCTGTCCCGTCTTGGCCACAACGTGGCGGCGGTGACCGGCAAGCTCGAACAGAAGCCGTTCTTGACCAGCCTTGGCGCCACGCAAGTGATCGAGCGCAGGGCACTGCAATCCGGCACGGAAAAGCCGTTACTCAAAGAGCAGTGGGCAGGCGCTGTCGATACCGTCGGCGGCGATATATTGTTCAATGTCATCAAGTCCTTGCAGCGGGGAGCCAGTGTCGCGTGTTGCGGGCTGACCGCCGGAACGAATTTTCAGGCCAACGTGCTGCCCTTCATTCTTCGCGGCGTAAATCTGCTTGGCATCGACTCGGTCGAGATTCCGCTAAGCGTAAAGGCTTCGATGTGGAACAAATTGTCGACCGAATGGAAGCTGGCGAACCTGAATGATCTGGTGCAGGAAATTCCGCTAGAAGAGCTGCCGCAGGCGATCGAACGGATTCTGGCGGGCCAGCAGACAGGACGGATGTTGGTGCGGCTAGATTGAGTGCGCTATTAGCCGTATAGCCAGAACCGATTTCGTTGCGGTGATCGTCTAGGAGAAGCTAGCGCCACTTCAACGCAAAAGGTAATCGGTCATGAAAGTACTGGCGGAAAAAATCATGGAAACCTTCGGCAGGAAACAGCCGGTCGAAGTCACCCCAATCGAGCATCCCAACTTTTGGATGTATCAATGACAAAAAACCCGCCGAAGCAGACTGTGTGAAAAACAGCCTGCATAGGCAACGGTAACGACCAACGCCCCGACTCATATCGGGGCGTTGGTGTTTATGGAGAAATAAACATGGAAATGCTGGCGTTCAGGCCAGCAGTTCGATCATGCGGCGGGCGCCGAGTACGTTGATTGCGCGCTTGAGGTTGTAAGCCTGCACAGCCAAGGCCGTTTCTGTTCGCGCCCCGGCCAACTGGCGCAACAAGAAGCGACCGTTGCCGAACAGCCATTGCTTGAGATTGCCGAAGAGGTGTTCGACCGTCGAGCGACGTCTGCTCATCATGTCCGGGTGGGTATCGAGGCGTTGCTCCATGCGCTCGAACGCATCCTCATGGGCATGGCGCATCAGATAGCGCTGCCTGGCTTGGGTGCACTGCGATTTCAGCGGGCAGGCCGCACAGTCTTTGTGCATTGGCCGCGTAGAGCCGGTGCCCTCGGTTGAGCTGTTTGAGCGCCAGCACCTGCCCTGCCGGGTAGTGGTAGTGATCATGCTGCGCGTCGTAAATGAACGCGCTGCGATCGAAATGCTGGCCGTCACCCTGGCTGTTGGCCGCGCGATTGGGCGGTACGTAGGCGGTGATTCCGGCCTCTTCGCACGCCTGGAACTGGGCGCCATTGGAGTAACCGGCATCGGCGATCACTTCCAGCCGGTCCTGCTGCAGCACGGTTTGGTTGGCCTTGGCCATCGGTTCCAACTGTTGGTTATCGCCCCCGTCCTGCGTCACCTCGTGATGCAGGATCAGGCAGCGCTCGGTATCCACGGCGCTCTGTACGTTGTAGGCCACCCGCGACCCCAGGTGGGTGCGCATCATCTTGGCATCCGCCTCGCCCACGACGAATTGTTCCAATCCCTGCGCTTGTAGCAATGCCTGACAGGTCTGGTTGTCGGTGTGCTTGCCTTGCAGCTGTTGCAAAGCCGCTTTGACCGCCGCGCGATCGATCGCCTCGCCAGCTTCAGCCTTGTCGCTCCAGCTTTTCCTGCTGGCGCTTGAGTTGCTTGAGGCTCAGGTGCTTGCGACTGGAAGCAACTGCCTGGAATTTGCTGCTGTCGATGGCGACCAACTCACCGGCAATCAGCCCGACCGGCGGCAGAACTGCACGAACGCCCGGCAGGTGGCCTGGAAGGCTTGGCTGTTGTCCTTGCGGAAGTCGGCAATGGTCTTGAAGTCCGGCGCCAGCCGTCCCAGCAGCCACATCACCTCAATATTGCGCTGGCACTCGGCCTTCAGCCGCCGCGAGGAGCGGATACGCTGGAAGTAGCCATATAGGTAAAGCTTGAGCAGGTCAGCCGGGTCGTAGGCCGGCCGCCCCGTTCGGCTTGGCTGCGCCTTGCTGAAGCCAAGAGCCTGTAGATCCAGCCTCGCCACGTAGGCTTCGATCACCGTACCAGGTGATCTTCTGGAACCAACTCCTCCAGCGTCAGAGGAAACAGGCTGCTCTGCTGGCGGCCTTCGCCCTGGATGTAGCCCATAAACGACAATGCCCATATCGGTCGATACGGGCATTGTCTCCACCTCGGCCTCAGACTGCTAGGTTTTCACACAGTCTGAAAGGGCGGGGTTTTTTACAGCTCCAGTTGCATCAGCCTTGCCGGCGGCGAAACAGCGGCAGCGGCTCATCCACCGCGGATTGATACATCACCGAAAAATCCTTCAAACCTTCCAGCGCATCATAGGGATCGCGGTCCGGGCGCACGGCGTAGGCATCGAAGCCGCAGCGGCGCATGAGGAACAGCTGATCGCGCAGCACGTCGCCGATGGCGCGGATCTCGCCCTTGTAGCCGTAGCGCTCGCGCAGCAGGCGTGCGCTGGAGAAATGTCGGCCGTCGGTGAAAACCGGGAAGTTCAGCGCCACGACCTGGAAGTGTTCGAGATCGTTGACGATGTCTTCGATTGCCTCGTCTGCTTCCAGCCAGATGCCCAGGCCGCCATCACGCACTTTGAGCGCATGGGCATGATCGTTCCACAGTCGCATCGGCACGATCACGTCGTCGCTGTTAGGCACATCCGTCAGTGCGACGTCAGTGGGCAGCAGGTGCCAGGTCTCGTCGACGACCTGATCGTGCTTAATGATTCGCTGCATAGACGCGCCCCTTGAAAGGATCGATGCCGATGCGGCGGAAGGTGTCGAGAAACTGTTCATCTTCGTTACGTTGCTCCACGTAGACGCCAATGATCTTTTCGATAACGTCGGGCATGTCGTCCTGGGCGAACGACGGGCCGAGGATCTGACCCAGAGTGGTGTCGCGGCCCGAGCTGCCGCCGATGGAAACCTGATAGAACTCCGCGCCTTTCTTGTCGACGCCGAGGATGCCGATATGGCCGACGTGGTGGTGGCCACAGGCGTTCATGCAGCCGGAAATGTTCAGGTCCAGGTCACCGATGTCGAACAGGTAGTCCAGGTCATCGAAACGACGCTGAATGGCTTCGGCGATCGGAATCGACTTGGCGTTGGCCAGCGAGCAAAAGTCGCCACCGGGGCAGCAGATGATGTCGGTCAGCAGGCCGATGTTTGGCGTGGCGACGCCCAGCTCGCGCAACTCATGCCAGAGCTCGAACAGACGCGATTGCTCGACGTCGGCAAGGATCATGTTCTGCTCGTGGGAGTTGCGTACTTCGCCGAAGCTGTAGTGGTCGGCGAGGTCGGCGATCATGTCCAGTTGCTTGTCGGTAACGTCGCCGGGCGCAACACCGGTGCTTTTCAACGACAAGGTCACCGCGGCATAACCGGGCTTTTTATGTGCCACAACGTTTCGCTCGCGCCAACGAGCGAAACCGGGATTTTCCGCATCCAGCTGGTGGAGGGCTTCGTCCTGATCTTCCAGCGCCTTGTAGGCGGGGTCGACAAAATACTGGGCAACCCGCTGGACTTCAGCGTCGGTCAGGGTGCTGGGGCCGTTCTTGAGGTGTTCCCACTCGGCATTGACCCGTTCGGCGAAGACTTCCGGCGTCAACGCCTTGACCAGGATCTTGATACGCGCCTTGAACTTGTTGTCGCGGCGGCCATAGCGGTTGTACACACGCAGAATGGCTTCGAGGTAGGTCAGCAGGTGCTTCCAGGGCAGGAATTCATTGATGAAGCTGCCGACGATGGGCGTACGGCCCAGACCGCCACCAACGGCGACGCGGAAGCCCAGCTCGCCTTCGGCGTTCTTCACCGCCTCAAGGCCGATATCGTGCACGCCGATGGCTGCCCGGTCGCTCACGGCACCATTGATGGCAATCTTGAACTTGCGCGGCAAACGCACGAATTCGGGGTGGAAAGTTGACCACTGACGGATGATCTCGCACCAGGGACGCGGATCGATCAGCTCGTCCTTGGCCACACCGGCGAACTGGTCGGTGGTGGTGTTGCGGATGCAGTTGCCGCTGGTCTGGATAGAGTGCATCTGCACCGTGGCCAGCTCGGCAAGAATCTCCGGTACGTCTTCGAGGTCTGGCCAATTCAGCTGCACGTTGGTCCGGGTACTGATGTGGGCGTAGCCCTTGTCGTACTGACGCGTGATTTCGGCCAGCTTGCGAACCTGCGTCGAGGAGAGCAGGCCGTAGGGCACCGCGATGCGCAGCATTGGTGCGTAACGCTGGATATACAGGCCATTCTGCAGGCGCAGCGGCAGGAATTCGGGATCAGTCAGCTCGCCGGCCAGGTAGCGGCGGGTCTGTTCGCGGAACTGGTTGACGCGTTCTTTGACGATCTGATGATCGTACTGGTCGTAAACGTACATTGAGAGTCCTGTTCAGGCTGTCTACAGCTTGTCGCGCGCACGGCCGCGCACCCATCAGGGAGGCGGCAAGATACCAGTTAGCGGTTATACGCAAAAGTGATGTTTGGGAATATGTTTAGAACGAAACGCTGCTTTTTGAGCATTTAAACCCCTTACCTTGAGTGCCTCGCTTGCGTGGTCTTAACTGCAAGCAAGACGAGCTCTTAACAACAAGGGGAACAGCCATGTCGGAGCCTTCCAACCAGCGTGGTAGCGACAGCAGGGTAGACGCTACCGCCATTTTCGTTCTGATTCTTCTGGCGGTGGCAACGGCGATTTTCTGGGTCAGCCATCAATGAGCAACAGTGCTTAAAGCCCAACGAGATAAAGCACCAGTTTCACCACGCCGAGAATCACCAGGACGAAGGCCGCAGTAAAACCCAGACCCAACAAGATGAAGTGGCTGGGTTTACCGTGATTGAAGTCACGAGCGCGATTCTTGCCGCTTTGCACCCCCAGTGCTCCGGCAAGGACGCTTTGCAGCATTTGCCGCAGGGTCAGGGGTTTGCGCTCTTGGTCGTTATTCATAGACGCCTCACTGCGTTGACTGTGCAAGAGTCTAGGTCAGTATTCAGCGATGCGGGCCGCCACGGCGAAACGCGGGTTCGGAATCAGCTTCCCTTGAACCAGTCCCAAAGGCCAAGGGAGTGATTGGGCAGTAGGTCGATACCGAGTGCCGACTTGATTAAGTACAGCACGACCAAGCCCACCAGTATCGAAAAGAAAAGGAACAGGGTGATCGCAATGGCCTTGGTCGCCAATGAAAGGTTGCGTTGGCTCCGTGTTAGCCCGCGCTTGTTACGTCCGCCCACCAGCACGAAATAGTACTGGTTGTTCCAGATGCTGAAAGTGCCGCGCAGGTCGACCTTGTGTCGCGCCCAGGAGCGTGTGGCGAAGGCGCTACGAAGACCTAGCAGTTGCTGTTCGGTAAAACTCTCGCGAAGCGCTTCGGGCAGGCGCTGCTTCAGGCCGACGATGAACGGGTCATGCTTCAGCGCAGAGGCGTCTTCAGTGGCCGGGTATCGGGCGGAGCTCACATTGTCGGAATCGGAAGGAAGCATAGCGTCAGGTTGCCGTCGTTACAGAGATAGACGCAACCTTATGCAACTAGCTGGCCGGAATGGAATCTGTCTGGCTGATTTTATCTAGTTCATGCGCCAGCTCCATGAAGCATGGCCTTTGTGCGGGACTGAGAGCGCATCGGCTCTGCAGCGTGTGAAGCCGTTGAGCCTGCCAGTGGTTATTGTCGCCACAGCGCTCCAGCAATTCTTCCAGCAAGCAGCCGAACGCCCGCACTTCGAGCCGTTCGAGAGAGCGGCCTCGATCGCTCTGCGGTGCATAGAAGGACGCCGCGCCGAAGTCGCTCAGCAAGGCATTCCCGTTTGGGTCGACCAACAGGTTATGGCCATAAAGATCACCATGAAGAATGCCGCGTTGATGTAGGTGGCTGACCACCGAGGCCACGCCAGTTGCGATGTGCAGCACCTGCCTGACGGAAAAACGTCGGCCCGCTTCATAACAATCGCGGGTGCAACTAGCGAGTGATGGCGGCCCGGCCAGTGGCTGGTAGGACGGCGCGATGAGCTCCATCAGCAAGCCAGGAAGCATATCGACACCCTCGGCCAGCGGTCCGGCGATACCGATCAGACCTTGATGCTCAGCGGCAGCTATGCAGGCGGCCATCTCGCTATGCGGCAACCCATCGCTGGTTACATTCCCCTTGAAAAGCTTGACCGCCATGGCTCGTGGCGCTTGGCCGCCGTATCGCCAATTGGCCCGATGGATGACGCCGGACGCACCCTGACCGAGCACTTCACCTAATGTGACTTCGTCACGGTCGATCGGCGGCAGCGGATGTTGCGCCAGCGCCTCTGCTTCGATCGCGTCGCTGAATGGGTTGCCGGCAAAGGCGAGCCAGGTGAGCCGGGGCATGCTCAGCAGCCAGTCGGGCAGGGCAGGCAGGCGGTTCGCGGCAATGCGCAGCAGTTCCAGATTGCGACAGCGGGATAGGCCTTCGGGCAGTGTTTGCAGTTGATTACCGGCGAGCATCAGCTTCTGCAGCCGCATACAGCGACCTATCTCATCGGGTAGGGACTCGAGCTGGTTGTCGGTGAGGATCAGCCAGCGGAGCTTGGGTGGCAGCGCCTCGGCTGGCAGGCGTCGGATGCGGTTGGCCTTGAAACCGATCATCTCTAGATCGAGGCACTTGCCGAGCGCAGCCGGGACCTCTGTAAACGCATTGTCCGAGCAAAACAGGATGCGCAGCTTGCGTAGCCGCCATAGATCAGGCGGCAGGCTGCTGAGTCGGTTGCCCGAAAGGTTGAGCACTTCCAGGCTGTCGGCCAGATCGAAGATCTCACTGGGAAAGGTTTCAAGCTGTTCCGACAGATCCAGCCGTGTGGCACCTGCGAGCTCACCGTTTTTCAGTTGTGCCAGTGTGTGCATGCGGTTCCCGTGCGAGCTGACTGTCGCGGCGAAAGAAAGGTATTGCTGCCAAGGCGGCAGCGGGTCAGTGCGCTACGACACTGAAGAAGCTTTGGCGTTCCGTCAGCCCTGTGGTACGGGCCTTTCCGTCGTTTCTTGCCGCTTACGGATAACCTGCTCGGCGCGTGCGCGCAGTTGCCCGCAGCCGCCATCGATATCTTGGCCCGCCGAGTTGCGTACTTTGGTCAAGACGCCGTTCTGGTGCAGGTAGCGCATGATCTGATGGATGCGATCGGCGGTGGGGCGCTGGAATTCATCGTCGTCGAGGCTGTTATAGGGAATCACATTCATGATTGCGAACTTCCCCTTGAGCAGCCGGATGATGCCGTCCATTTCCTCCTGGCTGTCATTGATGCCTTTGAGCAAGGTCCACTGATACTGAATCGGGTAATCGACCAGACGAGCATAGGCCTCGCCCAGTTCGACCAGCTCGGCAGGATCGAATACCGGCGCGCGGGGCAGCAGCTCACGCCGCAGCGTCGCATCGGTGCTGTGCAGTGATAGCGCCAGCGCGGGTCGTATCCTTTGCTGGGGCAAACGCTCGAATACGCGTGGATCGCCTACGGTGGAAAACACCAGGTTCTTGTGGCCGATACCGCCATCGGTGCCCAGCAGGTCGATCGCCTCCAGCACGTTATCAAGGTTATGTGCCGGCTCACCCATGCCCATGAACACGACTTTTTTTACCGGGCGAAAGCGCCGCGCAAGGGCCACCTGGGCGACGATCTCGGCACTGCCTAACTGGCGCAGCAGGCCGCTTTTGCCCGTCATGCAGAACACGCAGCCGACCGCGCATCCGACTTGGCTCGAGACGCACAGACCCTCGCGAGGCAAGAGAACGCTTTCCACCATCTGCCCGTCCGCTAACTCCACCAACAAGCGGGCAGAACCGTCATCTCCGGGATGCTCGGAGCGCAGTCGGGCCAGCCTTTCAATGGTTTCGCTGACGGCGGGCAGGCCGTTACGTACCGATAGCGGCAGGAAGTCTTCGGATTTCTGATGCCGGGTGCCGATGTCCAGCGCCTGCCCATTGAGCCAGGCACGCGTGATCCGACCAATGTGGACGGGTTTGGCGCCGATCTCGGCAAGCTGTTGGTGAATATCGTGGATGCGCATAGGGCGCGCATTCTAGTCAAAGGGCGCAAGCGGGTCTGCAGTGAATGCGGAAGAAAATCGCTGTCCGCGTCCAGTCAATCATTCGCCGAAGCGGCGACTACCCAACACAAGGCTGGCTAACAACACCGCAAGAAGGCCAAAGGCGAGGGTCAGTGACCCATAGTGAGCGATGAGTCCGATAACAGCAGGTCCGGCAAGCACCCCAGCGAAACCGATAGTGGTCGCGGCCGTGATGGCCTGATGCACCGGCATGCTGTTCTGCCTGCTCAGCGAGGAGATCAGCACGGGCGAGACATTGGCGCAGCCGAGGCCACACAGGCCATAACCGATGAGCGCAAGCGCCCAGTGCTCGGTCACGATGGACAAAGCGATGCCTGCCGCTGCCAACAGGCCTCCAAAACCAATCACTCGCGCTGTTCCCAGCGCATTCACGATAGGGCCGCCGGCGAAACGGCCGATGGTGACCATTAATGCGAAGCTCGCGTAGCCCAGCCCGCCCTTGGCGGTTTCGAGCGCCTTCTGCTCGGTCAGGTACAGCGCGCTCCAATCCAGTATCGCGCCCTCGGCCAGATAGACGACGAAGCACAGGGCGCCGACCAGCAGCACCATGCCGGTGGGGCGTATGAAGGCGACTCCGCCGGCCGGTGCTTTGTCTCGCAGAAATCCAGGCGTCACGACAAGGTTCGCCAATGCGATGACGGCAACCATCAGTAGTGTGCCGGTTAGCGGTGCGAGCCCCAGCGTCAGCGCGACGGTGAGTGCCAGCGCACCGCAGATCGAGCCCAGGCTGAACATGCCGTGAAAGTTCGACATATGCCGCTTGCCCGTGTCGCGCTCGATCATTACGCCTTGAATGTTCAACACCACATCGATGACGCCGAGGCTACCGCCGAAAAAGAACAGCGCCAGCGCAAGCAGCCAGATCGATTCGGTCATGGCCATGCCGCTCAGCGCGACCAGTAATGACGCCACGCTGGACAGCACGACCGGACGAATCCCGTACCGCGTCACAAGCAGCCCGGACAGTGGCATCCAGGTCAGCGAACCAATACCGATGCACAGTAACAACGTGCCGAAGAGCGCATCGCTCATTTCGATGCGCTCACGCACGTACGGCACCAGCGGTGCCCAGACGGACAAGCCGAACCCCGCCATGAAAAAGCCGACGCGGGTGGCGCGACGCGCAATGGACGATGTGGCATCGACGGAAAAGCTTGCCGCAGACATGCGCGGGTTCCTTGATCAGCGGGCATTGATGGCAGGCGCTGTGCACCAGAGCCGATTGTGCAGGCGCCGTCGTGGCAAAGAACAGTGGAAATGCCAAGACAGAGTTGTAGTGGGCCAATGCGAGCCCGCGCTGGCTCACCCAGCCGTGGAAGCGGCCATGGTAATCTGCGCCTTTGCCAGCCACACGGTCCGGAGCGGTACATGAAGTTCATTCACCAGCGCGAACACCTCAACGAAGACGACTTCGTGGTCATCGAGTGTTCGCAGCCCTGCAATATCCGTTTGATGAACGACAAGAACTTCCGCAGTTTCAGAAATGGCGGCCGGCATACCTATCACGGCGGTGCGTTCGACAAGTTCCCGGCGAAGATAAGGGTGCCCAATACGGGGTTCTGGAACATCACTATCGACACGGTGACGCGCAGGGCCATCAGCGTTACCCGCAAGCCGGCGCTCACGCATTCGATCAAGATCGTTCGGAATTCGCCCTCCGCGCTCAAATAGCCCCCCCTTTAAGTAGCCGACGCGCGCACTGGCTGCGCGCTGTTGCTCTAGTCGATCCTGTGTCATTCGTCGCCCCGTTCTCATATGCGGTGTTATCGCTTGCGTTCCGAGCTTTGCCTATTTAGCTTTATGTAAAGATTCTTTCTATGGAGCTAAATATGCGTCAGTTCAAGACAGGCGATCATGTCGACGGCGTGCTTGCCCAATGGCACGACAGGCGTCCTGAAAGCGATGTATCGCCGATGGCGATATTCACGCGCGTATTCAGGCTTTCCAAATACCTCAACCGCAACATTGCCGCCGTGTTCCGCACGCATGGTCTGCACGATGGCGAGTTCGATCTGCTCGCGACGCTCTACCGTGCCGGCCAGCCCGAGGGGCTGACGCCCAATGCGCTTCGTCACGCCGTGGTACTCAGTTCTGGAGCGATGACCAATCGGCTCGATCGCCTTGAAGCTGCGGGGCTGATCCAGCGAGTCGCCAATCCGGCAGACCGTCGCAGTCTTCTGATACGTCTCAGCGATGAAGGCCAGGCTGTGCTGCTCGGCTGTCTCGATGAGTACCTGACTATCCTGCACCGCGCGCAGGCACCGCTCGATCCGGAACAGAAACGGGCCTTGACGGAAGGGCTACGCGCTCTGCTGCTGGCACTGGAGGAACAGGGCGATGAATAACACACTCCGTGGCGTTACCGGTGCACATCTGGGCATGGTGCTCTGGGCATTGTTCGTCGGCCTGTCCTTTCCCGCGGTAGGCCTGATGAGCGAAGGGCTGCCGCCGCTGTTGCTGACCTCCATGCGCTTCAGCATTGCGACGTTGGCTTTGCTCCCGTTGCTGTGGCGACAGGAAGAACGCTGGCCGAGCCTTCCGGGGCTGTTGCTGTACGCGCTGATGGGCCTGAGTCTGGCTGGCTTCTTCGGCACGATGTTCTGGGCTGCGCATAGTGTCAGTGCGTTGTCGATGGCCACGCTATTCGTCAGTGTGCCGCTGCTGGCCTACTGCATTGGTCGCGGCCTGGGTGTCGAGCAGGCCGCGGGGCGGCTACTGGCAATCCTGGCGTTGGGTGCGTTCGGTGCCCTCGGTCTTGCAGTCGCCGAGAGCAATGGCGATCTGTCCGAGCTGAAATTCGGCTTGGGCGAGCTGGCATTCTTCTTTGGCTGCATCGCCTCGGCGTTGTATCCGGTATTGAGCAAGTGGGGTATGCAACGCGGCGTGCTGGCCAGGCAGGCAGGGTTGAGGACCTTCTGGAGCCTGTTCATGGGTGCGATTCTGATCGGCATCCTGGGGCTGATCTGGGAGCAGCCAACGGCATTGATGCGGATGGACTTGAAGGATACGGCTCTGGTGATTTATCTAGGCGTGTTCTCGAGCGGCATGACCTTTTTCCTGCAGCAGCGGGCCACGGCCGTGCTGACACCGGGCGCGGTCACCGCGTACAGCTACTTGGTCCCGTTCGTATCGATGGTGCTGCTGTTCGTTGAGCAGCCGCAGCGAATCGGCTGGCACTGGTTGCCGGGGAGCTTGATGGTCGTGCTTGCCATCGCTCTGTTGCTACGGAACGGTGCCGACCATGAATGACTTCGATAACTCAGGCGATGCGGTGATGTTCTGCCAGCTCCATCTCAATGAAACCAGCGATCATGGCTCGATAAACGTGCTCGGTAACCATCGGGTCGGCATGCAGCTCCGCTGCCAGCGCCTTGACCTTGGCAAGCACCTGTTCGACGCGCTGGGGCGCTCTTACATCACCGGTAGTCTTTTTGAACGCCGCGGCGCGCTTCACGTAGCTGCCGCGTTCGGCTAGTAGCGTGACGATCTTTCGGTCGATACGATCGATATTGTTGCGGACGTCTTCAATCGAATTACATTCGTGGATGGTCATTAAGCTCCTCGGTTGCGGCTATTTGGCCAGCAGGCTCCGTCCGGACAGGCCGAAAGACTGCAACTGCTATGTCTGGAATTCTCGGTATCGCTCTTAACCATCGGCAAGCCGTGTGGCGCTTTCTGACTGACCGAAGGGTGTCCGAGTAAATCAGCCATCGCTCAGATCGCGAAAATAGCTGTAAAACTCGTCGTTTCGGACATAGCCCAACGACTCGTAGAGACGTTGGGCGGTGGTATTGGACTTGGCTGTTTCAAGCGGCAGCCCCGTGGCACCGGTGGCTAGCGCATGTTCTCGGGCGCGGTTCATCAGCAACCGCCCGACGCCGCAGCCCCGGGCGCTTTCGGCGACATAGAGATCATTCAAAATCCACGAGCGTTGCGCGGAGATGGACGAGAAGACGGGGTAGAGCTGAGTGAAGCCCAGATAGCGTTCTGCTGCGTCCCGTGCGTAAAAAATCACCGACTCCTCATGACGGATGCGTTCGGCAAGGAAGTCGCTGGCCAGCGCGAGATCCGAAGGTTGGCCGTAGAACGTCCGATAGGCATCGAATAGTCGGGCAATGCCATCGATATCAGCAGGTTCGGCTCGCAGTATTTCCGGTCGCATGGTTTGCCTTCGCTCTGAGAGTGGATACATGCACGGTAGCTGAACCGATTCGGAGCGCCCGTACGATTACTCGTCTTCAGTGCTGGCGCTGATCGCGCCCAGGCATCTGAGCCGATGCGGAGAATCCCCCAACAACCAGCTGTCATCTTCGGTGTTGTATTGCGCTTCCATCACGGTGTTGTAGCTGAATTGCCACCGGCGCCTTTCGCGTCCGTCCAGCGACTCGATCCACAGCACCACTTCTTCGCTGGAGAATGATTCGTCAGCGAGGGCCGCCGCTTCGGCGCGATCCAGGAGTTCGTCGTTGAGGCTGAATTCAAATGCGTGCAGCCCGTCGATTTCGAGCATGTCGGCGGTTTCGAGCTGGTCGAGGAGGTAAAGGGTTTCGTTCATGAGCAATTCAGGTCCAGTGCCTCAGTCGGTTACTTCGAAACCATTCTCGGTGGCCCAGTCACGCAAAGCCTCGGTCGTCGCCTGCTCCTGGAATTCATACCACGCTTGCAATGATCCGTTGCGTTCGACCAGCGAGCGGAATCGACCATAGGCCCCGCGTTTGCGAAACATCTGGCGCACTTCGTCGTAAGCACCCGGCATGCATTGCGCGGTGAAGTCGAATACCAGCGCAATGCCCAAGTCCAGGTCACGGGCGTTCGGGACCTGGATATACAACGCCTCGTCATCGATATTCTCGGGCAGAGGTGCATCCAGGTCGGTTTCGCCTGATTCATCACGCAAATAGACCTTGCCGGACTTGCGACAAATCCAGGCGGCATAATCCAGACCGCCATCGGCCCAGCGGTGGGCGTCTTCCAGTTCGGCAAAAGTCAGTGTTGGTTCTGACGACATGTCACGGGTCTCGCTCTCGTGTTCTGAATTCAGCTGTCATACCCCAGGTTAGGCATCAACCAGCGCTCGGTCACGGCTAGCTCCTGACCCTTGCGTTTGCTGTAGCTCTCGGCCTGGTCCTTGTCGATCTTACCGACCGCGAAGTACTGCGCCTGCGGATGGGCGAAATACCAACCGCTGACGGCCGCCGTCGGGAACATCGCGAAATGTTCGGTCAGGGTAACCTGGCTGACGCCATCGGCATCGAGCAGTTCGAACAGCGCGGCTTTCTCGGTGTGGTCGGGGCAGGCCGGATAGCCAGGGGCAGGGCGGATGCCTTTGTACTGCTCCTTGATGAGTTCTTCGTTGCTCAGCTGCTCTTCGGGCGCATAGCCCCACCAGGATTTGCGCACCTGCTCATGCAGCCATTCGGCGCAGGCTTCGGCCAGGCGATCGGCGAGCGCTTTCACCATGATCGAGTTGTAGTCGTCGCCGGCATCTTGATAGGCCTTGGCGACTTCTTCGGCGCCGATACCGGCGGTGGTGATGAAGCCGCCAATATAGTCGGTCACGCCACTGCCTTTCGGGGCGACGAAATCGGCCAGAGAGAAGTTCGGCTTGCCGTCGGTTTTCACCGTCTGCTGACGCAGATGGTGCAGGGTGGCCAGGGCTTCACCGTTCTCGGTAAAAACTTCAACATCGTCTTCATCGACCTGATTGGCGGGCCAGAAGCCGAACACGGCGCGAGCCTTGATCAGCTTTTCATCGATCAGCTTGTTGAGGATCGCCTGCGCATCGCCAAATAGCGCGGTAGCGGCTTCACCCACGACCTCGTCCTCGAGGATGCGTGGGTATTTGCCGGCCAGATCCCAGGCGATGAAGAACGGCGTCCAGTCGATGTAGTCGACCAGGGTGCGAAGGTCGATGTCTTCCAGCACCTTTCGACCTACGAAGGTCGGTTTGACCGGCGAATAGTCGCTCCAATCGAACTGGGGTTTGGCGGCGATCGCGTTGGCGTAGGTCAGGCGTTCGGTGCGGGCGCTGCGGTTGGCGGTGCGCTCGCGGATCATCGCGTATTCTTCACGGGTTTTCGTGGCGAAGGCGGGCTTCAGCTCTTTCGACAACAACGTCGTCGCGACGCCTACCGCACGCGAGGCATCGGTGACATAGACCACTGCATCGTTCTTGTAGTGGGGGTCGATCTTCACCGCTGTGTGCGCTTTTGACGTCGTCGCGCCGCCGATCATCAGCGGCAGGTTGAAGCCTTGACGCTGCATTTCCCGCGCGACATGCACCATTTCGTCCAGCGACGGCGTAATCAGGCCGGACAGACCGACGATGTCGCACTTCTCGGCAATAGCGGTCTGCAGGATTTTCTCCGCGGGGACCATTACGCCCATATCGACCACGTCGTAGCCATTGCAACCGAGCACTACGCCGACGATGTTCTTGCCAATGTCATGCACGTCGCCCTTGACCGTGGCCATGAGAATCTTTCCTTTGGCTTCCGGCTTGTCGCCTTTTTCGGCTTCGATAAAGGGGATCAGGTGCGCGACTGCCTGCTTCATCACACGAGCCGATTTGACTACCTGTGGCAGGAACATCTTCCCTGAACCGAACAGGTCGCCGACTACGTTCATGCCGCTCATCAACGGGCCTTCGATCACCTCGATGGGGCGCGTGCACCGTTGGCGGCACTCCTCGGTGTCCTGGACGATGTGCGTGGTGATGCCCTTGACCAGCGCATGTTCCAAGCGCTTCTCGACGCTATAGCTACGCCATTCCTCGGTTTCCGCTTCCTTGACGCTGCCATCACCCTTGAATTCGTCGGCAATGGTCAGTAGCGCTTCGGTGCCGTTGGACGTGCGGTTGAGCACCACGTCCTCGACCGCATCGCGAAGTACCTTCGGAATCTCGTCGTAGATTTCCAGCTGGCCGGCGTTGACGATGCCCATGGTCAGGCCGTTCTGGATGGCGTAATAGAGGAATACCGAGTGGATCGCCTCGCGCACCGGATTGTTGCCACGGAACGAGAACGACACGTTGGACACCCCGCCCGACGTAAGCGCGTGCGGGAGGTTGTCACGGATGAAGGCGCAGGCTTCGATGAAGTCCACGGCGTAGTTGTTGTGTTCCTCGATACCGGTGGCGATGGCGAAGATGTTCGGGTCGAAGATGATGTCTTCCGGCGGGAAGCCCACTTCATTGACCAGAATGTCGTAGCTGCGCTGGCAGATTTCCTTCTTGCGCGCGGCGGTATCGGCCTGGCCGGCTTCGTCGAAAGCCATGACCACCACGGCGGCGCCGTAGCGTTTGCACAACTTGGCGTGTTCCTTGAACTGCTCAACGCCTTCCTTCATGGAAATCGAGTTGACGATGCCCTTGCCCTGGATGCATTTCAGGCCGGCCTCGATCACTTCCCACTTGGAGGAGTCGATCATGATCGGTACGCGGGAAATGTCCGGCTCGCCGGCGATCAGATTGAGGAAGGTCACCATGGCCTTCTTCGAATCCAGCATGCCTTCGTCCATGTTGATGTCGATTACCTGCGCGCCGGCTTCCACCTGCTGCAGGGCGACTTCCAGTGCCTCGGTGTAGTTGTCTTCACGAATCAGGCGGGCAAAACGGGCGGAACCGGTAATGTTCGTCCGCTCGCCGACGTTGACGAACAGCGAGCTGCGATCGATGGTGAAGGGCTCGAGACCGGAGAGGCGGCAGGCTTTGGGAATGTCTGGAATAGCTCGCGGCGCGTGCCCGGCGACGGCCTTGGCGATCGTCTCGATGTGCGCCGGGGTGGTGCCACAGCAACCGCCAACGATATTGAGGAAACCGCTGGAGGCGAATTCCTCGACGACCCGTGCCATTTCCTCGGGGCTTTCATCGTATTCACCGAAGGCGTTCGGCAAGCCGGCGTTGGGGTGCGCGGAAACGTGGGTCTCAGCCTTGTTCGACAGCTCTTCCAGATAAGGTCGCAGCTCTTTGGCGCCCAACGCACAGTTCAGCCCGACGGAGATTGGATTGGCGTGGCGTACGGAGTTCCAGAAGGCCTCGGTGGTCTGCCCGGATAGCGTGCGGCCGGAAGCGTCGGTGATGGTGCCGGAGATCATGATCGGCAGCTCGAAGCCAATCTCCTCGAATACCCCCTGCACAGCGAAGATCGCCGCTTTGGCGTTGAGTGTGTCGAAGATAGTCTCGATCAGGATCAGATCCGAACCGCCTTCGATCAGGCCGCGAGTGGCTTCGGTGTAGTTCTCCACCAGCTCGTCGAAGGTGACGTTGCGGTAACCGGGGTTGTTCACGTCCGGGGAAAGCGAGCAAGTGCGGCTGGTCGGACCGAGCACGCCAGCGACAAAGCGAGGCTTGTCCGGTGTCTCCACCGTCTTGGCATCGGCAGCCTGGCGGGCGAGGCGGGCGCCTTCGACGTTCAGCTCGTAGACCAATTCTTCCATGCCGTAATCGGCCTGTGAGACACGGGTGGCGTTGAAGGTATTGGTCTCGACGATATCCGCGCCGGCGTCGAAGTAGGCCTTTTCGATTGCGCTGATGGCGTCCGGTCGAGTGAGGATCAACAGGTCATTGTTGCCCTTGAGATCCTGTGGCCAATCGGCGAAGCGTTCGCCGCGGTAGTCGGACTCCTCCAGTTTGTAGCTCTGGATCATGGTGCCCATGCCGCCGTCGAGAATCAGGATGCGCTCCTTGAGCGCCTGATGAAGTGCCTGGAGACGGGCGTTGCGGTCGAACATGGGAACTACCTGGGAGCTGATTACGGGACCGGGAATGATAACAAAGCTGCACGCTTTTTGAGCGTTCGCCAGTTTGAATGAGTTCTGCTCATGTTGGTCCAGACTGAACGCATGGGCTTCAACCCAGCCTAATCACCGAGTCGTCCGATATAGGAATGGCATTGCACCGAGACGTGAACACACGCCGATAGATCGCGATGATCGCCAATTCCTACTAAAATACTAGGACTTTTATCCTACACATGGGTTGGCGTACACTGCCGCACATGTATGAGAGGAGTTCCCATGAGCGCCATTACCATTACCGAAGCTGCACACGATTACCTGGCCGAGCTGCTCGAAAAGCAGAACACCACCGGGATTGGCATCCGGGTCTTCATCACTCAGCCCGGTACGCCATACGCCGAAACCTGCATCGCTTATTGCAAGCCAGGGGAAGAAAAGCCGGATGACGTGGCGATCGCGCTAAAGCGCTTCACGGCCTGGATCGATGGCGTCAGCGAGCCGTTTCTGGAAGACGCGCTGGTGGATTACGCCACTGATCGCATGGGCGGCCAGCTGACTATCAAGGCACCCAATGCCAAGGTGCCCATGGTTAACGAAGACAGCCCGCTGAACGAGCGCATCAATTACTACCTGCAGACCGAAATCAACCCGGGGCTTGCCAGCCACGGCGGTCAGGTGACTTTGATCGACGTGGTCGACGAAGGCGTGGCTGTGCTGCAGTTCGGTGGCGGTTGCCAAGGTTGTGGTCAAGCCGACGTGACGCTTAAGGAAGGCATCGAAAAGACCTTGCTGGAGCGGATTCCAGAGCTCAAAGGCGTGCGTGATGTAACCGATCACTCCAATCGGGATAACGCCTACTATTAAGGCGTAACCGTCAAAACGATGGGCACTTCCGCCAGCCTTGTGGCGAAGTGCCATTATCTTTGTGTGCCACTGTCGCGGCGCTCATTTGCTGAGATAAGCTGTTCAGAATTCTGGAGGCTGACCACATTGAGCGAGCGCTGCATGCCGGCCGTTTCCCTATTGATCTGCGACGATTCGAGCCTGGCGCGTAAGCAACTGGTGCGCGCGCTTCCGGCCGCCTGGCCACTGGATGTTCATCAGGTATCGAGCGGACGCGAGGCGCTCGAACACATTCGTGAGGGCGGCGTCGACGCGCTGCTGCTCGATCTGACGATGCCGGACATGGATGGCTATCAGGTGCTTGGTGCGCTTCGCGACGAGCACCTCGAATGCAAAGTCATCGTGATCTCGGCGGACGTCCAGGACGAAGCCGTACGACGCGTGCTTGAATTGGGTGCGCTTGCCTTCATACGTAAACCCGCCGATCCGGTGCATCTACAACAAACCCTGGCAGGCTTCGGTTTGTTAGGCGATGAAATACCCGCGATTGGCCAAAGGGCGACCGGACAGATCCCGTTCCGTGATGCTTTCCGCGAGGTGGTGAACGTCGCAATGGGGCGTGCGGCAGCGCTCTTGGCAAGGGTTCTTGGCGTTTTCGTTCAGTTGCCCGTCCCCAATGTGAACATTTTCGAAGTCGGCGAACTGCATATGGCGCTTGCCGATGCGGCTCAGGGTGACAAGCTCACGGCGGTCTGCCAAGGCTATATCGGTGGCGGCATCGCCGGTGAGGCGCTGCTGATCTTTCATGACTCGGAAATGGCCGACATGGCGCTTTTGATGCGCGCCGAAGACTACCGTGAACTCGAGATGCTGCTCGATCTGTCGAGTCTGTTGATCAGCTCCTGTCTCAGCGGCATTGCCGAACAGATCGATGTGGTGTTTTCCCAAGGCCACCCGCAAGTGCTGGGTCAACACGCGTCGATCGACGAGCTCATCAGCGTCAACCGCCAGCGCTGGAAAAATACCCTTGCGGTGGAAATCAGCTACAGCATCGAAGCTCACGATGTGCATTTCGACCTGCTGCTGCTGTTCACCGAAGATTCGGTCGAGCTGCTGACCCGTAAACTTGCCTACCTGATGGACTGAGCATGTCCGAACCGAACAGTCTGAGCGAACTTCACTGGTTACTGGCAATCGTTCAGAACATCGACGTGGGTGTCGTGGTAATGGATCGCCAATACCGCATTGATGTATGGAACACCTTCATGGAGAACCGATCCGGACGCTTACCCGAAGAAGCGAGAAAAAGATCGTTCTTCGAGCTGTTCCCGGAAGTGGACGAGAAGTGGTTCCGGCGCAAGGTGGAAAACGTCGCAACGCTCGGTACGCCGTCATTCACGGTTTGGGAGCAGCGTCCGTATCTGTTGCGGTTCAAGAATTACCAGCCGATCACCGGGCTGGAAGATTTCATGTTTCAGAACACCACGCTGCTGCCGTTGAAGGGGCTCGGTGGAGGAATCGAGCAGATTTGCCTGATCATCTACGACGTCACCGATGTCGCAACCAACCGCCGCCAGTTGCAAACGGCGAATCGCGAGTTGCAGCGCTTATCCAGCACCGATCGCCTGACCGGCCTGTTCAATCGCGGTCATTGGGAAGAGATGCTGCGTCAGGAATATGCACGGCACCGCCGTTACGATCGCAACGCGGCGCTGGTGATGTTTGATATCGACCACTTCAAGAAAGTCAACGACACCTACGGTCATCAGACGGGCGATGCCGTCATTCAGCAGACAGCCGACGTGATTCGCAACAGCATGCGGGACGCCGATATTGCAGGGCGTTACGGCGGTGAGGAATTCGTGGTGCTGCTTCCCGACACCGATAGCGATGGCGCGGCCGCCGTTGCAGAGAGGCTGCGTCAGTCCATCGAAGCGCACGAGGTGGTTTACGAAGGAAATCGCATTCACTTTACCGTCAGCCTTGGCATCGCCGATCTCAGCCAGCCCACCAATGGCTATGCGCAATTGATCGAGCGGGCTGACAGTGCGCTTTATGCCTCCAAGTCGGCGGGGCGCAACCGGGTCACGCTTTACCGTTAGGCGCGTAGTACTCCGGTTTGCGCTCGGTAAGAAAATTCAGAAGCGTGACTTCTTCGCGACTCAACCACTTACGTTTTCGCGCCCGGGGCAGCTGTGCCAGATCGCCAGCAGCGAAGGCATCGAGCACGTCGGGATGGATATAGCACTGTCGACAAACCGCCGGCGTGTTACCGAGTTGCTGGGACACTGCCTTGACCGTTTCGACCAGGTTGCGGCGCGCAACCGCTTCGGGCTGCCAATCGCAGGTGCGCAGATGTTCCAGGGCCAGCGCGCTGCCTGCCCAGGTGCGATAGTCCTTGGCGGTGAAGTCGCCACCCGTCATTTCCTGAAGAAATTGATTCACGTCGCTTGAGCTGACTTGATGGGGCTGACCGTGCTCGTCCAGATACTGAAAAAGATGTTGGCCGGGCAGCTCCATGCAGCGACGCATGATGCGCGCCAGCCGTTGGTTCTTCAGAGTGACCTGATGCTCCACGCCACTCTTGCCGCGAAACCGAAAGCGAATTGCCGCGCCGCGTACGTCCACATGGCGCGTGCGCAGCGTCGTCAGCCCATAGGAGCGGTTTTCCCGCGCGTACCGTGAGTTGCCGACACGAATCAATGTCGATTCGAGCAATTGCACCACCAGCGCCATAACCTTTTCTTGCGGCATTCCACGCAGAGCCAAGTGCTGCTCCAAGCGAGCACGCAGCTTGGGCAGCGCCGCGCCGAATGCCAGGATGCGTTCGTACTTGTTGCTGTCGCGAATCTCCCGCCAACGGACGTGATAGCGATACTGCTTGCGGCCGCGCGCATCGCGACCGGTGGCCTGCATGTGGCCTTGTGCGTCCGGGCAGATCCAGACATCGGTATACGCAGGAGGGATGGCCAGTTTGTTGATTCGCGAAATCTCCGTCGCATCCCGAATGCGCTCTCCGCTCGGCAAGAAGTACGCGAATTTGCCCCTCAATACGCGGCGACTGATACCGGCGCTGCGGTCGTCGACATAGTGAAGATCGGCAGGGAGCGGAGGGCACAACGGAGTTCCGGTATCGAGTTGCTCGTCCGCCGGCACCGGACGGATGCCTTCCGCCGAGCCCGGAGGAGTCTCACTGCTCTGATCGACCAGCATTCGAAACTCCTCTCTGGACCATCATTCGGCTCTGGCACAGAGACCGGCAAATGCTCTTGTTTAGGTACAACATTCCCGGCAAGAGCCAGCGCATGACGCGATCAGCTTTCCTTTTCCTGGCTGTTACGCATCAACAACCGTATCGCCGCTACCAGCTCGTCGATCGCTTCGCGATAAATGGCTGGATCTGCGCTCGTCTCGGCGTGATCCGCGTGCTTACGAGCGGTTTCAAGATGTTCGTTTATCGAGGAATAGTCGCCTAGCATGGATGTTCTCCTGAATCGCGAGTGAAAGCGCAGCCGCGCGGATGGCGCATCGCGCCGGTGTCCTTATAAAGGACCGGCGCCATCGGAGGGGGTTCGTGCCGCATGTCAGTGTAGGCGCGGATGGCTCAGCGCAACGCACCAGCGCTGGTTGTGACAACGTGGGCAGGTCGCCTGTTGCTGTTCGTCAATCATTTGGGGATACCCGCAACGGGTACAGGCGTACATTCCGCTGGAGGGCATCTGTCGATAAGCAGGACGATATTCTTTTGGTAGCACCGGCAATCCGGGGCTTACGGAATGGTCGTCGCGGAAAAAAAGGCTCACATCGCCGTCGGTTTCAAGGATACCCAGGCGAACCTGTCCCAGATGCTCGACGCCTTGCTGACGCAGCTCCATGAAGAACTCATCGGATGAAATGTTCAATCCTTGCAGGCTGTTCAGTTCGTATAGCCCATCCTTGATGATCGTGACCGGCTTGCCCTCCATCCAGTTGGAGAACCGCTCGCTGTGGCCAGACGCCCAAACCGTGAGCCGATAAAGCGCGAGAAGGGTAACGAACACTGCAGCGACAGGCAGCAGCGGTACGTCGTCGTAGAAAGACACGTCACCAGCGGCGGAACCGAGGGTCAGGATCACCACCAGTTCGAACAGCGACAGCTGCCGGATCCCTCGACGTCCGCTGATTTTCAAAAACAGGAAGACCGCACAGAAGGCAAGGAACGCTCGCAATGCCACCTCTGCGATGAACATCGGCGGAATGCTGTCCAGCAGGATGCGCTGCCAATCGAAAGGAGTCATTCAGAGTCTCGGCGGGTAAGGTCGGTCATTCGGTGACGCCTGGTTGCGCAGGCATGGACCATGGGCTCAGCGTTATCCCGTCCTTGCTGAGTTGTAAACGTGCATGTTCCAAAAGCCCGGCGAGGTGCAACGGGGCGGTGTACTGGGAATGCGCGATATGCGCTATGGAAAAAACCTCATCACCCGTTTCGTTGGTTATCTGCAACGAAAAACTGGCGTCCTGGTTATCCGCCACGGTTGTGACTTGGCAAGGCAGAAACGCCATCTCGCTGATACGCATGGCTTCATCGAGTGCGAGCTGTTGGCTGGTCATGGTTTCGCTCCCCAGTGATGCTGATCAGGACGCGGATTCGACCTCGAATACGAGATCCAGGCCATCGCCGCTACCGTCCCCGACGACGGAGCCCACCACCGGTCTGTGTGTCACCTTGCGGCCCTCATAAAACTCACCCAGCCGCCGTTGTGCAACTTCGCATACGTGGTTGATCAACCCGGTGAACTGGGCGTCGCGGGGAATGATGAACTTCAGGGTGATGCAATGTGCTTCGGGGCCTTCCGGCAGGTTTGCCAGGCCGCTGCTGTGCCACTGATCATTGACGTAGGCTTCTGCACCTTTCATGGCTCGCTCCTTTTGATTCACTTATTGCTGGGACCGTGAAAGACACGAATGGATCAGTCGAACAAGCGGGGCGGCGATGCGTGGCTGTCCGCGAACACAACGCAAAAGGCCCGGTGCTTGCGCAACCGGGCCTTTTATATTCGAAGCTGGTGCTTATTCGGGCATATGCCAGGGGGCGAAGCGGACACCCTCACGGCTCAGATCGGCACGTGCTTGCTCTAGGGATTCGCCAAGTTTGACCGGATCGGAATAAACATTGCTGGTCAGTTTGCAATGGCCGACAGCGCGAGACTCGCTGCCATCTATCACGGTGATGCTGAGGTCGCCGTTGCCTTCGAGCAGCGTCCAGGCGACGCACTGGAACGGCTTAAAGGCGCGATCAGTAATGAGAAGGGCGTCGTTGAAACGAAGGGGGGCATTCATGGGCATGTCTCTCTGTAATACCTAAGTTCGGATTGAGCCTGCCGCCAGGCTGCCGGCGTTGGGCTTTACATATCCATTGATGTACACAGAGGACCGATAAGTCACACAGAGATTTCGTAATTGCCGGAAGTTTTCGCAATTAGCCGAAAGTATAGGATTAGTTATGGGAGCGAGAACTGGATTAAGCGGTGCTGAAACCCCCATGCTGACTGGCTTCCAGGCATACGAAGGCCATTTCTGTTTCGTTAAGCGTCCTGTTCGGGATCCGCCGAGCGTGGCGAAAAGCCGCAGACGGTGGCCGAATTGAAACGGCCAGTTCCTGTCGGAGCTGGCCGCCAATCTACGAGCCTGTGTTTAGCGCGATCAGACTTTGAACTGCTTGAGCAGGCGATTCAATTGCTCGGACAGATCGCCGAGTCGCTTGCCTGCAGCGCTGGACTGTTCGGCAGCCTGGGTGCTTTCCTGCGCTAACCCGGCGGCTTGGGTGACGTTCTGATTGATGTCCTCGACGACATGGCTCTGCTGCAAGGTGGCACTGGCGATCGAAGCGTTCAGAGCTGACAGGTTGCGCAGCGCTTGGGCGATCTGGCCGAGGCTTTCGCCGGCCTGGCTGGCTTGTTCGACGGTGGCTTGTGATGCGCGACTGCTGTTCATGATGACGGTGACCGCAGCCCCCGAGTTCTTCTGCAAGCGCTCGATCATCGTATGGATTTCTGCCGTCGATGTCTGGGTGCGCTGTGCCAGCAGGCGGACCTCGTCAGCCACCACGGCAAAGCCACGCCCCTGTTCGCCGGCGCGAGCGGCCTCGATTGCGGCGTTCAACGCGAGGAGGTTGGTCTGTTCGGCGATCGACCCGATGACTTCGAGCACCGAGCCGATCTGAGTGGTTTCTTCGGCCAGCGACTGAATCACCACGACTGCCTCGCTGATCGTCGTAGACAGTTGATCGATCTGCTGCAGGCTGGTTTCGATATTGCGCTGGCCTAGTTCGGCCTGCTTCTCCGCGTCGTTCACCTCGTTCGAAGCATGCTCGGCATTTTTTGCCACTTCCTGCACCGCGTAAGTCACTTCGTTGACGGCCGTGGCGACTAGCTCCATCTGCTGGGATTGTTGCTGGCTTTGTTTGTGGGCCTGTCCGGCCAGCCCGCCCAAGGCTGCGGATGACTCGTCCAGCGAGCCCGAGGTTTCGAACAGTTGCGTGATAACCGTACGGAGCTTTTGGGTAAAGGCGTTGAACTCACGGCTCAAGGTGGTCAACTCGTCGTTGCCCGAGACGTCGAGGCTGCGCGTGAGGTCGGCTTCGCCGCTGGCTATATTGGCCATGGCTTGCATGGAGTCGCGTAGCGGTTTGGTAATGCTGCGAATCACGATGGCAACCAGCGCGGCCATCAGCGAGGCGATCAACAGGCCAATGATAGAAAAGCGAACCGCATAGCTCTGGAATTCGGCTTCTACATCGTCGACATAGATGCCCGTGCCAATGATCCAGCCCCAGGGTTTGAACAGTTCGACATAGGAGATCTTCGGCACGGGATCCTCTTTTCCCGGCTTCGCCCATTGATAGTCCACCAAGCCGGCGCCCTGGCGCTGCGCGACCCGAACCATCTCGTTGAACAGCTCCTTGCCATTCGGATCCTTGGCTTTGGAGAGGTCCTGACCATCGAGCTCCGGCTTCATCGGATGCATGATCATGGTCGGCTTCATGTCATTGATCCAGAAGTAATCATCCTGCCCATAGCGGAGCAGGCGAATCTGTTCCATGGCCGCCTTTTGCGCCTCGGCAGTGCTCAGCGAGCCGCTCGCTTCGAGTCGCTGGTAGTGATGAAGGATGCCACTGGCGGTCTCGACGAGGTTCTGCGTCATGACCTGCTTGCCCTTGTACAGATCGGTTCGCACTTGCTGGATCATCAGCATGCCGAGAATGAACAGCATGGCGACGGCCAACACCGGGATCAGCCAAAGGCGTTTACTTATAGGGAAATTTCGCAGCAGTTTCATGGACTTGAATGCTCCTGTTGAACGCTTCTCTTCGTTATTATTCGTGCATTGCTTTGCAGGGGAGCCTGCCTCGATGCCCAGTGAGGCCAGCGCCTTCTTTGCAGGGCTACCGAAGAGCTTTTCGGCTGTGCGGAAAAAAAGATGAGTGCTGTATGTCGACGCATTGAATTTACTTGGCGCTGATGAGTCAGAACAGCGCCCTGAGTGGCTACCTGACATATACCTTCGTTGCATATTCAAACGCGGTGGTTTGCACCGCTATTGGGGAGTAGATGGATCTTTGGATTGCCTTCCAGGCGTTGCTTCTAGGGGTGGTTGAGGGCATTACGGAGTTCTTGCCGGTCTCCAGTACCGGGCACCAAATCATCGTCGCGGACCTGATCGGGTTCGGTGGCGAGCGGGCATTGGCTTTCAATATCATCATTCAGCTAGGCGCGATCCTCGCGGTCGTGTGGGAATACCGCCGCAAGATCATCGACGTCGTGGTCGGCTTGCCCAAAGAGCGTCAGGCACAGAAATTCACTGGCAATCTGCTGGTGGCATTCATGCCGGCCGTGGTGCTGGGGGTGGCCTTTGCTGACCTGATTCACGAATACCTGTTCAACCCGATCACCGTGGCGACCGCGCTGGTCATCGGTGGCGTGATCATGCTCTGGGCGGAAAAGCGACAGCACCAAGTGCAGGCCGAAACCGTCGATGACATGCGCTGGACTCATGCATTGAAGGTTGGTTTTGCACAGTGCCTTGCGTTGGTGCCGGGCACCTCGCGCTCTGGGGCTACCATCATCGGTGGCCTGCTGTTCGGACTGTCGCGCAAGGCGGCTACCGAGTTTTCCTTCTTTTTGGCCATGCCGACCATGGTTGGCGCCGCGGTGTACTCGGGCTACAAGTACCGCGATCTGTTCCAGCCAAGCGACTTTCCGGTGTTCGCGATCGGCTTCATCACATCGTTCATCTTCGCGATGCTGGCGGTACGGGCATTGCTGAAATTCATAGGCAACCATAGCTATGCGGCATTTGCCTGGTACCGAATCGTCTTCGGCATCATCATCCTGGCGACTTGGCAGTTCAGCCTGATCGACTGGAGCACCGCGGCGGGTTGAGCGCCTGAAAGCCATTGCTGAAGGAGCGTCCCGTGCACACCTACGAACACCAACTGCTGTCGGTCAATGGCATCACGCTCAGCGTCTATAGCGCCGGACCGGCGCAGGGTCCCGTGGTCTGGCTGCTGCACGGCTTCCCTGAAAGTTGGTATTCGTGGCGGCATCAGATACAGGCATTGGCCGATGCAGGTTATCGAGTGGTTGTTCCGGAAATGCGCGGCTACGGCCAAAGCAGCGCACCGGATGACGTCGCGGCTTACGACCTGATCAGCGTATGCGGCGATATCCAGGCCGCGATGGATCAACTCGGGCACCGCTCGGTGGCCGTGATAGGGCATGACTGGGGTGCGCCGGTCGCATGGCATCTGGCACTGCTGGAGCCGGAGCGGGTCCGCGCCGTAGTTGCTATGGCCGTACCCTATGGCGGTCGCCCGAAAAAGCCAGCCATCGATATCATCCGCAGCCAGTTCGCCGATCGCTTTCACTACATTCTTTATTTCCAGCAGCCAGGCGCTGCCGAGGCCGAGCTGGACCAGGACATTTCGCGCACCCTGCGGATGATGATGCACAACACATCGGCAGCCGTCCCGAAGGACTTTTTCCTACAGGACAAGCCTGCCGGGAGCACGCTCTATCTCGGCATGCAGGACCCAGGCTCGCCTCCGGCCTGGTGTGGTCCGCAGGCCTTTGCCGTCTACCTGCGTACCTTCGAGGGACGCGGGTTTCGCGGTGCGCTGAACTGGTATCGCAATTTCGAACGCAACTGGCAGCGAACCGCGCCGCTGGCAGAGCGCAAGGTCGAGCAGCCGGCACTTTTCCTGCTGGGTGACAAGGACCCGGTCGGCACGCTCGAAGCGCATACCTTGCAAAAGATGCCCGCCTGGGTGCAGGACCTCGAGCAGCATCTGCTCGCCGATTGCGGGCATTGGGTGCAAAGCGAGCAGCCCGAGCAGGTCAACCGGCTGCTGCTGGATTTCCTCGAGCGCCGATACGTAGCGGATCGGTAGCGCATCGTTACTCGAACCGTAGATACGAAGACGCCCCGTGTCGGGGCGTCTTTTTTATCACTGCAGACCTTTAGATCACGCCGAGGCTGCGCAGGTAATCATCGTAGGTACCACTGAAATCGGTCACGCCCGAATCAGACAGCTCGATGATGCGCGTCGCCAGCGAGCCGACGAATTCGCGGTCATGGCTGACGAAGATCAGCGTACCCGGGTAGTTCTCCAGCGCCAGGTTCAGCGCCTCGATGGACTCCATGTCCAGGTGGTTGGTCGGTTCGTCCATCACCAGCACGTTGGGCTTTTGCAGGATCAGCTTGCCGAACAGCATGCGGCCTTGCTCGCCGCCGGAAATCACTCGAACCGACTTGAGGATCTCGTCGTTGGAGAACAGCATGCGGCCCAGGGTGCCACGTACCAGTTGCTCGCCGCCCTGGGTCCACTGGCCCATCCAGTCGAACAGGGTCACGTCATCTTCGAAATCATCCGCATGATCCTGAGCGTAATAGCCGACCTCAGCGCTCTCAGTCCATTTCACCGAACCGGCATCCGGCTGTAGATCGCCGACCAAGGCACGCAGCAGGGTGGTCTTGCCGATGCCGTTGGGGCCGATGATGGCCACGCGCTCGCCCGCTTCGACGGTGAAACTGAAGTTCTTGAACAGCGGCTTGCCGTCGAAACCCTTGGCCAGGTTTTCTACCGTCACAGCCTGACGATGCAGCTTCTTGGTCTGCTCGAAGCGAATGAACGGGCTGACGCGGCTGGATGGCTTGACTTCGTCGAGCTGGATCTTGTCGATCAGCTTGGCGCGCGACGTGGCCTGCTTGGCTTTCGAGGCGTTAGCCGAGAAGCGGCTGACGAAGGTCTGCAGCTCGGCGATCTGCGCTTTCTTCTTGGCGTTGTCCGACAGTAGGCGCTCGCGACTCTGGGTGGCGGCAGTCATGTACTCGTCGTAGTTGCCGGGGAACAGGCGCAACTCACCGTAATCCAGGTCAGCCATGTGCGTGCACACGCTGTTGAGGAAGTGGCGGTCGTGGGAAATGATGATCATGGTGCTGTTGCGTACCGTGAGAACGCTTTCCAGCCAGCGGATGGTGTTGATGTCCAGGTGGTTGGTCGGCTCGTCCAGCAGCAGCACTTCAGGATCGGAGAACAGTGCCTGCGCCAGGAGCACGCGTAGTTTCCAGCCGGGCGCTACTTCGCTCATCGGGCCGAAGTGCTGTTCCAGCGGAATGCCCAAGCCCAGCAGCAACTCGCCGGCGCGGGATTCGGCGGTGTAGCCATCCATCTCGGCAAATTCGGTTTCTAGTTCGGCCACGGCCATGCCGTCTTCTTCGCTCATTTCCGGCAGCGAATAGATGCGCTCGCGCTCCGCCTTGACCTTCCACAGCTCCTCGTGACCCATGATCACCGTGTCGATGACGTTGAAGTCCTCATAGGCGAACTGGTCCTGACGCAGTTTGCCCAGGCGAACGTTGGGTTCGAGCATCACCTGGCCGCCGGAAGGCTCCAGATCGCCGCCGAGAATTTTCATGAACGTCGACTTGCCGCAGCCGTTGGCGCCAATCAGGCCGTAGCGATTGCCGTTGCCGAATTTGACGGAAACATTTTCGAACAGCGGTTTAGCGCCAAACTGCATGGTGATGTTAGCGGTGGAGATCAAAGCGGTGTCCTGGGGTTTCAGAGAGGCCGGGGTGCGGCACAGGCGCGACCAAGCCCGGTCGATTCGACCGGCGCGAGAGGCGAGTTGCGTAAAGGGCGTGCATTGTAGTGCGGATGGCCGCGATTCGACAGGGCTTCGCGTTCGTTCGGTCGCCTTGTGCTATCGGTCATCAGATTGCGGAGGCAGCGAGGTGGGTGAACGAACGGCTCGATTGAGGCAATGCCATCGCGGCAGGACTTCGTCAGGGCCGGGCACGTCTGTGCAAGAAAGCGCCGCCCAGTCAGGGCGGCGCAATGTGGTCAGAGCCAGCCTTTCTCTTTATAGAATCGCTCGGCGCCCTCGTGCAGCGGCGCGGTGAGGCCGACGCGGATCATGTCCTTGGCTTCCAGATTGGCGAACGCAGGATGCAGGCGCTTGAATCGCTCGAGGTTGTCGAACACGGATTTGACCAGTTGATACACCACTTCCGGATCGGCCGTTGTCGTGGTCGCCAGCACGGCTTTGCCGCCAATCGAAGGCACCGCCGCATCCACACCTGGGTAAAGCCCAGCTGGAATCTCGGCGGCAGTGTAGTAATCGGCACCCTGGAGAAACTTGTCGATTTCCGCGCCGGTGACTGGAATCAGTTCGGCCTCGACATTGGTCAGCGCCTCCTGAATCGCGCCGCTGGGATGGCCGACCACGTAGGTGATGGCGTCGAGGTTGTTGTCGCCGAGCGCCGAAGCCATTTCCGCCGGCTTGAGCTCGCCGGCCAGGGCGAAGTCGGCGTTGCTCCAGCCCTTGGCCTTCATCACCTCGTCGAAGGTGTCGCGGCTACCGGAGCCGGGCACGCCGATGTTCACTCGCTTGCCCTTGAGATCGTCGAATGCCTTGATGCCACTGTCGGCCCGGGCCACCACGGTGAGGATTTCGGTCTGCAAGGAAAACACCGCCCGAAGCTCGTCGATCGGACCGTCCTTATCGAACGGGGCAAGCCCCTGCAGCGCTTTGTGCTGATGGTCCGACTGGATGAAGCCGAACTCGTATTCGCCGTTACGTAACGAGACGATATTGGTCACGCTGCCGGCGGTGGAGGGCGCGTTGCACTTGATCGCCGGCTGCACCTCGGCGCGGTTGAGCAGGCGGCACACCGATTGGCCGGCGGTGTAATAGACGCCGGTCTGGCCGCCGGTGCCGATGGTGACGAAACGTTCCTGCGCCACGGTTGTGGTTGCTGCCATTGAGCCCGCCAGGGCACAACTCAGCAGGCCGATACGGATCTTCTGGTTCATCGTCATTCCCTCTCGTGTTGTTGTTATTGGGTGAAACAAGGGTCGGCTCAGCAGCCAGCTGGCTACGAAGAATCAGGCAGCGGCAGCAATCACCATGATCTCAACCAGCACGTCCGCCGAGGCTAGACGTGCTTCGACGGTGGCCCGCGCCGGTGCGCAACCAGCCGGGAGCCATTCGCTCCAGACGGCGTTCATGGCGGCGAAGTCGGCTTCGATGTCCTTCAGCCAGATCTGTGCGCTAAGCATCTTCGAACGATCCGAGCCCGCTGCGGCCAGCAGCCTGTCGATTTTCGCCAGCACCTGGCGGGTCTGCCCGGCGACATCGTCGCTGCGGTCATCCGGCACCTGTCCGGCCAGAAATACCAGGTTGGCGAAGGTCACGGCGGCGGACATGCGTTCGTTGGTCTCGATACGTTGCAGGGTCATGCGAATTCCTCGTCAGGTGATGCAATCAGGATGTAAGAGTCAAGCCATCCAGCGCGACGGCAGGACGCTGGTCGCCAATCAAACCACAAAGCAGGTCGGCGCTGCCGCAAGCCAGGGTGAAACCAAGGCTGCCATGCCCGACGTTGAGCCAGAGATTGTCGAATGCAGTCGCCCCGAGCAGCGGCGTCCCCTCAGGAGTGGCAGGACGCAGACCGGCCCACTGGGTAGCGCTGCGATAATCGCCAGCGTCTGGGAAGGTTTCGCTGGCGAGGCGCTGCAACATGGCGATTCGCCCCTGATCCAGGCTCGCATCCCAGCCGCCGATATCGACCATCGCCGCCACCCGCAGGTTATCGCCGAGGCGCGCGTAGACCACCTTGTTGTCGTAGTCGGTCACGTTGGTGTCGGGGATGCCGGCATGGCTGCGCAAGGGCAGCGTCAGGCTGTAACCCTTGAGGGGGTAGATCGGCAATTCGATGCCAAGCGGCCGCAGCAGCGCCACGCTGGCAGTCCCGGCGGCAATCACTAGATGATCCACGGCCAGTTCGTCATTACCGAGCCGCACAGCGCGTATCCGGCCCTGTTCGCTGCGCAATGCTGTGACACTCTGGCCGCTGTGCAGCTGGAAGTTCGGGGTTCGGCCAAGCCGTTCCAGCAGGCGGCGGCAGAACAGATGGCAGTCCGCGACTTCGTCGCCAGGCGAATAGATGCCGCCTTGCAGCGCGCCGGCCAATGGCTGTAATGCGGGCTCGATGGCCGCGCATTGACCGGCATCGAGCAGTTGCTGGTCCCCATCGCCACTAAGCCCTGAAGCGGCCTTGTCCAGGCTGGCGCGGTCGCGATAGATCACCAGCTTGCCATTGGCGCGCCAGGCGAAATCGTCCAACCCGTCCTGTTCGCGCCAGTCGCGCAGTACCTGCTGACTGTGCAGTGCCAGGCGTAACAGATGCGCAGCGTTGCGCTTATTGGTCGAGCGGCGGCAGGCGATCAGAAAGCGCGAGCACCAGCGCCACTGCTGCATGCTCATCTTTGGTCGGAAGCGCAGCGGCGCATCGTTGCCACGGAACATCCAGCCGAGCGCTTGCAAGGGCACGCCGGCATCGGCCAGCGGCGATACGTAGCGATAACTCAGCTGGCCGCCGTTGGCGAAACTGGTTTCCAGCGCCACCTGATCGCGTTTTTCGATCAGCTCGACCTGATGGCCTTGGCGCACCAGTGCATAAGCCGTAGTCAAGCCGATAATGCCGCCGCCGATTACCGCAATTCGCATCGTGCCGCTCCCTGAGAATCGATGGCAGGAGCCTAGAACCGATACCTGCGAAGCGGCCAATGAAAGGTTGGAGGCAACGTATAACCTGGGGTTATGCTCGACCGGTCAAACAGGAGTCATGCATGCGCCTTCGCCATATCGAACTCTTTCAGGCCATTCTGCAGACCGGCAGCCTGACCGCCGCCGCGCAGCTGCTGCATATCTCGCAACCGGCGGCCAGCAAGATCCTCAAGCATGCCGAACAGCAGCTTGGCTTCGCGCTGTTCAATCGGGTGCGCGGCAAGCTGCAGCCGACCGCCGAAGCGCGCATCTTGCAGCAGGAAACCGAGCGTCTGGCGGCTGACTTGCAGAATCTTCGGCGGCTGGCCGGCAATCTCGGGCGCGGCGAAGAGCGGGCGTTGCGGCTGATCTGTACGCCCGCGTTGGCCCAGGTGCTGCTGCCGGACGCGTTGCGCAGTTGGCGCGGCCGTTTCGCCAGCACACCATGCCAGCTCGCCACCCAGCATACGGCGGAAATCATCGAGGCTTTGTTGCTGCGCGAAGCCGACCTTGGGCTGACGCTGCAAACGGTGGAGCATCCCGGCTTGAGCAGCGAGGTGCTCGCGCAGGGACAGATGATGGTGATCGCACCAGCCAGCTGGTGGGCCGACGCCGAACTGGCGAACCCCGTGCGGTTGGAGGAACTGGCCGATGTGCCGCTGATCGGCCTGGACACCCGCGATGCGCTGGGCGGCCTGCTGCGTGGCCACCTCGAAGAGCTCGAGCCGCCGCCGCGTATCAATACCTGGGTGCAGACTTATCAGCTGGCGCGTTCGCTGGTGGCGGCGGGGCAGGGCTTGGCCCTGGTCGATCCGCTTACCGCGCTGGCCGGCGGCGATCATGCCGTGCAGGCACGCCCGCTGGAGCCGGCGATTCCGGTGCCGCTGTATGCGCTGGTGCGTGCTCAGGAAGCGTCGTCCGCCGCGCAGTTGGAACTACTGGCGCAGATTCGCCAACAGGCTGAGACGCTGATGTCTGCATCCGGGCCGCGCCGAAACGGGAACAGGTCCTAGACCTTGCTGAGCTACCATCGCGACCTTCTTCGAGGTTGGCTTTCTTATGAATTACGCCTCTCCGCTTGATCAATACCAACAGGCCATCGCCCGCGAAGGGTTCGTCAGCGATACCGCGCAGCTGCGTGCCGTCGAGCTGCTGCAGGCCTGCCATCAGGCGTTGCATCAGCCCGCCGCTGGCATTGAGTCGCCCCACGGTAACTACCTGTGGGGGCCGGTGGGGCGTGGCAAGACCTGGCTGATGGATATCTTTCATCGCAGCCTGCAGGTCCCGTCCCGGCGGCAGCATTTTCATCACTTCATGCGTTGGGTGCATATGCGCTTGTTCGCGCTCAACGGTACCGCCGATCCGCTGCGGGCGCTGGCACGCGAGCTGGCCGATGAAGTTCGGGTGCTGTGCTTCGACGAGCTGTTCGTGGCCGATATCGGCGATGCGATCATCCTGGGTCGCCTGTTCGAGGTGATGTTCGAGCAAGGCGTGGTCATCGTTGCCACATCCAATCAGCCGCCTGATCAGTTATATGCCGATGGCTTCAATCGCGAGCGTTTTCTGCCAGCCATCGCCGCTATCGAACGGCATATGCAGGTGGTGAGCGTGGATGGCGGCGAGGACCACCGCCTGCGGCCCGGGGCTGCACTGCAGCGTTACTGGGGCGACGCTGGCGACGGCGACGCCTTGCAGCAGGTGTTCGCCGACTTGGCTGAAGGAAACGTCCGCGGCGACCCCATGCTCATCGGGCGACGCTCCTTGCAGGTCGTGCGTCGCAGTTCGTCGGTGATCTGGTGTCGTTTCGCCGATCTCTGCGAACAGCCGTTTTCCGCGCTGGATTTCATCGAGCTGTGCGACCGCTTCTCCACGATCCTGATCAGCGAAGTGCCACGGCTGGGCAGCGAGCAGAGGGAAGGGCGCATCGCACGAGGCACCGAAGACGCAGCTGCTCGGGTGGAAGCCGGGGATCGCGAGTTGCCGAAGCTCGGCCCGCGCGACGATGCGGTCAGGCGTTTCATTGCGCTGGTGGATGAATGCTATGACCGTCGCGTGCCGCTGTATCTGCAGGCGCAGGTACCGCTGGACGAGCTCTACACCCAGGGATATCTGTCGTTCGCCTTTCGCCGCACCTTGAGCCGGTTGCAAGAAATGCAGCTGCAGCGCTTCGGCACTGCGAACTGACGAACCTCAGTCGCGATAGAAGACCTGCACCAAGTGATAGCCGAACTGGCTTTTCACAGGGCCATGCACCTCGCGCAGCGCCTTCTTGAAGATCACTTGATCGATGCTGCGCACCATCTGGCCGGGGCGGACCTCGCCCAGGTCGCCGCCTTTCTTGCCCGAAGGGCAGGTCGAATATTTCTTCGCCAGCACGTCGAAGGCTTCGCCATTGGCGATGCGCTTCTTCAGCTGTGCGGCCTCGGCTTCGGTCTTCACCAGAATGTGTCGTGCCATGGCTTTGGGCATTGCGGCTCTCCTCGGATACGGCGGCGATTGTAGTCAGGACATCGGAATAACCGAAGCGAGGATATGCATCTTGTCCGTACCCGAACCTGACGAGCGGTAGTTATGGTTCATGAATGGTAGCGCTACCATCTGGCGCAACAATCATAAACGCAGCACCTCGATGCTGCTGGAGAGCGACCCAGTGGATTCCCGCTTCAACAGTGATTTCCCCCCCGCCGGCCGTGCGTTGGTGGTCATGGGTGTCAGTGGTGCCGGCAAGACCTACACCAGTCATGCGGTTGCTGATGCGCTTGGCTATCGTCATATCGAAGCCGACCATTTCCATCCCGAAGAGAACGTCGCCCGCATGCGTGCCGGCACGCCACTGTCCGATGCCGACCGTGTCGAGTGGCTGCGTAAGCTCATCGGCGAAATGCAACGGGCCATCGAAGACGACGTCGGCTTCGTGCTCGCCTGTTCCGCGCTCAAGTGCCGCTATCGCGATGTGCTGCGCGATGCGGTCCCTGGTTTGCGCTTCATCCATCTGTCGATCGATTACGACACCGCCGTGCAGCGCGTCGGCGGCCGTGCCGGGCATTTCATGCCGATTTCCCTGGTGGACAGCCAGTTCGCCACCCTTGAATCCCCCGAAGGCGAACCCGGCGTGCTGGTGGTCGATGCCGCTCAGCCACAAGAAGCGGTTGTCGATGAAATTATCGACTGGATCAAGCAGAACGCCGGCCTGGCCATTACCGAACGTGAAGATCTTTCAGCGCAGCCGCTTGATAGCGCTAACAACTCCTTGGAGGTCGGTGCCCAGTTGACCACCGCACCCATCTACGGTGGACGGGTTGCTCAGGGCTTCGATCGGATCACCGATTGGCTGATGGCTGCCTTGCTCGCCTTCATGGTGATCGTCGTATTCAGCAGCGTGGTGCTGCGCTACGTATTCGGCACCGGCTGGACGGGCGCCGAGGAGCTTTCGCGGTTGGCCTTCGTCTGGCTGGTCTTCGTCGGCGTTGCATCCAGCATGCGCCGGGGTGAGCTAATGGCCTTCAGCATGATCCGCGACCGCTTTCCGCATCTGGTGCGGCGCGTCGTCGATTCGATCAGCTGGATGATGGTGGCCGGCGCCAGTTGCCTCGCCGCCATGGGCGGCTGGAACCAGATGCAGTTCGGCTGGACCATCAACAGTCCAGTGGTGGGTTATCCGCTGGCGATGGCGATGCTGCCGGTCATGGCGAGCATGATCGCACTGGCGGTTCTGGCGCTGATCCAGTTGGTCAACGTCTGGCGTGGAAGGCCCCAGCCGCCGACAGCCACCGCCAATGTGACGGCCGACTGATTCCATTCCGATAACAACAGGGTAATGCCCACCGAGGACCGTACATGACCGTCGTCGTCTTCCTTTCTTCGCTGTTTGGTTTCATGGCGTTCGGCATGCCGATCGCCTTCGCGCTGATCCTCACCGGCGCAGTGCTGATGTGGTATCTGGATTTCTGGGACGTGCAGTTGCTGGCGCAGAACCTTCAGGCTGGCGCCGACAGCTTCCCACTGCTGGCCGTGCCGTTCTTCATTCTTGCCGGAGAGTTGATGAACGCAGGCGGCATTTCCCGCCGCATCATCAACATGGCGCAGGCCTATTTCGGCCACAAGCGCGGCGGGCTCGGGTATGTCGCGATCGCCGCCTCGGTGTTGCTGGCGAGCATGTCCGGTTCGGCGCTGGCGGACACTGCCGCGTTGGCCACGCTGTTGCTGCCAATGATGCGCGAACGCGGTTATCCGCTGAGTTCATCGTCCGGCCTGGTGGCGGCAGGCGGCATCATCGCGCCGATCATTCCGCCCTCGATGCCCTTCGTTATCTATGGTGTGGTGACCAATACATCGATCAGCCAGCTGTTCTTGGCGGGAATGGTGCCCGGGCTGATTATGGGGGTCGGGCTGGTCATTGCCTGGACGATGATTGCGCGAAATATCGACGAGCCTCAGCAGGAAAAGGCCACCGGAGCCGAGAGGCGCAAGGCGTTGGTCGACGGCGCCGCAGCCTTGATGTTGCCGGTAATCATCGTTGGCGGGTTACGTGGCGGGCTGTTCACACCAACCGAGGCAGCCGTCGTGGCGGCGGTCTATGCGCTGGCCGTCTCGACGCTGCTCTACCGCGAGCTCAGCTGGCAGGGCGTGATCGAAGTCCTTACCCAAGCCAGCCGCACCACCGCCTCGGTGATGTTCCTCTGTGCCGCCGCCATCGTGTCGGCGTACATGATCACCCTGGCGCAACTGCCGGGCGAGATCGCCGCGATGCTCGGGCCACTGGCGGAAAATCCCCGGCTGTTGATGGTTGCGATCATGGTGCTGATGATCGCGGTCGGTATGGTGCTCGACCTGACGCCAACCATCCTTATTCTGGGGCCAGTATTGGCGCCGATCGCGCTCAAGGCCGGCATTGATCCGGTGTATTTCGGTGTGATGTTCGTGCTCATCGGATCGGTCGGGCTGATTACCCCTCCGGTCGGTACCGTGCTCAACGTCGTTGGCGGGATTGGCAGGTTGCGCATGGAAGTTCTGGTGCGCGGCGTGATGCCGTTCCTGCTGATCTATCTGGTCATCATCGCGCTGCTGATTGCGTTCCCCTCGATTGTTACCGTGCCGTTGGCATGGTTGCGTTGAGGGCCATGACCGATCCGGTCTTGGAAGCCGGATCACAGTACTTACCCAGGCTTCATCCACAACAACAAAACAACAAAGGTACGACAGCATGAAACGACTCCTCATCACAGCCCTGGCGGTCACCACTCTCGGTAGCTCCATCGCGGCATTTAGCGTCCAGGCAGCCGACGACGTCCGCTCGCGCATGATCCGCTTCGGCTACGGTCTGAACGAAGACAGCAATCAGGGCAGGGCGGCGAAGATGTTGGCCGAAGAGATTGCCAAGGCATCCGACGGCAAGCTCAAGATGCGCACCTTCGCCTCCGCTAGCCTGGGTTCCGACGACCAGATGCAGAACGCGTTGATGGGCGGAGCGCAAGAAATGATGGTCGGCTCCACCGCAACCCTGGTAGGCATCGCCGAGGAAATGGCGGTTTGGGATACGCCATTCCTCTTCGAAAACGAGAAGCAGGCCGACTACGTACTCGACGGCCCGGTTGGCCAGAAGGTTATGGATGCGCTGGAAGAAAAAGGACTGGTTGGCCTGGTCTACTGGGAAAACGGCTTCCGCAACCTCACCAACAACGTGCGTCCGGTCGAGAAGATGGAAGACTTCAACGGCATCAAATTGCGCGTGATGCCCAATCCGGTGTTCATCGACACCTTCAAGCAGATGGGCGCCAATGCGGTCCCGCTGCCATTCTCCGAGCTGTTCACCGCGCTGGAAACCAAGGCGGTCGATGGTCAGGAAAATCCCTACAACACCATCCTGTCTTCGAAATTCTATGAGGTGCAGAAGTACCTCAGCGTGACCAATCACGTTTACAGCCCGTGGATCGTCACGGCCTCAAAGCGCTGGTGGGACGGGCTCTCGGCGACCGAGCAGGGCATCATCATGGACGCGGCGAAGAAGTCGCGTGATTCGGAGCGTGAGGACACGCGCGCCGAAGCCCGTGAAGCGCTTGCGCAAATCGAGAAGCACGGTATGGCGATCAACAAGGTCAGTCCTGAAGAAGTCCAGCGCATGCGCGAGCAGGCCAAACCGGCGATCCAGACCGTGATCGATACCGTCGGCGAGCCGCTGTTCAACGAAGTCCAGGCAGAAATCGCGAAGGCGCCGAAGTGAATCTGCGCGCCCCTTCGGGGGCGTTGCGCCGAGGTAGAATTTACGCCTTTCGCCGCTGGGTCCCGCTATGAGTTCTCGTCGCCGTCGCTCGCTGGAGCGGGTCACATTGTCCGATGTGGCCCGCAGTGCTGGTTGTTCATTGATGTCCGCTTCGCGCGCCCTGTCGCAGCCGGAACGGGTGTCCGATGCGCTGCGCGAGCGCGTCATGGCTGCGGTCAAGGCGCTGGGTTACGTACCGCATACCGCTGCGCGAAGTCTCGCCAGTGCGCGCTCGAATCTGGTGGCGGTAGTCATTCCATCGCTATCGAACGCCGTGTTTGTTGATACCGTCGAGGCGATTCAGCGAGTCCTGATGCCGGCTGGGTATGAGCTGATGATTGGCGTCAGCCACTACCGTCCGGAGGAAGACGAGCGTCTGTTGCGCGCCTATCTGGCTCATCAACCTGCGGGGCTTTTGGTCACCGGCTTCCAGCGCAGCGATGCCGCGCGCGAAGTGCTGGGCAGCTACACCAGCCCCATCGTCACGCTGATGGAACTGAGCGATACGCAGGATGACTACTGCGTCGGCTTTTCACAGTTCGAGGCCGGCGCCGCGATGACGCGCAAGCTGCTCGAGCGCGGTTACCGCACTATCGCCTTCGCCGCTGCGCAGCTCGATCCGCGTACCCTGCAGCGTGCCGAAGGTTATCGGCAGGCGATGCGCGAGGCGTCCCGCTACGATCCCGCGCTGGAACTGCTGACGCCGGAGGTGTCCTCCATCGGCCTCGGCGCCGAACTGCTGGACCGGCTACTGGCCCAGCAGCCAGGCATCGACGCGATCTTCTTCAATAACGACGATCTGGCGCTGGGGGCGCTGTTCCGTGCCCGCCAGTTGCAGCTGGCCGTTCCCGGGCGCCTGGCCATTGCCGGTTTCAACGACCTGCCAGCCGCCGCCTGGATGCACCCGGCGCTGACGACCGTACGCACCATCCGTGGCGAAATCGGCACGCTGGCCGGGCAGATGCTGCTCAGCCTGATGCGCGGCGAAACGCCAGCGCAACGGCGTATCGATGTGGGATTCGAAGTGGTGATGCGCGAAAGCGCCTGAAGCACCTCCGAAGCACGACCGGCAGGTATTGGTCCTGCCGGCTTCGTCAGCGGCTCAGTCGGCCTGCTGCGCTGTGACCTGCTGGGCGATCTCGATCATCTGCTCGCGCATCCAGCGGTTGGCTGGGTCCTGATCGGTGCTTTCGTGCCAGTAGATGTGGGTTTCCAGCGGCGGAATCTCTACCGGCAGGGTGGCTTCGTGTAGATCGTGGCGGCGAGCGAATCGCTCGGGCACGGTAACTGCCATGTCGGTGTGCTGAATTACCTGCGTGGCCATCATGTAGTGCTGTGAGCGCAGGGCGATCTTGCGTTGCAGGCCCATCTTGCCCAGTGCCAGGTCGACCATGCCCAAGCCGCTGCGGCGACTGGAAATGTGGATGTGCGACAGCGTCAGGTATTCCTCGACGCTCAGCCTGTCCTTGGCCAGCGGATGACCACGGCGCATGGCGCAGACATAGCGGTCTTCCAGCAACTTGACGTGACGCACCTGCGGGTCGGTGTTGAGCGGCGCGTCCATGGCGAAATCCAGCCGCCCGGCGGCCAGCTCCTTGGTGGTTTCGCGGCGCTTGGCCAGCATGCTCTCGATCTTCACGTTCGGTGCCAGGCGGCGCAGGCGCTGGAATAGGGGCGGGAAGACCACCGCTTCGGTGAGGTCGGTCATGCTGATGCGAAACGTCTTGTTCGCCTGCAGCGGGTTGAAGGTGCGGCTTTCCTGCACCGAGACGCGCAGTAACTGCAATGCATTGCGCACCGGGCCGATGATGTTCTGCGCCATCGGGGTCGGCACCATGCCCTGCGCGGTACGGACGAACAGCGGGTCGTTGAAGGTCTCGCGCAGTCGCGCCAGCGCATTGGATACGGCAGGCTGAGTGATGCCGACGATCTGCCCGGCGCGGGTCAGGTTGGCCTCGGTGTAGATGGCATCGAAGACGATAAACAGGTTGAGGTCGACCTTGTTCAGGTTCATGTCCGCACGGGCTCCGGCTGGGTCTTTTTGTTGGCCGATCATATATCGGTGATGAATGTTTATACACGAGGAAAATAGCGCAGGTAAATCATCATCCGCTGCATTAGCATTTCGTTACATCGTCCAATCCCAAGAAGGTTGCCCATGGATTTCGCCTATTCCCCCAAGGTTCAAGAGCTGCGTGAGCGTGTTCAGGCGTTCATGGATGCGCATGTCTATCCCGCCGAGAAGATCTTCTATCAGCAAGTCAACGAGGGTGATCGCTGGCAGCCCACCGCCATCGTCGAGGAGCTGAAGGCCAAGGCCAAGGCCGAAGGGCTGTGGAACCTGTTCCTGCCGGAATCAGAATTGGGCGCCGGATTGACCAATACAGAATATGCCCCGCTGGCGGAAATCATGGGCAGCTCGGGTCTCGGCCCGGAAGCCTTCAACTGTTCGGCGCCCGATACCGGCAACATGGAAGTGCTGGTGCGCTACGGCAGCGAAGCGCAGAAGAAGCAGTGGCTAGAGCCGCTGCTGCGCGGTGAGATCCGCTCGGCCTTCGGCATGACCGAACCGGGCGTAGCGTCTTCGGACGCCACCAACATGCAAGCCCGCGCCGTGCGTGAAGGTGATGAGTGGGTCATCAACGGTCGCAAGTGGTGGACCTCCGGCGCCTGCGATCCGCGTTGCAAGGTGATGATCTTCATGGGGCTGACCAACCCGGATGCGCCGCGCCACCAGCAGCATTCGATGATCCTGGTGCCGATGGATGCGCCCGGTCTCAAGGTGCTGCGCCCGCTGCCGGTGTTCGGCTACGACGACGCGCCCCATGGCCATGCCGAAGTGCTGCTGGAAAACGTGCGTGTGCCCTACGAAAACGTCCTGCTTGGCGAAGGCCGTGGTTTCGAGATCGCCCAGGGTCGCCTCGGCCCAGGCCGCATTCACCATTGCATGCGTTCGGTGGGTGTCGCCGAGCGGGCGCTGAAGCTGATGTGCGAGCGTTCGGTCAGCCGCACGGCGTTCGGCAAGCCGCTGGCACGCCTGGGCGCCAACTTCGACCACATCGCCGAATGCCGGATCGAGATCAACATGGCGCGTCTGCTGACGCTCAACGCGGCCTACATGATGGACACGGTGGGCAACAAGATCGCCGCCAGCGAGATCGCCCAGATCAAGGTGGTCGCGCCCAACGTGGCGCTGAAGGTCATCGACCGCGCCATCCAGATCCACGGCGGCGCCGGCGTCTCCGAAGATTTCCCGCTGGCCCACTGGTATGCCATGCAACGCACCCTGCGCCTGGCCGACGGCCCGGACGAAGTGCACCGTGTGGCGATCGCCAGGCATGAGCTGGGCAAATATGTGCCGCGCGAGGCGCTGCGTAGCCGCTGACGCGGTTTGGTAGTACCGAAGGCAAGGCCGTGGGTCCTGGCTTTGCCTTTTTATGCGCGATGGTCAGGCGCAGTGAAGCGGTAAAGCGTTCGCGAGCGCTCGCTCCTACGGGATCGTGTTGCCCCTGGCTCTTGCAGGAGCGAGCTTGCTTGCGAATGTGTCACGCCTGCTGGCCGTGAAGGCCAGTCACCAGCTCGCGATAGCGCCGATATACCTGCTCATAAGCGGTGACGGCGCGTGCATCCGGCCTGACGGCAGTCGTCTCATCCAGGCTGATACAGCGCTCGCACAGCTCGGCGAGGCTGGCCTGCGCATCGCTCTGCCGCGCGTGGCACCAGGCTGCCTGGATGGCCGAGCCCAGTGCCGCCGCCTCGCTGTGTGTGGCGCAGATGACGGGTGTATGCATGACGTCGGCGATGATCTGCCGCCACAGCGGGTTCTTTGCACCGCCACCGATCAAACGAATCCGCTCGCTGCGGATGCCGCTGTCCCGCAGCAGGTCCAGGCCGTAACGCAGGCCGAAGGTCACGCCCTCGAGCACGGCGCGGCAGAGATTGGCGCGAGTGAGGTTGTCGCTGGTCAGGCCGTGCAGGCTGGCGCTGGCCTGGGACAGGGCGGGTACGCGTTCGCCGTTGAGAAACGGCAGCATGCTTACGCCATCTGCGCCGATGGGCGCTTGCGCCACCAGTGCGTTGAATTGTTCCAGATCGAGCTGCAGCAGTTCGCGGATGGCGCCGTTGGCGTTGGTCAGATTCATGGTGCAGATCAACGGCAGCCAGCCACCGCTGGACGAGCAGAAGGTCGCGACCGATGGCTGCGAACTGACGCGGGGTGCATCGCCGTATCCGTAAAGCGTGCCGGAGGTGCCCAGGCTCATGGTGATGGCGCCGGGCGCGATATTGCCGGTGCCGATGGCGCCCATCATGTTGTCGCCGCCACCGCTGGCCACCAGGGCCTGGGGGTTGAGCCCAAGCCGCGCCGCCAGTTCAGGACGCAGCGATCCGATCGGTTGGTGGGCTTCGATCAGCTCGGGCAGCGCCGCTGCCAGGCGGCCGCTCGGGTCGATATGGCGCAACAGCTCCAGGTCCCAGTGGCGATTGCGCACATCGAAATAGCCCGTGCCCGAAGAATCGCCATACTCGCTGCAGCAACGTCCGGTCAGCCAGTAGTTGAGGTAATCATGGGGTAGCAGGATGTGTGCGATGCGCTCGAACAGCGCGGGATGCTGCTCCTTCATCCAGAGCAGCTTGGACAGCGTGTAACCCGGCGCGATGGCAACGCCAAGGCGCTGCAGCGAGCCGGCTTCACCGCCCAGCCAGTCCAGCAGCCGCTGGTTCTCGGCAGTCGATTCGGTGTCGCACCAGAGCTTGGCAGGCCGTAGAACCTGGCCATCCGCATCCAGCGTGACCAACCCATGCTGCTGGCCGGAAACGCCGATGCCGAGCACGGCCGCACCCTGGACTCCTGCCTGGGCCAGCGCCGCTGCCGTAGCCTTCTCGAACGCCTCGATCCATTGCTCGGTCGCCTGCTCGCGGCGGCCGTTGGGGCCGCTGATCAGTTCATGACTGGCCGAACCTTCACCCAGCACGGTTCCTGTCGCGGCGTCGAGCAGCAGCGCCTTGGTGCCTTGGGTACCGCAATCGATGCCGAGAAACATAGGTCCTCCTAACTCTCCAGCAGCAGCTCGAGCGTGCCGGCTACGCCCAGCGAACGCAGCCGCGCCAGGTTGCGCTCGAAGGCGTCCCGAAATGCAGCCGAACGCGGGATCTGCGTACCGAAGATATCCTCGCGGCCGAGCAGACGCTCGGCCAGTCCTTCGTCCTCGGCGACCAGGGCCTGGCAGAACTCCAGCCGTGGATCGAGAATCCGGTAGCGCTCGCCATTCTCGTCGACGCCCCGCAGATACAGCGCCCAGGCTGCGATCACCAGTGCGGCGCGATCCAGTTCGGCGTTGTCGGCGATCAACTGGTTGATGGTCGGTACGCTGAATTTTGAGAACTTCGACGAGCCGTCCGAACAGACCCGCTCCAGCTGGTCGGCGATGGCGCGATTGGAGAAGCGCTCGATCAGTGTGCGCTTGTACTGGGCTAGATCGATGCCGGGTACTGGTGCCAGTTGTGGCGTCACGTCGTCATCCATGTAGCGCTGCACGTAGCGCCTGATCAACGGGTCTTCCATGGTTTCGTGTACGTAGCGATAGCCGCGCAGAGCGCCCAGGTAGGTCAGCGCCAGATGGCTGCTGTTGAGCAGCTTGAGTTTCATTTCCTCATAAGGTGCGACATCGTCGGTGAACTGCACGCCGACCTTCTCCCAGGCGGGGCGGCCGTTGATGAACTTATCTTCCAGCACCCATTGCACGAAGGGTTCGCAGACCACCGGCCAGGCGTCGTCGATACCGTGCTTGTCGTGCAGTGCCTGGCGATGTGCGGCGCTGGTCATCGGCGTGATGCGATCGACCATGGCATTGGGAAAGCTGACGTGGCGTTCGATCCAGCCGGCCAGCTCGGCGTCCACCAGCGTCGCGAAGGCCAGCAGCGCCTTACGGGTGACGTCGCCGTTGTGCGGCAGGTTATCGCACGACATTACCGTGAACGGCGCGATGCCTTCGCCACGGCGCCGGGCCAACGCCGCACAGAGCAGGCCGAACACGCTGATTGGCGCGCGTGGGTTGGCCAGGTCGTGCTGGATTTGCGGCAAATGCGGATTGAACTGACCGGTGCTTTCGTCCATGTAGTAGCCGCCTTCGGTGATGGTCAGCGAGACGATACGGATCGCCGGGTCGGCGAATCTGGCCACCATCGCTTCCGAGCCGTCCTCGACCAGCAGCATGTCGCGAATGCTGCCTATCACCCGCACCTCAGTGTCCGGTCGGTCATCCAGCTCCACCAGGGTGAACAGATAATCCTGCGCCGCCAGGGCGTCGCGCATGGTCCTTTCCTCGGGGCGGGTGCCGATGCCGCAGATGCCCCAGTCCAGCCCTTCACCGGTATTCATCAGGGCATCGGTATAAGCCGCCTGATGGGCACGATGAAAACCCCCAACGCCGATATGGGCGATGCCGGTGCTGACCGTTTCCAGGGCATAGCCGGGGCGCTTGATGTTGGCCGGCAGGCGTTGCAGATTCTGTTCGTTCAACTTCATGGGATGTCTCACGGATAGGCGTGTGCGTCCGAACTACGGGATCTGCCATAGCGGTTTGGCGACACGAGAGCGGATGGCCGACTGCCGTTTGGGCGATCGGCCAAGCTGATTCAGGCTACCTGGCGCAGGGGCTGGCCGACCGCCAGGCCCTCGCGGTCGAACAAGTGGCAGTGAGCGGCATCGAGCGTCAGTTTCAGCGACTCGCCATAGCGCGGCGTGAAATCGCCGCGGATGCGCATGGTCAGCGGCTCGCCCGCTTGGGTGATCACGTGGCAGTAGGTGTCGCTGCCCAGACGTTCGCTGACATCGGCCTTGACCTCCAGCTGGCAACTGCCATCAGTGCTGCGGTTGAGGTGCTCGGGGCGAATGCCCAACGTTACCGGATCACCAATGGCCAATGCCGTGCCGCCCAGCGGCAATTGCAGGCGGCACCTGGCGTCCAGTTCCACCTCGCAACCTTCTGCATGTACACCGACGACCGTGCCCTGGAGAAAGCCCATCTTCGGCGTACCGAGAAAGCCTGCGACGAAGAGGTTGGCCGGGCTGTGATAGAGCTCCATCGGCGAACCGACCTGTTCGACACGGCCCGCGTTGAGTACCACCACCTTGTCGGCCAGGGTCATCGCTTCGACCTGATCGTGGGTCACGTAGATCATCGTCGCCTGCAATTCCTGATGCAGACGCGACAGCTCCAGCCGCATCTGTACCCGCAGCGCGGCGTCGAGGTTGGACAGCGGTTCGTCGAACAGGAAGACCTTGGGGTTGCGCACGATGGCGCGGCCGATCGCCACCCGCTGACGCTGACCGCCGGAGAGCTGTTTCGGCTTGCGTTCCAGCAGCGGCTCCAAGCCGAGAATGCGCGCTGCATTGGTGATCTTGTGGTCGACTTCCTGCTTGTCGACCCCGGCCAGGTCGAGGGCGAAGGACATGTTCTTGCGCACCGTCATGTGCGGATACAGCGCATAGGTCTGAAACACCATGGCCAGGTCGCGTTTGGCCGGGCTGAGCTGGGTGATGTCGCGGCCGTCCAGCTCGATATGACCGCCGCTGACTTCTTCCAGGCCGGCGATCAGCCGCAGCAGGGTGGATTTGCCGCAGCCGGACGGCCCGACGAAGACGACGAACTCGCGGTCGCGGATATCCAGGTCGATGCCCTTGATGATCTCGTTGCCGTCGAAGCCTTTCTTCAGGTTGTGGATCTTCAGGTCTGCCATGTTCGAATCCTCTGTTGTTCTTCTCGGTTCGGTGCTATTTCACGGCGCCGAACGACAGGCCGCGGACCAGCTGCTTCTGGCTGATCCAGCCGAATATCAGAATGGGCGCGCAGGCGAGGGTGGAAACGGCCGAGAGCTTGGCCCAGAACAGCCCCTCGGGACTGGAATAGGAAGCGATCAGTGCGGTCAGCGGGGCGGCGTTCGAGGAGGTCAGGTTCAGCGACCAGAAGGCCTCGTTCCAGCACAGGATCAGCGACAGCAGCATGGTCGAGGCGAGCCCGCCCTTACTGATGGGCAGCAGCACGCGAAGCATTTCCTGCGACAGGGTGGCGCCATCCATGCGCGCCGCTTCGAGGATGTCGCGGGGGATGTCTTTGAAGTAGGTGTAGGTCATCCAGACCAGGATCGGCAGGTTGATCAGCGTGTAGATGACGATCAGCACCGTGCGGCTGTCGAGCAGGCCGAACTGCTTGGCCAGCAGGTAGATCGGCACCAGCACGCCGACCGCCGGCAGCATCTTGGTGGAGAGCATCCACAGCAAGGTGCCCTTGGTCCGTTTGGTCTCGAAGAAGGCCATCGAGTAGGCCGCAGGAATGGCGATCAGCATGCCCAGGACGGTGGCGCCGAAGGAGATGGTCACCGAGTTCCAGGCGTACTTGAAGTAGCCGCTGCGCTCCTGAATATGCACGTAGTTGTCCAGCGTCGGTGTGAAGATGAATTGCGGCGGCGTGGCGAAGGCGTCGATCTCGGTCTTGAAGCTGGTCATCAGCATCCAGAAGATCGGGAAGAACAGCAGCAGCGCCACGCCCCAGGCGAGCACGCCGACCAGCAGGGTGTTGAGGCGGCGACTTTGTTTCAGCGTCAGCATCGGTCTGTCCTCAATATTTCTCGGTGAGATTCTTGCCGAGCATCCGCACCAGGATGATCGCCGCGATATTGGCGATGACCACCGCGATCAGCCCGCCCGCGGACGCCATGCCGACGTCGAATTGCAGCAGCGCCTGGGTATAGATCAGGTAGGCGAGGTTGGTGGAGGCGTAGCCGGGGCCGCCACTGGTGGTGGTGAAGATTTCGGCGAATATCGAGAGCAGGAAGATGGTTTCGATCATCACCACCACGGCTATCGGGCGGGCCAGGTGCGGCAGCGTCAGGTGCCAGAAGATGGCGATGGGGCCGGCACCGTCGAGGCGCGCCGCCTCCTTTTGCTCCTGGTCCAGCGACTGCATGGCGGTCATCAGGATCAGGATGGCGAAGGGCAGCCATTGCCAGGAGACGATGATCACGATGGAGGCCAGCGGATGCTGCGCCAGCCAGTCCACCGGCTGCGCGCCGAAGAACTTCCAGACGGCGGCGAGAATGCCCGAGACCGGATGGTAGATCAGGTTCTTCCAGACCAGCGCGCTGACGGTCGGCATGATGAAGAACGGCGAAATCAACAGCACGCGGACGATGCCACGCCCGGCGAAATCAGCCGCTTCCAGCAATGCGGAAATCAACACGCCCAGCACCACGCTGATCAGCAGCACGCTGCCGACCAGGATCAAGGTGTTGGTCATGCCCGGCATGAAGCCGGCGTCGGTCAAGAAATAGTGGAAGTTCTCCAGCCCAACGAAATCGTTCTCGCCCGGATAGAGCAGGTTGTAACGGATGACCGAGAAATAGACGGTCATCGACAGCGGTACCAGCATCCACAGCAGCAGCAATGCCACGGACGGGCTGACGAGGAACCAGCTGGGTCCGAGGCGCCGGCGAGGACGCTCGGTCGGTTCGCTGTCCATGCGAGTGTCGGGAGCCTTGGGCAAGGCAGTGGTTGTGGTAGCCATGGTCGTGCTCCGGATGAAGGAGGGCCGATGAGGGCTAAGCGAGCCCTCAATGGGAGGTAACGGCCGCCTACTTGGGATAGCCCGCGCGCTTCATCTCGCGCGTGGTCGACTGCTGCACGGCGGTGAGCATCTGCTCCACCGGCATCTGCCCGGTGAGGGCCGCGGCAAACATCTTGCCGACCTGGGTGCCGATGGCCTGAAACTCGGGAATGGTCACCAGCTGGATGCCGACATAAGGCACCGGCTTGGCCGAGGGCGAGGCAGGATCGGCCTGTTTCAGCGATTCCAGGGTGACTTTGGCGAACGGCGCGGCGGCCATGTATTCGGCGCTGTAGGTCGATTCGCGGGTGCCCGGCGGTACGTTGGCCACGCCATCAGTCTCGGCGACCAGCTTGGCGTAGTCCTTGGAAGTCGCCCAGGCGGCGAAGGTCTTGGCAGCGTCCTGCTTCTTCGACGTGCTGGGAATGGCCAGTGCCCAAGAGTAGAGCCAGGCGGAGCCCTTGGCAGTCTCTTCCTGCGGCGCGAAGGTGAAGCCGACCTTGTCGGCCACCTTGCTCTGCGAGGTATCTGTGACGAAGGAGCCGGCCACTGTGGCATCGACCCACATGGCGCACTTGCCGGTGTTGAACAGCGCCAGGTTTTCGTTGAAGCCGTTGCTGGAGGCGCCCGGTGGGCCGTAGTTGCTCAGCAGGTCGACATAGAAGGTGGCGGCACGGGTCCATTCGGGGCCGTTGAATTCAGGTTGCCATTGCTCGTCGAACCAGCGCGCACCAAAGGCATTGGCGACGGTGGTGACCAGCGCCATGTTCTCGCCCCAGCCGGCTTTGCCGCGCAGGCACATGCCGTACTGATCCTCTGCCGGCTTGTGCAGCTTTTCGGCGAACTCTGCCATCTGGGTCCAGGTTGGCCGCTCCGGCATTTCGATGCCGGCCTGCTCGAACAGGTCGGTGCGGTAGTAGGTCATCGAACTTTCGGCATAGAAGGGCAGCGCATAGAGCGTGCCGTCGACAGACAGTCCTTCGCGTACCGAGGGAAACACGTCATCGAGATCGTAATCGGCAGACAGGTTAGTCATCGGGGCCAGCCAACCCTTATCGCCCCAGAGCGAGGCTTCGTACATGCCGATGGTCAGTACGTCGAATTGCCCACCCTGTGTGGCGATATCGGTGGTCAGGCGCTGGCGCAGCACGTTTTCCTCGAGCACGACCCAATTGAGATCGATCTCGGGATTCTGCTTTTCGAATGTCTTTGAGAGGCGCTGCATGCGGATCATGTCCGCATTGTTGACGGTGGCGACCGTGAGAGTTTCTGCAGCGTGTGTCGCACCGATCATCGCAATACAGCAAGTGGTGCCAAGCAGCAGTTTGACGATTCTCATCCTGAACTCCTCTATCCACGGCCAGGGCAGTGGAAGCGCTTATTGTTTTTGTTGTAGCTCGTGTACTGCGGTACGAGCGTCTCATGTTCATTACAACGCTGCGGCGGCGCGTTGGACAAAGCCCTTACCGCACAGCGATCGATACTTTCTTGCACTCCTTCACGGGCGCTGGCATCGGGCCCCATGGCCGACGCGTATGCAGCAGCAGGCCCGCCACGACGGCGATAGCAAGCTGGATGGTGGGAGCTGTGTCAGGGCTAGGTCTGGCACTTTGAGAAATGCGCGGCGTATCAGCCGGCAAGGTTCTGTTCGGTCAGACGCTGCTCGACCAGGTGGCGGTAGCGCGACGGCGTCATGCCCTTGAGCTGCTGAAAACGCCGGTTGAAATTGGACAGGTTGTTGAAGCCCGATTCGAAGCAGATATCCGTCACCGGTTTCTGGTTGTCCAGCAACAGCTCGCAGGACTTGCTGATGCGCAGGCTGTTGACAAACTCCACGTAGCAACGCCCGGTGGCACGCTTGAAGAAGCGCGAGAAATAGGTCGGCTTCATGCCCAGGTGCGAGGCCACCTCTTCCAGCGGCAGCTCGCGCATGTAGTTCTCGAAGATGTAGTTGACCGCCATGTTGGTGCGGTCGGCGTGGTTGTCATCGCCCAGCTGCGCTGAGGTAGTGCCGGACAGCAGTTGATAGTCGTCACAACTGGCGAGCAGTTCGAGCATGATCAGGAAATAGCCGAGACGGGTGGCGCCGCGGCTGTCAGCCACTCGCTGCATCAACCGACCGGCCTCGGTGATCGTGCGGCGGCAACGGAACTCGATGCCATAACGCGAGCGTTCGAGCATCGGCGTCAGGCTGCGCAACTCGGAAAAGACGCTGTGGCCCGCTTCGAATAACTCATCGGTGAAATTGACCAGCATGTCTCGCTTGGTAACGACTTCACCTTCATCGACCTGGCTGATCCAGTTGTGCGGCAGATGCGGGCCGGTGAGAAACAGGCTGTCCGGGCCGAAGTTACCCACGTAGTCGCCAACGAAGACCTTGCCGGTACTGGCGACGATCAAGTGCAGCTCGTATTCCTTGTGGTTATGCCAACGCACCAGAGGGCAGGGGAAGCCGTGCTCCCGGTAGATCAGCGAGTTGCCGTGATGGTCGTCCATCAGCTCGTAGGAGGGATCGGAGATCTTCAGTCCTTTCATTGCACGCTGCGCCGTTAGGTAATTATTGTCAGGGGCTGGACGTTACGTAATCGATTGTAGGGTGCGCTATGCGCACCGAACGGCGGATGCCGGGAATGAGCTGTGCCCCGTCGCCGTTGCGCGGAGCACACCCTACGATGGCCGACCGGCGAAACGGAACAGGACCTATGGTTTATAGACCTGGAACCAAATTCGGCCAGTCAATTTCGTATCGGTAGGGCAGGTCCGGCCCGGTGCGTGAACAGGTGATGGCCGCCGCTTGCACAGCAAATCCGAGCATCGCCTCGAGTTGTTCTCGATCCAGTTCGGCAAGCCCCGCCGCAGTCTGAACACGCTGCTCATGCAGGTAGCCCAACAGCGCGGCCTGGAAGGTGTCGCCCGCTCCGACGGTGTCGCGAACCACCGTAGGCTTTGCGGCTGCGCAGAGCTGGCCATGCCGACGGCTGAACAGCTGCGCGCCCTCGCGGCCACGTGTCAGCAATACCAGTTCACAGCGATCCTTCAACCAGCCTTGGGCAATGCGCTCGGGCGCCTCGCCGGGATAGAGCAACGCGAGATCCTCGTCGCTGACCTTGATCAGGTGCGCATGTTTGGCGAATGCCTCGATGCGCTCGCGCCAGCGCGGCAGGCTGGGCTCGACATTGAGGCGCACGTTGGGGTCCATGGAGATCAGGCGCCGATGGCTTTCACGTGCGACCAGCGTCTGCAGGGTATCGGCGATCGGCGGCACGACCAGACTGTAAGAGCCGACATGAATGGCGCAGATATCGTCACCCAGCGGCTTGAGGTGCGCTGCTTCGAGCAGGCGGTCGGCGCAGCCTTCGCCACGAAAGCTGTAGCGCGGCGAGCCGTCTGCGCCAAGCGCGACCATCGCCAGCGTGGTGGGTGCTTCGAACGGCACCAGGTAGCTATCGACGACGCCTTCCTCACTCAGGATCTGGCGCAGGCGTTCACCGAAGCTGTCGCTGGAAATTCCACCGAGCAAGGCTACCGGCACGCCCAGCCGTGAAAGGCCGACGGCGACGTTGAAGGGTGAGCCGCCCGCCACCGCTTCCAGTTTCAGGCGGTTGCTCGGGCCGTTTCCGGTCGCTGTGAAAACATCGAACAAGGCTTCGCCACAGATCAGGTACATAAGCAATCGCTGCTGTTGTTGTTTGAGCCGAGCTTAGTACTCGGCTGGCTCATGGAACAGTACGAAGCACTCGTCAGACTGATACGTTTTTGCACCGGAGCGCTGGCGAACCTCCAGCCGCAGCGGCGTTACTTTCAGCCGCGCCGCCACAGACCAGCCAGGCGTCGCCAAGCCGAAGGCGGACGCTCCGGCGGCTCAGGCCAGTGGGCCTTCTTGCTTTCGCATTGCACGATGCCGTTAACCCCCAGCCGCAGGCGCCAGCGCTGGGCCGAGGGGAAGTGCTGGCCGGGACGGGTATGGACCAGCAGCAGGTTGTAGTCGTGCTGTTTCTCGATGGGGTGCGCCTGGATGGCGAACGGGTCCTCGTCGTCCGTGCGGACGAACAGTTTGTTGTGGCTGGCCTGGATCATCGCGCACAGCTGTTCGCAATCGAGCGTCAGGCGCTCGCGGATCTCGTCATGCTCCAGCGCGGCCTTGTCCAGGTTGAGCAGCGAGCGGTAGCAGATGATCTGCCGTTCTTCGTTCGTGGCCCATTTGCCGGAGTGCTCACGAACCAGCGGCGGCAGGTCGGGCAGCTTGCGGTAGTCGAGCCAGACCCATTTCTGGGCCAGCAGCTTGCGGGTGTAGGGCATGAGCAGGCGGATCTTCCAGCGCGGCTTGCCCTTGCGCAGCTTGCGGGTGATGGCGGTGATCATGTCGTCGCGCAGCAGGTCGCGAATGGCGTAGACCAGCGCGATGCCCAGCAGCAGGGTGAGGGACAGCTTCTGACTGGCGTCGCGCGCGTTGAACAGGAAATAGGTGAACAGCGACATGATCAGCATGGTGGACGCCGCCTTCACCAGCTTGTGGGTACCAGCGCCCAGCTCGGTGACCTTCGCGCGCAGCAGCACGGGATACTCCAGCAACCGGTGATACAGCCCCATGCGGTTCCAGACGCGGGTCGGCGTGCCGTGGAAGTCGCTCAGGTATTCGCGCTCCTTGCGGTACTTGAGCTCCTGGCGCAGGAATTCGGTCACGGCCTGTTTGAGCTCGTCGTCCAGTTCGGCGAAACCCTCGAGCGTCATGATCTCCAGCAGGAACTGTTCGGCCTGCCACGAGAAATAGATGTCCATCTGCCGGAAATAGCGCAGCTGGTTGCTCTGCTTGGGCGTGGACTTGCGCATGCGCTGGGCGAAATTCTGGATCAGTCGTAGCGCACGGGTGATCGGCTCCCCACTGGCGCCGGAAGCCAGCAGTTGCTGGCGTAGCCGTTCCATTGACGCCTGATACTGAAAAAACCAGGAGCCGTACATGATTTCGTAGTGGGGGGACAACAGCACGAAGGAGCTGTCAGCCTTGCTGGCGCGGTCTTTTGACGGCATGCCCAGCAAGCCAAAGCTGTGGGTCAGCACATTGAAGAAGAATTGCTCTTCGGAAAGCGTCCAGGCCGAAAAGTTACTTTCGTGCGGGGTGAACAGATACAGCTCGACCTTGTGCCGGCCGGGCTCCTTGAGCGTACGGGTCAGCTGCAGACGGTAATCGCCCTTGCGTTTCAGTGAGAACACGGAACCCCCGGATGACAGTTGACCGCGCCGAGGATACCAAGCTTTCGCGCAGGCTAGCTGGAGCGACCGGCGGCGCGCGCCGTATCGCCGGTGAAGTCGGAGGATTCCACATCCGCACGAACTGAGGAGCGAGCCAAGTGGACTAAACCCGAGTACAGCGATCTGACGATGTACTTCGTCAATCGTTGACTGTTCCGCCCCGGCTTCGGCCGGGGCCTTGATCGGGGAGGGTTTCATGTTCATCCAGATTCTCGGTTCCGCTGCGGGCGGTGGTTTTCCTCAGTGGAACTGCAACTGCACCAACTGTGCGGGCCTGCGCGCCGGCACCTTGCGCGGCCAGGCGCGTACCCAGTCGTCCATCGCCATCAGCGACAACGGCGTGGACTGGATTCTCTGCAATGCCTCTCCGGACATCCGTGCGCAACTGGAGGCCTTTCCCGCCCTGCAGCCGGCACGCAAGCCGCGCGACACGGCGATCGGCGCGATCATCCTGCTCGACAGCCAGATCGATCACACCACCGGCCTGCTGACCTTGCGCGAAGGCTGCCCGCATGAAGTCTGGTGCACCGAGATGGTCCACCAGGACCTGACCACGGGCTTTCCGCTGTTCAACATGCTCGAGCACTGGAACGGCGGCCTGAAGTGGAACCCCATCGCGCTGGACGGCAGCTTCGTCATTCCGGCCTGTCCGAACCTCGTCATCACGCCGATTCCGCTGCGCAGCTCGGCGCCGCCGTATTCGCCGCACCGCAACGATCCGCATCCGGGCGACAACATCGGCCTGTTCATCGAAGACCGCCACACCGGCGGCAAGCTGTTCTATGCGCCGGGCCTGGGCCAGGTGAGCGAGGCGCTGCTGGGCACCATGCGCGGCGCCGATTGTCTGCTGGTGGACGGCACGCTCTGGCGCGACGACGAAATGCGCGTGCGTGAGGTGGGCGACAAGCTGGGCAGCGAAATGGGCCATCTGCCCCAGAGCGGCCCGGGCGGCATGATCGAGGTGCTCGACGGCCTGTCGGTGTCGCGCAAGATCCTCATCCACATCAACAACACCAACCCGATACTCGACCAGGACTCGCCCGAGCGCGCCATGCTCGACGAGCACGGCATCGAAGTGGCCTTTGATGGCATGAGTATCGAGTTGTAGTGCCAAGTCTTCACAGCCGGTGCGCAGCGCGCACCCTACAGAGCAACCGCCGTCCCGCCTGCGGGGCGCCGCAAAGGAAGCCGCGATGACCCTGCCAGCGATGACCCCAGCCGAATTCGAACAGGCGCTGCGTGCCAAGGGCGACTACTACCATATCCATCACCCTTTCCATCGAGCGATGTACGCCGGGCAGGCCACCCGTGAGCAGATCCAGGGCTGGGTGGCCAATCGGTTCTACTACCAGGTCTGCATTCCGCTGAAGGATGCGGCGATCATGGCCAACTGTCCGGATCGCGACGCGCGCCGCGAATGGGTCCAGCGCATCCTCGACCATGACGGTGCGCCCGGCGAGGAGGGCGGCATCGAGGCCTGGCTGCGACTGGCCGAGGCGGTGGGGCTCGACCGCGAGCAGGTGCTGTCGCTGGAACTGGTGCTGCCCGGCGTGCGCTTCGCGGTGGACGCCTACGTCAACTTCGCGCGTCGTGCTTCCTGGCAGGAAGCGGCGAGCAGCTCGCTGACCGAACTCTTCGCGCCGACCATCCACCAGTCGCGCCTGGATGCCTGGCCGCAGCATTACCCCTGGATCGAAGCGTCCGGTTACGACTATTTCCGCAAGCGCCTGAAGGAAGCGCGCCGCGATGTCGAGCACGGCTTGCGCATCACCCTCGGGCATTACCGCACGCGCGACGCGCAGGAGCGGATGCTGAACATCCTGCAGTTCAAGCTGGACGTGTTGTGGAGCATGCTCGATGCCATGAGCATGGCCTACGAGCTGGACCGCCCGCCGTACCACACCGTCACCCGCGAGCGAATCTGGCACAAAGGTATCGAGCTGTGACGGCGGATATCACCTCGCCGGAAAACGGCGTAGGGTGGATGAACATTCCATGTGGGAGAGCGCCACGCGGGCTTCCCATTTCGACCTTTGGCGAGTGACCCGACATGACCGAGAACATCCTGCCGAAAGTCCCGACCTTGCGCCGCGGCTACCGCTTCCAGTTCGAGCCGGCGCAAGGCTGCCACGTGCTGCTCTATCCGGAGGGCATGATCAAGCTCAACGACAGCGCCGCCGAGATCCTCAAGCGGGTCGATGGCGCGCGCTCGGTGGGCGGCATCGTTGCCGAGCTTCAGGCAAGCTTTCCCGGCGCGGAGGGCATCGAAGAAGACATCCTGGCGTTCGTGGAGGTGGCCGTTGAACGGTTCTGGATCGAGCTTCGTTAAGCCCGGCTACGAGCCCGGTCCGCCGCTGTGGCTGCTCGCCGAGCTGACCTACCGCTGCCCGCTGCAATGCCCGTACTGCTCCAACCCGCTGGATTTCGCCCGCAGCCATGAGGAGCTGAGTACCGCCGAGTGGATCGAGGTGTTCCGCCAGGCGCGGGAGATGGGCGCGGCGCAGCTGGGCTTTTCCGGTGGCGAGCCGCTGGTGCGCCAAGACCTGACCGAGCTGATCGAGGCGGCCCGCGGGCTGGGTTACTACACCAACCTGATCACCTCGGGCATCGGCCTGACCGAAGAGAAGATCGCCCGCTTCGCCGAAGCCGGGCTGGACCATATCCAGATCAGCTTCCAGGCTGCCGACGAAGAGGTGAACAACCTGCTGGCCGGCTCGAAGAAGGCCTTCGCGCAGAAGCTGGAAATGGCCCGCGCGGTGAAGCGGCATGGCTACCCGATGGTGCTCAACTTCGTCACCCATCGGCACAACATCGACAACATCGAGCGCATCATCGAGCTGTGCCTGGAACTGGAAGCGGATTTCGTCGAGCTGGCCACCTGCCAGTTCTACGGCTGGGCCGAGCTGAACCGCGCCGGCCTGTTGCCGAGCAAGGCGCAACTGGAGCGGGCCGAACGCATCACCAACCAGTGGCGCGAGCGGCTCGCCGCCGAGAACCACCCCTGCAAGCTGATCTTCGTGACGCCCGACTATTACGAAGAGCGCCCCAAGGCCTGCATGAGCGGCTGGGGCAAGCTGTTTCTCGACATCACCCCCGACGGCACCGCGTTGCCGTGCCACAGCGCGCGCCAGCTGCCGGTGGAGTTTCCCAACGTGCGCGAGCACAGCATCGAATACATCTGGCGGCATTCCTTCGGCTTCAACACGTTTCGCGGCTACGACTGGATGCCCGAACCCTGCCGCAGTTGCGACGAGAAGGAGCAGGACTTCGGCGGCTGCCGTTGCCAGGCGTTCATGCTCACCGGGGACGCCGCGAATGCCGATCCGGTGTGCAGCAAGTCGGCGCAGCACGGCGTCGTCCTCGCCGCGCGCCAGCAGGCCGAGCAGGATGCGCCGGGCCTCGATCAACTGCGTTACCGTAACGAGAAGGCCTCGAGGCTCATCCTCAAGGTCTGAGCCCGGCGCTGGCCGGGCCGCTGAACGATGGATGCATGCATGAGCAAAACCGCTGTTCCCTATGGTTCCTGGCCCAGCGAATGGAGCGCCGAGCGGGCTGCCGCCGCCAGCCGAGACTTCGCCGAGCTGCGGGCCGGTCATGGCGGGCTGTTCTGGATCGAGTACTACCCCGCGGATGCGCGTTGCACGCTCTGGTACTGGCGGGAAGGGCAGGCGAGCTGCCTGACGCCGGCCGGCTTCTCGCTGCGCAGCCGCGTCTATGAATACGGCGGTGGCGCCTTCTGCCTGACCGCGCAGGGGGTTGCCTTCGTCAACGAGGCGGATCAGCAGATTTACGTCCAGGCCCTGTGCCAGCAGGCGCCGGTCGCGCTGAGCCGGAACCTGGAGTGTCGGTACGGCGACCTGCAGTTCGATCGTCGCGGCAATGCCATCGTCGCCCTGGAAGAGCGCCATGGCGAGTCGGGCGTCGAGCACCGTCTGGTGAGCCTCGCCCTCGATGACGGCGAGCGGCGCGTGCTGGTCGAGGGGGCCGATTTCTATTCCTCGCCCGCGCTCGATCCGGAAGGTGGACGCCTGGCCTGGATCGAATGGAGCCGCCCTGAGCAGCCCTGGACCGCGACTCGTTTGTGCTGGGCCGAGCGTTCGGTCGAGGGACTTTGGGTCAATGCATGTTGCCTGGCGGGCGCCGATGGCCGGGAATCCTTGCAGCAGCCGCGCTTCGACGAAAACGGGATACTTTTTTGCCTTAGCGATCAAAACGGTTGGTGGCAGCCCTGGCGTGAGCGTGGCGGGCGACTCGTGGTGCATGAGCTTGGTGATGGCGGTGCGCAGAGCGCACCCTACGAGAGCCGGCTTGAATCACCCGTAGGGTGCGCTCCGCACACCAAGGATTTCGACTGCGCCCCGGCGCCCTGGCAGTTGGGCACGATCAGCTATCAACCACTGGCTGGCAGCGGGCTGTTGCTGACCCGGATGCGCGACGGCTTCGGCCTGCTCTTCGAACAGGGCACCCATGGCCTGCGTCAGCTGGCCGCGGACTATTCCCGCTGTCGCCAGCTGGCGGTCGACGAGCGCTCCTTCTATTGCATCGCAGGCTCGGCGGATCGCACCGCCTCGGTGCTGAAGATCGACCGCGACAGTGGCGAAACCAGCGTCCTGGCCGGTGGTGAACAGCCGCTGCCCGACACCCAGCTTTCGCGCCCGCAGAGCCTGTATTTCCCCACGGGGCAGGGCGAGTCCGCCCACGCTTATCTCTACCTGCCGAACAATGCCGAGTACTGCGGCATGCCGGGCGAGCGGCCACCTTTGGTGGTGTTCGTTCACGGCGGCCCGACCTCGGCCTGTTATCCGGTGTTCGATCCGCGCATTCAGTTCTGGACCCAGCGCGGCTTTGCCGTGGTCGATGTGAACTACCGTGGCAGCAGCGGTTTCGGGCGTGCCTACCGGCACAGGCTGCGCGAACAGTGGGGTGTGCTGGATGTGGAGGACGCCTGCCAGGCTGTTCACGCATTGGCGGTTGGCGGGCAGATCGACCCGTCGCGGGTGTTCATTCGGGGCTCCAGCGCGGGCGGTTACACGGCGCTCTGTGCGCTGGTGGCGAGCGACCTGTTTCGCGGCGGCGCCAGCCTGTACGGCGTCAGCGATCCGCTGGCACTGCGCCGCGTCACGCACAAGTTCGAGGCCGACTATCTGGACTGGCTGATCTGCGATCCGCAGAAGAATCCCGAGCGCTACAGCGAGCGCACACCGCTGCGCAATGCCGAGCGGATCACCGCGCCGGTGATCTTCTTCCAGGGCGGCCAGGATGTCGTGGTGCTGCCCGAACAGACCGAATCCATGGTGGCGGCGTTGCGCGCCAGGGGCGTCGCCGTGGAGGACCAGCAGTATCCGCAGGAGCGTCATGGCTTCCGCGATGCGCAAAACCTGGCTGATGCGCTGGAGCGTGAATGGCGCTTCTATCAGCGGTTGCTGTGATCGGTTTTACCGGCGCAGACGGTGGTTCAATAGACCCAAACCTCCACGCGCCGATTCTTGATGCGGCCTGATTGCGTGTCAGACGCTACTGGAAGTTGATCGCCCAACCCATTGATATCCTTAACCAGAATTCCGCCACGCGCCAACTCGCGGCGCACCGCCATCGCCCGCAGTTTGGACAGCAACTCGGTACGCGCCGAGTCCCCTCGCGCATCGCCGAAGCCCACCAGCACCGCTGCGTTTTTCTGCTTGTCGGCCCGCTGGAGATAGGCGATCAGACGCCCGATGTCCCGCTGGGCCTTGTTATCCAGCCGTGCGCTGCCTTCATCGAAGCGAAAGTTGACGGTCAGACGCCGGGCATCCTTGGCCAGGTCCTGATAGAGCTGCGGCATGTCTGGCTGGGCAGGCAGTTTTATTGCGGTGATTGCCTGGGCGACGTAGCCGGTTTTTTCCACGATAGCCTGCCCGGCGGGGCTGTGGGCGAAGTCGAGATAGGCTCGTGTCCAGTCCGACTGGCCGGCAGGTTTGGCGTAGAGGAACAGGCGCCGCGACAGCGGATAATCTTCGGTCGCGACCAAGGCGGTGGATGGCAGCATGGGCTGCGAGTCGCCGTCGGCAATCGCCAGCGCCTTGGCGCTTCCTACCGAGGCGAGGCCCACGAAGCCGATGGCACCCGGGCGGCTGATGACCGTGCGGGCAAGCTGGTCGTTGGATTCATAACGCAAGGCGCTGCCGACGAGCTTCTTGTCCTGTGTGCCGAGTACCAGTTCCTTGAAGGTGTCATAGGTGCCGGACTGATCGTCACGCGCGTGCAGCTCCACGGCCAGGTCATCGCCACCCAGATCGCGCCAGTTGGTGATTTCGCCGGCAAACAGGCTGGCAACTTGCGCGACGCTGAGCGAAGCGATTCGGTTGTTCGGATGGACAATGATCGCCAGACCGTCGATGGCGATGATCTGCTCGGCTTGTGCGCTGCGCAGGTCACCGAGGCTGGCCAGGCCGTCGTATTCGCTGTCCTTGATGGGCCGCGATGCGGCAGCAAGATCGGCGGCCCCGTCTTTGAGCCTGGCAAAGCCGGTGCCCGTACCGTGAGCAGCGACCAGCGCATGGAGCGTACGCCCGGTACGGCTGTCGATTGCGTTGACGCGCTGCTCATTTTCCCCGGCCGGGGCGATCGTTATTGATTGCAGCCCCTGCGCTTCGAACAGGCCGGCGATCAGCATGGGCGCCAATTGGGCGCCGACGGTGTTCGATCCATGGATGCGCAGGACCGGTTGATCCTTGGCAGGTAACGCCGGCACGGCTGCGTTTGCCGTGAGAGGGAGGGCGCAGAGGGCGAGACACGCCAGGCAAAGCACTCGCATTCCCAAGGCGCGCGCGGACGAAAAACATGCCATACAGCGAATCTCCCTTTCAAAGAAGCGGGGAGATTAAGAAGCCTTGTTTACCGTTATGTGACGACCGGCCTGAATGATGCCGATCTGTGCATCAGCGCACATATCTTGTCCAGGTAACGCGTGCGGTGCGCGGCAGATGCAGGCTGAGCGGCAGCTCAGTTCAGCTCGATCCAGACCGGGCAATGATCCGACGGCTTCTCCATGGCGCGGATGTCGTAGTCGACGCCGCAGTCGATGACGCGCTGATGCAGGCCGGGGGTGGTAAGGATCAGGTCGATGCGCAGCCCGCGACGTGGGTCGTCTTCGAAACCGCGGCTGCGATAGTCGAACCAGCTGAAGCGATCGACGACTTCCGGGTTGAGCGTACGGAAGCTGTCCTGCAGGCCCCAGTTCTTCAGTCGCGCCAGCCACTCGCGCTCTTCAGGCAGGAAGCTGCATTTGCCCGTACGCAGCCAGCGCTTGGCGTTCACTTCGCCGATGCCGATGTCGCAATCCTCGGGCGAGATGTTGAAGTCGCCCATGACCGCCACCGGCTGATCGGGCGTGAAGCGCTCTTCCAGCAGCGCCTGCAGGTCAGCATAGAACTTGGTTTTGGCGGGAAATTTGGTGGGATGCACGCGGCTTTCACCTTGCGGGAAGTAGCCGTTCATGACCGTCACCGGCTGCCCGTTGGCGTCGGCGAAGCGGCCCCAGATGAAGCGCTTCTGCGATTCCTCGCCATCACCGGGAAAGCCTTTGTGGATTTCCAGCGGCGCTTGCCGCGACAGCAGCGCGACGCCGTAATGACCTTTCTGACCGTGGTAATGCACGTGATAGCCGAGGGCTTCGATCTCGGCCTGGGGGAACTGTTCGTCCGCCACCTTGGTTTCCTGCAGGCCGATAACGTCCGGCTGATGCTTTTCGATAAGTGCAGAAAGTTGATGAGGCCTTGCGCGTAAGCCGTTGATATTGAAGGAAACGATCTTCATGGATTCAGGCTCCGGAAAAACCGCGATTCTAATCGCTTCGGGCTATGTGGTGCGAGCCTGTATCAGCCCGTCGCCATTAAGCGGCACGGAAGGGCGCGACTGCGGTACGGGTGCTAACGTGAATTCAGCGCCTACGACATTAAGAAGAAAGAGAAAAAGCCATGCCGATGCCTGCTGAAGTTCGAATGCTGGACAGTGGTTACGCCAGGGAAGCGCGCTCGCTTCTGTACAACGCTTACCGTCACGAACCTACCTATACCTATCTGTTCGAATCCGACCGACCCGGGTACGACCAGCGTGTACGCGCAACTGTGCGTGAACTGGTCAATCAGCATTTTTTGCAGGACCAGCCCGCGCTGGGATTGCTGGTCGATGACCGGCTGATCGCCGTGGCGTTGATCGCGCCGCCGCAGCGTCGGCTCGATGTCACCGAGAGTTGGGCCTGGCGAATGCGCATGCTGCTGACGGCCGGTTTTCGCTGCACACGGCGTTATCTCGATTACCACGCGGCAGTGCTCGGTTGTCTGCCGCCGGGTAGCTTTCATGTGTTACCGCTGATGGCTGTTCATCCGCAATTTCAGGGGCAGCACTACGGCGAACAGCTGCTCGAGGCGCTGCATAACTGGTGTGCCGTGGACGCGGCCTCGGAGGGGCTGGTGATCGACACCGGCAATCCGCGTTACCTGAACTTCTATGAGCGGCAGGGTTATCAGGAGATCGGTCAGGTCGCGATCGGGCCGGTGGTCGAGCACGTGTTCTTCCATCCCGCACCACGCCAGGTCGAAGTCAGTCAGGGTTGAAGTCAGTCAGGGTTAGAGAATTTTTGCGCGTTGTGTATGGTCCAACCGGAGGATTTTCGACGGGTTTTTCAATGTCTTGCCAAACACCGCAGGTGCCGCGCGACACGCATCCAGGTCAAGCCGGGCTTCGGTGGCTGTCGTGCTAGCATCGCTCGCCATGCGTATTTTCCCTGTGGGCCGGCTCATTGCCGTCGGCCTTGCCTCGTTCGTCTCCATTGGCGTCCATTCAGCGGAGCTCGATATCAGAATCGAGCCCTCCAACCGTGCGTTACGCGAAAACGTCGAAAACTACATCGGCGATCTGGGCGACCGTAACGAGCGCGAATTGCTGCGCTACAGCCGTATCGCCCAGGAGCAAGCGGAAAAGGCTCTGCAAGCGCTGGGTCATTACAACGGCGAAATCGAATCCGAAGTCAGGGGCAGCGAAAACCCTCAGTTAACGCTGCGTATAAAGCCCGGCGAGCCGGTTCGGCTGCGCAATATCACCCTGCGCGTGGACGGGCCGGCCAGCGAGTTGCGCACTTTCCGCGTGCCACGCAACACGCTCAAGACCGGCGATGTCCTCAATCACGGCCTCTACGAAGAGGTTAAACAGCAGATACTCAATCAGGCTTCGCGTTACGGATTCTTCGATGGCCGCTTTACGAGCCAGCGGCTGGCGATCGATCCAGCGGTGAATGCTGCGGACGTCGAGCTGGTGTTCGAAAGTGGCGCGCGTTATGTGCTGGGGGACGTCCGCTTCGAAGGCGATACGCCCTTCGATCCGGATCTACTGGCGCGGATGGTGCCGTTCGAAGCGGGTACGCCCTATGACTCTGAGTTGGTGGCCGAACTCAATCAGGCGATGCAGTCCAGCGGCTATTTCGAAGGGGTACGGGTCGACGCCAACCCGGCCAATGCCCAGCAGCAGCGCATTCCTGTCGCTGTGCAACTGACCACACGCGAGCCGCGAACCCTTGGGCTGGGGCTGGGATTTTCCACTGACGTGGGGCCGCGCATGCGTCTGGATTTCCGGCGTCACTGGGTCAACCCGCAGGGCCACAGTTACGGCATCGAGACCGAGCTCTCGGCCCCGCGGCAGAACGTCGGGCTCTGGTACGACGTGCCGCTGGACCCGCCGCTGACCGACAAGCTGCGCTATGCCGCCGGCTATCAATATGAGCAGCTGGCCGACAACGACAGCCTTAGCCAATTATTGACGGTGGGACCCGAATGGCACCGCAAGCTGCCCAGCGGCTGGCAGCGGGTCTGGTCGCTCAAATGGCGTCACGAACAATATGAGCTGGGCGACGATACGGGCGTCAGCACCCTGTTGATGCCGGGCATCTCCTATAGCTATCTGCGCAGCGACAACCGTATCGACCCGAGCCGCGGTTACCGCCTGGAATTCGAGCTCGCCGCAGCGAAGGAAGGGCTGCTATCGGATGCGGACCTGATCCATGCCAATACAACGATCAAGGGTCTGATCACGCTCGCGGACCGCCATCGCTTCCTTGGTCGAGTGCAGCTAGGCGGTAACTGGACCAACGAATACACCAACGTGCCGCCGTCGCTGCGCTATTTCGCGGGCGGCGATCAGAGCGTGCGTGGCTATGACTATCAGAGCCTGTCGCCGACCAACTCGGACGGCGACCGTATCGGCGGTCGTTACCAGCTGGCAGTCAGCGCCGAATACCAGTATTCGATCACCGACAAGTGGCGCGTGGCGACCTTTGTTGATCAAGGCAATGCGTTCAACTCGCTGGAGCTGCCGTCGCTGAAAAGCAGTGTGGGCCTGGGGGTGCGCTGGGTTTCGCCGGTCGGGCCGATCCGTGTCGATCTGGCGCATCCGCTGGATGACGACGGCGGCGTGCGGCTGCATTTCTCCATGGGGCCCGAGCTTTGAGGCGTACCGCGAAAATCTTCGGTTGGGTATTGCTCGGCCTGCTGACGCTGCTGCTTCTGATTCTGCTGGCGGTGGGCGCGGTGCTGGGAACTCACACGGGCAGTCGCTGGGTGCTGAGCAAAGCGCCTGGAGTGGAGGTGGAGCAATTCCACGGGCGGCTGGGCGGCGCGTGGCAGGCGGATCGGCTGACATGGCAACAGGGCGCCAATCATGCGGTGGTGGATTCGCCGCGAATGGCCTGGTCACCGATGTGCCTGTTGCGCATGACGCTGTGCATCGAGGAGCTGGTGGTCGGTGATATCGATCTGCAATTTCCGCCGACGCCTGAGGATGACGCGCCGAGCGAGCCGTTCAGCCTGCCGGACATCAAGCTGCCGCTGGAGCTGCGAATCGAACGCATCGAAATTGGCGAGCTTCGGCTAAATGACGTCCAACAGCTGCGAAACCTGCAGCTGCGTGCCGACTGGCGAAAGGATGGATTGGATATCGAGGCTTTGCAGGTACGCCGCGATGATCTTTCGCTGGATATGGCCGGCCGCCTGCAACCAAACGGCGACTGGCCGCTGGAGTTGAGCGGAACGGCCGCCATCCGTTCACCTGACGCGCAACCCTGGGCGCTGATGCTTGGGATCAATGGCGAGCTGCGCAACCAGTTGCACCTGAATATCGAAAGCCAGGGTTACCTCGACGCCAAACTCAGCGGCCAGCTAAGCCCGTTGGCGTCGGAGCTGCCGGCGCGGTTGCAGGTGGTGGTGGAACGCTTCAAGGCGAGCCCGGACCTGCCCGATGCACTGCGACTGGACACCCTCGAAATCAATGCTGAAGGCGATCTGGAGCAGGGCTACCGCGTGCTCGGCGACGGCAGCTTGCAAGGTGAGGGCGGCGCGGTCGGCATCGCGTTGAACGCGCTGGTCGACGCCAAACATGCAGAGGTCGAAGCGCTCCGGCTGGATGCCGGCGAAGAACGGCAGATAAGCCTGAACGGGCAGGCCGATTGGCAGGAGGGCATCACGGGCGAGGTGCAACTGGCGTGGCGCGACTTTCCCTGGCGCCGGCTTTATCCAGACGTGGATGAACCGCCCGTGGCGCTGCGCACGCTCAATGCGCAAATTCAGTACGACGACGGTAACTATCTGGGCAACTTCGATGCGGCGCTGACCGGGCCGTCCGGTGATTTCACACTGCAAAGTCCTGTCAGCGGCAACCTCGAAGTGGTGCATCTACCGCAGCTGGAATTGCAGGCCGGGCAGGGCAAAGCCGCCGGCAATCTCAGCGTGGGTTTCGCAGATGGTATCGATTGGAATACCCGCCTGAACCTGAGCGAGTTCGATCCGTCCTACTGGGTCGCAGAGTTGCCGGGGCAGCTGGCAGGCACGCTAGACAGCCGTGGCGCCATGCTCGACGGGCAGCTGCAGGCCGAAGCACATGTGGATTTCGCTGGCACGCTGCGTCAGCAACCACTGAAATTGCAGTTGGAAGCGAACGGGCAGGGTGCTGCCTGGGATGTTCCGCGCGTTGACCTGCGCCTCGGCGACAATAGGATCCAGGGCAGCGGACGCTGGGCCGAATCGTTGCAGGCGAATCTCGAACTCGACCTGACGCGACTGGCGCAGCTCTGGCCCGGTCTGCAGGGTCAGTTGGCCGGCGACCTCAAACTGGCCGGCACACCGCAAGCGCCCGAAGGCACGCTGGCCCTCGAAGGCAGTCAGGTCGCGTTCCAGCAAAATCGCATCGAACAGCTGGAGCTGGCCGCCCGTCTTGAACGAGGCGAACGTGGCCAGCTGCAGCTCGTGGCCGATGGGCTGCGGGCGGGTGATACGGAATTGGGTCGGCTGCAGCTAACGGCAGACGGTACCGAGCAGGCGCACCAGGCCTACCTGAGCTTGCAAGGGCCGCTGCTGGACCTGTCTCTGGCGCTGGATGGCGGACTGAGCGGCGGGGATTGGCGAGGCCGTCTGCTGCGGGCTGCATTGGATGCCCAGGACCAGCACTGGGCTCTTCAGCGGCCGGCATCGCTGGAGCGGCTGACCAGCGGCAGGATTACCTTGGGGTCGCACTGCTTGGGCTCCGGCCCTGCCACGTTGTGCGCCGAGGAACAACGGCTCCTGCCCGACCCGCAGATCCGCTATCGGCTGCGTGATTTCCCGCTGGAATCGATCGCCACTTATTTGCCTGACAACCTGGTCTGGGACGGTGAGGTCAACGCCGATCTGTCGCTTGACCTGCCTGCCGCCGGCCCTAGCGGGACCGCTCGCGTCGATGCCGGTCCAGGCACGTTGCGCATGCGTGACGGTGACCAATGGCTGGATTTCCCCTACGCGACCCTGGCTTTGAACAGCGAGCTGACGCCAAAACGAGTCGACAGCCGCTTACGCTTCGAGGGCGGCGAACTCGGTGAACTCGATGTGAATCTGCAAATCGACCCGAGTACCGAGGCGAAGGCCATCTCCGGCTCCTTCCTTCTGAGCGATTTCGATCTATCCGTGGCCAAGCCCTTCGTTGCCCAGGTCGAGCGGCTGAATGGGCAGTTGAACGGGCGTGGCGAGCTATCCGGCAGCTTGCAGGCGCCACAGGTTAACGGCGAGCTCAGATTGAGCGACGCCGAAATCGCCGGCAGCGAGTTGCCGGTCAGTTTCGAGCACCTGCAGATTCGCGCGGTCATCGAAGGCGAGCGCGTGCGGGTCGACGGCGACTGGCGCAGCGGCGAACAAGGGCGAGGAGAAATCGCCGGAACGCTGAACTGGCAGGATGCGCTGGATCTGGACATGCGTATAAGCGGCAGCCAGCTTCCGGTCATCGTCGAGCCCTATGCGGAGCTGGAAGTCGAGCCGAATCTGCGGCTGGAACTGGCCGGTGATCAGCTGGCAGTAAGCGGAAAGGTCCGCGTGCCACGTGGCGAGATTCAGGTTCGTGACCTGCCACCTTCGACGGTCAAGGTATCCGAGGACGTCGTGATTATCGGTGCCGAAGCCGAAGACGAGCAGACGCCATTGGCCATTCGCATGGATATCGATGTCGAGGTGGGTCAGGACCGCCTGCGGTTTTCGGGCTTTGGCCTCACGGCGGATCTGGCGGGTTATCTGCACATTGGCGACAACCTCGATGCGCGCGGTGAGCTCAATCTCAACAACGGGCGTTATCGGGCCTATGGGCAGCGCCTGACCATCCGCCGCGCACAACTGCTATTTACCGGCGTGCTGTCCCAGCCGTTCCTGAATATCGAGGCGATACGGCGGATCGACGCGGACAACGTGATCGCCGGGCTGCGCATCACCGGTAGCGCCGAGCAGCCACGAGTCGACGTGTTCGCCGAACCCGCGATGAGCCAGGAGCAGGCATTGTCCTATCTGGTGCTGGGAAGGCCGCTGGGTACTGACTCCGGTGAAAACAACATGTTGGCGCAGGCCGCGCTTGGACTTGGTTTGGCTGGCAGCGCGTCGATAACCGGAAACGTTGCGCAGCGCCTCGGCATTCAGGATTTTCAGCTCGACACCGAAGGCAGCGGCACGGAAACCAGCGTGGTCGCCAGCGGACGCCTGACCGATCGCCTGACGCTTCGCTATGGCGTGGGCGTATTCGAGTCGGCGAACACCGTTGCCCTGCGCTATGAACTGACCAAACGCATTTTTCTCGAAGCCGCCAGCGGGCTGGCCAGCTCGCTCGATATCTTCTACCGCCGCAATTTCTAACCGCTTGGGCTGCTCTGGAGAATTGGAATGTGACCCACCGGTCAAACTGCCTGTTTCCTGAGTCATCTCGATGCGACGCGAATGGCATGCAAATCGACGTTGCGCCAAGCGCTTATGGTGGTGGTAGGATCGCCCGGTCGCTCCTTGTATCGCAGCTGTCGCAGCCCTGGTATGGGCGCTGCGGGCTATCGGTAGTCACCCGACACACGAGGTACGAAGCCATTGCGGAGTCGTTTCGGTAGGCGGTAGAGACGGATATCCGTAAGGTTGTGTGTTGCGCACCGATGCGAGCCGCTCGGGCAAGGATGTCTAACAAAACCAATAAGAGTGCTTCGCATGGAACTCCTGCAAAATCTGGTCAATAGCGTCAACGGTCTCGTCTGGGGCCCCCCGATGCTGGTGCTGATTCTGGGCACCGGTTTCTTCCTTATGGTCATGCTTAAGTTCATGCCTCTGGTGCGCATCGGCACCGGCTTCGCGCTGATATGGCGCGGACGCGTCAAAGGCGACGAAGACACGGGTGAAATCAGCCCGTTCCAGGCGCTGATGACCTGTCTGGCGGCCACCGTCGGTACCGGTAATATCGCTGGCGTCGCTACGGCAATTTTCCTCGGCGGCCCCGGCGCGCTGTTCTGGATGTGGTGTACGGCGCTGGTAGGCATGGCGACCAAGTACTGCGAGGTGGTACTGGCCGTGCATTACCGCGAGAAGGATGACCGCGGCGAGCACGTCGGTGGCCCGATGTATGCCATCAAGAATGGTCTGGGCAAGAAGTGGCTGTGGCTAGGCGGGGCGTTCGCGATTTTTGGCGGGCTGGCTGGGTTCGGTATCGGCAACATGGTCCAGGTCAACAGCATGGCGCTTGCGCTCGAAACCACCTTTTCGGTGCCGCTGTGGGTGACCGGTCTGGTCACCATGGTGATCGTCGGTCTGGTGATTCTCGGCGGCATCAAGCGAATTGGTGTCGTGGCTGCCGCACTGGTGCCGTTCATGTGCGTTGCCTACATCATCGCCGGCATCGTCGTGCTGGTGGTCCATGCCTCCGAAATCCCGGCGGCTTTCGATCTGATCTTCACCCATGCCTTCACGCCTATCGCGGCTACTGGCGGGTTCGCTGGTGCGGCGGTCATGGCTGCTATCCGCTTTGGTGTCGCGCGCGGTATTTTTTCCAACGAGGCGGGTTTGGGCACGGCGGGTATCGCCCAGGCAGCGGGAACTACTAAAAGCTCTGTGCGCTCCGGACTGATCGGAATGATGGGCACCTTCATCGACACCATCATCATCTGTTCCATCACCGGTCTGGCCATCGTCTGTTCCGGCGTCTGGACCAGTGGCGAAAGCGGTTCGGCACTGTCCGCGGCGGCCTTCGAGTCGGCTATGCCCGGGTTTGGCGGCGCCTTACTGACCATCGCCCTGGTGGTTTTCGCCTTTACCACCATTCTGGGCTGGAGCTACTTCGGCGAGAAATGCTGGGAGTTCATGATGGGCACCAAAGCGATCTGGCCGTTCCGCATCATCTGGGTACTGGCGGTGCCTTTCGGCGCAGTTGCTCAGCTCGACTTCGCCTGGCTGCTGGCCGATACCCTCAACGGCCTGATGGCGATTCCCAACCTGATTTCCCTGATTCTGCTCAGCCCTGTCGTGGTCAAGTTGACCAAGGAATATTTCGCGCGCAAGCAGACCATTTAAGCAATTTGGGCCGCAGGGTTGTCTTGCGGCCTATGACTGAGAGGAGTCCACATGACTGAAGTAACCCTGAAAGGCGCCCCTGTACAGGTCGCCGGCGCGTTCCCGCAGGCAGGTCAGAGCGCCCGGCCACTTAGCCTGGTGGGCGGCGATCTGTCCGATGTCACGCTCGAGCGTTTTGCCGGCAAGCGCAAGGTTCTGAACATTTTCCCGAGCATCGATACGCCGACCTGCGCCACATCGGTACGCAAGTTCAACGCTCAGGCCAGTGAGCTGGCCAATACCGTGGTGCTGTGCATTTCTGCCGATCTGCCCTTCGCCCAGCAGCGCTTCTGTGGTGCTGAAGGACTGGAAAATGTCGTGAACCTGTCGACCATGCGTGGTCGCGAGTTCCTCGAAGACTATGGCGTGTTGCTCGCCAGCGGTCCGCTCGCCGGCATTTCTGCGCGTGCTGTGGTGGTTCTGGACGAGCAGGATCAGGTGCTGCACAGCGAGCTGGTATCGGAGATCGGCAGCGAGCCGAACTACGACGCCGCCATCGCCGCGCTCAAGTAAGCGTTCGGTAGGGAGGCGGTGCAATGCCGCCTCTTATTTTCTCCGACTCGAACTGAGCAACTGCCGGGGCGTGCTTACACCGATTGGCTAATGGCTTTCCCCACTGTTTTCTCTTAACGTTCTTTCTGTCATGCCACCGCGCGATGGCGATAGGCCAGATTTTTTAAATTGCTACAAAATTTTTTAGCTTGGCTGCGGTCCTAGCTTTCATTGCCAAAACTGAATGGATTCGCTTATGCCACTCTCGCCCCCCAAGAAGATCGGTATTTCGGGCACAGGAATGATCGCCCAATGCCTTATTCGCTTGTTCGAGCAGCATTATCAGGACATTCAGATCTCACGCGTGCTGACGCGGCGGGCACTGAGTGCCTTGACCCAATTCCCGCTTGCCGAGCGGCTCACCCATTCCATTGATCAGCTGCTCGAAGAAGCTGACCTGATCATCGAATGCAGCGGTGATGTCTTTCATGGTACCGAGGTCATCGAGCGCGCTTTCGAGGCAGGGTTGCCGGTCGTCACGGTGAATGCCGAGTTGCAGGTGACGACGGGTTCCTATCTGGCAGGCAAGGGCTTGCTCACCGAGGCGGAAGGCGATCAGCCGGGCTCGCTGGCAGCGCTGCATGAGGAAGCCCTGATGATGGGCTTCAAGCCGCTGGTATACGGCAACATGAAAGGCTATCTGAATCATGATCCGACGCCGGAAGACATGGCCTATTGGTCGAAGCGCCAAGGCATCAGCATCGATCAGACGACATCCTTCACCGATGGCACCAAGGTGCAGATCGAGCAGGTGATCGTAGGGAATGGCCTGGGCGCAAGCATCACCAAACAGGGCCTGGGCGGGCTGGGCTCGACCAACCTGACCGAAACCGGCAACGTGCTGGGCATGATGGCCGATCGTCTTGGCCAACCCTTCGTTAATTACGTGATCCCGTCCGGCTATTCGGCCGGGGGCGTGTTTCTGGTCTGTCGGCATGACGATAACCAACAGGCCGCCCTCGAATACTTCAAGCTCGGGCCAGGGCCGTATTACACCTTGGTGCGCCCGTTCCACCTGTGCTCGCTCGAGGTCGGCAAAACCGTACGCCGCGTACTCAATGGCGGTGGCGTGCTGTTGAACAATTCAACCGCGCCGACGCTCGGTGTGGCAGCGATCTCCAAGCGCGCGATGCGTCCAGGTGAACTGATCGAACGCGGCATCGGTGGGTTCCAAGTTCGTGGCGAGGCGGTGAAGCTCGACGAGAATTCGGACCACGTGCCGATCGGACTGCTGCGCAAAACCGCGCTCAAGCGGGCAATCGAGCCGGGGCAATTGATCACTTTCGATGACATCGACATCCTGCCGAGCCGCGCGCTGGATATCGTCATGCGCCAGAGTGCGGAGCGCATCGCCAAGAGCAAGGCGACATCCGGTGCGAGTGTCGAGCCTGCCGGAATGCTGGCTACGGGTGGCTGAGCATAGACCCAAAGAGAAAGGCCGCGAATGCGGCCTTCTTTGTATGTACTGCTCTCCGTTCAATCCTTGCGGTACGTCAGCATGACGATGCCGAAGATGACGATGGCACCCCCGAGAATCTGACCTGCCGCGAGCATCTGATCGAGTACCAACCAGCCCATGATCAGGGTCGCCAGGGGCTCAATGTTCATTACCGGCGCGTTGCGCGACATGTTGAGCTTTGGTACGGAAACGAACAGCGTAATGAATGCCGCACCATAGAGGCCGACCAGCACGGCCAGTGCTGTCCAGCCCGTGCTGCTCTGCGGCAACGACAGTCCACCAGGCAGCAGGCCGCTAGCTCCGGCAAGGTTGGCGCTGCTGAATACGATCAGCATGGTCAACAGGCTGCGTACCGATCCGCGTACTTGCGACAGCTTGTGATCGGTAATCCACAGCGCTAAGGCGAAAACGCTGGCTGCGCAGAAAGCGAGCGCAACGCCGAGAATCCATTCCGGCCCCACGTCTTCGCTGGACGCGAGGCGTGCCGGCACTTCGAGAACGAATATCAAGCCGACCAGTATCAGCCCCATCAGCAGCGCAGTGCGTGTTGTGGGCCGCGCACCACCCAATGCCCACGTCAGCAACGCCAGCAGAATCGGAAATACATTGGCCACCAGTAACGCCAACGCGACCGGAACCCGCGCTACGGCTGAATACAGACAGATGCTTTGAGTAGCGATCAACAAGCCCAGCAGCAATTGCCAACGCCAGGCACCGGGTGCCAGGCGGATGCTCTGCCTCTGCCAGAAAACCAGTCCGGCAAGCACGATAAGCGTGCCTCCCGAACGCAACAGGATTGCCAGCAACACGCCCGCGCCATCATCGAAAGCGACCCGCGCCGCGACATGGTTGCCGGCGAACCCGCAGCCGAGGCAGACGAGTATCAGCACTGCGATATGACGCGGAAATGTTACGGGGGTGTCGGGAGTTGCGATAGCAGTCATGGTGTTGAGTTCCGATCCAAATAATCAAACGCCAGCCTTGTGGGCTGGCGTGTTAGCGGTGACGAGGCTGCCCGTCCCGCGGCGAGCGGGGCCGTGTTACAGCACTACACTAGGCAGCCACAGCGAGATTGCCGGAATGTAAGTTACGGCCATCAGTACCAGAAACAGCGCGGCGTAGAAGGGTAACAGCGCCTTGATAGTATTTTCGATGGTGACCTTGCCAATGGCAGCACCAACGAAAAGCACCGCACCTACCGGCGGGGTGATCAGGCCGATTCCGAGGTTGACGAGCATGATCATGCCGAAGTGCACCGGATCGACGCCGATATCGGCGATCACAGGCATCAGGATCGGTGTGAGGATGAGAATAAGCGGGGCCATATCCATTAGCGTGCCGAGTGCCAGCAACATGAAGTTGATGCACATGAGGATCACGTAGCGGTTGTCCGACAGTGTCAGAAACAGCGACGTGATCTTCGAGGGAATCTGCATCAACGTCATGATGTAACCGAAGGCACCCGCGAAGGCGATCAGAATCATCACGATCGACAGGGTTCGCACTGTGCGATGCAGCAACTTGGGCAGCTCGCGCCATTTGTAATCGCGGTAGATGAACATGGTCACGAAGAATGCCCAGAGCACCGCGATCGCGGCGGACTCGGTCGCCGTGAAAATACCGCTGAGAATGCCACCCAGGATGATCACCATGGTGAACAACCCCCAGAGCGCATCGACACAGATTTTCAATGCCTGGCGTAGTGGAATGACCTCACCTTTGGGGTAGTTGCGCTTTTTGGCGAACAACAAGCACAGACTCATCATCACCGCACTGAGCAGCAGACCGGGGCCGATACCTGCAATGAACAACGATGCGATGGAAACGGTGCCGCCGGCCGCCAGTGAGTAAAGCACTGAGTTGTGGCTCGGTGGCGTCAGCAGCGCCTGGACTGAACCGCTTACGGTGACTGCGGTGGAAAATTCACGCGGGTAACCCTTGCGCTCCATTTCCGGAATAAGGACTGAGCCGACCGAGGCCGTATCGGCCAGAGAAGAACCGGAGATCGCGCCGAAGAAGGTCGAGGCCATGATGTTGACCAACGACAACCCACCGCGGACGAAGCCGACCAGTACGCTGGCGAAGGCAACCAGCCGCCGAGACATGCCGCCTTCAGCCATGATGGCGCCCGCCAGCACGAAGAAGGGAATGGCCAGCAAGGAGAATTTATTGATGCCGCCGGCAATCTGAATCATCACTGCGTGCAAGGGGATATCGATCCACCAAGCGCCTGCCAGAGCAGCCAGGCCCAGCGAATAAGCGACGGGGACGCGCAGGAAAATCAGGACGATGAAGCTGCCTACCAGTATGAGCGCATCCATTTAGAGGGTTTCCTTGCTGTCTTCGAAAAGCTCGAAATTGACCGAACGACGATGGCGTTGATCGCCGAAGCAGAGCTTCTCGACGATGAAGATCAGGCTCAGGAAACCGCCGATGGCAATGGGTGAGTAAGCGATGCCTACGCGTAGCGTTGGCAAGGTACTCATATATTGATTCCAGGTGGCGATGCACAGTTTGATGCCCCAGATCAGCATGAACAGACAGATTGCGGCCATCAGCAACTGGACCAAAAGGTCGATGTAGCGCTGCCAGGACTCGGGCATGCGATCCGTCAACGTAGTGACCGCCATATGCGCACCGGCGCGATAGCTGGCTGCCGCGCCGACGAAAGTAAAAATGGCCATCAGTAATATCGCCACCGGTTCCGGCCAGCCTGCTCCGGTGCGCAGTACATAGCGGGCAAAAATGCCCCATGGAATGATCAGGGCCATGGCCGTGATGGAGAGACCGGCAACCCAGATGCAGCTGAGGTAGATCACGTCATTGACGCGTAGTAAGGAGTTTTTCATGAGGCTTCACCGCGAGCACGACACCGGCTGCGGGCCGGCATCGCGAGGTTCTTCTGAACGACCTGTTACTGGACGGCTTCGATACGCTTGATCAGATCAGCGTAAGCCGCGCCATATTTCTCGCGTACCGGTGCTGTGGCGTCGTAGAAGGGCTTCTTGTCCACTTCGATGAACTCCACGCCTTCGGCTTTGAGCTTTTCTTCGCTGCTGGCGGATTTTTCATCCCAGAGCTTGCGCTCCTCCAGCTGCGCTTCCTTGGCGAATGTCTTCACCATTTCCTGTTGTTCCGGGGTGAGCTTGTTCCATGTCGTCTTGGACATGACGATAGGCTCGGGAAGAATCAGGTGGCCGGTCAGCGTGTAGTGCTTGGCGGTGCGGTAATGGTTGTGTTCGAGCAGCGTCGGCGGATTGTTTTCGGCACCATCGACGACACCGGTCTGCAGTGCGCTGAAAATTTCAGCGGTATCCATCGCCACGCCCTGCGCGCCCATAGCGTTAAGCGTATCGATGAACAATGGGTTACCGATCACCCGTATCTTCATGCCCTGCAGATCTTCGATATTACGTACCGGTTCCTTGGTGTAGAGGTTGCGCACGCCACCATCCATCCACGCCAGCCCGACCATGTTGAATTCGGATTCGGTGATCTTGTCGAGAAGCTCCTGGCCGATTTCGCCATCGATGACCTTGCGCATGTGCTCGTGGTCGCGGAAAACGAACGGCATGTTGAAGGCGTTAACGTCCGAGACCACCGGACCGAGCGTGCCGAGGCTGACGCGGGTCATCTGCACGGCGCCGATCTGCAGCTGTTCGACTACTTCCTTTTCCGAGCCCAGCACGCCGCCCGAGAACATTCGGTATTTCAGTTCGCCGTCGGTGGCTTCTTCGAGTTTCTTGCCAAGGTTTTCCAGCGCCACAACGGTCGGATAACCGGCTGGGTGTACCTCGGCCAGTTTCAGCGTTGTGGCGGCCTGGGTGATGCCGGACAAGCAGAAGGCGAGGGGGAGTGCGGCGATGAGCAACTTGCGTTTGAAGTTCATGTGGATCTCCATCTTGTTTTTGTTTGTATGCAGCGTTGCGAGCAGCAAGGTAGGGCGACTGCAGCCAGTCCCTTGGTGGATGAAGCGTTATCGGAAGGCGGGTTCCTCCAGTCCGGCGACGCCGGGTTGCAGTGCGAACACGCCGCCGGCCAATGGCTGATCGGAGAGGTCACCGCCAGGGCGAACGGATGTGACGAACAGGGTGTCCAGGCCGGGGCCGCCAAAGGCGCACATGGCGGGCTTCTTCACCGGGACTTCGAGCGAGCGGTCGAGACGACCCTCTGGCGTGAAGCGATGAATCAGGCCGGCGTCGTTGCCGCAGATCCAGTAGCAGCCATCGATGTCGACGGCTGCGCCATCGGGACGGCCGGGATATTGATTCATGTCCACGAACAGCCGGCGATTGCTCGGCGTACCGCTTTCAATGTCGTAATCGAAGGCCCAGATGCTTTGGACGCTGGGGTGGGAATCCGACAGATACATGGTGCGTCCATCCGGACTGAAGCCGAGGCCGTTGGGGACGATGAAATCGCTGAGGCGCGTACTGAGCGGATCGCTCTCGACAGCACCGTCGAGCCGATACAGCGCGCCTGCCGAAATGCCGGCGGCCATATCCATGATCATGGTTCCCGCCCAGAAACGCCCCTGGCGGTCGCAGCGACCGTCATTGAAACGCATGTTGCCGTGCCCGTGCTGCACGCCGGCCAAGGCAGTGCTGTGAAGGCTGCCGTCATCCTGGGGAGTGAGATTGAAGAAGCCGCTTTCCATGCCGGCGACCCAGCGATCACTTGCTCCGTCGTGCCGAGCGATGCAGGCGATCATCTGGTCAGCTGTCCAACGGGACACCTGGGCGTCCGCCGCCTGCCAGCGCAGCAGTTGACGGTTGGGAATGTCGACCCAGTAGAGCGCTTGTTCATGCGCGACCCAGACCGGGCTTTCCCCAGTAGCGTTCTGCGCATCGACTATCAGTTCTGCTTGGCTTGCCATGGCGATTCTCTTGTCGTTGTTCTCGGCGTGGCGGGAAGAATCAATCGTCGAACGGACCTGCTTCGCAGAAAGCGCCGCCCTGGTAGATCAAGGCGGGATCATTGGCGGCGTAGCGCGGTTGTGCCTCGACCTTTTCGCGGAACACCTCGGACGTATCCTTGGGCTCGAAGCCCAGATGCGCCGCCATATGGTTGTCCCACCAAACGTCACGGTTCGCCGAGGCGCCGTACACCACGGTGTGGCCAACGTTCGGCGTGAACAAAGAACGGCCGATCAAGTCGGTCAGGTCGCGGTAGCTGAGCCAGCTGGCCATCATTCGGCGGTTGAGCGGTTCGGGGAAGGATGAGCCGATGCGGATACTCACGGTCTCGATGCCGTAGCGATCGAAGTAGAAGCTGGCCATGTCCTCGCCGTAGGATTTGGACAGGCCGTAATAACTGTCCGGGCGACGCGCGACACTGGCGTCGATCTTTTCGGTCTGCTTGTAGAAACCGATCACATGGTTGGAGCTGGCGAAGACCACGCGCTTGATGCTGTGCTGGCGTGCTGCTTCGTAGATATGAAACACACCGCGAATGTTGCCTTCGAGGATTTCCTCGAAAGGCCGCTCGACCGATACCCCACCGAAATGCGCGATGGCATCGACGCCTTCGCAGAGGGCGTGTACGGCGGCTTTGTCGGCGAGGTTACAGGTCACCACCTCTTCGTTGGGGCCGGCGGCGGGCTCCATCGAGGCGATATCGGAAAGGCGGATAATGTTGGCGTAAGGGCGGAGGGTTTCGCGTAACACCTTGCCCAAACCTCCCGCCGCTCCAGTCAGCAGGAGGCGGTTAAAGGGCGTGGCAGTGGTCGTCTTACTTGTCATGGTGAGTCTGCCTGTCACTTATTATTTGATGTCATCGGTTGTCGGATGACTTGTGCTCGATTATTTGCGTCGCCATAGGTGTTTGTCAACCCGCTAAGCGAATAACGCTTCATCAAACGATCTATGAACATCCTTCCAACGGCCAGGTACTGGAGGGCATGAAATAGCCATCCGGTGCGAACTTGCGAGCACTCCGCCAGTAGCATCTACCACCACGCTAACTATCCGTACGGCGTTTTCACATCCCACTAAAGTCGTGTTGGCCAACACACCAGCATGTAGCGGGAAAACTCCGATATTCTGCTCAGGTTGTATGATGACGGAGTCGCATGAGTATCTCTGTCCGAGCGCATCGGCAAATCATTGTCGGCAGCGTCACCAAACGAAAGACCGCGCCAAAGGGCGCGGTCGGCGGTCTAGCACAACTCCCAGTCCTGGCTGCAATTGGGGAGTTTGTTTTCAGGCGCCCTGCAACTTGGTTACGGCACTCCTTTGGTGGCGCAGCGCGGTCACGAGATGCCATAGCACCGACGCAAGCGCCAGCAACAGAAAACTGGCCGAGATCGGATTCGTTAAAAAGCCCATGAAGTCGCCATCCGACAACATCAGGCCGCGACGCAGGTTGGTCTCGGCCATCGGACCCAGGATGAAGCCAATGATGAATGGCGCCGCGGGCATCCCGCCTTTGACGAAACCGTATCCAATCAGGCCGAACAGCAGAATGGTCCAGACATCGAACACGCGACTGCTCAAGCCGAAAGCACCTACCACGCATAGAACCAGGATGATCGGCAGCAGAATATGCTTGGGCACGGCCAGCAGTTTGATGAAGATCCGTAGCCCATAGAACTCCAGTACCAACATCAAAACCGAGGCCAGGATCAGTGCCGCGAAGATGGTGTAGACCAGCTCACCCTGGCTGATGAACAGCAGCGGTCCGGGTTGGATACCGTGGATCATGAAGCCACCGAGCAGGATCGCGGTGACGGTGTCCCCTGGAATACCGAGCGTCATCAGCGGAATCATGGCGCTGCCGATGCCTGCGTTGTTCGCGGTTTCACTGGCGACCACGCCTTCGACGGCGCCCTTGCCGAACTGCTCGGGATGTTTGGAGCGTTTCTTGGCAATGATGTAGGAGACGATGTTCGAAGTGCCAGCGCCGATGCCCGGCAGGATGCCGATACCGATGCCGATCAATCCCGAGCGGAACGCGTTTGGAATCTGCCCGAAAAACTCCCTGAGTGAAAAGCCGAAGCCCTTGACGTTCTTCATGCTTACAGAGGCAACCTTGGTTTTGTGCGCTGCCCGGCCGGTCTCGGCGATCTTGATCACCTCCGCCACCGCGAACATACCGATCATGACCGTCAACATGGCGAAGCCGCCGTTCAGGTTGGGCGAGTCGAAGGTGAAGCGGCGAATGGCGTCGACTGGCGCGATGCCTACGGTGGAGAACGCAAAACCCAGGACACCGGCATAAATGCCTTTAAGCAGCGAGCCGGTAGAGAGTGTCGCAATCAGCGTCAGCGAGAAGACCGCAATGGCAAAGTATTCGTGCGGCCCGAAGCGCAAAGCGATTTTGGCCAGTGAAGGAGCGATCGAAAGCAGGGCGACGATGCTGAAGATGGTGCCGAGAAAGGAGAACACCACACCCACGCCAAGCGCCTTCAACCCTTCACCTTTTTCCATCATCGGCCCGCCATCGAAGGTGGTGGCGATGGAGGCGGGCGTGCCGGGGATCTTCAGCAGAATCGCTGAAATCAGGCCTCCCGAGGTGGCGCCAACGAACAGCGCGACCAGCAGCGAAAGCCCGGCGGCAGGACCCATCGCATAGGTGAGCGGCAGACAGAGGGCAATCGCCATCGTCGCCGACAATCCGGGGACCGCGCCAAAGACGATGCCGACGGCTACGCCAAGCGTGATCAGGATAAAAATGTACGGGGAGAAGACCGCGGCGAAGCCGGTCTGAAAGAGTTCGATCATGGCCGTCTCCTAGAATTTCAGAAAGCCGGCCGGGAGCATCAGATCGAAGCCCTGGCGGAAGGTGACGAAAATGACGGCCGATGACACTAGCGCAATGACGATATAAGCGACATGGTTGATCTTCCGCTCGCGCGGAGTGATCACGATGAACTGCGCATACAGATACAGCACAGTCATGATCGGAAAGCCGACTTTCTGCAGCAACGCAACGTACACCGCGATCAATCCCAGCGTCTTGAACACGGTGGGGTAGTCCGGCGGCGTGCTGTCGGGGAGTTCTGCATCGGCATCTGGGTCTGCCGGTGGCTGTGTGGCCTTGGTCGCGGTCAGCAATTGCAGCACACCGAGCAGGCATAGCCCGATCGACAGAACATAGGGAACGGTGGAAGCGTCAATGGCGCCTTTGCGCGGAAGGTTCATGGTCAGGAACAGGTAGAACAGGCCGGCGCCCAGCATCAGCGCTCCGACCAGCAACTCCTTTCTCTTATAGGTGTGCATGGCGATTCTCGTATCGGAGGGAGAGTTGCCGGGCTCATGGCGCGCGCCCGGCATCATGTCGCGCTGCTTACTTGCTTTGGCGCAACTCGTCCTTGTATTCCATGAAGTCTTCGCGAGTGTTCTTCAGGCGCTCTAAGGACTCCTCCTTGCCGAAATAGCTGACTGGCTGCTTGAAGGATTTGCGCAGCTCATCGGCGTACTCGGGCATTTCGGTGATCTGTTTCACGATGCCTGCCATTTTGTCCACGATGGCCGGGTCGGTGCCGTCCGGGAAGGCAACGATGTAGGGCTTATCCATGACGAAGTCGACGCCTTGCTCTTTGAACGTCTTGATGTCTCCGAGCAATGGGTTGCGCTCGTCGTTGGGTTGACCGAGAGCCACCATCTCGCCGCTGGCAATGTAGTCCTGAACGGACCCATAGCTGATTGCGGCGAGGTCGATACGGCTACCCAGTAGCGCGACGACCTTCTCGGAAACCGTACCGGCGTCGACCATCTTCAGCTTGGTGTCGGTCAGGCCTTCGAACTTCAGGCCTTGCAGGTGCGAGTAGCTGCCCATCTCGGTGCCATAGGTCACGCTGCTTGGCTCGGCCTTGGATTTAGAGATCAGATCTTCCAGCGAGGTCAGGCCGGAGCTTTTCGAAGCGACGAAAATAGCCCCCTTGTCGACGCCGGCGATGCAACAGATGTCGAAGGCATCGAGGCTGTCTTCGCTCAATCCCGCCACTTCGTTGACAATCATCTGCCCAGTGTGGGTGAACAGAATGGTGTTGCCATCCGGATCGGCCTGCTTGACCTGTTCGGCGGCGAGGGTGCCGCCGCCACCGGCGACGTTGGTGATGACCATCGCCTCGCCGGTGATCTTGGTGAAGTACTTGGCCATGGTGCGGGCATTGAAGTCGGTATCACCGCCGGCATTGGCGATGACGACGACCTGAACCGGACGCGTGGGCCATTCGGTCTCGGCGGCAAACGCGCCGCTGACGGCAGTTGCCAGTACGGCGGACACAAGGGAGGCGCTAATTGCTTTTTTCATTGTCAAGTTTCTCCGGTTGGGGGCGGCGCTTCGTCTTATCGTTCTGCTTGGCTCGCGTTGGGGTCATGAACGGCCCAGGCTGGGTCGCTTGGGATCGTATTTCCAGCCTGGCGCCAGGTACTGCATGGCCATGGCGTCGTCACGGGCGCCAGTGGCGACTTTGTTGTAAAGCTCGTGCGCGGCCATGATCCGATCCATGTCCGGCTCGATACCAAGGCCCGGCTTGTCGGGCACCTGTACCTCGCCACCGACGATTTGCAGGGGCTCGCGGGTCAGGCGCTCCTGGCCTTCCTGCCAGATCCAATGGGTGTCGATCGCAGTGATCTTTCCGGGCGCGGCTGCGGCGGCGTGGGTGAACATCGCCAGGGAAACATCGAAGTGATTGTTGGAGTGCGAACCCCAGGTCAGGCCGAACTGCTCGCATAGCTGAGCGAGGCGCACCGAGCCCTGCATGGTCCAGAAGTGCGGATCGGCCAGCGGAATATCGACGGCGTCCAGGCGGAACGAATGTCCCATCTGCCGCCAGTCGGTTGCCACCATGTTGGTAGCGGTCGGGATACCGGTTGCGCGCTTGAATTCGGCCATGATTTCGCGACCGGAGTAACCGTTTTCCGGACCGCAAGGGTCTTCGGCATACGCAAGGATATGGCCCTGGCCCTTGCACAGTTCGATGGCCTCGGCCAATGACCATGCGCCATTGGGGTCCAGCGTGACGCGCGCATCGGGGAAGCGCATCTTGATGCCGGCGATCGCCTGCATTTCCTCGCTGCCGCGCATCACGCCGCCCTTGAGTTTGAAATCCTTGAAGCCGTAGCGCGCCGAGGCGGCCTCCGCCAGTCGAACGATTGATTCGGGAGTGACTGCCTCTTGATGACGGATGTGGTACCAGTCATCGGCCGAACCGGTACCGGTGAGGTAGGGCAGGTCGGTGCGATTGCGATCCCCTATATAGAAGAGGTACGCCAGCATCGGCACGCTGTCACGTTGCTGCCCGCTGCCGAGCAACTCCGCCACAGGTACGTCGAGATGTTGGCCGAGCAGGTCGAGGAGGGCGGCTTCGACCGCAGTGATGACGTTGTCCAGGCGCAGGTTGATCTCGTGCGGCTGCTTCAGTACCGCGGCCTCTGCCTCGGAGGTCACTTGGTGCTGTGTCGTCTGCGGCCCACCGGCCGAGCCGCCAGCGATGGCGTGACGCAATGTATTCAACACGCGGTTGTAGCGACCGATCGGCTGGCCTATTACCAGCCCTTTGGTGCGTTCGAGTGCTTGGCGGATGCCTTCGCCCCCCGGCACTTCACCAATCCCGGTGCGGCCAGCGCTGTCCTTGAGGATGACCAGGTTGCGCGTGAAATACGGTGAGTGTGCGCCGCAGAGGTTAAGCAGCATGCTGTCGTAACCTGCCACCGGAATTACCTGCATTTCAGTTACCACCGGGGTCGCCGTCTTTGCGTCTAGCATCTGCTGCATAGCTCCTTGATTGTTGTTGTGAGCGAGGGTTGATCAATTGTGTATCGCGAGGGCCGAGCGTCTGCATGCCAGCTTTGCAGCAGCGGGGCAGCCCGGACTGACGGTGAGTCGATTTGATCTGTAACGTGAAAATCGAACAGTGCAGAGCTCATTGATGCCGCAAACGGAACTCGACGCATAAGAGACCGCTTGTTCGCTAGAGGAGGGCGGGAGAGATACATGGCTCTAAGCTCTGCCTTGTTATACGTTGTCGTATGACTGGTTTTTAGCAGTGCGCTGAATGGATGTCAAACAATTGAAACGTCCCAAACAGCACCTTTGTGGTTCATCGGTTAAGCATCTTCTGTTGCATTTGATACTGCTTTGCCATTGAGCTATCCATCATGTCTATCGCTCGCTCTATGTCATTCAAAGGTGTCGCCAATGAGCCGCTCGATAAACTTCGATAAACGGCTAGCCTTAATTAATGTTGTACGATAACGTATCTCCAAGGCTGAGGCCCTACCCATACCGATTGGTTTTACTAGGATGCTCGAACAATGAATCCACAAGAACTGAAGGCCATCCTCTCTTCTGGTCTGCTGTCCTTCCCGCTCACCGATTTCGACCAGCAGGGCGATTTCAACCGTGCCGGTTATATCAAGCGCCTGGAATGGCTAGCGCCTTACGGTGCAACGGCACTTTTCGCCGCAGGCGGCACCGGCGAATTCTTCTCGCTGACCTCCCAGGAATATCCTGAAGTCATCAAAACGGCCGTCGATACCTGCGCCGGACAGGTGCCGATTCTCGCGGGTGTCGGCGGTCCGACTCGTCAGGCCATCGCCTATGCCCAAGAAGCAGAGCGTCTGGGTGCGAAAGGGCTGCTGCTACTGCCGCACTACCTGACCGAAGCCAGTCAGGAAGGTGTTGCCCGGCACGTCGAGGAAGTGTGCAAATCGGTCGATATCGGCGTGGTGGTCTACAACCGTAACGTGTGCCGCCTGACCGCGCCGCTGCTGGAACAACTGGCCGAGCGCTGCCCGAACCTGATCGGATACAAAGATGGTCTGGGCGATATCGAGCTGATGGTTTCCATCCGTCGTCGTTTGGGCGACCGACTGACCTATCTGGGCGGCTTGCCGACTGCCGAAGTCTACGCCGCCGCATACAAGGCGCTTGGCGTTCCGGTTTATTCATCGGCGGTGTTCAACTTCGTGCCGAAGATGGCGATGGAGTTCTACCATGCCGTCGCCCGCGAGGATCACGAAACCGTCGGTAAGCTGATCGATGATTTCTTCCTGCCGTATCTCGACATTCGCAACCGTTGCAAGGGCTACGCGGTCAGCATCGTCAAGGCTGGCGCACGTATCTCTGGTTACGATGCCGGCCCGGTTCGCGCCCCGCTGACCGAACTGCGACCGAACGAGTACGAAGCGCTCGCCGCTTTGGTCGAAAAGCTGGGCCCTCAATAACGCTTCAGCCCGATCCATCACTCGCCCCATCCGCCGTCCAGGCGCCATCGTCAGCTGCATGGCGCCGTCGGCGGATCTCACGAAGGAGAGCTCCGTGGCAGACGTAAAACGTTACGACAATTACATCGATGGCCAGTGGGTAGCAGGCAAGAACTATCAGGCCAACATCAACCCATCCGATCTTTCGGACGTCATCGGCGAATACGCCCAGGCGGATGCTGCCCAGGTCGAAACTGCTATCGCCGCTGCGCGCAAAGCGTTTCCGGCGTGGTCCACTTCTGGCATCCAGGCGCGGGCCGATGCGTTAGAGAAAGTCGGCCTGGAAATACTCGCCCGCCGCGAAGAGCTGGGCGCGCTCCTGGCTCGCGAAGAGGGCAAGACGCTGCCCGAAGCCATCGGCGAAGTGGCTCGCGCCGGTAACATCTTCAAGTTCTTCGCTGGCGAATGCCTGCGTCAGGCCGGCGAGACGCTGCAGTCGGTCCGTCCGGGCGTCAGCGTGGAAGTTACTCGCGAGCCACTGGGTGTGATCGGTCTGATCACCCCCTGGAACTTCCCCATCGCCATTCCAGCCTGGAAGATCGCTCCGGCGCTGGCTTACGGCAACTGCGTGGTCATCAAGCCGGCTGATCTGGTTCCTGGCTGCGCCTGGGCCATTGCCGAAATCATTTCCCGCGCAGGCTTCCCGGCAGGTGTGTTCAATCTGGTGATGGGCAAGGGCCGCGAAGTTGGCGAAGCCATCGTCAACGACAAACGCGTCGATGGCGTCAGCTTCACCGGCTCGGTCGGTGTCGGACGTGGCATCGCCGCGACCTGTGTAGGCCGTCATGCCAAGGTCCAGCTGGAGATGGGCGGCAAGAATCCGCAGATCATCCTTGATGACGCCGACCTCAACACCGCCGTCGAACTGGCTACCCAGAGCGCCTTCTATTCGACTGGCCAACGCTGCACCGCGTCCAGCCGCATCATCGTTACCGAAGGTATCTACGACCGTTTCGTCGAAGCCATGATCGAGCGCATCAAGAAGATCAAGGTTGGCTCCGCATTGGAGCAGGGCGTGGATGTCGGCCCGGTGGTGTCCGAGGCTCAACTGGAACAAGATCTGAAATACATCGAAATCGGCAAGGAAGAGGGTGCACGTCTGGCCTGTGGCGGTGAGCGCGTCAAGTGCGACACCGAAGGGTATTTCCTCGCGCCGACGCTGTTCGTCGACAGTACGCCCGACATGCGCATCAGCCGCGAAGAGATCTTCGGACCGGTGGCCAACGTGGTCCGCGTGAAGGATTACGACGAAGCGCTGGCGATGGCCAACGACACCGAGTTCGGCCTTTCCGCAGGCATCTGCACCACCTCGCTGAAGTATGCCAACCACTTCAAGCGTCATTCCCAGGCGGGAATGGTGATGGTCAACCTGCCGACCGCCGGCGTGGATTACCACGTGCCGTTCGGTGGCCGCAAAGGCTCGTCCTACGGCCCGCGTGAGCAAGGGCGCTACGCCCAGGAGTTCTACACGACGGTGAAGACCACTTACATCGGCTGATCAGCCGTGCCGCTTCATGCGTCGCAACTCACCGAATCACCATGCAGTTCGGCGGATTGCGGCCCATGGCGGCAGCTTCGTTTTCCACGCTGCGGACATAAGAATAAAGAGAGCGCGTATGAACAATTCTGCAAACCGAGGTGCTCCGGTCGTCACCGAACTTCAGGTGGTTCCGGTCGCCGGTCAGGACAGCATGCTGCTCAATCTGAGCGGCGCACATGGTCCGTATTTCACCCGCAACATCCTCATTCTCAAGGACAGCGCCGGCAACACCGGCGTCGGTGAGGTCCCCGGTGGCGAGGCGATTCGCCAGACATTGGACGACGCCCGCGCCATCCTGGTCGGCCAGTCGATCGGCAACTACAACGGCCTGCTGAATCAGGTGCGCAGGGCCTTCGCCAATCGTGATGTTGGCGGACGTGGCTTACAGACCTTCGATCTGCGTATAGCCATTCACGCCATCACCGCCATCGAGTCGGCATTGCTCGACCTGCTCGGCCAGCACCTCGGCGTGCCGGTCGCGGCCTTGCTCGGTGATGGTCAGCAGCGCGACGAAGTGGAGATGCTCGGCTATCTGTTCTTCATTGCCGATCGCAACAAGACGGACCTCGGCTACCGCGACGAATTGGATGCGGGTGACGCCTGGTTCCGCGTACGCAACGAAGAGGCACTGACGCCCGAGGCGCTGGTACGGCAGGCCGAAGCCGCGTATGAGCGCTACGGTTTCAAGGATTTCAAACTCAAGGGTGGGGTGTTACCGGGCAGCGAAGAGGTCAAAGCGATTCGTGCGCTGGCCGAGCGCTTCCCCGATGCGCGCATCACGCTGGATCCCAACGGCGCCTGGTCGCTGGCCGAAGCCATCGAGTTGTGCCAGGACCTGCACGGCGTGCTGGCCTACGCCGAAGACCCATGCGGTGCCGAGAACGGCTACTCCGGTCGCGAAGTGATGGCCGAATTCCGCCGCGCCACTGGTTTGCCGACCGCCACCAACATGATCGCCACCGACTGGCGGCAGATGGGCCACACCGTGCAGCTGCAGTCAGTGGATATTCCGTTGGCCGACCCGCATTTCTGGACCATGAGCGGCTCGGTGCGCGTCGCGCAGATGTGCCACGACTGGGGCCTGACCTGGGGCTCGCATTCCAATAACCACTTCGATATCTCGCTGGCGATGTTCACCCACGTGGCCGCGGCGGCACCGGGCAAGATCACCGCGATCGACACCCATTGGATCTGGCAGGACGGCCAATACCTGACGCGCGAGCCGTTGCAGATCGTGGGCGGCAGAGTCGCCGTGCCGGCGAAGCCGGGCCTGGGTGTCGAGCTGGATATGGATGCGTTGCACAAAGCCCACGAGCTGTACCTGGAGAAAGGACTTGGCGCGCGCGACGACGCCATCGCCATGCAGTACCTGATCCCCGAGTGGGCGTTCAACAACAAGCGGCCGTGCATGGTGCGTTGATTACGTCGTTGGGTGGACTGAAGAAGTAGGGTGGGCTTTAGCCCACCAGCTGGCCTGTGACTTTGGTGGGCTGAAGCCCACCCTACAACTGCGGCCGAGTGCAAGAGAACAATAACCGGGCCATACCGGAGACCTAAATGAACGAAACCGCCGAACTGATTCAACACCAAGACTCGCCTCGCTATATCCGCTTGAACGAGGCGGACAACGTGGCTGTGGTGGTCAACGATGGCGGCGTGCCGGCCGGGGCCCGCTTCGAAGGCGGGCTGGTCACGATCGAATCGGTGCCGCAGAGCCACAAGGTCGCTTTGGTAGACATCGCCGTAGACCAACCGGTCCGCCGTTATGGCCAGATCATCGGTTACGCGCTCGAACCCATCGCTCGCGGCTCGTGGGTCAAGGAGACCCAGTTGCGCATGCCTTCGGCGCCTCCGCTCGACAGCCTGCCCATGGCCGACGCCGTGCCACAACGGCTCGAACCGCTTGACGGCTATACCTTCGAGGGCTACCGCAACGCCGATGGCACCGTGGGAACGCGCAACGTGCTCGGCATCACCACGACCGTGCAATGCGTCACCGGCGTGCTCGACCATGCGGTCGCGCGCATTCGTAAGGAGTTGCTGCCCAAGTACTCCAACGTCGACGATGTAGTCGCCCTGACCCACAGCTACGGCTGCGGCGTCGCGATCAACGCCAAGGATGCCTACATCCCGATCCGCACCGTGCGCAACCTGGCACGCAACCCTAATCTCGGTGGCGAAGCCCTGGTCATCAGCCTCGGCTGCGAAAAGCTGCAGGCCGAACAGGTGATGCACGAAGGCGACGCCTCGGTCGATCTCAGCGAACCCTGGCTCTACCGCCTGCAGGAATCCAGTACCGGCTTTGGGGAAATGATCGAACAGATCATGGCGCTGGCCGAAACGCGACTACAGAAGCTCAACCGCCGCCAGCGCGAAACCGTTCCAGCATCCGAACTGATCCTTGGCATGCAATGCGGTGGCAGCGACGCCTTTTCCGGTATCACCGCCAATCCAGCGCTGGGCTACGCCTCGGATCTTCTGATCCGCGCGGGCGCTACGGTGATGTTTTCCGAAGTGACCGAAGTGCGCGACGCCATCTACATGCTCACCTCGCGCGCGGAAACCCCGGAAGTGGCCGAAGCACTGGTGCGCGAGATGGACTGGTACGACCGGTATCTGGAGCGCGGCGCGGCGGATCGCAGCGCCAACACCACGCCCGGCAACAAGAACGGCGGCTTGTCCAATATCGTCGAGAAATCCCTGGGCTCCATCGTCAAATCCGGCAGCAGCGCCATCAACGGCGTGCTCGGCCCAGGCGAACGCTTCAGCGGCAAGGGCCTGATTTATTGCGCGACACCGGCCAGCGATTTCGTCTGCGGCACGCTCCAGCTGGCGGCGGGGATGAACCTGCACGTGTTCACCACCGGACGCGGTACGCCTTATGGCTTGGCCATGGCGCCGGTGGTCAAGGTGTCGACCCGCACCGAACTGGCCGAGCGCTGGCCGGATCTGATCGACGTGGACGCCGGACGCATCGCCACAGGGCGTTCCAGCATTGAGGAGTTGGGCTGGGAGCTGTTCCACTACTACCTGGATGTCGCCAGCGGCCGGAAGAAGACCTGGGCCGAGCAGCACGGAATTTACAACGACATCACGCTGTTCAATCCGGCGCCAATCACCTGACCGCACCCGTCATCTTTGGAGGTAGTTCGTGACCTGCATTCTCCAGCTTGGCCCCCTGACCGACCGTTTCAACCGTAGCCTGGCTGCAGAGCACGAAGTACTGCGCATCTGGGAACAGGACGCCGATGCGTTGCTCAATCGTAAGGCTCATCGCGTTGAGATCGTGGTGACCTCCGCGCGTTTCGGGTGCTCGGCGGCGCTGATCGAACACTTGCCCAACCTGCGCGCGATCATCAGTTTCGGGGTCGGCTATGACTCCATCGACGTAGCGGCGGCGCGGGCGCGCGGCATTCCCGTGAGCAACACGCCGGACGTGCTCAACGATTGCGTGGCGGATCTGGCATTCGGGCTGATCATCGACTGCGCACGGCAGATGTTGCGTGCCGACCGTTTTGTCCGCGCGGGCGAATGGCTTTCCGGCGGTTTGCCGCTGGCGACCAGTGTCAGCGGCAAACGGCTCGGTATCGTCGGCCTTGGCCGTATCGGCGAGGCGGTAGCGAAGCGTTCGAGTGGTTTCGACATGCAGGTGCGTTACCACAACCGTCGACCGGTCGATGGCAGCGCTTACGGTTATGAGCCGAGTCTGATCGAGCTGGCGCGCTGGAGCGATTTTTTGGTGCTGACTTGCCCGGGCGGGGCGAGCACCCGCAACCTGATCGATCGGGACGTATTGGACGCGCTTGGCCCGAACGGCATCCTGATCAACGTGTCGCGGGGCTCGGTCGTGGACGAACCGGCACTGGTCGAGGCGCTGCTCGAAGGGCGGCTGGGCGGCGCGGGGCTCGACGTCTACGCTGAAGAGCCCAAGGTGCCGCCGGCTTTGTTCGAGCTACCCAATGTCGTCCTGCTGCCGCATATCGGCAGTGCCACTGCGGAAACGCGGCTGGCAATGGAAGAGCTGTTGTTCGCCAATCTACGTGCGTTTCTCGAACGTGGAGAGGTGCTGACAGCAGTCTGAGCGCACTCAACCGGTACGCTGCAGACTAAGGCGATGCTAGTCGCCACGGCGCTTGGCCAAAAGCTCGGGGCCGACACCTTTAGAGTTGTCCTCATGGCGCTGCCATGCCGCACGCCACAAGCGCGCTGGCGTGGAGCGCCGTTTACATTTCAATTCTCGCGGGCCTGCGCTCGCCAAGGAGAAACACCTCAATGCCCGGCTTCCAAGCGGATCTGACGGAGATCGAACTGCGACATGACGCATTGCGACTGTCGGTCTGCCCGGCGTTGGGCGGGGCGATCACACGGCTGAGCGTCGATGACATCAACCTGCTGCGGCCCTGGGACGGCTCCGACAGTGTGCGCCGAACCAGCTGCTTCGTTCTGGCACCGTTTTCCAATCGGGTCGGTGACGCCGCCTTTGAGCATGAAGGTCATCGCTATCCCTTGCGTAGCTTGGCTGCCGAGCATCCGCTGCCGATCCATGGCATCGCCTGGAAGCGGGCCTGGAGCGTCGCCGAACAGGGCGCCGCGCATCTCAGCCTGCGGCTCAGCCATCAACCCGAGGGCGAAGCGGCGCAGGATTGGCCGTTCGCCTTCGAACTCGAACACGAGCTGCGTCTGAACGAGCAGGGCGTCGAGCTACGTCTGAGCCTGCGCAACAGCGATACGCGCTCGATGCCCGCCGGGCTCGGCTGGCATCCTTATTTCGCCCGTCATGACGCATGCATGCTGCAGTTTTCCGCGCAATCGGTGTGGCTGAACGATGAGCGAAATCTACCGGTCGAGCTGAAGGAAGTGCCGGCCGAATGGGACTTCCGGCAGCCACGGCGCCTGGAATCGCCGAATCTGGACAACTGCTTCGTCGGCTGGAATGGGCCCGCGCGGATTTCCTGGCCGGGCAAGGGCATCGAGCTGGCGATGACGAGCGAGGTGCGGCATCTGGTGGTGTTCACGCCGCCAGCCGAGATGGGATTTTTTGCCGTGGAACCGGTTTCCCACGCCAATAACGCGCTCAACATGAGCGACCCGATGGCGAACGGAATGCGCACCCTGGCGCCGGGGGAGGTCATGCGGGTCGGTTGTCGGATCGGCATCGAGCGGACAAGTCGTCCCGAACGTTAAAGGCCGAAGCGTTTCATGTGTTCGTTGGGCCAATTCTCGGCCGTTGTGCCGCTCGTAGGATGGGTGCAACCCATCAAAAAAAACACCATCCCGCACATTCGCCCGGCCATGCCTCGTCTCAGATAAAAAAACCCGTCACAGGGACGGGCGAAAGTTTCCGCAACAGGAGCGAGGAGTGTTGCGTACCGCGTTGCAGGTGATGGTTACAGGATTGATATCGGGTAGTTGAAGATCAGGCGGTTCTCGTCGAACTCGTTGGTGCTGAACGAGCTATCCCGGCGCATGCTGGAGTTGCGCCATTTGATGTTCAGGTTTTTCAGCGCACCACTCTGCACGGTGTAAGCCAGTTCGGACTCGCGGCCCCATTCCTTACCTTCGTCACCGCTTGTGGTAGTGATGTTGTCGCCGCTGATGTAGCGGTTCATCAGAACCAGACCCGGAATACCGACACCCGCGAAGTTGTAGTCATGACGCAGCTGCCAGGAACGCTCATCGGCGGCATCGTAGGCGGAGTTGAAGCTGTCGTTGGCCAGCGAGGCGCCGCTGGTACCGTTGACGCGCATCCACTGATCGCCGCTGACTTTCTGCAGCCCGACATAGAACGTATGGGCACCGACTTGTAGGCCGAACAGACCGGAATAGGTCTTGTTGTCTAGGTCGCCGGCCAGCGCGCTGCCCTCGTCCTTGCCGGTGAAGTAGCCGAGATTTGCCGTGAAGGCGAGGCTGTCACTGATAGGCTGGGTGTGCAGCAGCTGGACGTAGCTCTGCTGGTAAATGTCTTCGAGGCGGGCATGCCACAGGCCGACCTTGGTCTGGTCGGTGAAGGCGTATTCGCCACCAGCGAAGTTGAAGCGATCCGACTCTGCAGTGATGCCGTTCAGTCCGTCTCGATATGTCATGTCGTCCATGCTGCCATTATCACGGGTGCTGTTCTGGCGCATCTGGCCGCCGTACAGCGTCAGGTTGCTGATCTCCTTGGAAGTGATCATGCCGCCCTCGAATGTCTGCGGCAGCGAACGTCCGTCATCCGCGCGCAGAACCGGTACGACTACCTGCCATTCACCGACACGGATTTCGGTTTCGGAAACTTTGGCCTTGGCGGCCACCGCCAGGCGGCCAAAATCATCCGCAGGTCGTCCATCGGAATGTCGCGGCAGCAGGCCGGTGCCATAGGTACCGCCACCGCCGTCGAGTTTTACAGCCAGCATGCCCAGCGCATCGACGCCAAAGCCGATCGGACCGGGCGTATAACCGGATTGAACGTTGAGAATGAAGCTCTGCGTCCATTCTTCGGCCTTGTTCTGACTGTTAGCCGGATCGACGAAGTTGCGGTTGATGTAGAAGTTGCGTGCGTTAAGAGTGACTTTGCTGCCTTCGACGAAACCTTCCGCCGCCTGAGCAGCAGCGGGAATGCCAAGCGCCAGCGACAGCGTGCCCGCGAAGACGGCGGCCGACAGTGGATTGCGTGGGGTCATTGTTGTTGTGCTCCCTTCTTTGATTTGGTCCGCCCCGCTTGGCCATAGGGCAACAGGCGAGACGGGGCGAAGCGCGACCGCTGCTGCGGTGCTCGTCCTGACGCACATATGTTATCAGTCGTCATATGACACGAAGGATTATGGCGACCGATGAATTCTTGTCAATGCACTTTGTAAATAAATGTAAGGCGTACGACGTTTGTCTAAGTGACTGCTTTTAGGGGCTTAGAGGAAGGCTTATCAGGCATCCGCGCTATATGGCGCGCTGCGGAGTACGGTTACCGGCTAGGCGCATCAGCAGCAATCTTCCACCAAGAAGGTAGAACTTGTCTGACCTTTGGGCGAGCAAAGCGATCATCGATCAGATAAACCACACCTTGGTCGTCGGTGGTACGAATGACTCGACCTGCAGCCTGCACGACCTTTTGCAAGCCAGGGTAGAGGTAGGTGTAGTCGTAGCCGGCGCCAAACAGCTCATCCATGCGGGCTTTCATCCGTTCATTCACCGGATTGACCTGCGGCAGGCCTAACGTCGCGATGAAGGCGCCGATCAATTTGTTCCCGGGTAGATCGATCCCTTCGGAGAAGGCGCCGCCTAGGACCGCGAAACCGATGCCGCGACTGTCCTCAGTGAAGCGTTCGAGGAAAGCGTTGCGCGCCGTTTCAGGCATGCCGCGCGTCTGTTCCCAGAACGGCAGTTCTGGGTGCTGCGCGGCCAGTAGGCTGGTCACCTGTTGCAAATAATCGAAGCTACTGAAGAACGCCAGGTAGTTGCCGGGGCGTTGGTGATACTGCTGTGCAAGCAGATCGACGATGGCCTGTAGCGAGGCGGCTCGGTCTTGATAGCGGGTGGAGATGTGGCGCGCCAGATGCACCTCGAGCTGCTCGGCTCGAAAGGGTGATTCGACATCGACCCAAACATGATTCGGCGGCAGCCCCAAGGTGTCGGAATAGAATGGCCGCGGATTAAGCGTGGCCGAAAACAGCACGCAGGATCGCGCCTCTCGAAAGCGCGGGCCGAGAAAGGGTGCCGGTAGAAGATTACGGATGCAGAGGATCGAGCTGCGACCGGCATGAGCGCTGCGCTGTGGCAGCAACGTGCAGTCGAACAGCGAATGCGGCCCGAACAACTCGGCCAGACGACAGAAGTGCATCGCCTCGAAATACGCACTTTGTAAAGCAGGATCGATGCCTGCCGGCTGCTCCGCGAGGTAATCGGTGACTGCGCTGATGGCCTGTTGCAGCGCGCCGATGAGTTTCTGCGGCAGTTCGGGCTGAACTTCATACGTGTCGATCTGCCGGCGGTGCAGGTCGCCCCAGCTGCGCAGGATTCGCTCGATCGGTTTCTTCAGCGGTGCGGGTGCCGTTTTCCTCAAACCCTTGAAATTTCGGTTGTCGAGCTCTGCGGTGTACATGCTCCGGCCGCGTTCCAGAAGGTTGTGAGCTTCGTCCACAAGCACGCCGATGCGCCATTGATTGACCAACGTCAGACTGTGGAGCAGGGCGCTCATGTCGAAGTAATAGTTGTAGTCGCCCACCACCACGTCGGCCCAGCGGGCCAGCTCCTGGCTGAGGTAGTAGGGGCAGACCTGATGGCGCAGCGCTGTCTCGCGCAATGCTTTCTGGTCGAGCATCGGACGCGTCACGGCCTCGGCACGCGCCGCCGGGAGACGGTCGTAGAATCCTCGGGCGAGCGGGCAGGACTCGCCGTGACACGCCTTGTCCGGGTGCTCGCAGGCCTTGTCGCGTGCGGTCAGTTCCAATACACGCAGCGATGGCGCATTGGGCGTCAGGCTGCTCAGCGCATCCAGCGCCAATTGCCGCCCCGAGGTCTTGGCCGCAAGAAAGAACAGCTTGTCCAGCTGCTGACCGGGAAAAGCCTTGAGTTGCGGGAACAGCGTGGCGAGCGTCTTGCCGATGCCCGTCGGCGCCTGCGCCATGAGATGCGTGCCAGTGCAGGCCGCTTTGTACACCGCTTCGGCCAATTGCCGTTGACCGCTGCGGAACTCGCCATAAGGAAACCTGAGCGCGGTCAGCGCCTGGTCCCGTGCCTGCCGATGCGCCAGTTCCTGTTCGGCCCAGGCAATGAAACGCTGACACTGGGTTTCGAAAAACGCCTGCAGCTGCGCCGCGCTGTAGGTCTCGACCAGCAGCGTTTCCTTCTGGCTGACCACATCGAAGTAGACCAGCGCTACGTTCAGTGCGGTCAGCTCCCGCGACGCGCACAACAGCCAGCCGTAGATCTTGGCCTGCGCCCAGTGCAGCTGGCGGTGGTTGGCTGGTTGGCGCGAGAGGTCGCCGCGGTAGGTTTTGATTTCTTCGAGCTGGTTCTTCGTCGGGTCGTAACCATCGGCGCGACCGCGAACCAGCAGATCCAGAAACTGCCCCTCCAGCGCCACTTCGCGCTCATAACCTTCTGCTCGGCGAGCTGTGACCGTGGCATGCCCGGCCATCCCTTCCAGTGCAGTGGGAGAGGGCGTGAAACGAAGGTCCAGATCGCCCGTCTTGGCGGTGAACTCACACAACGCACGGACCGCGACTCGATAGCTCAATGGGCGCCCTCGGCCCATTGCACGTAGCAGACGGCAATCGGCACGGCATGACGCAACGCAAAATCGATCCAGCGTTTCTGGTTGTCCTGCAGGCGGTCGCCGGGACCTTTGACTTCGATCAGCCGATAGCGCCGCTCGCCGGGCCAGAACTGCACGAGATCCGGTAGCCCGCTGCGGTGGCTGGGCACGTCCTGCAAGATGCGCTGGAAAAAGGCGCGCAGATGTTCGGCGGGAATGAAGTCCAGCGCCACGTCCAGCAGCCTGTCGTCGAACAGCCCCCAACTGACGAATTGCGACTGCAGGCCGAACTTCTGTCGATACATCCGGCGTATGCAGTCGCGGTATTCGTCCGTGCCGAGCGTGCTCAAACATTCGCTGAACAGCTCGGAGCGGCGCGCATGAAAATCCGGCCGAGCGAGGTCTGCCGGCCCAGCGTGGAAGGGGTGAAAGAACGCTCCGGGCAAGGGCGCGAAAATCGCCTCCCAGCAGAGCAGGCCCAGCAGCGAATTGATCAGCGCGTTTTCCACGTAGTAGACGGGCGCATCGTCGTGCGTCAAGTGCTCGCGCACCGCGTGCTCGACACTCATGGCCTGCGGTCGCGGCAGGAGCAGGTCGATTCGTTCCGGCTGGGCAATGCTGACGCGGCGCGCAACGGGTTCACCCAGGGTCCGCCGCAAGCGCGGCAGGATGCGCTGCAGCTGCTGGGCTTCGTGTTCGCTTTCAGGCGCGGCCTGGGCGACCAGAGCCAGTTGCAACGCGGCTTGCGGCTGGTCACAACGCTCCAGTACGCGGATTGCGCGCTCGCGTGCACCTGGGTAGCGGTTGGCGGCGTGCAGCTGCAACGCCAGGGACAGATCACCGTTGCGCTCGCATTGCCGGGCCAACTTCAGCAGCAACTTGCCGCGACGGTTTTCCAGCCAGTCGTTGGCGTATGGCGTCGTCGGGATATCCGGCAGCACGGCTTCGACCGCTTCACCCGCCTCGAAACGGTCGCGGCAACGATGCAGATGCAGATAAGCGTCCACCTCGGCGCGAGCCTGGAACGCGCGGGAAGCGGGGGAGAAGGCGACCTGCTCGTAACGGAAGATGCCCAGATCGGCAAGCACGAATTCGGACCAATCCTGATGGATATTGCCGAAGAACATCAGCCGCAGCCGATCGCACAGGTCGCCGATGGTCAGGCCGAACGCGGCATCACCGAGCATTTCGCACCATTCGGCAAAGGGCCGGGCCTGCCCTTGTTCGGTCAGCAAGGCCTGGAGCAGATCGCTCTTGCGACCATTGCAGGAGCCGCCGAACACGCGCAGCAATTCATCTTTCTTCAGCAGGCCGAACAGCTGGACGAGATCCAGCACCGGGTTGGCCTCGATCCAGCCGTGCTCGATCAGCACAGCCGAAGCCTGCAACGGACAGCCGATCTCCTCGTAGCGCAATTTGCTGGCGCGAAACAGCGTGCCTTTGCGCATCACCATGCGTACCAGCAGCGCCTGCGAGGCCTGAGGGATCTGTGGAAAGCGATCGAGAAACGAGCGTTCGTCGTCATCCAGCAGGTCGCCGTGGCGTTCGCCGACCCAGGCGAGTACCTGGCAGAAGTTGTCGAGGTAATAGAAGGGGTTTTCCAGGGCCTGGCGCATCGAACGTCCGGTTCGGCAAGCGCGGGCAACATCGCCCGTCGAGCTGGGTATTTATACAGTTGTCGATGAGTTTAGCAACGTCGGGACGATCAGTGGTTAGGCCCGTTGGCAAGGGGGCGCTTTGTAGCGGAGCGCACCTCCTGCAACTAGTGCAGGAAGTGCGAAGCTGGCAGGGCTGAACGTCAGACGGTACGCGAGAACCGTCCCCGCTGCTCGCCACCCAGGTAGGCATCGAAGGCCATGGCCACGTTGCGCATCATCAGGTGGCCCTGAGGCAACAGCACCACGGCGTCGTCACGGATTTCGACAAGGCCATCGGCGACATGCTCATCGAGTTTGGCCAGCGAGTCGGCGAAATAGTCGCGGAAGACGATGCCGTAGCGCTTCTCCATCTCGGCGAAATCGATGCGGCCGTGGCACATCAGCGAGATGATCACGTCACGGCGCAGGCGGTCGTCTTCGCTCAGTTTGTAGCCGCGATGCACCGGCAACAGCCCTTCGTTCAAACGCGCGTAATACTGCGACAGCTCTTTCACGTTCTGGCTGTAACTGTCGCCGACCTTGCCGATGGAGGAAATACCGAGGCCGATCAGATCGCAATCGGCATGGGTCGAGTATCCCTGGAAGTTGCGCTGCAGCGTGCCGTTGGCTCGGGCGAGGGTCAGCTCGTCTTCCGGCAGGGAGAAGTGATCCATGCCGATGTAGACGTACCCGGCATCCGTCAGACGCTTGATGGTCAGCTCCAGCAGTTCCAGCTTGCGCTCCGGCGGCGGCATGTCTTCGGGGCGAATGAGCTTCTGCGCGCGAACCAGGTCCGGCAGGTGTGCATAGCTGTAGGCGGCGATGCGGTCGGGACGGATATCGATGATCTTGTCCAGGGTGGTGTTGAAGCTTTCCACCGTCTGCAGCGGCAGCCCGTAGATCAGATCCACACTGATCGATTTGTAGTGCGCGTCGCGGGCGGCCTGGACCAGTTCGCGTGTCTGCTCTTCGGTCTGGATGCGGTTGACCGCGATCTGCACCTGCTCATCGAAGTCCTGCACGCCGAAGCTCAGTCGATTGAAGCCCAGCGCACGCAATTGATGGATTTGCGCGGGGGTGACGGTGCGTGGATCGACTTCCAGCGAAAACTCGTGATCGTCGCTGTCATCCATGTTGAAGGCGTCGTGCAGCGCGGCCATCAGGTCCGCCAGCTGTTCGCTGGTGAGGTAGGTCGGCGTGCCACCACCCAGATGCAGCTGGGTCAGTTTGCGCGAACGATCGAACAGCGCAGCCTGCATCTTTATTTCGCGCTTTAGGTATTCGAGATACTCGACGGCGCGATCGGTCTTGTGAGTGATGATCTTGTTGCAGGCGCAGTAGTAGCAAAGGCTCTTGCAGAAGGGGATATGGATATACACCGACAGCGGCTTGGGCGCCGAGGCCTCGTTGGTTTCCTTCGCGGCGCTGCGGTAGTCGTCCATGGCGAAAGCCTGATGGAACTGCGGCGCGGTGGGATAGGAGGTATAGCGAGGACCCGGACGGTCATACTTCTCGACCAGGGCGCGGTTAAAGCTCGGCGTTTGGTCCATGTTTGGTTTCACCTTGCGGTTGATAGGGAAATAGCCGAACGGGGCGTCGTCGACGGCCTGCGGCTTCATGGTGGCGATTATCCCCGATTCTAGTTCACGGGGCGGCTGTTCCAGATCAAGAAGGGGCGTGAATACGACTTCACGGTGGTGCGCGATACTTGGGTCGTCGTATTCATGTCATCGAACTGTGCGACAACTAGCCCGAAAGGCCGCCGTTCGACTACTTGGCAATCGGCTCAGCACCGATCAAGCTATGCCGGCTCGCAAGTCAATAACCGCCGGTCGCGTGGTCGCTAACCTGGCCTCGAATTGGTTCAGAAAAAATGCGCGAACCCGTCGCCGTTTCGGTGGTCGTAGCCTCTAGTCAGCCGCTGGCGGCAGGACATGCAGGGTATGGCTGTTGACCGATCCAGGCGCAGTGCATCAACCGGAACAATCTTCTCAAGGACTCACATGATCAAGAAATGCCTTTTTCCTGCGGCCGGTTATGGCACGCGCTTCCTTCCTGCGACCAAGGCCATGCCCAAGGAGATGTTGCCGGTAGTGAACAAGCCCCTGATTCAGTATGGGGTCGAAGAGGCACTGGCAGCAGGGCTCAACCAGATCGCGATCGTTACCGGCCGTGGCAAACGCTCTCTAGAAGACCACTTCGATATCAGCTATGAGCTCGAACATCAGATTCGCAACACCGACAAGGAAAAATACCTGGTCGGTATCCGCAAGCTGATCGACGAATGCAGCTTCTCCTACACCCGCCAAGTGGAAATGAAGGGTCTTGGACATGCGATTCTCAGCGGCCGTCCCCTGATCGGCGACGAACCCTTCGCAGTGGTCCTCGCGGATGACCTGTGCATCAATCTCAATGGCGATCCGGTCCTAGCGCAGATGGTCAAGCTGTACAACCAGTTCCGCTGCTCGATCGTTGCCATCCAGGAAGTGCCACCGGAAGAAACCAGCAAGTACGGCGTCATTGCCGGCGAAATGATCCGCGACGACATCTACCGCGTCAGCCACATGGTCGAGAAGCCCAAGCCGGAAGACGCGCCATCCAACCTGGCGATCATCGGCCGTTACATCCTGACGCCGGACATCTTCGACCTGATCGAGCAGACCGAGCCGGGCAAGGGCGGTGAAATCCAGATCACCGACGCCCTGATGCGTCAGGCTCAGGACGGCTGCGTGCTGGCATACAAGTTCAAGGGTCAACGTTTCGACTGCGGTAGCGCCGAGGGTTATATCGCCGCGACCAACTTCTGCTACGAGAACTTCTACCTCACCGGCAAGGCGTTCTGATCTACGCCATGCCACAAGGCCACCTTTGGGTGTAATGCCGTTCACTTAAGCAGTTCGCCCCGAGGTCGGGCTTCCCACGAAAGCAGCAGGTGCACACCTGTTTAAGTGGGAGGCGCGCCCTCGCGGCGATACAGGCCGCAGGCCTGCGAAACTCAGGCGTGCCTGAGTCGACAACGCTTAGGTAGATGGCATTACACCTTCGGGTGGCCTTTGTGTTTTACGGTGCCGGCATGTCCTCGGCACCCGGTCCCAAAGGCTGGCCATAGCTGAACTCGACATAGTTGCCAGCCGGATCACAAACACCGCAGTAGTAACCGACCGGATAGGGCTCGTCACGTGGCTCCCAGATCAGGCAGCCGGCCTGCCGGGCTTGGGCCGCAATCGCATCGACCTCGTCGCGACTCGCCAGCGCAAAGCCGAAGTGGCTGTAATCGTCGCTTGCCAAACCACGGTCCCTGCCACCCGGCATGATGACGAAGATGAACTCGCGTTCCTTGCCAGGCTCAGCCATCCAGACGATGCGCGACCCTTTTCCGGCGCGTTCATGGAACACGTGCATCCCGCAGAACTGCTCGTAGAAGGTGATGCAGGCATCCAGATCGGGAACGTGCAGAGCGAGATGGGTGAGGGTAGGGCGCATGCGGCAGTCCTCCGGTGAATCAGGCTAACGGCCTGGGTTATGCTGACTGTCCTACAAGGGAGACAACAGTTCATGGCTTACGACTTCGATCTTTTCGTCATCGGCGCAGGGTCCGGTGGCGTCCGCGCGGCACGTTTCGCTGCCAGCTACGGTGCCCGCGTCGCGGTCGCCGAAAGCCGTTATCTGGGCGGCACTTGCGTAAACGTTGGCTGCGTACCGAAGAAACTGCTGGTCTACGGAGCCCACTATGCCGAAGACATCGACCAGGCCAAAGGCTATGGCTGGACAGTCGATGGCGCGACCTTCGAATGGAAAACGCTGATCGCCAACAAGGATCACGAAATCCAGCGGCTCAATGGCATCTACAAGAACCTGCTGGTCGACAGCGGCGTCACTTTGCTGCAAGCGCACGCCAGCCTGATCGACGCTCACACGGTTGAAGTCGAAGGCCAGCGCTACAGCGCGGAACATATTCTCATCGCGACTGGCGGCTGGCCGTTCGTGCCGGAGATTCCAGGTCGCGAGTACGCCATTACGTCCAACGAAGCCTTCTACCTCGACGAGCTGCCGCGCCGCGTGTTGGTAGTCGGCGGTGGATACATTGCCGTCGAGTTCGCCTCGATCTTCCATGGCTGTGGCGCCGACACCAAGCTGTTGTACCGGGGCGAGCTGTTCTTGCGCGGTTTCGACGGCTCGCTGCGTGATCACTTGAAGGACGAGATGATCAAGAAGGACGTCGACCTGCAGTTCAACGCCGACATCGCGCGCATCGACAAGCAAGCCGACGGCAGCTTGCTGGCTACGTTGAAAGACGGGCGCACCTTTGAAGCGGACTGCATCCTGTACGCCACCGGGCGGCGACCGATGCTCGAAGGTCTAGGGCTGGATAAGGTGGACGTCGCGCTCGATAAGCGTGGCTATATTGCGGTCGACGACCAGTTCCGCACGTCCACGCCTTCAATCCTGGCGATCGGCGATGTGATCGGGCGAATCCAGCTAACCCCCGTCGCGCTTGCCGAAGGCATGGCGGTGGCACGTCAGCTGTTCAAGCCCGACGAGTTCCGGCCGGTCGATTACAACACCATCGCCACGGCGGTTTTCAGCCTGCCGAACATGGCCACCGTGGGCCTAACCGAAGAAGAAGCCCGCGAGAAGGGACACAAGGTGGTGCTGTTCGAAAGCCGCTTCCGTCCGATGAAACTGACCATGACCGGCAGCCTCGAGCGCAGCTTGATGAAACTGGTGGTCGATGCCGACAGCGACAAGGTGCTGGGTTGCCACATGGCCGGACCGGACGCGGGCGAAATCATGCAAGGCATGGCCGTGGCGCTGAAGGCGGGCGCCACCAAGCGCATCTTCGACGATACCGTCGGCATTCATCCGACAGCAGCCGAAGAGTTCGTCACCATGCGCACGCCAACGGGCTTCTGAACGGGACGCTGCGCCGTCCGCACGGGCGGATGCGCGCAGCGAATCTTGTGCAGCTGTTGGATATGGAGAAAAGAAGAGGGTGGTCTGCCTCAGACGCGCCGGATCGACATCCGTCGCGTCGGATCGCCAACTATTAGTGATGCATGTGCCCGTTGTCGCTCGACTCCGGCGCCTGGTCCTGAATGCTGACTTCTATATCCACCTCGCCGGCGTTCTCGAATATCAGCGTCAGCGGAAACTGCTCGCCGGCCACCAGCGGCTCGCTCAGTTTGAAGAGCATGACGTGATGGCCGCCCGGTTTGAATTCAACTTCGCCGCCGGCAGGCACGTCTACCGCATCGACGCGTTTCATGCGCATGACTTCGCCTTCATGCACATGAGTATGCAATTCGGCTTTTTCTGCCCGAGGCGTGCGCACATCGATCAGGCGATCCGCTTTGTCGCCCGGATTGCGCAACGTGAAGTAGACGGCGCCGGTTGGCGCGCTCGGCGGCATGGCGCGCGACCATGCGTGCGTTACGGCAGGCGCGCCGGCCATGGCCTGATGGGCGTGGGCATGGTCGTGTGCCATGACAGGCAGGATGGCGGTACCGAGTACGAAAGCAGTAACCAGGCGAAGCAGCATGAATCTCTCCAAGGTGGTTTTCGATGGCGCACAGTAGCATGAGGAATCGAGCCTTGGCTGCGCCAGGGCGTTTGGTAAATCGCCACAATCGAACCTGCAGGACGCTTACCTTTCTGCTTGAATGAATGGGTCCAAAACCCTATCGGAGACGCATCGCTTAATGGAACGAAGTCGTTGGAGTCAGCGGTTGCTATCTGGCGGAAGGGAGCCCGACCCTCGGTTCACGCTGGCCAATGAGCGAACCTTTCTCGCCTGGATCCGCACCTCGCTGGCGTTGCTCGCTGGTGGTGTGGCAGTCGAAGCATTCGCTGGTGCCATCTTTGAATTGGAAATACGTAAACTCCTGTCGATTTCACTGCTGTTGCTGGCCATGTTCATCAGCTCAACGGCGTGCATTCGCTGGTTGAGCATCGAGCGCGCCATGCGCCACAACAAGCCTTTACCGTTCCCGCTGTTGATTCCGATCCTGTCGCTTGGTAGCACGCTGGTCACCTTGACCCTGATCGGTTTCGTCGCGCTTCGTGGCTGACCATGCGTTTATCCGTACGCCGCCGCCTGAAACCCAAACCGCCGCGTCCGCCGCTACATGAAGACCCTGGTCTGCAGCCGGAACGCACCTCGTTGGCATGGGGGCGAACGTTGCTCACCATGATTACCGTCAGCGCACTGTTTCTGCGCTGGATGCCTTACCACGGAGCCTTCGTCGGCATGCTGGTGGCGGTTTCGCTGATGGCGGCTCTGTACATCTGGGCAACTCAGCAACGCCGCTATACACGTAGCGCCAGCGGGTTGAAAAGTGGACGTATTCGCGCAGATGCAGCCTCGATCCTGTGGCTGGGCACTTCGGTTTTCATGCTGGGTGCGTTGGGGCTTTACACCGTTATCTTCTTGCCGATCACTCGCTGAGGCAGAACTATAAATGAGGCTTAAATGACCACCGCTAATCAGCAATTCGCCAGCGACAACTATTCAGGTATCTGCCCTGAGGCCTGGGATGCCATGGCCCGAGCGAATCAGGGGCACGACCGGGCCTACGGCGACGACCAGTGGACGGCGCGCGCCGCTGATCACTTTCGCCAACTGTTCGAAACCGATTGCGAGGTGTTCTTCGCATTCAACGGCACGGCGGCCAACTCCCTGGCGCTGTCTTCCTTGTGCCAGAGCTATCACAGCGTCATCTGCGGCGACATCGCGCACATCGAAACCGATGAATGCGGCGCCCCGGAATTCTTCTCCAACGGCTCCAAATTGTTGGTGGCACGAACCGAGGAGGGCAAGCTGACCCCGACGGCAATTCGAGAGGTCGCGCTCAAGCGCAAGGACATCCACTACCCCAAACCGCGTGTCGTCAGCATCACGCAAGCCACTGAAATCGGTACCGTCTACCGGCCCGACGAACTCCGTTCGATCAGCGATACCTGCAAGGAGCTTGGGCTGCATCTGCATATGGATGGCGCGCGGTTCTCCAACGCCTGTGCTTTTCTCGGCCTGACACCCGCCGAGCTGAGCTGGAAATCCGGCGTAGACGTGCTTTGTTTCGGTGGTACCAAGAACGGCATGGCCGTGGGCGAAGCGATCCTGTTCTTCAACCGGGAGCTGGCCGAAGACTTCGAATACCGTTGCAAACAAGCCGGCCAGCTGGCATCCAAGATGCGCTTTCTGTCCGCGCCATGGGTGGGATTGCTGGAAAGCAACGCCTGGATCAAATACGGCGAGCATGCCAATCACTGCGCCCAATTGCTCGCAAAATTGATCAACGATGTGCCAGGTGTAGAACTGATGTTTCCCGTCGAAGCCAACGGTGTCTTCGTCACCATTCCGCCGTTGGCGCTGGAGGCGCTGAGAAACCGCGGCTGGATGTTCTACACATTCATCGGCGTCGGCGGTGCGCGCTTCATGTGTTCGTGGGATACCAGCGAGGAGCGGGTACGTCAGTTGGCTGGCGATATTCGGAGTGTTGTACTGCAGAACCAATAATCCACCAAAGGAGCCGCGCTCGCTGAATGAAGCAGCGCGGCGAAGGAGCATGATGAACCGACCATTCGCCTTTGATCGCTTCCTTAATGAGTTGTGGATTTAACATAATATAGATTATGCGAACCGCCTTTTGCGGACGCAGCATGACGATTTAAGGAAGCCCCTGTAGTTGTGGGTGACTTTAAAAGACTGGAAGTCTGTCTTTTAAAGTGGAGACTCTTGAAAATCAATGCCATAGGGATCGGGTAGCTTGTAGCTTGCGCTGAAACGACGCAGATTGATTTTCAAAATTGGGAACGGGCTGACGCCTCTTTCCGAGGTCCAAAGTTCCGCACCGCGCCAGTAAAGCATGCATGCTCTGCAGCTACTGGAGCTAAGTAAATGGGTGGCGCCACCGGCGGCATCCCGATAAAAACGATAGCTGATTCCGCTTGCTGATGGTTGAGGTACGTCAAACTGCGGGCTACTGGCGGCCTGCCCCTGATGGAAACCGCTTCACGCCTAGGCAGTGGCGAAGTCTCCAACTTCCTCCACGCCTTCAAACGCTGGAATGGCGGCACGGCCTTAACTCTAGTCGACGCATGCACGCGTTCTGGCATCGGCAGCGCCCATAGTGTTATGCAGTTCGTCGAGGTGCTACAGCCGCGACTACGCCCCATGGCCATTGCCACTCTCAGAGCTCTGCGGGCTACATCTCTATGTGCAATCCGCCCCCGGCCGCCCATGAGCAACTGCGGGGCGCTTCCGGCATCAATCGGGCACCTTTCATTTCTCCGATTTTAAAGATCGAGCATCAATCCTAACTGGCTGTTTTAACGAATATTTTTAGTTAGCATCATGGGGTTTACAGGTTTTAAGAGACAAGGTCCGCGATAGAGCTGAGCGTTGCAATATCCGATAATCACCAGACCCGGATATTGCTCTATACTGATCCAGAAGCGCTGATTTAGATGCATTCTTTCAGGTCGATCACCCCCATGCCGCAACACCCACAGCCACTTTTCGAGACTTTCGCTCGTTTCCACGAGCTTAACTTTCTTCACCTCAATGGCGAGCTTCCGGTGGTCCGGGATTTCCTTCTCGACTTCGATGATGGAATCCTTGTATGTAAGCGCCCGGTGAACACACCTTCTGAACTCCAGCATTAAGGGTGATGGTGGCCACCCATCTTTTAGCGGACGCGATCACCCTTATCGCCAGGATTCCCATGCGCCAACGAAGCTCCTATCCAAAAACCTTCAAGGCCCAGGTCGCGCAGGAATGCCGGCAACCGGTGGGCCACAGTTTCCGGCGTCGCCATCAGCCACGGCATCAACGCCAACGTGATCCGCAAGTGGCTGCCGATTTACCTCGACCGCCCCCGGCCTGCCGGCATTCGTGCCGGTACAAGCGACTGCCGGGCGGCCGGCTGAAGAAGCGGCGGTGATCACATTGCCGCTGGGTGACACATCATAACGGTCAAGCGATCATGAGCCTGATCCAGTCGGCACGCATGAGCGAGCATGATCCGTACGCGTACCTCAACGATGTACTGACGCGGTTGCCGACGTAGAAGGCCAGTGAGATTGAGCACCTGTTGCCGCATCAATGGATGCCGGGCTGACCTGCGCAAGACGTATTCCCCGTACGCTTACTGGTCACCTACTCAAATGACCTTCAGCGAGGCACCGGCAGCGGTGTATTGCTGCTAAGGCTGTCGGCCCAGGCCTGAACTGCTTGGTGATCGATCACGCGGCCTGCGTCCACATCGGCCAGGGCCGCTCGGGTCAGGCGGCCGCGCTCTTCTTCCTGATCAATCCATGTGGCCAAGGCTTGCTTGAGAATCCAGTCCGTGGAGCGGCCCAGATGTGCGGCCATCTGATCGACTCTCTCAGCTAGCTGTACTGGGACGTGAGCCGTGATAACCCGGGTTTCGATTGGGCAGATCATGATGGGCTACTCCTACGCAACGAAGGGCTGCGGACTGTCGTCCATTATGACTGGCCATTTCGTTACTGCCGAGCCGAAAGCAGTCTCGCCAACCAGATGTCTTTGCCGGATGGTTACCCCTGTATGCAGTATCTAAGTGACACATGCATACAGCAACTGATCGGCTTCTTAGGCAGCGCCGAGCGCTCTAGAACCGGGTTTATAGTCGATTATAGAGTGATTATAGAACAATTATAGAATTCGCTTTTGGTGCCTGATTGGGTATGCCCGAAGCAGGCAGCTCCTGCACCTCGGCTAACCACAGATGTTTGACTAGGACCCAAGCACCTAGGGGCTCGACTTAACGGCTAGCGAGGCCGGTCTTGTGCTAGCGCGCCGAATGGGTGGTGCGAACCCTACGAGCTGAGAAATCCGGTTAAACGGAGCTACCAGTTGAGCCCGATACCCTGCATGACACTCTGTTTGATCCAAATCAACGAAGCACTGTTATTGTCAAAACGAGCGTTCATGCCCCGGGGCAATCTGCTATCGTCGCCCTATCGCCCCGCCTGGTGAATTGCTGTGCGTCGGATTGGATTGATCCTGGTAATGATTGCTAGCCTCGTGCTGCCGAGCTTCGGCGGTACGGCTTTCAGCATGCCTGCACAACCTTGCCCGATGCAGAGCGCCGATCATCAGGGTCATGCAATGGCCGATGCTCCGTGCTGCGAGCAAATGGATAAGTCTGATGGGATGGCCAGTAAGTCCCCCTGCAAATCCGGCCAGGAATGCAAGACCGGAGGACTTCTCCAGGCCACCGTTATCAAGAGCATATCCCCTCTTCCCTCACGCCCCGAGATATTGCTGACCCAGTCGGTGATTAAGCGGGAGCCCGCAGGACTCTGGCGCCCTCCTCGCTTCGTCTAATGCAGTGATCTTCGCGCCTTTAAACCAGGCGCATCGTCGCGACCACGCTTTTGGTGGCGACCTCGATCAATCGCATTGGAGGCGAAAGCATGCCCGCTTTCCTTTTCCTACACCGTGGCTATCTGTGTGTTTGCTGCCGCATTCTTGGCAGTTCCCTGGGTTGCTGCACAGGCGCAGCCCCTAACCTTCGAACGAGCGCAGGCACTCGCCGAACAGCGCGCACCTGAGAACCTGGCACGACAAGCACAGGTCGCCTCGGCACAGCAGGCCGTAGGTCCCGCAGACGCCCTGCCCGATCCCAAGCTGATTCTCGGCATCGACAACCTGCCCATCGAGGGGCCTGATCGTTACACCCTGAATCGGGATTCGATGACCATGCGCCGCATTGGGCTCATGCAAGAGGTTCCCAATGGCGACAAACGCCAGGCCCGCCGTCAGTTGGCCGAGGCCTCCGTTGTCCGGGCCGAGGCCGAGCAGCGCGCCATGCAGCTTGAGGTCAAACGCCAGACGGCATTGAGCTGGTTGGATGTGTACTACGCCGAGCACAGCGTTGTTCTATTCGATCAACTGGACCGCCAAATCGAGCTGCTCCGCTCGACGGTGCAATCGCTGATCGCCGGCGGCAGCGCTCAGCCTGGCGAACTGCTGCTGGCCGACCAGGAGGCTTTGGCATTGCAGGATCGGCGAGATGAGCTGAGTCGCGACGTGGCGATTGCTCGGGCCAAGCTACGCCGCTGGATAGGCAACGAAGCCGATCAGCTTCTGGCGGGAGATGTGCCCAGCCTGAGTTTGGATGCCCCCCACCTGCGGCACCGTTTGGCTCAGCATCCCGACTTGCGTGCCGCGTCTGCCCGGGTTGGCGAGGCCAGCGCAGAGTTGAATGAGGCTGTAGCCGAGAAGACACCTGACTGGGGCGTAGAGTTTGCCTACAACAACCGCGACAACCAGTTCGGCGACATGGTGATGGTGCAGTTCACCTTCGACCTGCCGTTGTTCGTCGGCACACGCCAGGGCCCCAAGATCAACGCCAAGCAACAGAGCGTGTCGCAGATGGAAGCCGAGCAGGAAGTGCTGCTGCGCGCCCATCAGGCTGAGTTGGAAAGCGGCCTTGCCGAGTTGGAGCAACTACGCAGAGCTCTGGCGCGTACCGAGAAAACCTTGATCCCTCTGGCGAGCAAACGTGCCGATCTTGAACTGGCCGCCTATCAGGCCGGCAACAGTCAGCTGGCATCCGTCATCACCGCCCAGCGCGAGCTGATCGAGGCTCAGCTGCGACAGATCGAACAGCAGCGCAAGCTGAGCCAGCTCTCCGCGAGCTTGTACTACGCCTATGTGGAGGGCCTGCAATGAAGATTTCAGCATTAGGTTTTTCCGCGGCCTTGCTGACCATGGGCATTGCCGCGGCAGGCGGTGGCTACTTGCTGGCCGAGAGGCCGGCCAAACATGAGGTCATGCCAACTCCCGCACCGACGGATGAGCGCAAAGTGCTCTACTGGTATGACCCGATGCAACCTGACCAGCGCTTCGATAAACCAGGCAAGTCCCCCTTCATGGATATGGAGCTTGTCCCCAAGTACGCAGATGCTGGGCAGGACTCCTCGACCCTGAGCGTGCCCTCGCAAGCCGTGCAAAACCTCGGGATGCGCACCGCGCCAGTGACTCGCGGTGTGCTGCCTTCAGGTATCGAGGCCGTCGGTTCCCTGGCCTATAACCAGCGCGAGGTGGCGAACCTGCAGGCCCGAGCGGGTGGGTTCGTCGAGCGGGTCTACGGACACGCCCCTGGCGATGTATTGCCCGCCGGTACGCCCCTCGTCGACCTGCTGATTCCCGAATGGTCTGCCGCCCAGCTGGAGTTCCTGGCTGTGTTGCGTACTGCTGACACGCGCTTGATAAGTGCGACCCAGGAGCGCCTGCGCCTGCTTGGCATGCCTCAATCGTTGGTCGAGCAGGTTCGTCGCAGCGGCCAGCCACGGGCGGTTCAGACCATCACCACGCCCATCGCCGGCGAGCTGCAGGCATTGGAAGTGCGTGCCGGGATGACCGTGGCAGCCGGCCAGGACCTGGCGCGGATCAACGGGCTGTCCACGGTCTGGCTCGATGCCGCAATCCCCGAAGACCAAGCTGGAGCGGTTCAGCTTGGCGCGAGCATCACCGCCACCCTGACCGCTTTCCCAGAACAGCCTCTGCAAGGTCGTGTCGTCGCCTTGCTGCCGAGTGCCGACTCGCAGACGCGTACGCTCACGGTGCGCAGCGAGCTCACCAATCCCGCCGGTAAATTGCGCCCCGGCATGTTCGCCGCCGTGCGCCTGAACAGCAGCGTCGAACAACCCGCGCTACTGATCCCGAGTGAAGCTGTGATTCGCACCGGTAAGCGTGCGCTGGTGATGCTGGCCGAAGCCGATGGGCGCTACCGCCCCCTGGAGATCACTTTGGGCCGCGAGGCCGATGGGCGTCTGGAGGTGTTGTCCGGTCTTGAGGAAGGACAGTCGGTCGTTACCTCCGGCCAGTTCCTGATCGACTCGGAGGCCAGCCTCCAGGGTGTCGTGGCCAGCCATGTCGAGCTGGACAATGCAAAGAAACTCCATGAGTCCCATGGCGTGATTCGTGCCCTGGACGCCGAGGAGGTCACCCTGGAGCACGGTCCATTCGAGAGCCTGAACATGCCCGGCATGACCATGGCATTTCCGCTGGCCAGCCCTGAAGTAGCTGCGGGACTCAATCCCGGGGATCACGTACGCATCGGCGCTCGTCAGACGGACTCCGGCTTGCAAATAGAGCGGCTCGACAAGCAAGGAGAGCAGCCATGATCGCGCGCCTGATCTACTGGTCGATAGGCAACCGCTTCCTGGTGCTGCTGGCGACCCTGTTCATCACCGCTTTAGGGATCTGGTCGTTGCGCAACACGCCGGTGGACGCGTTGCCGGATCTCTCAGACACCCAGGTCATCATCAGAACCAGCTTTCCCGGCCAGGCGCCGCAGATCGTCGAGAACCAGGTGACCTATCCGCTGGCCACCACGATGCTCTCGGTCCCGGGGGCGAAGACGGTGCGCGGCTACTCGTTCTTCGGCGACTCCTTCGTCTATGTGCTGTTCGAGGACGACACCGATCTCTACTGGGCGCGCTCGCGCGTGCTGGAGTACCTCAACCAGGCCCAGGAACGCCTGCCGGAGGGCGTCACCACCACTCTGGGCCCGGATGCCACCGGCGTGGGCTGGATCTATCAGTACGCATTGGTCGACCGCAGCGGCCAGCATGACCTGTCCCAGCTGCGTGCGATGCAGGACTGGTTTCTCAAGTACGAGCTCAAGAGCCTGCCCAACGTGGCCGAGGTGGCCACCCTCGGCGGCATGGTCAAGCAGTATCAGGTGCTGCTCGATCCGCAGAAGTTGGTGGCTTACGGGGTAACTCAGCAGGAAGTCGAAGCGGCGCTGAAGAGCGCCAACCAGGAAACCGGCGGCGCCATTCTGGAGCTGGCGGAGCGCGAGTACATGGTGCGGGCCTCGGGCTATTTGGAGAGCCTGGATGATTTTCGCAATGTGCCGCTGCGGGCTTCGGCTAGCGGAATTCCGGTGCTGCTAGGCCAGGTGGCCACCATTCAACTGGGGCCAGAGATGCGTCGCGGCATTGCCGAATTGGACGGCCAGGGTGAAGTGGTCGGTGGCGTGGTCATCCTGCGCTCCGGCAAGAATGCCCGTGACACCATCGCTGCCGTGAAGACCAAGCTGGACAGCCTGAAAGCCAGCCTGCCCGCCGGCGTCGAAGTGGTCACTACCTATGACCGTTCGCAACTGATCGACCGTGCCATCGACAACCTCAGCTACAAGCTGCTGGAAGAGTTCGTGGTGGTTGCCTTGGTTTGCCTGATCTTTCTCTGGCACCTGCGCTCGTCTCTGGTTGCGATCATCACCCTGCCCCTGGGCATCCTGATGGCCTTCATCGTCATGCGCTACCAGGGCGTCAATGCCAACATCATGTCGCTCGGCGGGATCGCCATCGCCATCGGCGCCATGGTCGATGCCGCCGTGGTGATGATCGAGAACGCGCACAAGCACATCGAGGCCTGGAAGGCGCGGCACCCCAATGAACCGCTCCAGGGTGAGGCGCACTGGCGAGTCATCGGCGAAGCCGCGGCCGAGGTCGGGCCGGCACTCTTCTTCAGCCTGCTGATCATCACCCTATCGTTCCTCCCGGTCTTTACCCTGGAGGCCCAGGAAGGACGGCTGTTTGGCCCGCTGGCCTTTACCAAGACCTATGCCATGGCCGCTGCTGCCGGCCTCTCAGTCACCCTCGTACCGGTGCTAATGGGCTACTGGATTCGTGGGCATATCCCCAGCGAACAGCAAAACCCCTTGAACCGCTGGCTGATCGGCGCATACCGGCCGGTGCTGGAGTGGGTGCTGGCCTGGCCCAAGGTGACCTTGGCGCTGGCCGTGCTGGTCTTTGTGTCCAGTCTGTGGCCCCTCAGCAGACTCGGAGGAGAGTTCCTGCCGCCCATGGACGAAGGCGATCTGTTGTACATGCCTTCGGCCCTGCCCGGTTTGCCGGCGAGCAAGGCAACCCAGCTGCTGCAGCAAACCAACCGCATGATCCTCACGGTGCCGGAGGTGGCCCGGGTATTTGGCAAAGCCGGGCGAGCGGAGACAGCTACCGATCCGGCGCCGCTGGAAATGTTCGAGACCACCGTGCAATTCAAGCCGCGCGAACAATGGCGCGCGGGAATGACGCCGGAGAAGCTGATTGAGGAGTTGGATCGGGCGGTGAAAGTCCCAGGGCTGTCCAACATCTGGGTGCCGCCAATTCGCAATCGCATCGACATGCTGGCCACGGGGATCAAGAGCCCAATCGGCGTAAAGGTCTCTGGAACCTCCCTGGTCGATATCGAGCGCATTACTCGCGATATCGAGACGGTGGCCAAAGACGTACCTGGGGTGAGCTCCGCGCTGGCAGAGCGTCTCACCGGCGGACGCTATGTGGATATCCAGATCGATCGACTGGCCGCGGCGCGCTATGGCCTGAGCATCGCCGATGTGCAGGCGGTGGTATCGGGCGCCATCGGCGGCAGCAATATTGGTGAGACGGTTGAAGGACTGGCCCGCTTCCCGATCAACCTGCGCTATCCCAAGGAGTGGCGAGACAGTCCGCAGGCACTACGGCGTATGCCGATCCTCACCGCAAGCGGTCAGCAGATCACCTTGGGCACCGTCGCCCAGGTTAGTCTGACCGAAGGGCCGCCAATGCTGCGCAGCGAGAACGGGCGCCTGTCCGGTTGGGTCTATGTCGATGTCCGTGGGCGCGACCTGGCATCGACCGTGCGCGAGTTGCAGCAACGCGTCGCCGAGCGCGTGCGGCTGGAGGCCGGCATGACCGTTTCTTACTCCGGTCAGTTCGAGTTCCTGGAGCGCGCCAATGCGCGGCTGGCCTGGGTGGTGCCAGCGACCTTGTTGATTATCTTCGTGCTGCTCTACCTGACCTTCAGCCGCTTCGGTGAGGCCCTACTGATCATGGCCACCCTGCCCTTCGCTCTATCGGGAGGCATCTGGCTGCTCTACTGGTTCGGCTTCAACCTCTCGGTGGCCACCGGCGTGGGCTTCATTGCCCTGGCCGGCGTCTCGGCAGAGTTCGGGGTAATCATGCTGCTGTACCTGAAGAATGCCTGGCATGCGCGTATGGATACCGGGCGCAGCGGTGATCCGGCACTACTGGAGGCAATTCGTGAAGGCGCAGTGCTGCGCGTGCGGCCTAAGGTGATGACGGTGGCCGTGATCATCGCCGGCCTGCTGCCCATTCTCTGGGGCGGTGGAGCGGGTTCAGAGGTGATGAAGCGCATTGCCGCCCCCATGGTTGGCGGCATGATCACCGCCCCGCTGATGTCCATGCTGGTCTTGCCGGCAGCCTACTGGCTGATGCGAAGACAGCGCACAGGAATAGTTCGCGCTCCGCAGGCGCTGTAACTCCAGACGCTCAGGTGAGCCGCACACCAAGTGCGGCTCACCTGAGTAGCAGCACAAACAGCATTACGACGATGTAATTTTGACTTCATTTTTGTGACAGGTTACGAGGGTATATTCAAATTACTACTTGGAAGGAGTGATTGAATATGAAAACCCTCAACGCTGTTGCCGCATTTACAATTATGGCTATTTCTTCTGCAGCCATTGCAGAAGGTGGCGCTGATCGTGTTTATGGTCGGATGATTCAAGCCAATGAACAGGCCATGCAAGAGTATGCTGCGACTAACGGGAAGAATCGTCCCGAAGTCGTTCACTACCGCTATGGCATGAAGCTTGACATCGCCAAGGTCGTAGCCAGCATCCCTACGGATGCGAGCTGTGGCGTGATGCCGGCCCAGATGACATACGAGGATTCCAACGGCAATCTGAATATTCTGGAATACCGGGTAGCCGGGACAGGCTGCCGGAACCAGAACTAATAAATGACATCGCGCTGACGGAAATGTAATTTCCAGGTCACCCTGACGTTATTTGGTATGTGGAAATATGACAAAAGCGCGCTCGGCTATGCCGGCGCGCTTGGCGCATATGTCCAACAACACAATGAAACTGCCAATAACATCAGGAGCATTTATGAACAACAAGGCCCTGTTTTGACTTTCTCTGATCTGTCTAAGTATCAGTACCGGGCAAGCTGCAATGGCCGCCGACGAGAAAGGCGAGGGATTGATCGAAAGCAACGGCGTGATAGAACGATTCAAAGTCTAGCTTCATCGAGGGCACCAAAGGCTTCGGTGTCGATGCACATGCATCCACGGATTGTACCCGCAAAAATAACTCGAACTCCCATCCACAAGAAATTGTCCATTCAACTGAGCCACATTCTTGGTCCGTGAGCCAAAAGATTGGCTGATTTTCTTCATTACAAAAAAGGCTTAATGTTATGCATATGTCTTACTTGCGCTTTGCCGCCATGATTTCTACCTCGACAGTAGTGATGTATGGGGCTATGTATCTGAACTCCTACGCACTTGAGCATGTAATGTGGAGCGAGACTCGCGCCTGGATGGCGTTGATAATGGGATCTATCATGACCATAGTAATGCTTCTGTTCATGCTTAAAATGTATACGGTGCGGAGTGTAAATATAGTTATATTATTGTCAAGTGCCGTTCTTTTTGCTGTGGCGCTTTGGGTTGTGCGCAGCCAAGTAACAATAGATGATACCGACTATATGAAAGCCATGATCCCGCACCACTCTATTGCCATCATGACCAGCGAGCGAGCGCAAATAAATGATCCGCGCGTTCGGCAGTTGGCAGATGAAATTATCAAGGCACAGCGACGGGAGATTGCGGAGATGAAACAATTAATTGATGATTTGGAACGAAATTAAGCTAATGGTATTGAGGAGGCGAAAGCTGAACGGATATATGAGTTGATTAAAATTATAGACGTCAGAATGTAGAGTAAGACACTAAAGCCGCCTGGGCACTGGACGTGCGCAAGCGGCTATTTATTTGATAAAGTTTCTACCGAGGAAAATAATCCTCAATTACTTGGTCTGTTCCCGCCTTTGTCAACCCAATAACCTGGTAAGCATGCTGTACGCCACCGACTTCCATGCCGGGGGAGCCCGCCGGCATTCCAGGAACAGCGATACCAACCAGATCATTGCGCTTGCTGAGTTCGAGGACCTGAGCAGCCGGTACATGACCTTCGACGAACTTGCCGTCAATCACCGCCGTGTGGCAAGACGCCAACCGTGGCGCGACGCCCAGGTGTTGCTTCACTGCTGTCATGTTGCTTTCGACATGGTCGACGACTTTGAAGCCATTCGCTTCGAGGTGCGAGATCCACTTCTTGCAACACCCACAATTGGCATCACGATGGACATCAATCGTCAGGGCATCAGCTGCTTGAACCGCAGATGTGGCGGATAGAGCGGCCAGCAGGGCCAGATATTTAGCTTTCATGAACGTGCTCTTTGCCATCGGAGTGGGTGTGGGTCTTGGGTGAGGCATTCGGAGCCTTCTCGGAGTGATGATCGCCTCCGTTTGAGGACGCCTCATCTCCAGCATGGTGGTCATCGCCATTCATATTTGAGTGGTGATCAGCTTCAGACGCGGAGCCACCTTCGTGACCCGTAGCTGCGGCATCGTGATGACCAGGCTCTCCGGCATCACCTGGGCCATGATGGTCTTCGCCACCGCCGCTATTACCATGATGCCCAGGCTTGTTGTCGCCATGCTGCCCTTCATGGTTGTGCATCTGCGTTTCCCCGCCACCATGCTGATGGCCACCGCTGGATGCGACGAGTGTTTGGTACTGCTTGGCATCCATCGTCGGCAGCTGGTTGAGGAAGGCGACCATGCCCCAGATGTACTGATCGCCCATGCTCTTGCCCCACGCAGGCATACCCGTTGCCTTGATGCCGTGCTTGATCACCCAGAAAGTAGCAGCGGGATTGCCATCGACACCGATCTTGGCGAGGTTGGGGGGCGCAGGATAAAGCGATTGGCTCAACTCGGTCTCCGCCACACCTGGCGCCAAGTGGCAGCCAATGCACATCGAGTTGTAGTTACCCGCACCGGCGCGAATAAGAGCTTGATCATCGAGGTTGGGCACCTCGATGTCCCGCGAGCGAACCTCGATAGAGCGGTCACGGGCCATCGATAAGAAGGCGTGCACTGCAGGAAAATGCGGGTCGTCGGCCCCGACGTTGACCACGCCAAAGTAGGCGCCGGCCAGGACAGCTGTGCTACCGACTACGCCAGCCGCCACCAAAGTTTTAATTGTTCTTTTCATGTCAGGTTCTCAAAACCACATCCGGATACCGGCGACAAAACGCGCCTCGTCTACATCACCGCCCTCGTCGCGAACCATGTCTGCCGTGTTGCCATAGGAGCGGCTCCAGGAGACCCCGACATAGGGGGCAAACTGCCTGACAATCTCGTAACGCAGACGCAAGCCGAGCTCGGTATTGGCCAACCCCGATCCGACACCACGCTCAGGATCGTTCTTGCCGTAGAAGTTCATTTCGGCAATTGGCTGGAGTATCAGTCGGTTGGTCAGCAGAATGTCGTACTCGCCCTCCAGTCGGGCAGCGGTCTGAGCCCAAGCAACGCCGGGCTCGGACTTGCCATCACCCGATCCATAATCGAGGCTCACAAAGGCCGCATTTGGTGCACTTCAGCGGCTGGCCTCACGGGCTTTCACATTGAATTCCCCCATCCCAGCTGATATCGGTCTGCCGGTAAGTAGTCTACAGCCGACGGCGAGCCCAACTTGACAGAGCGAGCTCAGGTGCAATTCGACCGAGCGCAGATGGCTTTTTCGCCATCCAGGCAGGCAATGAGCGGTGAGCTGACACTAGAGCCCGCCATTCGCTCTCGGGTAGTAGTTTATGAAGCTTTGAAACGGCATCACCTACGCTTGCCTTGCCTTGCCTTGCCTTGCCTTGCCCAGCCAATGCTCGAATGGCATCCCCCGCTCCAGTAGCGCCAAGAGCCATCAGCCATCTAGGCGCATGCCGAAAGCTCATCGCTCACCATTTCACCCCTTTATTTAGTCCAATCCATTCGGACAGTATGCGGTGAGCTGCATAAGCCGAACACCCACCCCCATGGAGACGTCAGCGTCATGGACAACGCTCGTGATCGTACTACCCAGGAAATTGTTGAGGCCGAGGACCTTAAACTGCTGGCGGCAGTGGATACCTATGGCTACCAATGCCCTGGTTGCAAAACTCAGGCCTTCCCGCGTTCCTATCGCCCGGAGAACTTGGTTCGGGCTCACTTTCAACTGCGCGACCCTCACGTCTCAGGTTGTGAGGTGGAAGGCGAAACCAAGGTTATAGCGCAGGGCAAGCGCGGCAGTGTTCAGCAGGAGTTGGAGACCTCGCCAGGTTTATCGCCCGCCCGGCTGCAGCTGATTGAGGACCGTACCATCGTCGATCCTGCGCTACCTCACACCGAGTGTCAGACACAGAGCGTCAGGCGGTCGGATGGAGCTACTGGCCTGGTGCGCCGAGAGGGGCGACGCGCAGCGAACAGCATTCGCCCTATCTGCCGTGCTTTTTTGCGCTTCCCCTTCGATAGGCATCTTTCTTTAGCCATCCCGGGTATTGCCCCAACGACCTATCAAACCGCCTTCAAGAAACTCCGGTCGAAAGGGTTGGAGCCATGTCCTAATGCGCGTGTTTTCTATGGAGAACTGGCCTGGACGCCAGCCGCTGAATCGCCCGAACACTTGACCATTTCACTCAACGCGGGCGAATGGGAAGAAAAAAAACTAACGCCTTACCAGGTGGTCGTCCTTTGGAACGAGTGGTCAGCAGCTGCCCGCGGGCGACTGAAAAATGAGCTGGAAATAGCCCGCCAAGAGAACATAAAAGCCAAAAAAGACAAGCAGGCATCCCGCAGTTACCTCTTCTTTGTGGGTGCCCAGGATGCCAAGAACCCCGCAATTTTCCATGTGCTGGATCATCGACTCATTTGCACCGCACATGACGAGCTGGTGTTCCCAGTGCGCAGCTAGGTGCGGATTGGGGTAGCGGAAGGCGGTCTTATGGCAGTCCCTCGGGCCAGTTTGAGATGTGTTGTAGCGCACTCAGCTGCCCAGGGAACACTCCTGTGCTCTCCACATAGCGCAATGCGGATTGGCCATCGCTCCAGCCTACGTACTGCATCAGCGCTTTGAGATCCCAGCCGCTGCGGGTGGCCCAGGTGGCAAACCCGCGGCGTAGCGAGTGGCTACTGTACAGCTCCGAAGGCAGCCCTGCCGCCTGCAGTACGGCGCGCATGAGTGGGACAATGCTATTTGGGTGCAAACCCTGCTCACCTAAATGCCCCCAGCGATCAATTCCACGGAATACCGGCCCACGCGCGATGCCCGCCACGCTGATCCAGTCGACGTAGGCTTGTACTGGACATAACCTGGCCAACGCCGGCGCGCTGAAGGTCTGGCCTTGGTTGTCGCGGTCACCTTTGCTCCAGGGCAGAAACAGCTGCATGCCCTCCCCGGGCCTTACCTGGATGTGCTCGACCTGCAGACGGCACAGCTCATCGCTGCGGAACGCCCGCCAGAAGCCAATCAGCATCAACGCACGGTCGCGGCAACAGCGCAGCAACCGCGGCCAGTCGTCCTCCGCTCGTGCTCTCCCCTCGGCCTGTTCCAACCACAGCACGCACTGTTCGAGTTGGCGCAATTGCAACGGCTCGGCCTGCCTCTCCTGGCGCGGGTGCAGAGTACGTATTCCCTTGAGGATCTGGCGAACCAGTGGGGTCTTGGTCGGATCGGGGAAGCCTTGGCTGACGTGCCACTGCGCCAGTGCCGCCAGGCGCAGCTTGAGGGTGTTACTGGACAGCATGGCGGCGTGATCGACCAGGTAGCGCACGATGGCATCACTGGTTGCCGGCAGAAAGCCGCCCCAGGTCACTTCGAAGTGCTCGAGCGCCTGTTGGTAGCTGCGCCGCGTGCTAGCGCGGGTGCCGGCCTGCAAGTACCGCTCAATCTCTTGGCCCATCGGCGCACATCCCCCTGGTGTACCGGTGAGCGACCGCCAAACGACCCAAAAGCCGCCTCACCTTGGATAATTCGTGATTATCCAATTTTAAGCAGGCTTTCATCTAGTATAAAAATTTCGTCGAATCTAGAATGTAAATACATAGTATGTAATACAGTACGAAATAGTAGGAGAGCAACATGGCACGCGGCGGCATCAACAAGGCGATGGTACAAAAGGCACGCACTGCCCTCCTCGCCCGCGGCGAACACCCAAGCATCGATGCGCTACGGGTTGAACTGGGCAATACCGGCTCAAAGACCACCATTCACCGTTACCTGAAAGAGCTGGAGGCCGCCGACAGTGGTCGTGGAACAGCACCGCTTGCTCTGAGCGAGCAACTGGTCAACCTAGTAAACCAACTGGCCGACCAGTTGCAAGAAGAGGCGCAAGCCGCTGTTGCCGGCGAGCGAGAGCTGTTGGGGCGCGAGCGAATCGACTACCAGCAGCGGACTCGGCAGGCCGAGAGCCGCATCCAACAGCTGGAAGGCCAGGCCGCGCTCAACGCCGAACGACTTCAGGCCGCTCACCACGAATTGCAACAGTTACGCGAGCAACGGCAGCAAGTCGAGGTCGAGAACGCCCGCCTGCAGCAGGCCAATCGCGACCTGGACGAGCGCCTCAAAGATCGCGATGCACAGATCCACTCTCTGGAGGAAAAACACCGACATGCGCGCGACACCCTGGAGCACTACCGGCAGGCCAGCAAGGAACAGCGTGAGCAGGAACAACGCCGGCACGAGTCGCAGGTGCAGCAGTTGCAGTTGGAAGTACGTCAGTTGCAGCAGACGTTAATCGTCAAGCAGGACGAGCTGACCCAACTGAATCGCGACAACGCGCGCCTTCTCACCGAAGCAAGGCAGTTGCACAGGGACCAGCAGGCCCAGCAACGTCTGCTGGATCAGAAAGCTCAGGTTCTGGAAGCTCTGCAGAGCCAGTTCAGCGCGTCAGAAGCCGTCAAGTTGGTCCTGGAGCAACGCAATCAGAATCTACAGAGCGAACTGGACAGCTTGAGCAAGGCCAAGGTCAGGCAAGAGCCTCCTCGGCAGTCGCGCAGAGCCCAGCGCGCAACCGCGGCAGTAGATAAATCGACTCCGCCAGCAAAAAAGCAAAGCTGACTGAAACGACTAGGCCGGCAAACCGCGCGGATCACTCGCCTCGTGGCGCGGAGGCCAGTTGCGACTGTTAATCCAGGATCGTTCAGGTTGGTTTAAGTTCGGACAACTTCGGTAGCAGGTAAGCAGGGTCACAGGCAAGCTGGCGTGCAATTCGATATAGCTTCTCTACGGTGATGCTTACTTCACCCCGCTCGATCCGCCCCATGTAGCTGCGGTCGATGCTGCAGGCCAGCGCCAGGGCATCCTGAGAAATCCGGCAGGCCTTTCTCTGCGCTCGGATGCGTTCGCCCAACGCTTTCGCCAACTTATCCATGACCGTCTCAATTCCGCTGAGACGGCAATATCATGCGTTTACGGACGCACGAGCCACGGATTATAATCCGTATTTTTCGCGCTATCTTCTCTGGTGCCGCAATGAAATCAGCCTCGTTCATCTTCGACAGGCGGCTGTATGAGCTGCTTCAGGAGGAAGGCCGCACACGGTTCACAATTCGTGAACTGCGCGATGCCTACGCCAAGCACCTGGATGGCATGACCTATCGCATCGGTGATGTACGCCGCTATGTGTATGAACAGATGCGCCGGATGTTACGCATAGGTTGGTTAGTGCATGACGAAGAGCGCCGCGTACGGGGGCAGGTCTACCACCTGCTGCCTACCCCAGCACATCTTCAACTTGAGCTGATCGACAACGGTTTTGAAAACAGTCTTATGTCTGCAGGGGGGGCTGAGCAGGACACAGCCGTACGCGACGTGGAAGCTCTGCCGCTTCAATCTTCAGCCAATACGGATCAGCAGCTGGAGGCACTCCATAAGGAGATCCGTCTGGATTTCCTTTCTTCAATGGGTGAGGCAGAGCGATTCAAGTTGCTTCTGGATGAGATGCCACATTTGCGGGGCAAGGTTGAAGGCGATTATCTGGAAGCCAGGGATCGCAGCTCTCGCCTCTTGGGGCATCTGCGCGCCATCGAAAAGACCCTCAAAACGCTCGCTGCACCACGATGAGCAGCTCGCTACGCAGCTGGCAGAACAGCTGCATCACTCGGGCGTTGGAGCACTTTACCGTCACGCCGCATTTCTTCTGCCAGGCAACGCCGGGAGCCGGAAAGACGCGCATGGCTGCAGAACTGGCCAGCCGACTGCTTGAGCAGGACAGAATTGATTTGGTGCTGTGCTTTGCGCCTTCCTGCCAGGTCGTGGAGGGTTTTCGTTCGACCTTTGCGGCTGTGCTAGGCAGGCGTCTCGACGGCCAGATAGGTGCCGTGGGCGCGGCCTATACCTATCAGGCTATGGAATACCGTGATGAGGGATTCTGGCAGCTGCTTGATGACTACCGGGTGTTAGTGGTCTTCGATGAGATCCACCATTGCGCCGGCCACGATCCGCTGCTCAGCAATGCCTGGGGGCAGCAGATACTGCATCGGATACAAGATCGCGCTGCCTTCACGCTGGCCCTTTCTGGCACGCCCTGGCGTTCGGATGACAAGGCCATCGCATTGGCTCGCTACTCTTCGCCCGAGGGGCATTTGATCTGTGATTACCGTTATGGCTTGAAAGATGCCATTACCGACGGCGTGTGCCGATCACCTCGCATCGTGTTGCTCGACAATCAGAAGGTGAAACTTACGGAAGAGCTTGGCGCGGATAGCTCCGTGAGGCTGTTTCCCAGCATCGCCAAGCTTTTAGGGGAGTCACCTGTCACCTATGAGGAGCTTCTGCGTCATGACGAGGTGATCAATCCAATCCTCGATCTTGGCTGCAGCAAGCTGAACGAGCTACGCCAGATCAAACCTGATGCCGCTGGTTTGGTGGTGGCCACCGACATCGAACACGCCCAGCAAGTTGCACTGGCTCTAGAAGCAATGGGTGAAGAGTGCCGCATCGTGACCAACAAAACCCCGGATGCGCAGCAGGTGATCAATGCATTCCGGAGCAGCGCCTGCCGCTGGATTGTGGCCGTCGGAATGATCAGCGAAGGCACCGACATTCCCCGCCTGCAAGTGTGCTGCTATCTCAGCCGTATCCGCACCGAACTGCACTACCGGCAAGTACTGGGGCGAGTGCTGCGGCGCACAGGTGAGTCCGACGACCAGGCATGGTTATTCATGTTGGCGGAGCCAACGCTTCAGGGTTTTGCGGAGCGAATTTCGGATGACCTGCCTGATGACCTGGCAGTTTTGAGCGATGTGCAGATGCCTGGTTTTACTCCAGGCTCCAGGCCTGAGCCGGTGGGCACTTTGGGTCATGTCGACGGTTTCGACGGTGCGGGGTTAGGTGGTGCAGAATCGGGAATTGGATCGCAGCCTACGAACATGATTTCGCTGGGCGGCTTTGCAATTGAGCCCGCTTACCAGGTCAGCTTTTCCCAGCATTATCGGCAGCAGCTACTGGCTTGTTTTTGATGCTCAGCCAGTCGAGGCTGATCCAATGATGTTGGTGTTCATGAATCCATAACCAGCCGACGTCGTGTGGAACGTAATCGTGAGGTGTGCATGGAGAGTAAGTCGCAGGCACTGGTCGATGTGGTTGAGGATGTGATCTGCGACGTGTGCCGCTCTGGAACGAGTATCCCCGGCTATGCCCCCCAATACGGCAAGCTTGAAGCCCAATGGGGATATGGCTCCCAGCATGATGGGGAGCACTACCGGATTCATCTCTGTGAGCCCTGCTTTTTCAGGGTGCTGAGCGGGTTGCGTCGGGAGCGTATGGTCAATGGCATGTTCGATGATGAGCAGCCTTTTGCTTCTGAAGATTTTGGTCTGGTCAGCAAAGACAACTACTGGGGAAAGAACTGGTTGTAGGGTTGAAAAGCCATCAGCCGCACCACGACGAATCGCGGACAAATTAGGGGTAAGCGCGCGGCTTGCCCGTTCTGGTCTCGTAGATTGGAATAACTGAATTAGGAGGTAGCCGCTTTGACCCTGCCGCATGAAAGAACCCGGAGTGTCGTCAATACCGAAGCTTTTCTCCGCGACCTCTCTCGTAACACCGAGCTACCTGATGACATTCGCAGCTATGCGAAAAGCCTGCTTAGACACTACCCGTCCGCCGATCAAGTTTTCTCGCTAGGGCGCCTCGAAGAGTGCCTAGTAAACGACGCTCAAGATGATGAATATCGGCGAAGGGTGATTGCGTTCCATCAGCCGTTTTTCAGTTCGTCGTTAGACTTCACGCTATAGGCGTGAACGCCACGATGCTCAGCACTGATTTAGCCCAGTCGGTATCCGCCCGGATTGCGCAACGAGTCAAGCGCCTACCTAAAGGGCAGCCGTTCAGCATTAGCCATTTCACAGGGTTTGGAACGAAAAACGCCGTATCCAAAGCAATAGCTCGACTGGTCAACCGAGGCGAGCTCGAACGGGTGTATCGTGGGATTTATATGCGACCAAAACCCGGACTTTACGTTGCGAGGGCTCGTCCCAATCTCTGGGAATTGATCAGCGTAATTGCCAGGCAGAAGCACCTGTCTTTACAGATCCATGGTGCCAATGCCGTCAGGAGGTTTGGGCTCAGTACCCAGATGCCGCTCATTCCAATCTATTACACCAACGGAGCCAGCCGTTCAGTATTCATAGGTAAAGCTGAAGTCCGACTGATACATGCGGCCCCGATGGTGATGCAGCATGCCGGGACTGAGGCGGGGATGGCTATCAGTGCACTGTTTTATCTCGGCAAAGAAGGCGCTACTCCAGAATGTACTGCTGCGATTAAGAAAGCGCTTAGGCCTGACGACTTAATCAAATTGATGACCAGTAAAATACCGAAGTGGATGCTAATTGCGTTGGATTGCTAGCACGCCATCCTCACATGTCGGCCGCCAATGACGAGAAATTTATTTCCTTCAGAGCTACTTACATTTCAGGGGTCAAACCTGCAACAAAGCCATCAAAACGCGTCTGGCTTGAGTGTGGAAGCCGACCAATCCTAGACAGAAGATAATAATAATCGCCAATAGAACTATAATTTGCACATGTAAACCCTAGTTCTAGGTTGCTGAGACCGAAATAAGGAAACAAATCATCCACCATGCAATCAAGACGCCCAACCTCTTCATCAGAGAGAATCCCAAGCACCTTACCAGCTAAAATTACCCCACAAATCCTTTGATTTATATCAACCTCATTAACGCCATTCTCAAGCAACCAAGAATAATCTTTTCGATAACGCCCTAGTCTCAGCTTAAAAGCAAACGTAAACGACCAAGACAGGCCGCCTGAATTATGGAGGCTGGGAGCCTGTGTCAATAACTCAAAAACAAGATCAAAGTATGCAGTTGAGGCAGCATCAGCACCCGCACTATCCACCCTCGCCTCTTCGCTAGAGCCATACCACTCAAATACTTGGATTGCAAGATCATAAAGAGCTTCCTGCAGACTCTCGCTCTCCCACAGATTATAGTTTCTAGTACCTTGATATTGATGGTAGGGGTATTGCGAAAACTCAGAGAATGCTCGCCAACCTCTACCAATAGGATCACAGTTAAACCTAATACTCGACAACTTTTTCTCATGGAACGAACAGAATACGCAAACGGCACTGCACCAGCTCCGCCGCCAACATGGAAGAATATTATTTTTAATGTCATCTATTATACAATCTTGACAGTAAAATCGACGGCTTTGCCATGACAAGAGCTTGCCAGGCTTCTTATCAAAGAATCGCAAATAGTCATCCTCAGCGAGATTCAACCTCGATATAACATCCTGGACATAGCTAGAGCCAATGTCAAAATCCGGATCCTCATAAACTAATTCACCATGCCTATCACACTCACCCTTTACACTGACTCCTTCCAATGAGAACTTCACCCAAGGAAACTTTATCATGCATCTATATATCCAGGATGAAAAGCACTCGTCCACGCTGGCGGGGCATAAATTTAGGAGGCGCATTAGTAACTCCACGGCGTCGAAATGGCTTTTACCAAAGAGCCTATGGTGATGCGTTCCTCTCCCGACTTTACTGCGTAGCATGCAGCAGATTTAATTGAGTTCATAATAGAGTCCATTCGCCCACTGGTATTCTCTAAAAGAAACCCAATAACCTCAGCGCCATCAAGGTTTGACGGCCTTCTTAATGGTAGATTTTGCTCAACCCCCGCCAGAAACGATCTAAAAGACTCGCTTTCTCTCCAGTCATCAATCTGGACGCTATAAAATCGCCTAGAGAACTGTTCATCCATACTCAAAGCGTTCCTAGCGAGATCAATACCGAAACCTATTATTGATAATCCATAAGTATTATTGGATAGCGACTTCAGAATGGACAAATTTTTAAGTTGCTCTGGCCTCGCCACCAGCATTGACTCGTGCAGTTCATCTATAATCAGAGCCTTTATTTTTCTCAATTTTATCACTTCGGCTAGCTCCGCCGGAAGCGTGGCTTTTCTGGGGTGTCCGAACTTAATCAGCCCATGAGGGAGGCCTAGTGCCGAAACAAGCAACTCACCAAATTTTAGATTAAATGGGTTCGCAACCATGTCTAGAAAGACAATTTGGTTAGAGAGTGCTTCAGAATTCCTTATCTGCTGAATGATTGAGCTTTTACCGGCGCCAGGAGCACCGGTTACAATCATACACGGCGCCTGCATTCTTCTAGGAACGGCCAGTACATTTTCAACCATCTTTAAAATGCTATTTGATTGAGGGTGGTCAATGTAAAAACTATCTCGCTGTATAGCGGCCAACCGCATGTCGTCAGATGAACATGCCAATTCCCTAGCGCTCTCCGTTAAGTGCTCATAAGAACTCATCAAGACCTCCTAGAATAGGGCGTCGCCTTTTTCGAGTAGTCAGGTTTTTTGATTTCTACATCTGACCTATCTGGAGCAGTCGCTGATATAGTCTCGTCAGCGATCCACGTGCTGGTCTCATGCTCGAATTTGGCAGCAATTATTTTTCTCGCTCGCTTTGTCTTCGTTATCGCTCCCTTCACTATCTGCGCATTTTCTTTTATCACATCTATCAAAGCATGATCTTCCAATGCTCCATCTGGTGTGACGCCTTCTTTTCGCCTAAACTTCAATAGCGCCCTGTGTTCCTCATATGCAAAGTCACTGGTCGTCACATCAGAAAAGTACAGCGGAATATATCCTCCATCCAACCTTGCCCATATTGTCGCCATTGAGTGCGGATCGTACTTAATGACCACTCTCTCTCTACCTATATGGGGAGTTAATCCAGGACTCCAGTACCATTTACCATTTAGAGTCACGCCTTGGGGGTGGATTTTCCGACTCATCTCCGGCATGAAGTCAAGGCGAAACGTCCACGGATCGGAAATTATCGGAGGATGAGTAACGTTGTTTTCGGAATCAACAAAATGCGACTTCCACTGCGCCGCAGGAGAGCGGCCCAGCCCTTTATGCTTACGCCCATGATAAATAGCGACCTGCCCTGCAAACCATTGGCAAAACTCCTTGAAGGTCAGTGCAGAATTTTTCTCACTATCATAACCTCTGCGACTAACAGGATTGGAGTGAGTAGTACCGGGCAAGAAGTGCACATAATCGGTCATCAGTGTGCCGATCAAACGCTCAACATGACCTCCATAATGCTTTGCCCCAATTGGTCGCCATTTCAAGCCAATTTTGTGTAGCACACATGCACGCTGAAATTTAACGGTCTTGAACTCACTTGCGTTATCCATGTGCAAGAGTTTTGGAACCCCATAATATGGATGTAGACCTGCGCTCACTCCCAGTCTTTTAAGGAATTGATTTTTAGGAAGTGCGGCATGCGCTACAGCACAGGCAACAGAGAGGCTAGATGGCGGGTATAGACTTAGATAATAACCAAGAATAACCCTGGTCTTGACATCAATGAGGACAGTTAACCAGGGCCTGCCTATTGGTCGGCGTGTAATTTGATCGACCAATATCAGATCTACTCTGGTATGATCCATCTGCACCCATTCAAGCGGCAGATGAATTTCCTTTTTACCTGGTCTTGCTGCATATTTTTGACTCGTCGCCTCATGCCCATGCTTTCTCAGATGACGCTCTTTCTCAGGTATATCTTTGAGCCGTGCAGATATTGCCGATCGAGAAGGTGGCTTTAAACCAAGCCTAATGGATATCTCTTCCGCCTTGCGAAAAACCGCAGCTATGGTTGCCGACTTTCCTATGTACGCCTCTTTGATTGCCTGCTTTATTACGTCATCGACATCTTTAATGAGTCTTCTTGAGCCTTTCTTATTCCCTCTCTGAATCGCCCCGGGTTTCGTGGAGGCCTCAACTCTTGAGAAGATGAGGCCATGA
>DALZYJ010000011.1:0-115643 GCA_031988485.1 Pseudomonas sp.
GATTTACAAGAGGTTTCGCTAAAGGCCTGCGCCGGAGAAGGTGCGCATTATAGGCACCCAGAAACTCACGTCAACGGCTGATTTGTCTTTCGTGGGGGAAATGCTGCGCTTCTATATATGTGAAGAAGCGCCCCTGCGTAGAACGGTCTCGCCAGCCCCGCTTGCAACAACCCCAGACATACGAAAGCAGGACCAGAAGTCAGAAGCTAAGTTCACTGATAGCTCGATTCAAGAAGCCAACTACTCCTCAGTTTGGACACCCGTCCTGTCCCGCCGGCCACTACAACACCCTAGTTGTAAACTACTTCACAGTCGGCTTACGCCTTGCTGCTTAGCATTCACCCCTCGTTGGACGTGCAGGTATCGCACGTCGCAAGTCGTTGCGCATGAAGCGCGCCCTGCAGCAGCAATGCATAAGAGCAGGTTTTAGTTGAGTCATGGAATGACGTTTTCTAGCAAGCTAGCCATTCAAGTTCTGGCGGTAGCAAAAGCTCCGATCACAGCAGCCTCCTTCGCAGGCGATGATATTCGCTACGCTGCCGAGTACGAGGTTCTGGAGCAGGAGTTAGGCAAGGCAGCTTCGTTGCATGCCGCCGGTACCGTCGACTGGGAAGCCGTGCGTGAGGGTAGCGAAAGACTGCTAAGCACCCAGACGAAGGATTTACGGATCGCTGCGTGGCTGACCTGGGGCCTGTACCAACGCGATTCGTTCCTCGGGCTGCATGCTGGCCTCGCCGTGCTCGGCTTTCTCTGCCGTAATCACTGGGAAGACGTTCATCCACGCAAGGATCGCACTCGTGCAGCTGCGGTCACCTGGTTGGTCCCACGCATGGAGCAGGTATTGGCTGACCATGTGCCAATGGGTGAGCAGCTCCCTCTGTTCGAGCAGATTGCGCTCGAACTGCGTGGCCTGGAGAGCTGTCTAGCAACACACCTTGGAGCACAAGCGCCGCTTCTTTTACCTCTATGCCGTCGATTGGAGGAAATGGTCAAACGCGCTGGTGCTGCCCATCCGCAACCCAGCCCCGTCGGCGCGGCCATCGCTCAGGTCAAGCAGGCAGCGGCGCAAGTATTCACCGCTACCACGCCGGTCGAGCACGAGAAGGACGCGCACAAGAGCTTGCGTAGCCTGCAGGATCAGGGTCGCCCTTTATGCAGCTGGTGGCTTAAACAGAAAGCTACTGATCTCAAACCACTGCGCTTGGCCCGTACGCTGTTGTGGCTGTCGATCGACAGCTTGCCTGAACGCAACACCGAGCAGATCACCACCCTGCGCGGTATTCCGGCAGACAAACTCGCCAGCTATCGCGAGCGTTTCGCCCAGGGACTGTATGCCGACCTGTTAGCAGACCTGGAAGCCAGCATTGCGCGCGCTCCCTTCTGGCTCGATGGTCAGCGCCTGGCCTGGGAATGCTTGAGCGAGCTCGACGCCGAACAGGCGATGCGAGAGGTGGAAATCCAGCTTGCATTGTTCTTGCAGCGCATGCCGGGCCTCGACGAATTGCGTTTCCATGACGGCGTCCCTTTCGCCGATGCTGAAACCCGCGCGTGGATCAGCGCCAGGGTGATGCCCCACCTACAACCGGCGCAGACGCCAACCGAATCGATCACAAACCCAGGCGGCACCATCCCAGCCTGGGAAGAAGCGCTTCAGGCCGTCATTCCCCAGCTGCGCAAAGACGGCCTCAAAAGCGCCGTGCAAAAGCTCAAGCAGGGCCTCAACCAGGCCCGCGGCGGACGCGAGCGCTTTTTCTGGCAACTGACCTTGGCCCGGCTGTGCTTCCAGGCAAAGAAATACGACCTGGCCAAGACCCAACTCGAATCCCTCGATCAGACGCTGCAGGCCTCCGGCCTCGGCGACTGGGAACCCGATCTCGCCCTCGAGGTGCTGCGCCTGTTGCATAGCTGCTGTGAGCTGCTGCCGCAGAACCACGCCGTGCGTGAAAGCAAGGATGAGATTTACCGCAGGCTGTGCCACCTCGACCTCGAAGTGGTACTCGATTAGGCCCTCGGGCCGTAAACGCAAAGGAGAAGACCCATGGCCAAAGAAGGCTCGGTAGCCCCCAAAGAACGCATCAATGTCACCTTCAAGCCAGCCACCGGTGGCGCTCAGGAGGAACTGGAGCTGCCATTGAAGTTGATGGTGCTCGGCGATTTCACCCAGCGCGCCGACGATCGCAAGATCGAAGACCGCAAGCCGATTGCCATCGATAAGAACAGCTTCGACGAAGTCCTGGCCAAGCAGGAGCTGAACCTGACTTTCTCAGTGCCTAACCGCCTGCAGGACGAAGCCACCGACGAAGAGCTGGCCGTGCAGCTGAATATCAATACGATGAAGGACTTCAACCCGGCCAATCTGGTCGAGCAAGTTCCTGAACTGAAAAAGCTGATGGAACTGCGTGACGCGCTGGTCGCCCTCAAAGGCCCGCTGGGTAATGCACCGGCCTTCCGCAAAGCGATCGAAAGCGTGCTCGCTGACGATGACTCGCGCGACCGCGTACTCGGTGAGCTGGGCCTCGCCACGAAAGAACAACTGGACGCCTGATTCCCCCGACAAGGAAAGCCAACACAATGAGCACTAGCGCAGCAGCCGTCGAAAGCGGCAACAACCTCGCCGAGGTCGGCATCCTCGACCGCATCATCGCCGAAACCAAACTGACGCCCGCTGACGAGGCCTACGACATCGCCAAGCGCGGCGTGTCGGCCTTTATCGAAGAGCTTCTAAAGCCGCAGAACGAGCACGAGCCGGTCAAGAAGGCCATGGTCGACCGCATGATCGCGGAAATCGACGCCAAGCTCAGCCGTCAGATGGACGAGATTCTTCACCATCAACAGTTCCAGGCGTTGGAATCATCCTGGCGCGGCCTCAAGCTGCTGGTCGATCGGACCAATTTCCGCGAAAACATCAAGCTCGAAGTTCTCAACGCGTCCAAGCAAGACCTGCTGGACGACTTCGAGGACAGCCCGGAAGTGGTCCAGTCCGGCCTGTACAAACACATCTATACCGCTGAGTACGGCCAGTTCGGCGGCCAGCCGGTCGGCGCCCTGATTGCCAACTACTTCTTCGACCCGAGCGCGCCCGACATCAAGACCATGCAATACGTCGCATCGGTCGCGAGCATGTCCCACGCGCCCTTCATCGCCGCGGCCGGCCCGAAGTTCTTCGGTCTGGAAAGCTTCACCGGCCTGCCGGACCTCAAGGACTTGAAGGATCATTTCGAAGGCCCGCAGTTCGCCAAATGGCAGAGCTTCCGCGAGCAGGAAGACGCCCGTTACGTCGGCCTGACCGTTCCACGCTTCCTGCTGCGTAACCCCTACGACCCGGAAGACAACCCGGTCAAATCCTTCGTCTACAAGGAAAGCGTGGCCAACAGCCATGAGCATTATCTGTGGGGCAACACCGCCTACACCTTCGCCAGCCGTCTGACCGACAGCTTCGCCAAGTTCCGCTGGTGTCCGAACATCATCGGCCCGCAGAGCGGTGGCGCGGTGGAAGACCTGCCGCTGCATCACTTCGAGAGCATGGGCGAGATCGAAACCAAGATCCCGACCGAAGTTCTGGTATCCGATCGTCGTGAATACGAGCTGGCTGAAGAAGGCTTCATCGCCCTGACCATGCGCAAGGGCAGCGACAACGCCGCATTCTTCTCGGCCAACTCCGCACAAAAGCCGAAGTTCTTCGGCAACAGCGAAGAAGGCAAGAACGCCGAACTCAACTACAAACTCGGCACCCAGCTGCCCTACCTGTTCATCGTCAATCGCCTGGCCCACTACCTCAAGGTGCTGCAGCGCGAGCAGATCGGCGCCTGGAAAGAGCGCACCGACCTGGAGCTGGAACTGAACAAGTGGATCCGCCAGTACGTCGCCGACCAGGAGAACCCAAGCTCCGAAGTTCGTAGCCGCCGTCCATTGCGCGCCGCGCAGGTCGTCGTCAGTGATGTCGACGGTGAGCCGGGCTGGTACCGCGTCAGCCTGAACGTGCGCCCGCACTTCAAGTACATGGGTGCTGATTTCACCCTGTCGCTGGTTGGCAAGCTGGACAAGGAATAAGCATCCATGGCCTACGGCAGCCTTTTCGAACGCCTCGGCGGTGACGCCGACAAGCGCGCCGGCAGGAGCCGTGAAGTCGCGGCAATGGCTTCGGTGGCTGCCCATCTGGCCAAAATGCTCAGCACCCGGGCGGGCAGCGTGCAAACGCTGCCCGCCTACGGGTTGCCCGATTTGAACGATATGCGCCTGTCGTTGCACGACTCGCTGCAACAGGCGCGTATCGCCATCGAACGTTTCATCGAGGCGTACGAACCCCGCTTGAGCCAGGTCCGGGTGATATCCCTACCCCGCGACCATGATCCACTGAGCCTGTCGTTCGCCATCGAGGGCCTGCTGGAAGTCGACGGTTTCAAGCGTCACGTGAGTTTTTCCGCGAGCCTGGATGGCAGCGGACAAGTGAAAGTCCACTAAGGAGAGCCTGATGTCCGGTAAACCCGCAGCCCGCCTGGGCGATCCCACCGATTGCCCGAAAAAAGGCCACGGCACCAACCCGATCGCGGCTGGCTCTCCCGACGTACTGTTCGACGGCATGCCAGCCGCGCGGATGGGCGACCCGACCGCCTGCGGCGGTGCGCTGTCGGGCAGCGCAATCCCTACCGTACTGATCAATGGCAAGCCGGCCACCACCATCGGCACCGTGGGCAGCCACGGCAATGTGGTGGTGGCGGGATCGGGGACGGTGTTGATTGGCGCCACTGGCGGCGGCGCAACCATCGCCCCGGTCGAACCAATATCCTTTATGGCCAGTACCGTGGCCGCTGTCGCCGACGCACTGATGCCAACCGCCGAAGCCACCGAGCAGAGCAGCGAGGCGCTGGACTATCGATTGGAGCTGAAATCCGGCGGTAATCGCATCCTGACTCCGCTGGAAATTCCTGACTACGACGAGCTAACCCGCGGCACTACGAAGAACCTGGAAGGCATCGACTTCCTGGTCAGCAACCGCGAGCAGCCGGCCGATAGCCTAACCCTAGAAGTGCTGGATGGCAGCACACTGATCTACGCCGAGGCCGATACCGCCAAGCTGCGGCCCACCGGCGAGCACCCGTGGCAATGGGATGGCTACAGCTTGGCCGGCGTCCTCGATACCAAGGTGCTCAAGAGTGCCGCGCTCAAGGTGCGGCTGATTGCTGTCAAGGGCGGCTTGCAGCAGATCGTAGACATGCCGTTGGCCAATGAAAGCAAAGAAGTGGATTGGGTCGATATACGGATTGACCGTAACGCCGCAACGGCGCAGATCGACGTCCGCCCCAGTTTCTCGGACGGAGGCGTCAGCGGCCGAAACACCAGCCTCACCGCCAAGTCCTTCGAGCGGCTGAAGGCCATGGCCAAGGCCGGCATCGAGCACTACTGGTCTCGCAACGGCAGTCGGCCTAACGGGATCGGCGCGCCAATCACGACGATAAAGGGGCAGATCGAAGTAACCGTCGTCGCGGACGTCAATGGCCATCCCAGTGCCAAGGATTTCCCTCTGATCGAGAAACTGGATGCCAACTTCGGCCGCTCCACCAGCTTCGCCATGTTCAAGAAGATCTATCACAACGCCGGATTCTGGGATGCCGCTCGCTATCCGACCGGACTTGCCGATGGCGACTTCGAGCATACCGCCGCCCATGAGTTCGGCCACCTGGTGCTGAACGACTATGGTGATGGCGGTCTGATCCCGGAATACTCCTGGAGCCACAAGGAAACCTCCAGCGTTCTCACGCAATCCCCAAGCGACAACCATCCGGTTCCCGGCAACGGTGAAATCGATGTGATGCATTACCACTCCGACTATCCTCGCGGCCCCCAAGGCTATCAGGACTACTGGAACCGCTCGGTTGCCTCCGAACAAGACGTCAAGGGCCTGCTGTGGCTCTCCCGGGTACGTTTCAATGACTAAAGCTATCGCTTTCCTGTGCGCATTGTCGCTGGCCGGCTGCAGTGCTCAGACCAAGACCGTATTTATCGCAGACCTGGAAAATGCCTGTTCCTTCCCGGTACAGGTTGGGGTTCAGGATTACTCGAACGCCAAGGGCAGCAGCATACAGAAGCAGTACCTGGAGCCTGGAAGCGTCACGGAAGTGCTCTCCTACATCTCGTTCAGTGAAGACCTGGAGAGCAGCTTTCCCGCCACGTATCGCCTGACCCTCTCGGCCAACGGTTCCCAGCGCTCGCTCGACAAGCAACAGTTTCTCGCGCAACTGAAGCATTCCGACCACCAGCGAAAGGGCAACGCCATACGTATCTGGACAATCAGCGATACCTCGTTGTGTCCATGACCAGCCCCATAAGGTAAAGCTCGATGTCCTTCAACCACTACTACCAGAGCGAACTCACCGCCCTGCGCCAGCTTGGCAAACGCTTCTCCGAGCGCAGCCCGGCGTTGGCGCCGTTTTTGGGGCAAGCGGGACGCGACCCGGATGTCGAACGGCTGCTAGAAGGCTTTGCCTTCCTCACCGGCCGGCTGCGACAGAAGCTCGACGACGAGCTGCCGGAGCTGACCCACTCGCTGATGCACCTGCTGTGGCCGAACTACATGCGCCCGCTACCGGCGTTCAGCATGTTGCAGTTCGACCCGGTAAAACGCCCAGGACCGGCACTCATGGTGCCGCGCAACACGCCAGTCGAGTCCAAGCCGATCCAGGGTGTGACCTGCCGTTTCCGCACCGCCTACGCCACTGAGGTGCTACCGCTGGCGCTCGACGGGCTGGATTATTCGGTAAAGGGCGGCGGCGCTCTGCTCAGTCTTCGCCTGCAGATGACGACCGACGGTCATCTCGGCGAGTTGAACCTCAAGCAGCTACGCCTTCATCTCGCAGGCGAGCGTTATATCAGCCAGATGCTTTATCTGAGCCTGCTGCGTAACGTCGCTGGCGTACAGCTGGTCGCATTGGATGCCGATGGCAAACCTTTCACAGACGGATTCGGTATGGCCCTGCCCGCATTCCATATCGATCCGTCAAAGCTGCAACCGGTGGGCTTTGCCGAAGACCAGGCACTGATCCCCTACCCGCTCAATACCTTCCGCGGCTACCGCTACCTGCAGGAATACTTTGCCTTTCAGGAAAAATTTCTGTTCGTCGACCTGCTCGGCCTCGATGTCATCAAGCGTCTTCCGCAAGACGTATTCGAGCAGGCCCGAGGCTTCGAGCTGCGCTTCGATATTCACAAGGCCGGCGTGCAGCGCATCCGCCCGACGCTCGAGAACGTGCGCCTTTACTGCACACCGGTGGTCAACCTTTTCGAGCACGACGCCATCCCGATTCGCCTGGACGGCAAGCAGGACCAGTACCTCCTGCTCCCGTCCGAGCTCGACAGCAGCCAGTGCGGGGTGTTCTCGGTCGATCGTGTAACCGGTTGGAAGCCCGGCGGCATGGGTTATGAAGAATACGTGCCGTTCGAATCTTTCGAGCACGACCCTAGTTTCGACGTTCCCGTGGCGCGCCCGCACTACAGCGTGCGCCAGCAACCCTCGATGCTGGGCGATGGTCTGGAGACCTACCTCAGTTTCGGCCTGCGCAATCTCGACCAACACGAGACGCTGTCCATCGAGCTGACCTGCACCAATCAGAACCTGCCGCGTCAGCTGCGCCTGGGTGACATCTGTCTGCCCAGCGAAGACACGCCCGAGTTCCTGACCTTCCGCAACATCAGCCCGGTCACGCCCAGCTACGCGCCGCCGCTGCACCGCGACTTTCTCTGGAAGCTGATCAGCAATATGTCGCTGAACTACCTGTCGCTGGCCAACGTCGAGGCGCTCAAGGTCATCCTCGAAACCTACGACTTGCCGCGCTACTACGACCAACATGCCGAAAAGGTCAGCAAGCGCCTGCTCGGCGGACTCAAGCAGATCGGGCACCAGCATGTCGATCGGCTGCATCGCGGCCTGCCGGTGCGCGGCGTGCGCACCGAGCTGGTGATGAACCCCGAGGGTTATCTGGGTGAGGGGGATCTGTTCCTCTTCGCCTCGATACTCAATGAATTCTTTGCGCTGTACGCCAGCCTCAACTCGTACCACGAGCTGCGCGTCAGGAGCACACAGGGAGAGGTGTACCAATGGACGCCGCGCATGGGGCAGCAGCCCCTGCTCTGAGACCGGGTGCAAAGGCATGCGAGCTAGAGCCAGGCAAGGCGAAGACGAGCGAAGAAGCGCAGTCTACGAGGTGTAAATGAGCATTCTGAGTTCGACTTCAACGCCGCCTGGCCGACACGCAGCAGGCTTTGAGCCCGGTCTTAACCGGATCAGCCAAGGCATCCGTGAATACAGCCTGTTCCAGGGTGTGCTGCTGGTGATGGACCGTCTGAAAGCCGCGCATCCTGATCTGGACGAAGAGGCGCTCTACGAGCACCTTGAGTTCCAGGCCAACCCGAGCCTGGGCTTTCCCGGCAGCGACGTCGATCGCGTCGAGTTTTTTCAGGAGCACGGCGAGCTGCGTGCACGCCTGCGCATCAACCTGGTCAGCCTGTTCGGCGCCGGGTCGCCGCTGCCTGCGTTCTACGGCGAACAGGCTCTGGGCGACAGCGCCGAGGGAAACCCGACCCGTGAATTTCTCGACCTGTTCAACAACCGCCTGCAGCGCCTGATGCTGCCGATCTGGCAGAAGTATCGCTACCGCGCGCGCTTCACCAGCGGCGCACGTGATCCGCTGTCTGAACAACTGTTCGCCTTGGTCGGACTGGGCGGTGAACAGATTCGCGCCGCCTCGGAGCTGAACTGGAAGCGCCTGCTTCCGTACCTGGGCCTGCTAAGCCTGCGAGCGCATTCGGCCGCATTGATCGAGTCGGTGCTGCGCTACTACTTCAAGCACGCCGACCTGCGCATCGAGCAGTGTCTGGAGCGCCAAGTTGAGATTCTCGCCGAGCAACAGAACCGCCTCGGCCGCGCCAATAGCCAACTGGGCGAAAGCCTGGTGCTGGGCGAGCGGGTTCGCGATCGCGGCGGGAAATTCCGTATCCACATCCGCCAGCTCAGCTGGGACCGTTTCCACGAGTTTTTGCCCGTGGGCATCGGCTACCAGCCACTGTGCGCCTTGGTTCGCTTCACCCTGCGCGACCCGCTCGACTACGACATTCGCCTGGAGCTGCGTCGCGAGGAAATACGCGACCTGCGCATCGGCGCCGAAAACCCCTGCCGCCTCGGCTGGACCAGCTGGCTCGGCAGCGAACGCGCCGACGGCATGGTCACCCTGGGCAGCCAGACTCATTAAGGAAGATGAAATGATCAACGTAGACCTCCAACAGCTGGTCCAGGCCCTCGATGCCGAGACCAAGCGGGACCTGGAAGCCGCCGCGGAACGCTGCGTCGTGCGTGGCGGCAGCAAGATTCTCGTCGAAGACCTGCTGCTGGGCCTGCTGGAACGCCCCGAAGGCTTGCTGATACGTGCGCTGCAGGACGCTGATGTCGACGCCGGAATGCTCTCCCAGGCGCTGCAACCGCGAGGCGAGCACAGCGAATCGCGCAACCCGGTGTTTTCCGCAGAACTGGTGCAATGGCTGCAGGACGCTCTTTTGGTCGGCAACCTCGAGCTCGGCCAGAGTCAGATCGACCAAGCTGCGTTGATCCTCGCCCTGCTGCGCAATCCAATGCGCTATGCCGGCAGCCATTACCAGCCGCTGCTGGCGCGCCTGAACGCCGAACGCCTGCGCGAATTTGCTTTGGCGCACCCGCCCCAGGCTACTTCGGGCGCGGCGGCGCCAGCGGGTGAGTCCAACCTGTCGCGCTTCACTCACAACTTCACCCAGCAGGCCCGCGACGGCAAGCTTGACCCGGTGCTGTGCCGCGATGCCGCGATCCGCCAGATGATCGATATCCTCGCGCGCCGTCGCAAGAGCAACCCGATCGTGGTTGGCGAAGCTGGCGTCGGTAAGACTGCCATCGTCGAAGGCCTGGCGCTGCGCATCGCCAACGCCGAAGTGCCGGACGCGCTCAAGGGCGTCGAACTGCTGTGCCTGGACCTCGGTCTGCTGCAGGCCGGCGCAAGCGTGAAAGGCGAGTTCGAGCGCCGTCTGCAAGGCGTAATCGACGAGGTCAAAGCCTCGCCCAAACCGATCATCCTGTTCATCGATGAAGCCCACACCCTGATTGGCGCTGGCGGCCAGGCCGGCAGTGGCGACGCCGCCAACCTGCTCAAACCGGCACTGGCCCGAGGCGAGTTGCGCACCATCGCCGCCACCACCTGGAGCGAGTACAAGAAGTATTTCGAGAAGGACCCGGCCCTCGCCCGGCGCTTCCAGCCCGTCCAGCTGCACGAGCCCACCGTAGACGACGCAGTGACCATCCTGCGCGGCCTCGCTCCGGTGTATGAGAAGAGCCACGGCATCTACCTGCGCGACGACGCTGTGGTAGCTGCTGCCGAGTTGTCGGCCCGCTACCTCGCTGGGCGCCAGCTGCCAGACAAGGCCGTGGACGTGCTCGACACCGCCTGCGCCCGGGTACGCATCAGTCTGGCCGCTGCCCCGGAAGCTCTAGAGTGCTTGCGTGGTGAGATCGCCGAAGGCGAGCGCCAGGAACTCGCAATGCGCCGCGACCTCGATGCCGGCCTGCACATCGGCAGGGAAATACTGGACGGCCTAGAGACCCGGCTCGCTGCAGCCCGCGCTGAACTCGAGCAGTTGGAAACCCGCTGGTCCATACAGCGCACATTGGCCGAGCGCCTGCTGGAGCTTCGCAAGCAGTGCGCTTCCGCACGCCTGGCTCCCGTTACCGCGTCCGAAGAAGAGTCTCGTCCGGATCTCGATCAACTTGAAGCCGAGCTACGGGGCCTCCAAGGTGAGCTCGCCATCTCCCAAGCCAAAGAGCGACTGGTGAGTTTCGAGGTCTGCCCTCGCCTGGTGGCCGAAGTCATCAGCCACTGGACCGGCGTACCGCTCTCCCAGTTGGCGCGCGAGCACAACAGCAAGGTGCTCAGCTTTTCCGCCGATCTGCGCCAGCGCGTGCGCGGCCAGGAACAGGCCATCGAAGCGCTGGACCGCTCGATGCGTGCCACTGCGGCCGGGCTTAACCAGCCAGATGCGCCGGTCGGCGTCTTCCTATTGGTCGGTCCCAGCGGCGTCGGCAAGACCGAAACCGCGCTGGCCCTGGCCGACCTGCTGTACGGCGGCGAGCGCTTCCTCACTACGATCAACATGTCCGAATTTCAGGAAAAGCACAGCGTATCCCGCCTGATCGGGGCCCCGCCGGGTTACGTGGGTTACGGCGAAGGCGGCATGCTCACCGAGGCCGTTCGCCAGAAGCCCTACTCGGTCGTGTTGCTCGATGAAGTCGAGAAAGCCGACCCGGACGTAATGAACGTCTTCTACCAGATCTTCGACAAAGGCGTGGCCAACGACGGTGAGGGACGGGAGATCAACTTCCGCAACACCCTGATCCTGATGACCAGCAACCTCGCCAGCGACCGTATCGCCGACCTTTGCCAGCACGGCCAGCGTCCAGAGACCGAAGACCTGGAGCTGGCCATCCGCCCGGCTCTGACAAAACACTTCAAACCTGCATTGCTCGCCCGTATGCGCGTGGTGCCCTATTACCCGATTCAGGGCGAGGTGCTTAACGAACTGGTTGCGCTCAAGCTATCGAGGTTTGGCGACCGCCTGGCGCGCCGCCAGCTGCAGTTCAGCCACTGCGAGATGCTGGTAGAGCACCTGGCCGAGCGCTGCACTCACAGCGACAGCGGTGCGCGCCTGATCGATCACCTGATCGATCAGCACTTGCAGCCGCTGGTCGTCGATCGGCTACTCGACGCCATGGCGGGTGGCGAGGCATTGCAACGCGTGCATGCAACCCTCGACGGCAACGGGGCGGTGGTTTGTGAGTTCGCTTAATGCCCCGCCAATGCTTACCGAGCATTCCGCGCTCGCCAGTGCGCTACTGGATCGTTTCTCCGAGTTGGCCTGGACGACCGATACGAGCAAATGGCTGGACGGGCTGGTACAGATGGCGGCGCAGCTGGCCAGCTGTCCACTCGCTCAGCTCTACCTGCTGGATGCGACCCACACACGTCTGACCCTGTCGGCCGAATGGTTCGAAGGCTCGCGGCGGCAAGAAACCGCGAGCCTGCCCAGCGACTACCGCGACGAACAGCTGCTGCAATATTGCCTCAGCCAGAACCACCAGCTGAGCCTCGTCCCGCTGGACGCCAATCTGCATGAAACCGGTTTTCTTCCCGAATCGTCGCGCCCTTGGCGCAGCCTGCTGTGCCTGCCGCTGGAGAATGCAGAAGGTCATGCCGTCGGGCTGATGGTGGCTGCCAGTACCGCCGCCCAAGACCTTGCTTTCGCAGCCGCAACCCTGACCAACCTTGGGCGTTTCGCCCTCGGCCAGACCCATCTGCTCAATAGGCTGCGCGGCGTAGCGCAACCTGCACCTGCGGAAATCGCCCCGCCGCGCCCCTGCGCCAGCGGGTACGGGCTTATTGGTGAGAGCCTGCGCATGCGCAGGGTTTACGGGCTGATAGGCAAAGTCCTGCACAACCCGGTCAGTGTCTTGCTGACTGGTGAAACAGGTACCGGTAAAGAGCTTGTGGCTCGCGCCATTCACGAGTGCGGATCGCGACGCAGCCAAGCCTTCATCGTGCAGAACTGTGCGGCCCTGCCCGAGCATCTGCTCGAAAGCGAACTGTTCGGCTATCGAAAAGGCGCCTTCACTGGAGCCGAGCGCGACCATGAGGGTCTGTTCGATGCGGCCGACGGCGGCACGTTGTTCCTCGACGAAATCGGCGACATGCCGCTGACTCTGCAAGCCAAGCTGCTGCGCGTCCTGCAGGAAGGCGAGGTCCGGCCGCTTGGTAGCACGCGCACGCATAAAGTTGACGTCCGAATCGTCTCCGCAACCCATCAGGACCTGCACAAGCGTGTCGAGGAGGGTCGCTTTCGTGAGGACCTGTACTACCGCCTGTCGATCTTCCCGATCGAATTGCCGCCGCTGCGCGACCGCGACCAGGATGTCCTTCGACTGGCCCGGCATTTCGCCGACAAAGCCTGCGGCTTTCTACAGCGCGATACCGTGCGCTGGTCGGACGCGGCGCTCGAACAACTGGCCGATTATGCGTTTCCCGGCAACGTGCGCGAACTCAAGGGGCTGGTCGAACGCGCCGTACTCTTGTGCGACGGTGGCGAACTACTACCGGAACATTTCAGCCTGCGCACCGTAAATGACGAGCTGGACAGCACGCTGAATCTGCGCGCGCGGCTCGAGCGAGTCGAGCGCAACCTGCTGATCGACTGCCTACGCAAAAATCGCGGCAACCAGAGCCAAGCCGCACGAGAGCTAGGACTGCCGCGCCGCACCCTGCTCTATCGCATGGAACGCCTGGGTGTAAGCGCCAGCACCCTCTGAGCTCAAGGAGATGAGCATGAGTTTTCATAGATTACTGACAGTTGCTGCCTTGGCTGGGTTTGTAACAGCGCTAGCCGGCTGCGGCACTTTGATCGGCCGCACGAGTGGCCACGTCGATATCTACCCCGGGCTTCAACAGGACGGCGCTTTTCTTGGGGTAACCGGCGTTAACGAACCCTATAACCCTTCAGCGGCGGCAACCATCCTCTGCTACATGACCATCATCTGTGTTCCGGTAACGCTTCTTTCAGTACCTGTCGACGCGGCAATCGATACGGTGCTGCTACCGATTGACCTGATAAACATCGCAAACACTCCGGCTGATAACCGGTAGCCTCGCCCCTCGACCTGAAAGGCTTCATGGAAGCGCTCCGAACAAGGACTTCATATGTTCAACCCGGCCAACGACACCCATTTCAGCCTCGCAATCGAAGGCATCGAGCACGATCTGCAGGTTCTAGAATTCAAAGGTCGCGAGGCCCTTTCGCAGCCCTTCGCCTTCGAGCTCGAACTGGTTAGCGAGCGTCCTGATCTCGACTTGGAGCGCCTGCTGCATCAGCCAGCCTTTTTAGCACTCTCACCGGCCGGTCACGGCATCCATGGTTTGATCTACCGAGTCGCTCAGAGCGATTCCGGTAAGCGTCTGACGCGCTATCAGGTCACCCTGCGCCCACAGCTCGCCTACTTGGCTCATCGCACCAACCAGCGCATCTTCCAGCACCTCACGGTAGAGAAGATCATCGCCCAGGTGCTCGAGGAGCACGGCATCCAGGCCAACGCCTTTCGCTTCGGGCTCGGTTCGGTGTACCCCGAGCGCGACTATTGCGTGCAGTACGACGAGACCGATCTGCACTTTATCCAGCGCCTGTGCGAGGAAGAAGGCATTCACTACCACTTCCAGCACAGCGCCTCAAACCATGTGCTGGTCTTCGGCGACGACCAGACGGGGTTCCCCAAGCTTGCGCCGGTCGTTTATCAGCCGGATTCAGGTCTGGTCGCTGACACGCCGGTTATCAAGCGTTTCGCGCTGCGCATGGAGACCCGCACCAGCCGCGTTACCCGCCGCGACTACGACTTCGAGAAACCACGACTGACCATGGAAAGCGCTTTCCAGAGCGAGTTTCAACCCGACCTGGAAGACTACGATTACCCCGGTCGTTTCACCGAGCGAGTCCGAGGCAAGCATCTGTCGCAACGCGCGTTGGAACGCCACCGCAGCGACTATGAGCTTGCCCAAGGCGAGAGCGACCAACCGCAGCTGGTCACCGGCCACTTCCTGACCATGAATGAGCACCCGAACGGCGACTGGAACCAGCTCTGGCTGCTCAACGAGATTCACCACGAAGGTAAACAGCCGCAGGTGCTGGAAGAGTCGGTGACGAGCGATGTCTTGTCACGTGACGGCTTCACTCAGGGCTACCGCAACCACTTCACCGCCACGCCCTGGGACATCCCCTACCGCCCAGCACTGAACCACACCAAGCCCAAAGTTCTCGGCAGCCAGACCGCAGTGGTCACTGGCCCGGCCGGCGAAGAAATCCACTGCGACGAATACGGCCGCGTAAAGGTGCAGTTCCACTGGGATCGCGAAGGCCGGGCCGACGACAAGACCAGTTGCTGGCTGCGCGTCTCCTCGAGCTGGGCCGGCGACCGCTACGGCGGCATCGCCATTCCGCGGGTGGGCATGGAAGTGCTGGTGACCTTCCTCGAAGGCGATCCCGACCAGCCGCTGGTCACCGGCTGCCTGTACCACAAAGAGCATGTCGTCCCCTACGACCTGCCGGCCAACAAGACCCGCAGCGTCTTCAAGACGCTGAGCTCTCCCGGCGGGGGTGGCTACAACGAACTGCGCATCGAAGACCGCAAAGGCGCCGAGCAGATTTATATCCACGCCCAGCGCAACTGGGACGAGAACATCGAGCACGACCAGAAGGCCCGCGTCGGCCACGAACGCCACGACACCGTCGAGGCCAACAGCTACAGCGAATTCAAGGCGGAGGAACACCGCACCACCCACGCCGATCGTAAGACCGAAATCCGCGCCAATGACCACCTCACCGTGGGCAACACCCAACACGTGAAGATCGGCAGCGGGCAATTCGTCGAAGCCGGCAACGAAATCCATTACTACGCCGGCAGCAAGGCCGTCATTGAGGCCGGCATGGAGCTCACCGCATCAGGCGGCGGCAGCTTCCTGAAACTTGACCCAAGTGGCGTGACGTTGAACGGTGCGACCATCAAGATCAACTCCGGTGGTGCCGCTGGAACAGGCTCGGGGCTGAGCATTCTGGCACCGGTAATTCCTTGGGCAGCAGATCAGGAAAAGGCCGGCACCAAGCCCAAAATGGCGTTGGCCAATACCCAACTGCAGCTGGCGCGCAAGGCCAGGCAGATTGGAGCAAGTCGCTGCCCGATCTGTGAAGCCTGCCGGGATGGAGTCTGCGAAATGGGGGGCAAGCTGTGAGCCCACAGATCCAGCAATGGCTGGATGGGCAGCAGGCAATAGGGCGAGATATCGTTCTAATCATTGATCGCCAGGCCGAACCAGATCCAATCGTTCGGCTGTTCGGCGCGGGCTTGATGATCGACTATGTCAATCTTTACCTGAATACCGAGTATTCCGACCTGGCCGATATTGGTCCGTGGTTGGTTCGCTTGTCTGACACTAGCGAACCGGTCATACAGGAACTCCTGAGCGCACCAGACCAGAACTGGGGTTGGCTAGGCAGCGTCGGCGACCCCGGCTTATCCGCCCTGGCAAAACACTGGCAAGACCGCCTACTTATCAAGGAAGCGAGCGGGCCTTCCCTGTTCCGATTTCAAGACAATCGCGTCATCGCCCGATGCTTGGCCTCATTGAATGATCGGGATCGACCGTGTCTGCTCGGGCCGCTTGCCAGCGCGCTTTACTGGGATGGTCAGATTTGGTGCGTTGCCGACAACCCATCTCCCGGTCACTTCCGAGCGCCGGATCCAGCCCCTTGGTTGTTTGCGCCCGAACCGGAACACGTCGCCCGAGAAATCCTGCGCACTAATCTTTTGCAGTGGACACTTCAGTTTCATTCCAACGCGGCTGCGCGTATCGCCGAAGCCCAATCGCTCATCGGCTGGCTTGATGAGCACATTGCGCTTACCGAACGCTGGCAATGGCAACAGCCGGATCAGCTGACATTCCTGGTGGCGTATCGACTGCATCACCTAGTCGATGAAATATCAGACTGGGCTCCCCTTCCCGAAGAAAGCCCATCAAACCATTTCGCTCGTTGCCGGAGCCGAATCACTTCCAAGGACAACCAAGCATGAGGCGCAGCTATATCTATCTTTTCTTTCCTCTACTTGGCGCCTGCAACTGGGTAGGCCATGTCGCCAAGGAAAGCGCGCTGAGCGCAACGAGCTTTTACGGCTTGGACAGCTTTTACCTGACAGGGGAAGTACCGGCCAATTTCACTTTTATCGGCAAGGCTCACTACGCCCCTAAAAAAGGCCAGGGCTGCGAAACATACAGCCCTGGTTTGGGCGGCCAAGTACAACGGCGATATCAGGATACTCACCGATCAGAAGCCAGCCCCGAGGGCCACACTTTCCGCTTCAGGATACCGCTGGACTACCACATGGTTGGCTGCTCGATGGAACTAACCGGCATTCATTACGAGCTAGAAGCCACTTATGGAACCGACAGCTGGGACCACGGACGTGACAATGCTGGTGGGTTGAGTGTTCGACGAACGCTACCGCCGGAACTGCCAGCATTTCCGGCTAGTGGGGTCACAGAATACCGTGGCCTTTGCACATGGCTGTTCCAGATAAGTACAGCGACCGCTAAGAAAGGCGAAATAGAAAAGCTTCTGTCATGCCATGCCGCAGATGAGAGCTGGCAGATTAGTGAGGATCGCTTTGTGCGGCGTAAACCTGGCGCGGCAGTACGCCGCGATGAGGTCAGCGGTAAGGAAGTGCGTATCGTGTTTCGTCTTTCCAAAGAGGAACGACCTGCTTATTACGACTATTGGCTAAAGACCGAGCATGGCTGGAAACCCTGTGACGGCATGTGGGATAGGCTTAAGGAGGAGCCATGCTCTATTCCCCCGTCCTTCAAAACTTTCAAGCAAGATCAGATTACTTGCACGATATATCCAAGCTGCATTGAAAAATAAAGGATCGAACATGGAATGTTTCGACAAGAGCCGGCTATCGTGTCCCCTGAGCAACCACAGCATTACCTTTCGTTTTATTGATGAGAATGGCGATGGAACGCCTTACGGGCATCTAAGCTATCGCCTGATTGATTGCAGCGGCTCGGAACATTTAGGGAAGCTTGATGCTAAGGGTTTTGGACGAGTGGAAAGTCTCCCAAGCGGGCCAGCTCTGTTACATATCTCTGACCTTTATGACGGCCCTGATGTGTTCTATCGCGACTTACGAAGCAGAGGTAGCTACCCACTTCCAATAACTGAGCTGCAAGTTGCTGCCGAAGGCACCCTGCGCCGGCCCGCCGGCGGGCCATGGCAGGGGCCGTACATCGCCGCAGCAGAAAAAGCCGAGTTTCATCAAGTGGAGGTCGGAGATTTGGTTCAGTACACCAAGCACCTTCCCGCCCCAGGAAAACTGTCTCTCCGAGTACCTGAAGGACCTGCAAGGTTAGTTCGCGAGTGCGTTAAAAACGTCCCTGTAGGTGGTATTGGTCTAAAGCCAGACACTAACTATGTCTTTGAAGTCCAAGCCCTCCGCGCCTGGCGCCCTCTTCTTTCGCTGGATCCCGAATTCAGCGCTCTGAACCTGTACCAGCTGGCACTTTTTTCCACGTTGAGCTACGGCTGGTTCGGCCAAACGCCCGAGAAACCAGGCGAAGGCGACACGGTCAGCTATCCAACACTCGGCAGTGTTGGCCATGTACTTCAAACGAGACTGGCGGCGCGAGACGAACCGGCCTATTTTGCGGACGCTAACAAGCCTTGGTATCCATTGGTTGAGGACACGCCTTACTCCAAGCGATTGGAAGTTGTCCCGTTCGACCCAGCACTCTATCCGCAGAACGCCCCTGATCTGGGAGATGAGCAGGAGACGCCCGCCAGCGTCCACTTCTTCAATGATTTGCGGAAAGGGCCGTTGGACCTGAAGGGTACCGATACCCAGGCCTATGCGACCCATGATGACCGACTGGTACTTATCGCCGTTCGCGGAACGGCCGAAGGGTGGGATGCCTGGCTCGATATCGATGCGGCGCAAGTCGCCATGGAAGACGGAAACGGCCAAGCCCACCAAGGGTTCCATGACGCTTTCGTGGCGCTCAAACCATTCGTCGATAACTACCTCCGGCAGTTTCGAACAGACAAGAAGATCCTTGTATGCGGCCATAGCCTGGGAGGGGCCGTGGCCTTATTGCTAGCGGCCTGGCTACGCAAGCACGTCACGCCAGAGGTGATTCTCTACACCTATGGCGCTCCCCGCTCAGGCGACGCCGCATTCATTGAATCGGCAAGAGGCCTTGTCCATCACCGCATCGTCAACCACAGCGACCCCGTTCCCAGTATTCCCGCCAGCTGGATGGACACGGACAAACGCATGTGGATTTCCGGGCTCACCGCGTCTGTCGCAGGGCTACACCCGGTCGGTGGCGTCACGCTGTTTCTGGCCGGACTGGTCCGGCTGGGAGGCGAGCCATACCAGCACCACGGAGAGCAGCGTCATTTCCTGCCGGTTCCCCTGGCCGAGAACCTCACGTCGTCCGTCATGTGGCAGCCGGGCTGCGAAGGCATCGAAGAGGCGGCGTGTGCAGGCAGGCTTCTGCTAAACGACATGCCAGAGCGCCGGTCATTCATGGGACAGCTGTTGTCGGCACACGAGCACACCCTGCTTCAGGGTTATCTACCTGCATGCTGGGCGACACTCAAGCGCTGGCAACAGGCCAGTCTCAAAGGCGGGACCGTGATTACGCCACGGGAGGACCGATGGCTGAGGAGCGAAATCGAAACCTACCGGGCCAATCTTGATGAATGGCAAGCCCGTGCACATCGTGAATTCCCAAACGGTGCGATCGAACTGCGGCCGCAAGACCGACCCCTCCGACAACGCAACATGACGTACTCCGCGTTGAAGCAACGCGAAACAGAAATAAGGCGGGCAATCAATCATGCACAGAAAGAACTTGCTCGGGCTGAAGATGCATTGGACCGCCTTGGCTATCTGGCGACCACGCCCGTAACACCCCTCGATGTCTACGGCAGCACGGCGACGCATGTCCAACTCGCGCAGGTTGTGGACCGCTGGCTCGCCCACAAGGAGAACCGAGCGGAAGTACGTCTGGCCCAGATCCCAAGCCAATCTAACAGCTTCGCCTAACGTCGTCGTTCGTTAACAACGCCACGTTAAATCTCATCCAGTACCGCTCTGCCTCCAGTTGTCCGAATCAAGGCAACTGGCTTGAACGGCCACAGCGCCACCTGTCCTGATAAACGAAGCGCCATGCTTCGCGGCCATACCTACATTTATAGTCACACCTCTCGTTTCCAGGCCAACCCCGCAATTTTTCGTGACCGCGTTCACCTCCGCCCACAGCCGGGTGAACTTCAATACCCAGCCTGAGTCTCGCATCGCCGTTTTCGGCCAGCGGGGCCGTCTGCCCACACGCTTTCAAGGAGGAAATCGCGTGCTAGCCCGCTATTGCGCCCTCGTTTTATTCGCCGCATCCCTCGCCCTCACCGGTTGCTCCGGTAACTACAAGTTCAATGATGATGAATATCGCCCGCTGGGTGATCCGCAGGCGCCTGCCCGCGGCAACTGACCCGCCAAGGAGAAAAAACCATGGAACTGGTTTTCGATATGGTCAGTGCGCAGCAATTCGTACCGGGCCTCATCAGCAGCAAAACCTTCAAGCAGGCCGGCGGCATCATTGGCCGCGCCGAGGATTGCGACTGGGTCATTCCGGACCGCAAGCGCGTGCTGTCCAGCCGCCACGCCGTGGTGAGCTATCGGGACGGCGCCTTCTTCCTCACCGACACCAGCAGCAACGGCATTCAGCTCAAGGACAGCGGCGCCAGCCTGGACAAGGGCCGGGCGCAGCGCATCGAGCACGGCAGCGTTTACTGCCTGGGCGACTTCGAAATTCGCGCTCGGCTGATCCAGGACCCGGCCTCGTTCGAAGGCGACATCGGCCGTTCGCAGCCGGCCGGCAGCATCATTCCCGACGATGCCTTTCTCGATCTCGACCCGCTGACCGCGCTGGACCAGCAAGAGCGCGTCTACGCTGAAGTGGATGACCTGACCGCTGTCCTCTCCCCGCCACGCGCCCAGGCGCAACAGCGTGACTACGCGCAGATCGACGAGGAAAACCTGCAGATTCCCGAGCTGGTGATGCCCACCCCAGCCGCTCAGCCCAAGGCCGCGCCCGAACCCGAGCGCCTGCCGCCGGACTTCTGGACGCGTTTCGGCGAGGCGCTAGGCGTCGATCTGAACGATCTGAACGAAGAAGCCCGCCAGGCGCTGGCGCTAAAGGCGGCGAATCTGCTCAAGCAAAGCGTTGGCGGGCTGCAGCAGGCGTTGCGCACCCGTGGCGAGCTGAAAAACGAGATGCGTTTGTCGCTCACCACCGTACAGAGCGCCGGCAACAACCCGCTCAAACACAGCATCGACAGTAGCGAAGCACTGAACCTCTTGCTGCGCGGCGGCAAGGCCGGGCAGCTACCGGCAGAGCAAGCCGTAGGGCGCGCCTACCGTGATCTGCAGGCGCACCAGGTGGCAATGTTGGCCGCCAGCCGGGCCGCCATCAAAGGCATGTTCGAGCAACTCTCGCCGGAGCAGCTGGCGCTGCGCTTCGAGCGCGACAACAAGCCGCTTATGTCCACGTCCGGCGGACGCTGGCGCGCCTATCGGCGACTGCATCAGGCCATGCAGCGCGGCGACGACTGGAGCGAACGGCTGTTCACCCGCGACTTCGCCCAGGCTTACGAGGAACAGGTCCGCCTGATCGCCACGCTCAACACCGACCTTCAAGGATGATGTCCATGTCTCGCTTTTTCCCCGCCGCGGTGCTCGCTGCGCTGGCCGTGCTCGGCGGCTGTTCGGCGCTGTCACCCAATTCCGATCTGACCAAGCTGGACCTGTCGTTGCAGGGCAGCGACCGACTCAACCCCGACCTCAACGGTCGCCCCTCGCCCATCGTGATTCGTCTGCTCGAACTCAAGCATCCGGTGGCCTTCGAGAACGCCGATTTCTTCTCGCTCTATCAACGGCCAAAGGAAGCGCTGTCACCGGATCTGGTGATCCAGGAAGAGCTGGAACTGCGCCCTGGCGAGCAGCGCGACCTCAAGCTGTTCGTGCAGGAGAACAGCCGCTACGTCGGCGTGCTCGCCGCCTACCGCGACCTGCCTGAGTCGAGCTGGCGTTTCGTCATTCCGCTGCAGCACAAGGCGCAGAACCGCATCGAGCTGACGCTCGACGAGCGCGGCATCCAGGCCCTCGACCCGCTCGCGAAGGGGAACTGATCGATGAGCCTGAACAGAGTGGTCTGGCAGGAAGGCATGCTGCTGCGCCCGCAACACTTCCAGCAAAACGACCGTCATTACGACGCGCAGCTCAAGTTGCGTACGCAAAAACTCGGCCACTACGCCTGGGGGTTCTTCGGGCTGGAGATTGATCGCCAATTCCTCAACATGGGCAAGCTGGTACTCAGCCAAGCCAGCGGCATCCTCCCCGACGGCAGCCTGTTCGAGATCGGCGCCGAACGTGAGCCGCTAGCCGTGGACGTATCGCCCAATACCAGCAATACACCGGTTTATCTGGCGCTGCCGCTGGTCACCGGCAACCATATCGAGAGCCGCCGAGCGGAACAGAAGGACGTGCTGGCGCGCTACACCGCCGTCGACGAAGAAGTCGCCGATTCCAACGCCGGCGACGCGAGCAGCAGCCAAGTCAGCACCGCCCGTCCGGACTTTCGCCTGCTGCTCGGCGAGCAGCAGAGCGACCAGGCCTATGTGAAGCTCAAACTCTGCGACATCCTCGACACGACACCTGATGGGGTGATCAGCCTCGACCCTGAATACATCCCGACCTTTATCGACTTCCAGGCATCGAGCTATTTGCTGTCCTGCCTGAAAGAAGTGATCAGCATGCTCGGCCATCGCGGCGACATCTTGGCCGAGCGCATCCGCGCTACCGGCAAGGTCGGTGGCGCGGAAGTCGGTGATTTCATGATGCTGCAGCTGATCAACCGCTACGAGCCGGTGCTGCGCCATTACCTGGGCATCGACCGGGTCCACCCCGAACAGATCTATCGCGAGCTGCTGGGTTTGCTCGGCGAGCTGGCGACCTTCTCAAGCGAGACCAAGCGCCCGCGCCTGGATGGCCGCTACTTGCACAACGACCAGGGGCTGTCGTTTCGCAAGCTGATGGATGCGATCCGCCAGGTGCTGTCGATGGTGCTCGAGCAACACGCCATCGAACTGCTGCTGCAACAGCGCCAGTACGGCATTCAGGTCTCGCCGCTGCACGACCACAAACTGCTCGGCAGCGCCTCGTTCGTGCTGGCTGCCAGCGCTCAGTGCGACTCCGAAGAACTGCGCACACGCCTGCCGGCCCATCTGAAGGTCGGCCCGGTCGAGCGCATCCGCCAGTTGGTCAACCTGCATCTGCCGGGGATCAAGGTGAAACCGCTGCCGGTGGCGCCGCGGCAGATCCCGTTCCACTCCGGCAAAACCTACTTCGCCCTGGAGCTCAGCTCCGAGGAGCTGGCGCAACTGGAGCGCTCCGGCGGCTTCGCCTTCCATGTGTCCGGCGAATTCACCGGGCTTGAGCTGAAATTCTGGGCGATCAGGAACTGACCGACATGATCAGAGAAATGGACTATGGACAGGACGACAAGACGGTCATCCTCAATCGCCACGGCGACGCCCCGGCACAGAGCCCGCTGACCGACTTCAGCGCGCCGCCCAAATTCGAGCAGCTCGAGGAGCGGATGATCTACGCCGCGCGCCTGCGCCCGGCGGAAACCTTCAACATCAGCCTCAACCCATTGGTCGCGGCGGCCTCCTCGCTGCTCTCCGAAGTGGTGCGGCTCAAGCACAGCTTCGAAGGCGAAGATCTGCACGCGTTGAATCAGCGCCTGTCCAGTGAACTCAAACTATTCGAACACCGCGCCCTGCACGATGGCGCCGAAAGCAGCCAGGTCATGGCCGCCCGCTACGTGCTGTGTACCGTGATCGACGAAGCGGTGGTTACCACGCCCTGGGGCAACGAGAGCGAATGGTCGCAGATGAGCCTGCTGTCGGGCTTTCACAACGAGACCTTCGGCGGCGAGAAATTCTTCCAGCTGCTCGAGCGCCTGTCGCGTAACCCGGTCAAGCACCTGCCGATGCTGGAATTGATGTACTTGTGCCTGTCATTGGGCTTCGAGGGCAAGTATCGCGTGCTACCGCGCGGCATGCTCGAACTCGAAGCGGTACGCGACAGCCTCTACCGGCAGATCCGCCAGTTGCGCGGCGACGTGCCGCGCGAGGTGTCGCCGCACTGGCAGGGCCTGCGCGACACGCGTCGGCGCCTGGTGCGTATCGTGCCGTGGTGGATCGTCACGCTGTTCACGCTGATCTGCCTTGGGATGCTGTACGCAGGTTTTGCCTGGGTCTTGGGCGAGCAACGCGACACCGTTCTGCAGCCGTACCAACCCGTCGATCCGACCGTTCAGGTCGAGCCTCAGCCGTAACAAGGACGTAATGCCATGAAGGTTTTTTTCGGCAAGCTTGCCGCGTTTTTCCGCAAGACCTGGGTATGGAGCCTGTGCGTCCTGCTGGTACTGGCCCTGCTGGTGTGGTTCGTCGGGCCGCTGCTGGCGGTGGACGATTACAAATTCTGGGAATCCTCGACCAGCCGCCTACTGACCATCGCCGGCCTGTGCCTGGCCTGGGGGCTGTTCATGGTCTTCGCCAGCTGGCGCAGCGCCCGCCGCAAGCAGGCCGAGGCCAGCGACGACGAAGCGCAGGAGCGCCTGCGTCGTGAGGGCCTGGTCAGCGAAGAGCAGAGCATTCTGCGCCAGCGCTACCGGGACGCTATGCGCACGCTCAAGCGTTCGAGCCTGTATCGCGGGCGCAGCGAGAAATGGCGCAACGACCTGCCGTGGTATCTGTTGCTTGGCCCCCAGGGTAGCGGCAAGACTTCACTGCTCGATTTCTCCGGCCTGGATTTTCCCCTCAACCGCTGCGAAAACCAGCGCCTGACCAAGGATGTTTCGGGCACCCGCTACGCCGACTGGTACTTCGCCGATCACGCGGTGTTGATCGATACCGCCGGCCGTTACCTGACCCAGCACGATGCCGCCGTCGACGGCAAGGCCTGGGATACGCTGCTCGGTCTGCTACGTCGCCGCCGCGCGCGTCCGCTCAATGGCGTGCTGATCAACATTCCGGTCGACCAGCTATTGCAGTCGAGCGAACTGGAACTTGAAACGCTGGCACGCCAGAGCCGCCAGCGTCTGCACGAAATCCATCAGCGTCTGGGCGCCGACGTCCCGGTTTATCTGGCGCTGAGCAAAGCGGACCAGGTGCTCGGCTTCGAAGACTTCTTCGATCAGCTGTCGCGCGAGGAGAGCGATCAGGTGCTCGGCGCCAGCTTCCGCAAGGAGCAGGACGGCACCGATGTCAACGTGGTCCGCGGCGAATTCGAGGAACTGCTGCGCCGGCTCAACAGCCAGGTCATTCTACGCATGCACCAGGAGCGCGATACCCAGCGCCGCGGCCGCATTCTCGATTTCCCTCACCAGCTCGGCCAGATCGGCGAGCGCCTGTGCCTGTTCATCGAACTGGCGTTTTCCGGCAACCGCTATCAGCGGGCCAGCCAGCTGCGCGGTTTCTACCTGACCAGCGCGCCGCAACTGCAAGGTGGACTCGATCCACTGACCAGCGGCATCGGGCGCAATCTCGGGCTGTCCAGCAGCGCACTGCCGACGTTGCACAATGGCCGAGCGCGCTTCATCAATCACCTGCTCAGCCGGGTAATTTTTCCCGAAGCCGATCTGGCCGGACTGGATCAGAAAGAGGTACGCCGCATCGATTGGGGTCAGCGCGCCCTCTATGCCGCGAGCTTCGCCTGCCTGACATTGTTCGGCGCGCTCTGGGCCAACGGTTTCTCCGCTAACCACGAACGGCTCGAACGGCTGCGCAGCCTGGCCGATCGGCTGGGAGACGAGCACCAGAGCATCACCGCCCAGGACGACGCGCTGCGCACGCTCAAGGCACTGGACACCAGCTATGCCGCAACCCAGGTATTTCCCGATAAAGGCGAGGTGTCCTACCTGCAGCGCGGCGGGCTCTACCAGGGCAAAGACGTCGATCCGACATTACGTCAGGCGTACCGCCGAGAGCTGGAAAACCTGCTGCTGCCACGCGTAGGCCGCCAGCTCGAAGCGCAGATCCGAGCCAACCTCACCGATCGCGAGCGTCTGCTCGGCAGCCTGCGCGCCTATCTCATGCTCAACCTGGAGCAGCGACGCGACGAAGGCTTCCTCAAGGAATGGCTGGCGGCCGACTGGTCGCTGCGCTATGCAAGCAACGCCGTAGCACAGAACGGCCTGAATACGCATTTCGAACGGCTTCTCGACGAAGATTTCACGCCTTATCCGCTCAACGATCGCCTGGTCGCCGAGGCGCGCCAGGTGCTGCGCAGCGAATCGCTGGCCAATGTCGTCTATCGCATGCTGCGCGATCAGGCCCGCAGCCTGCCCGACTACCGGTTCAGCCAGCGCCTCGGCCCCCAAGGTGCGCTGTTCAACGGTAGCGATCACGCCATCCCCGGCTTCTACACCCAGAACGGCTACCAGAAATTCTATGTCGCCCAGGGCGGCGATCTGGTGCGCGAGATCCTGCGCGACAACTGGGTGCTCGGCGAGGGCGACAGCCTGAGCCTGAAGGACCTTGGGCGCCTGATGGTCGAGATGGAACAACTCTACTTCCGCGACTACGCCAACCACTGGGGCGAAGCCGTGGCGCAGCTGACGCTGGAGCCGATTGCCGGCGCCGGCCAGGGCGCGATGCTGCTCAGCGGGCTGAGCGCGGCCAACTCGCCGCTGCTGCAATTGCTCGTCGAGGTGCGTGACAACACTCGTTTTGCCGGCGTGGCGGACGCCGCTGGCGACGCAGTAGAAGCCGCCGATGCGCTCAAAGACGCCGGCGGCAAACTGGGCAAGGCGACCAAACTCGCCTCGGCCGCCGCCGAACAAACCCAGGCCGCACTGGCAAAAAAGCTGCCGGACACCGCGCGCAAGATGCTAGAGCGTCGATTCGAACCGCTGCATCGCCTGCTCGACGAACAGGCGGGCGCCAGCGCCGAGTTGATCCCGACCCTGCAGGCCCTCGACGCGCTGCAACTGCAGCTGGCGGGCCTGGCCCACGCCAGCGCGCCGGATCAAGCCGCGTTCGAGCTGGCCAAGGCACGCATGGGCGGCCAACGCGATGCGATCAACCAGCTGCGCACCAGCGCGGCCCGGCTGCCGCAACCGATCGGCAACTGGCTCGGCCTGCTCGCCGAGGACAGCTGGTCGCTGGTGCTGAACGACGCCTATCACTACCTCAACCGGCGTTACCAGGGCGAGCTGTACGCGTTCTACAAAACATCGCTGCGCCAGCGCTACCCGTTCAGCGCTCACAGCGAAAGCGACGTCGCGATCGCCGACTTCCGCGAGTTCTTCAAGGCACAGGGCGTTGCCGACGGCTTTTTCGATCGCTACCTCAAACCCTTCGTCAGCGGCAGCGCCGGCCAATACCAGCTGCGCCGCGTCGATGGTCGTGGCCTGCCGCTGTCGCGCGAATTCCTGGCGCAGATGAGCCATGCGCAGACGATCCGCCGAAGCTTCTTCGCGGAAAGCCCGAACGAGCCGCAGATCCGCTTCAAGCTGGAGCCCTATTCGCTGGACTCGAGCCTGGGTCGCGCCGACTTCCGCTTCGGCAATCAGCAGATGGAATACCGCCATGGGCCGATCGTGCAGACCGCGTTCAGCTGGCCGGCTACCGCAGACGATGGCCGCACCAGCCTAGTGGTCGAGGAGCTCGGTGGGCGCCGCGTCGGTATCGAGAAGAACACGGGGCCCTGGTCGCTGTTCCGCCTGTTGGATCTGATGCAGGTCGACTACCACAGCGGACGTGATGTGCTGATGCTCAAGGCCAACCTCGGCGGGCGCCACGCCAACTATTTATTGCACAGCCAGCGCTCGCCGAACCCGTTCGACATCGCCCTGCTGCGTGACTTCAAGCTGCCGGCGACCCTGTGATGACCGGGACGCCGAGCCGGACCCTCCACTGGCGAAGTGCCGCGCGGACCGATAGAGGCAAGGTCCGCGCCCGCAATGAGGACGCTTTTCTCGACCTGCCCGAACAGGGCCTGTGGGTCGTCGCGGACGGAATGGGCGGGCACCACAACGGCGCCCTGGCCAGCCGCCTTATCGTCGAGCAACTGGCCGAGCTGCCCAAAGGCAGCCTGGCCGAGCGCCTGGTCAGCCTGCGTCGCTGCCTGCACGAGCTCAACCGCAGGCTTGGACAGGAACTGACGATCACCGCCGACCGCCCCGACTCGGTGATCGGCAGCACCGTGGTCGCCCTGCTGATGGAGGGCGAACGCGCCGCCTGCGTATGGGCCGGGGACAGCCGCTGTTACCTCTGGCGCAGCAGCCGTCTGTATCAGCTCTCGCGCGACCATTCCCTGCTGCAGCAACTGATCGACGAGAGGAACCTGAGCCCGCAGGAAGCCGCGCGCCATCCTGCGGCGCAGGCGCTCACCCGTGCCATCGGCGCCAGCGAGCAACTGGAGCTGGATATCCTCGAATTCGACGCTCACCCCGGCGACACCTTGCTGCTGTGCAGCGACGGGCTCTACCAGAGTCTGACGCCCGATAGCCTGGGTGCGGCGCTGAATGCGCCATCGGCCGGACTCGCGCTGCAACGCCTGTTCGCCCAGACCATGGACGGTCCGGCACGGGACAATCTCACCGCCGTGGTGGTGCGCCGATGAACGAACCTCTGCGCGCCGAGCCGGCCTCGGACCTGACCTACTTCGCTTTCGCCGCCACGGCTGCGCCACCCAGGCAGGCGCCGATATCTGCACTCATCACAAGCGGGGCGCTGCCCGAAGTGCTGGCCGGGCGCTACCGGATCGAACGACTGCTCGGCGTCGGCGGCATGGGCGCGGTCTATCGGGCGCGGGATCTATTGCGTGAACAGTTCGGCGATCCGGAACCCTACGTCGCACTCAAGACCCTGAGCGACGATTTCGCCGAGTACCCCGACGCCCATGCACTGCTCTACACCGAGTTTGCGCTGACCGCCCGGCTGGTTCATCGCCACGTCGTACGCCTGTTCGGCTTCGACGTGGATGCCGCCAGCCAGCACGCCTTCATCACCCTCGAACTGCTCAAGGGTCCGACCCTCGACCAACTGCTCAGCGAGCGCCCGGCAGGATTCGCCTGGGATGAGTTACGCGAGATCGCCCTGCCGCTACTTGAGGCGCTCGCCTATTCACATAGCCGCGGTGTCATCCACGGCGACATCAAACCGAGCAACGTGATACTCGCCGAAGATGGATTGCGGCTGTTCGACTACGGCCTCGGCCAGCCACTGGCGGGTGTGCTCACTGACTTGCCGCGGCTGTCCCGCAACCGTTTCAAGGCCTGGACGACACGCTATGCGGCCCCCGAACTGCTGGACGGCGCCGAGCCGTCGGAAGCCAGCGATATCTACGCACTTGGTTGCCTGCTGTTCGAACTGGCCAGCGGCAGCCATCCGTTCCGCCGCTTGAGCGCCAAGCAGGCCAAAGCGATGGCTCTGCAGAAGGAATTGCGCTGTCCGCCGAACCTACCCGCACATGTCTGGCAGTCGTTGCTTGAGGCACTCGCCTTCGATGCGGACAAGCGAACGAGTAGCGTGACCCAGCTACTGAATATCTTCCGCCGCCCCGCACCCAGCCGCCTGCAACGCTGGTTCGAGCGGCCCCAGGGATGACACGAAGACAAGGAAGCGCCATGTTCAACACGGCCAACGACACCCATTTCAGCCTCTCCATCGAGGGCGTCGAGCACGACCTGCAGGTGCTCGCGTTCACCGGTCGCGAGGCCATCAGCCTGCCCTATCGCTTCGACCTGGAGCTGGTCAGCGAGTGCCCCGATCTCGACTTGCAAAGCCTGCTCCACCAGCCGGCTTTTCTCGCACTCTCGCCGTCGGGCAACGGCATCCATGGCCTGATCCACCGCGTCGCCCAAGGCGAATCCGGCAAGCGCCTGACCCGCTATCGGCTGACCATCGTTCCGCAGCTCGCCTACCTTGCCCACCGCACCGACCAGCGCATCTTCCAGCACCTGAGCGTGCCGCAGATCGTGGCTCAGGTACTCGAAGGTCATGGCATCCAGGCCAACGCCTATCGCTTCCAGCTCGGTCCGACGGCCTATCCCGAGCGCGACTATTGCACGCAGTACGACGAGACCGACCTGCATTTCATCCAGCGTCTGTGCGAGGAAGAAGGCATTCACTATCACTTCGAGCACAGCGAACGGGAGCACGTCCTGGTGTTCGGCGATGACCAGACGAGCTTTCCCAAACTCGGTCAGCCCACGGCCTATCTCCAGGACAGCGGCCTGGTCGCCGACGAGCCGGTGATCAAGCGCTTCGCCGTACGGCTGCAAACCCGCACCAGCCGCGTCAGCCGGCGTGACTACGATTTCGAACAACCACGCCTGGTCATGGAAGCCGCTCATAACGGCCCCTCCGAACAGCAGTCAGCGATTCATCCAGACTTGGAAGACTACGACTATCCCGGGCGCTTCACCGATCGCACGCGCGGCAGACACCTATCCCAGCGCGCTCTGGAACGCCATCGCACCGATTACCGCCTGGCCGAAGGCAATAGCGACCAGCACAAGCTGGTCAGCGGTCATCTGCTGGAAATCTCCGACCACCCGCGCCGGGAATGGAACGACCTCTGGTTGCTCACCGAGGTGTTCCATGAGGGTAGGCAGCCACAAGTGCTGGAGGAGTCGATCTCAGATGGTCTGGGCTTGCACGGACTAGCCCCCTCTCCCCTCCGGGGAGAGGGCTGGGGTGAGGGGAGTTTCACCCAAGGTTACCGCAACCACTTCACCGCCACGCCCTGGAACATCCCCTACCGCCCGGCACTGCGCCATCCTAAACCCAGAGTTCTCGGTAGCCAGACCGCCATGGTCACCGGCCCCGCCGGCGAAGAAATCCACTGCGATGAGTACGGCCGCGTAAAGGTCCAATTCCACTGGGATCGCATCGGTACGGCCGACGACAAGACCAGCTGCTGGCTGCGCGTCTCCTCGAGCTGGGCAGGTAATCGCTACGGCGGCATCGCCATTCCGCGCGTCGGCATGGAAGTGCTGATCACTTTTCTCGAAGGCGACCCCGACCAGCCGCTCGTCACAGGTTGCCTCTATCACGCGACGCATCAGGTGCCCTACGAGCTGCCGGCGAACAAGACCCGCACCGTGTTCAAAACCCTGAGTTCACCGGGCGGCGGCGGTTACAACGAACTGCGCATCGAGGACCGCAAGGGCGCTGAGCAGATCTACCTGCACGCCCAGCGCAACTGGGACCAGAACATCGAGCACGACCAGAAAATCCGCATCGGCCACGAACGCCACGACACCGTCGAGGCCAACAGCTACAGCGAGTTCCAGGCCGCGGAACACCTGACCGTTACCGGCGACCGCAAGGTGGAAGTCAAACCCGACGACCATTTGAGCGTAGGCCAGACGCAACACATCAAACTCGGCACCGCCCAGCTGACCAAGGCCGGTCGAGAAATACATCTAAAGGCTGGCCAGAAGATGGTCATCGAAGCCGGTATCGAACTGACTCTGAGCGCTGGCGGCAGCTTCATCAAACTCGACCCCGGCGGCATCACCGTCAGCGGTCCCATGACCAAAATCAACGCTGGCGGAGCGCCGGGCAAGGGTTCCGGGTTCGCCATCAAACCGCCACGGCTACCGGGTGCAGCGGACAGCGACAGAGCCGGGAATTTGCTGGAGCAGTTACAAGTGGGAACGTTGTCCAGGCCGCCAACGGTTCATCGCGATTATCAATTCAATATCCGTTTGCAGGATGTGCCGGGTGCGGAAGGTTTCCCATTGGCTCATGCACCTTGGACCATCGAGATAGGCGACGAGGGCGATGTTCTGATGCAGGGTGAAACCGATGCCAATGGGCGGGTGCTGCTGGACGAAAGCCAACGGCAAATGCTGTCGAAGACCTACGGCAGTGCTCCCCAGGACCTTTGGCTCACCTATCCCGGTCAGCGGATAGCCTTGCGTGTCCACTCGGAGCAACAGGGCTGGAACGCCGAGCCGTATGCACTGAGCGCGCTGGACTTCAGCAACTGTGTCAACCGCAGCCCAACCGGGAATACAGCGCTGGAAAAAGAACGCAGCCGGCAAGACTGCCAGATCAGCGTTGACCTCTATACCCACCTGCAATCCAAGGAATGAACGACCATGGCAACTGACGCTGCCTACAATGGCATCCGGGCAAAAGAGCTCAACCAGATCAATACCTGGGATGGCCAGGCCCATGCGGCCTACTCCGCGCCGGACTTCTTTCTCAACAGCGCCAATCTGTTCGCTCCCAAGCGCGCGGGCAATCAGGTTCGCTTCTTCACCACTGGCCAAGACTATTTCAAGGACGTTGCCGCCTCGATAGGCCAAGCCGAAAGATGCATTTTCATCACCGGCTGGCAGGTCAACTACGACGTGTTGCTCGATGGCAAGCGCAGCCTATGGCAATGCCTGCGCCAGGCACTCGAACACCGGCCGGCATTGAAAATCCATGTCCTGCCCTGGCTGAGTCCTTCCGGCAGTGTAGGGACCTACAACTTCGAGACCATGCTGGCCATCTTCCAGCTCAATGCCGGTTTGACCGATGGCCCGCGTGCCTTCTGCACACCAGCCATCCAGCAAAGCGACATGCAGGGTCTGGGCGTCGCCTTTTCCCACCATCAGAAATCGGTAGTGATCGACAACCGTATTGCCTATGTCGGCGGTATCGATCTCGCCTACGGTCGTTGTGACGACAACGACTTCAGCCTCGATGCGAGTTCCAGGCAGGGAAACGACGCCTACAATCCGGGGCTGCCGAAGCTCGGCTGGATGGATCTGGACAAGCATGTCAGCTCGATGGGGCTGATGATGGCGACATTGTTCGATTTGTCCAGGCCCATCGCGGACATGTCGGTGCCTCTGGGAGGCACGCTGTCGACCCCTGTCAGCAGAGCCGAGGGGGCGAACGCCCTGAACCGTGTATCGAACTTCTTCCGGAGCCCTCCCATTCCGGCTCTGCAATGGCTGGTTCGAGCAAAGAACAGTGCCATGGAGAATCTGGACGAAGGCTTCGAGCGTCTCGACGTCGCTCAGCGGCGGATCGTCGGGCAAAGCATTCGAGCGCTGGCCTTGCTGATAAACGAAAACCTCGAACGCGTGCCGATGGCTGAAGCGCTCAGGCAGCGGCTGCAGGTTTGGCTGCAAGAGCTTCAGGTCACGTCGGGAGAACTGCATGAGTCACTGCGCATCAAGAGCATCGAGCTGATCAGCCAATGGATGACCCAGACCGAGCTGGGCAGGGTCATATCGGTACTCAGCGGTAAGGGCTTCGATGACATCCCCAGCGAGTATCGGGCAGAAACCAGCCAACTGGCCGGCTCGATGCTCTGGCTCATTTATCATCTGCTGCAGGAGCGTTCGGGGCGGCATCTGGCACCTTACCCTTATCTGCATGAAACGCCCCAGCCACTGGCATCACCGGACAACGGACGACTCGCCGACTATCAGCCGAGGATGCCCTGGCAAGACGTTCACTGCCGTATCGAAGGTCCTTCCGCCTACGATGTGGCGCGCAATTTTGTCGATCGCTGGAACGGCCAACAGGCCTACCTCGCCGACACGCCGCCGCTGCAAGATACGACTCAGGTACGCAACCTGCTGGAGGCCGTGGTGCGCTGGCTCAATGAACTGTCACGCACTACTGGTCTTGACCGGCTTGGCTTCGGTCTAGACGTCAGCGATAGCCCACGGCTGAGCTTTCCAACGCCACGGCCCGTCTGGATCGACTCGCCTGACCTGCTACCTAGCGCACCGGCGGACCAGCAGGGCGGGATGAGCGTACAAGTGCTGCGCAGCGCTTCCAGCCGGATGATCCAGCAGGAACAGGCAGGACGCCAGCGAGTCGGCATCCGCCTGCCGCTGCCGCCCGGCATCGACGACATCCGGGTACAGACCAACTGCAAGGAGGCCATGCGTCAGGCAATCTCCAGCGCCCAGCACTTCATCTATATCGAGAACCAGTTCTTTCAGAGTGCCTATGGTAGTGACGGTGAGCTGAACCCTTTGCTTCCGCGATCTGGCCCGGTGGCCAGCCTGCGCGACCCGGCCAGCCTGCGCCAGGACTTCGTTGCCCGCGTACGGCTACGTGAGGCCCTGGAAGCCGAGGACATCTGGCAACTGGACTGGCACGAAATCGACGCCATCGCCCGCGAGCCCGGCCTGGAAGCCCGTGCATTCCTGAAAGATATGCTGGCGATGTGGGGCGTCAACGCCCAGGGCTGGCTCACCCACAAGCTGGGAGAAGCACAGGACGGTCTGCTCAACGATATCGGCGAGGCGCTGGCCAACCGCATCGGCCGTGCCATCGACGAGAAGCGCTCCTTCCATGTGTACATGGTCCTGCCAGTACACCCGGAAGGCGCGCTGAACGTCCCGAACATCATGCACCAGGTCAGCCTGACCATGCAGAGCCTGGTCTTCGGCGAGCACAGCCTGATCCGCCGTATCCAGCGGCGCATGGCGTTGCGCGAATTGCTGGATCGCGATATCAGCCGTGAAGAAGCCCTGCAAGTCATCGAACGACGGGACTCGAATGATCGCCCTGTCCATGAACAGCAGGACTGGACCCGCTACCTGACCCTGCTCAACCTGCGCACCTGGGAAACCCTCGACGGACGCGTCGTCACCGAGCAGATCTACGTGCACAGCAAGCTGCTGATCGCCGACGACCGCGTGGCCATTCTCGGCAGCGCCAATATCAACGACCGCAGCCTGCAGGGCGAACGCGACTCGGAGCTGGCAGTGATCGTGCGCGACAGCACGCCGCTGCCGGTCCTGCTCGACGGCAAGCGGCAGCAGCTCGTCGGCCAGGCCGTACACCAGCTGCGGGTCGATCTCTGGAAAAAGCACTTCGGCCTGGCCATGACCGGATCGTCAGGCGTCAGTCCGGCGACCGGGCTGGCGCAATATCTGGGACAGCCAGCGGCAGAGGAAACCTGGCGGGCGATACAGTTGCAGGCGCAAGAAAATATGGAGCTATATAACCGGGTATTCGACTTCATTCCCCAAAACATCAGCCAGGTTCAGCCCCGCAAAACACCGGATATGGGGAAATATGAAAAGACAGGCTTTCCCACCTCGACTTGGCCGACCTGGGCCTACCGTGACCTGGAGTTTTTGGAACGGGGCGGTGAGCTGATGGAGCCAATGCCCTACGAAGAACGCTTCTGGCGCTCCGATATCCTGGCGGCGGTCAAGTCCTTCGCCCCGCCGGTCGGTGTGCAGGGCTTTATCTGCGCCGTGCCCACCAACTGGACCCGTGGGGAAAACAACGACTCCGGCATCAACCTGAGCATCCTGGCCCTGGAACAGTCCGAGCGCGATTGGGCACTGGCACAGGCTGGTGACGGACGTAAAGAAGAGAGCAGACGTACATGAAAACCCTGTTTCAATACCTGAGCCTGGGGCTTCTTATTCCTGCCGGCATAGTGTTGGCCGATACGCCACGTCAGGAGTGCATTGGACGCATGACATTCGATGTGCCGGAAGACATGCAATGGGCCACATTTCACTCTGATTACACCAATCGCATTTCAAAGGGGGGGGGACATGGCTTTGGCTTGAAGGTAGGGGCCAAAGGCGACAACGCCCACTATGACTATGACGGCCTGGGCATTTATGTTAGCGATATTGTTGACCGTGATACCTTCGATGGCGCCGCAAGGTATTTTAAGGGCACTATCAGGCGTAACCAAGAAGAACTGAATAAAAAGAAATCTACCTTTGAGAGAATCTTGGAACGATTCAAAAGAGACAACTATGAAAAAAAACATATTTCAGAAATTGAAGGTGAAATAAAAGAAATCGAGCGCCAGATTTCAATAACCCAAGTTTATGAGTACGACCTTGGCATTCCCGACGCCTACTTCCTAGGCGGCCATATTGCCCCAAACAGAGCCTTACTCTGGCGCAATAATCGGGTGTACTCCTTCTCCTTCAGCCAGGCTGGCCCCGACTCCGCCGAGCGCATCAAGGCGCTGGTCGAACGCTTCCAGCCCCGCGAGCTCTATGAGGTGCCCCAAGGCCCCGGCTTCTGCTTCCCCTATGGCTTTATCGCCGACGATGGCAAGACCGCCTACAGCATCAAGAACAGCCTGCGCTTCACCCGCACGCCCAACGTCATCTTCACCTTCGTCGCCGCCTCGGCCAACGACCCTTGGCAAACCCGCCCCACCGAAGGCACCTACGACACCGACTACCGCCCCGGCTACGACGCCAGCAAGTGGAAGAAAACCTCGTTCATCGAGCGGCTGTACCTGAGCAAGCGCCTGGCCGGCCTGGAAGGCTGGCGCCTCGACCCCAAACCCGGCTCAGGCGAACAGGAACGCGCCTGGTTCGCCCTGGCACATCGCGGCGGCACAGGCTCGCCCCTGCTGGCCGTGCAGATGTTCACCTTCCAGAAAGGCACCGACGACCTGACCGAACTGACGCCTCCGCCCGAAGAGGTCATCCCACGCTTCCGTAAACTGAGCGAAAGCATCGAGAACTCCCTGGCCGACTGATGGAACCGTTGCCCTACGAAGAACGCTTCTGGCGTTCCAATACATTGGCGGCGGTCAAGCCCTTCGCCCCGCCGGTCGGCGTGCAGGGTTTTATCTGCGCGCTGCCCACCCACTGGACCCGAGGGGAGAACAACGACTCCGGCATCAACCTGAGCATCCTGGCCCAGATACTGGAGCAGTCAGACCGAACTGTCGCACAAGTTGGTGGCAAGCAGGCAAAAGAGGCTCGACGCACATGAAAACGATATTCCAGTACCTGAGCCTTGGCCTGATTATCCCTGCCGGTATGGCGCTGGCTGATGTACCGCGACAGGAATGCCTTGGCCGCATGACCTTCGAGGTGCCGGAAGACATGCAATGGGCTGTTTACAGAGCAAACCATACCCATCGTATTACCGAAGGGGGGGGGCATGGATTTACCAGAAAGGTTTTTTCCAGTGGCGACACTGCCAGCTATGACTATGATGGCCTGACCATCTATGTCAGCGATATTGTCGAGCGTGACACCTTCGATGGTGCTGCAAGGTATATAAAGGGAACAGCTAAGCTGTATCAGAAGGAGTTAAAAGAAAGCATTGAAATCAAAAAAAGGCGAGTGGCAAAGTTACCAGGCCTCGGTTATGGCGAAGAAGCCATCTCCAAGGTTGAGGGAGAAATAAAAGAAATCGAGCACCAAATCCCCCTAACCAAAGTCCATGAATACGACCTTGGTATTCCCGACGCCTACTTCCTGGGCGGTCATATCGCCCCGGACGAGGTCCTGCTCTGGCGCAATAACCGCGTGTACTCCTTCGCCTTCAGCCAGGCTGGCCCCGACTCCGCCGAGCGCATCAAGGCGCTGGTCGAGCGCTTTCAGCCCCGCGAGCTCTATGAGGTGCCCCAAGGCCCCGGCTTCTGCTTCCCCTATGGCTTTATCGCCGACGATGGCAAGACCGCCTACAGCATCAAGAACAGCCTGCGCTTCACCCGCACGCCCAACGTCATCTTCACCTTCGTCGCCGCCTCGGCCAACGACCCTTGGCAAACCCGCCCCACCGAAGGCACCTACGACACCGACTACCGCCCCGGCTACGACGCCAGCAAGTGGAAGAAAACCTCGTTCATCGAGCGGCTGTACCTGAGCAAGCGCCTGGCCGGCCTGGAAGGCTGGCGCCTCGACCCCAAACCCGGCTCAGGCGAACAGGAACGCGCCTGGTTCGCCCTGGCACATCGCGGCGGCACAGGCTCGCCCCTGCTGGCCGTGCAGATGTTCACCTTCCAGAAAGGCACCGACGACCTGACCGAACTGACGCCTCCGCCCGAAGAGGTCATCCCACGCTTCCGTAAACTGAGCGAAAGCATCGAGAACTCCCTGGCCGACTGATGGAACCGTTGCCCTACGAAGAACGCTTCTGGCGTTCCAATACATTGGCGGCGGTCAAGCCCTTCGCCCCGCCGGTCGGTGTGCAGGGCTTTATCTGCGTCCTGCCCACCCACTGGGCGCCGAGCAGATCTACATCCACGCCCAGCGTGACTGGGACCAGAACATCGAGCACGACCAGAAGATCCGCATCGGCCACGAGCGCCACGACCGCGTCGAGGCCAACGCCTATAGCGAATTCCTGGCCGAGGAACACCTGACCGTCATCGCCGATCGCAAGGTGGAAGTACGGCCCGACGACCACCTCATCATCGGCCAGGCGCAACACATCAAACTCGGCACCGCCCAACTGACCAAGGTCGGCCGCGAAATCCACCTCAAGACCGGTCAGAAGATGGTCATCGAAGCCGGCACCGAACTGACCTTCAACGCCAGCGGCAGCTTCATAAAGCTCGACCCCGGCGGCATCACCGTCAGCGGTCCCATGACCAAAATCAACGCAGGCGGAGCACCGGGCAAGGGTTCGGGGATCAGTATCAAACCGCTGGCGCTGCCGGGCGATGCAGATCGGGACAAGGCGGGGAGTCTGCTGGAGCAGGCGCTAGCTGGCGCCCCCAACCCCAAAAAGAAAGTCAAAAGAACCATGAATTTTTCCGGCTGAGTCGAACATGAACGCCATGACCAAGAAACAAACACCCAGGGGCCGTCATCTCGCCGGCCACGCACTCTTGTTCATCCTGTCCTGTGGGTATCTGACTGGCTGCGCGGCCGCCGAACTGGAGTCCATCACCTACCAGGAAGCCGTCACCCAGTATCAGGAGGGCGGCGGCATCGAGAATTACCGCTGCGCACTGGTGCCGGCCGATGAGCAGTACCAAGCCGTGAGTGACGCCCAGCCGATCGCCGTTGAACTCGATGAAGTGCTCTTCGTCAAGATCGCCGGCGTCGTCCATGAACTGCAACAGACCGACATCGACGCGACCCGTACGGCCTACGCCTACGGGGGCATGAGCGCCACGCTCACCACGGTCAGCCAGTTCAATCATTCGGAGTACAACGAGTCGGATGACCGCCACGTCAACCTCACTTTCGAAACAGCCGGCAAGACGGACACCTACAAAACCTTCGGTGCTGCCTGCGGCCTCTGAGCGTCGAATACGAGTGCAACTTTTTCACAGGACAAGTCATGACAGGACGTCGCTTCAAAATCGTTGAAAGTGTTGGCAGCCGCATCGAAGACGTAAACCGCTATGAGGACCTGGCCAAGCACCACCCTTCAGCCGGCCGTGAACCCAACCGGGATTACGAAACCATCAGCGGCCAGCTCGAGGAAGTGCGCCATGTTGGCGGACGCACGCTCATCAAGAAGGATTTCGTGCTGCTGGTGAACGGCAGCAACCGATCCATCCCGGTCCCCAGCCCGCTAGCCGGCTATGCCAAGACCAGCCGCGCCTACGGCACGCTGAAAATTTACGACGCCCCCACCAATGGCCAACTGATCGGGCAGATCTTGCACCTCCACCCCACTTTCAAGGTCAACGACGGGGACGCCATCACCTACGGCCAGCACATCGGCCTCCAGGCCGGCACGGACCGGACGGGCGCACAGCGCTACGCCATCCACGTTCACGCCGAGCTCGAGGAAGGTGATTTCAAACGCTACATCGCGGACATGGTGAACGGCACCCTGAACCCGGACGATGCCAAGCCGGACGTTGCTGCGGGCGATAAAAGCACTGCCAAAGGTGACTGGTGTTATCCCTACACGCCGTCTGCGGGCCACTCGCTTCAGCACCTGACCGCCCTGAGCAAGGCCAAGGCCGGGTTCTACCCCATCGGTGGAAACGGTCTGTGGCATGGCGGCATTCACCTGGACAAGGGCACCTCCGAAGCCTTCGACCAGAGCCGTATCAACTGCATGACCCACGGCGAAGTGGTCGCTTACCGTGTCGACGAAGATTACCCCGTCAGCACCTACGCCGGTCGGCCGCCGCTTCAAATACGCGCTCCGTTCTCCACCGGTTTCGTGCTGGTCAGGCATACGCTTCAGCCCAAGGCGCCTGCCACCGCTGACGAGTCGAAACCCAAGCCGCCCGCGCTGACGATCTACAGCCTGTACATGCACCTCAAGTGCTGGAAGGACTACCGCCAGGACGAAAAACTGGAGCGCCCGGCGTTCTGGGGACCTGGCGTCTATACCGTCAACACCCGCAGCGGCGAGCTCAACGTTCGCGCCGAAGCCCACGGCAATGCCTCGATCGTGGGCAAACTCAGCAAAGGCGCCCAGATCCGCGCCTCGGGTGAAGGGGCGTTCCTCAAGCTCGTGCAGGTGATCGGTGGTAACAATGAACCGGCGTTGACACCTGGGGACGACGGGAGCCTACCCGGCTATATCTCTGCGTCCTTCCTGACGGCCCAATCACAACCCAAGACCTGGGGCACCGTGGTGCTGCTGGATCCGCCCGCGCCGATCAAGGCGGGCGACCTGATCGGGCACGTAGGGAAATACCAGAACCAGAGCGACGGCTCGCCCCAGGACCTACTGCACCTGGAGATCTTCAGCTGTGAAGACGTGCCGACGTTCATCAGCGAAAGCCGTACCTGGGCGCAGAACCTGCCGGAGGAGGAAAAGACCCTGCTCAAGGTCCACGCCGGCGCCAGCAAGCTGGTCCCCCATCGTGATGACATTAAGGTCGGGAACCCGCCGAAACTGACCGACGAAGGAGCCGAGATAGGCGTTGATCTGATCCTGCCGCAGAGCCTGCTGGATGCGTTGCCCGCCGAGGCCAAGATCCAGATTCCGGCCAGCAACACGGCAGTCGGCTGCTCGCCCGAGACCATCTGGTGGCGCCTCGATGACCTGCTGGCCGACAAGGATGGCCAACCCATCAACGGCTGGCTGGCAGAGCAGGAGCTCATCACGACTCGCCACAGCCCGTGGGAATGGGAAGGCTTCGATTTTCTCGAGGATACCGATACCCCCAGCGCTGGGCTGGCCTACTACCTCAATGCGACTCGCCGCTTGACCGAAAACGAAAAGGCCAGCTACCAGGGCGCGATCGACCAGTCCGACAAAGGCCCTGTGCGTAGCCGTCTCTACGACATCATCGACACCAACCGCGACGGCAAGATGACCTCGGAAGAGATTCAGGCAGCACTGGCAAAGCCCTGGCACGCCCAATCTATCTCGCAGCTCATCACCCAGCATGAAAGCGAGTGGTTCTGGGAGGCTTCGCGCTGGGACGAACTCGACGAGCTGATGGGCCACAGCCCCGATGATTCCAATCAGGATTGGGTCGAAGAGAAGAGCCGCATCAAGACCCTGAGCTGGTGGGGCGATGTGGCCGGCAGCCTGAAGCCGGATGCGTCGGGCAAGGCTTGGCATCTGCAGCCCATTGGACTCCTGGCAACCTTCTCATCACCGCGAACCGAAGAAATCACTGTCTCCTTCCTAGAAAAAATACTCAAAAAGCCAGGTGATTGGTTCACTGGGCGCGGCGGTCCTAGAAGCTTCGTTACGCGTTTCCAAGAGAACTATCCTGCTATTTACAAATTTGACAAGGAGGAACTCGTAAAGATATTGAATGCTGCCTTGACCAGACATGACATCACTACAAGTTATCAAAAAGCTCACTTTTTGGCTCAGTGCTACCATGAGTCGGCACACTTCGAGACAACAATTGAGTTTGCTTCAGGGGAAGGATACAACCCTGGACAACATCGTGATGCAATACGCAGGGGAAATACAGAAATGGGAGACGGCCCAAAATACAAAGGAAAAGGGCTAATCCAACTCACCTGGAAAAATAACTACGCGGCGTATTCCAGATACCGAGGGATAAATTTCACAGACTCTCCGGATCTGATTGCATCAGATATGTACAATGCGGTAGATGCATCCTGCTGGTTCTGGCGGAACATTGGAGGAATATATAAAAAACATAATGCCAATGGTGATATTAACGTGCTGATTGAGCATGAAATGAATAATGTCGATCTAATTACTTTGGCTGTTAATGGCGGACACAATGGCTTAGCTGAGCGAAAAGAAATATTTGCGGCCATTAAGAGGGAATGGAATTTGACATGATGGAAGAAAAACTTAATATCAAGTCTCGAGCTGGTTTGATTTACTTCCTGGCAGGCGCCGTCCTTTTTGCTTTCACAAGCACGCTTGCAGCCACGAATAAAGAAAAAGCTACAATGCTTTCCGCCAATGACTCCGGGACGAATCTTTCAATTACAGCCTGCCACGAAGGCATGTGCAAGGCCATCACAATCCCAGAAACCATGCTAGATGCAATAGATAATGAATATAGCCAAATTTCATTAGAAGACCTGACATTAGACGGGATTTCGGAGGTGATTCTGACGCATAACGCAGAAGGCAGCGTGAACGCTTGCTCCAAGGTCTATCGATACGACAGTGAGAATGAAACACTACGCCCCATGGATAAACTTCAAAGCCAGCTATGCAATTATTCTATAAAAGATAAGCATCTAATTAGCAGCTACAGAAGCGGAGCAAAGTGGCATGAAGACATATACAAGATAGAAAACAACGATCTCATCCTGACGATTTCTGACAATTGCATAGGATGTGACTATATCAATCGCACCCTTTACCTAGGCGAAAGAAAAACAGAGAATTTGCTAGTCGCGAATAGTCTCGACTATCGGCTTCGCACCCCGATTTCAAAAACTGTTATTTCCAAAAAAGCCACTCTTTACAGCGAGCCAAACATAAACCAAACCACTAAAATGTATTTGATCAACGGCGACAAGGTAGCCCTTACCGACGCGGCATCAGATGAAAGTTATTTTTGGTACAAAATTCGCTACGTGACAAAAAAGGCACGTTAATTAACGCCTGGCTACACTGTGAAGATATAAATTTCTGCGAACAATGAATTTCATTCTTCAGAAATTCTCACGTAAGCATTATTAAATTTTCTAAATTATAAAAAGAACTCTATTAATTAATGAATCCTAAAAGTGCATTTCAATATACTCAGCGCATGGCGCTTTTCACTGAACTCGACCCTGATGCTGGCCGGTGCTACAGCGACGGCGGAAACGATACGGCCCGAAGGCTTGTCCTCGCTTCAGGAGCTGCGCATCGCAGACGGTGACGACGGACGTGCTCAGCGCCTGCAGATCACCAACCGCACGGGCGCTACGGTGCTCGTTACGGACAAGGTGCTACCGCGCATCGAGAACGCCTATTCCCCTCGGAGCTACGATGGCTACATCGCGAACCTGATCGCCGAACGTCAGGGAAAGGTAGCGGTGACCGATCTGCAGGGTGAGCGCCATACCCTGCTTTCACCCGCGGCCCAGGCGGGGGATTACCTGGTGCTCATCACCCGAGAAGAAGGAAATGGCGCTTATAACTTCAACCTGAGGTTCAGATATGACGGCGCTGCGAAGTCGTTCGACCTGACGCAGGTCCTGTTGAATGAAAACAACACCGAGTGTGACCAGTCTCTGCTGAGCACCCATGCAATCGACAGCAGGGCCCTCGCCTTCACGTCGATCGCCGATTTCGACGGTGCCCGCGCCTTCGGCGCCCTGAAGGACTTGCGCTTTGCGCACCAGAACTCGGGGCTGGCGGCGGAAAAGCTGATGCCGGAGATGGCGTCCAGCAATTTCGACGCCGCTCTGAAGGCCTACAAGGCGGATAACGACGAAGAACTTAAGACCCTCGTCAGCTACTTCATGGCAGGGGATGAGGATGGTGCATGCGATCCTGAGAGCTACATCGTCGAAAAATACTACTTCCGCAACAGGTCGGCTGGTCCAACGATCTCGGCTTCCTGTTCGAGCAGGCGGGCTATTATCTGGAGGCCGCCGAACTCCTGAAACACATTACCCTGAAACACCCGGACAGGGTCGTTGCCTACTTGAACCTAGCGGACGCGTATTGGGAATTGGGCAAGCGAGCAAAGGCCCAGGAAGCTTATAACCAGTATTACCAGAGAATGACCGCCACCCAAAAGCAATCCAAAATTCCGCATCGAGTCATTTCGAGAAAGTGATGTGGGGCATGAAGTCGGCGCTTCTCTCTCGCTAATGCTGTCCAGCACCCTCGCCGTCTTGAACATCCGCTATTCAACCGAACATCCTCTAGTAAATAGGTTGATAACGCTCCGCTTATCCACCAGTCAGGCAATAGAGCGATGAGCTGGTGTTCGCAGATCGCGAATATTTCCTGATCATGATGTCTTGGCTCCGTGGGTTATTTAATGGTTGGTGGATATATATCATACAGAGAACACACGTGCTAATTAGCCAATACAAACATGGTCGAAATATAGCTCACCACTTCAGGAACAACCAGAGTGCTTGGCATGAAAAAAATATATCCAGTTTTTTTGCTCTTTCTTGCATTTCCAACACTCAGCGATATGGTTGGGGATCCATGTGGAAAAATTGAAATATCCCGGCAGGTAGCGCAATGCGCAGCATATAGAAAAGATCAGTCAGATAAGATTCTGAACTTATCGTACAAGGCAGCTTTGGATCGAATCAGAAATCAGTACGGAAAGGCCCTCTCGATGGCGGAATATATTTCGCTGTTGAGAGGGGCGCAACGAGAGTGGATCAAACTACGGGACGCCGATTGCAAGCTCGAAGCTTTTGAAATAGAAGAAACGAAAGAAGCTTATCAGGTGACTATTAATAATTGCATGTCGAGAATGAGTGACGACAGGACAACTTATTTGAATCGCATCGCGACTGATATATGAGAATCCATACGCACACAAGAAATTCCTGAAGCTCAAGAATCAAAGCTATACCTACTCAACCTCTTAAGCTTTTGTTAGTCACCTTATAGTACAAAAAATAATAAATTGATCTTCAGAACGTATTGCGAGGCAAGCAGCAATGCTTTTTTAAGCCGAGCCGCCAAGCAATGAATTGAAAAAACTGCGAAGCACCCTGAGGACTTCAAATGGAAATTTCAGTCAGTGGTCCGTATACAGATGTAACGAAGATCACTGCATTGTGTTCCGATCCCATTTATAAAATCAGAACCGCCCGGCGGGGGCGTACGGCTGTGGGTCAATAGCGGGCGCGCGCTCAAGCATCAGATCCGTTAGCAATTGGCACGAAGCGGGTGCCAGCACCAAGCCGTTACGGAAGTGCCCACAATTGAGCCAGAGCCCGTCATGTCCCGGCACCGGCCCGATGTAGGGTATCCCTTCAGGCGAGGCGGGACGCAACCCGGCCCAGTGCTTGACGACCTTCGCATCAGCCAGGGCGGGAAGTAGGTCGATCGCCGTCGCATTAAGACTTTCGAGGGCATCGCCGGTGGGCGTTTTGTCAAAGCCGACGTCCTCAAGCGTGCTGCCGACCAGGATATGTCCATCACGACGAGGGATCGCATAACGCCGCTTGGCCAGAACCATGCTCGGCAGGAAATCGTCGGCGCATTTGAACAGAATCATCTGTCCTTTCATCGGCTTGACCGGTAACTCCAGCCCCAGCGTGGCGAGCAAATCACCACTCCATGCCCCTGCCGCGACGACGACCCGATCAGCGCGCATTTCACCTTGCGCCGTCTCGACTCCGAGAATCCGCTCGCCATCACGAATGAAACCAGTAACCGGACAATGCTCGATCACCTGCACGTTCGGCAGCTTGGCGAGCGCCACTCGCAAAGCGTCCAAAAGGCGCGGGTTACGCACGTTGGCAACATTCGGCATAAACACCGCGCGTGAGAACCCCGTCCCTAACGACGGAACGGAAGCGCGAACCTGCTCCATCGACACTCTATGCAACGGGCGCCCCTGACGCTCGGCCCAGCCCAGCGCCTCTGCTTCGTCCTCAAGATCCAGCCAGTAGAGCCCGGTCTCGTGCACCTCTGGATCGATTCCGGTCTGCTCGTACAAGCTTCTGCCAAGCTGCGGATAAAACTCCTGCGACCAATGGGCCAGTGCCGTAACCGCCGGACTGTAACGCCATGGATAAAGCGGAGAAACGATACCGCCACCGGCCCAGGAGGCTTCGGTGCCTGTCTTACCCGATTCGAGCACAACCACCTGCAGGCCTGCGCTGGCCAATTGATAAGCTGAAAGCAGACCGATAATGCCGCCGCCGATGATGATGATTGTTTCCTGCTTCACAGCCGCCTCCAGAATCTGGCTCACAAATCCCTCTACTACTGCTTGACCAACAGGCAGCCACTCTAACAACCTGCCGGCCTGCCTGTTTGGGGTCGCACACGAGTCCCGAAACGAACAGTGCCATAGCAGCGCCAGGACGGCGCCGCATCATACCTGCAAAGGACCTGCACCATGATGAGCCGCAATCAAGGCTTCACGCTCATTGAGCTGATGATCACCCTGTCGATTCTGACTATAGCCATTTCCTTAGCAGTGCCAGCAATGGCTGACTTAGTCGCACGCAACCAACAACAAGCCTTGCGTATGCAGGTGCAGGATACCCTTCAGAAAGCCCGAGCCAGGGCGGTATTGCAGCGCCAGACGGTCGTACTTTGTGGCAGCGAGGATACACTCAGCTGCTCAGGCAACTGGGCCAATGGTTGGATAACTCAAGAAGAAGCGAGCCAGCAAACCCTTCACGTAATCCAGCTCGCCACCGCCGACAAGCTGCGCTGGAGTGGCTTCGGCGATCAGCGGATACGCTTTTACGACAACGGCACCAGCCCCTGGAGCAATGGCCGCTTCTACCAGTGCTACAAGCAGCGCATCGCCTGGCAACTGATCCTCAGCCGCCAGGGTCGGCTGCGACAGGGAACTGCGGCAGACAACGCCAGCAAAGCCTCGCTGTGCACAACCTGATAAACAGCGGCAAGACATCAAAGCATGGCCCCGATCACGCCGAAGCTCGCGCACAAGCCTGATAATCGCGCCGACAACCGGTCATCGAGACAAACGCACCGGCTATCCCGGCATAACGGACAAAACATCCAAGCCGAATCATTATCCGCTCAAGAATTCAAACGGAGCGCACCATGTCACGCCGCAGCGACATGTATGGATTCACCCTGATTGAATTGATGATCGTACTTGCCCTACTGGCTATCGCAGCCGGTATCGCAATGCCTAACTTCGCCCGTCTGGTCGCAAACAACCAAATTGAAGCTCAAGCTCAGACGCTTAACAGCCTGCTGCAGTTCGCCCGCTCACAAGCCGTCGTGCGACGTACCTCTATCAGCTTGAGCAATACTGCCGATGACTGGGTCGTGGCCACCGCCGAGGACGACACCGCGCTACGCCAGGAGGCTTTCAACCCGGACCACGCCAGTATTTCCACGGATCTGATTTCCCCCATCGAAGTTGTCTTTACTGCGAACGGCTCGGCCCAACCCGCACGCTTCGTCGTCTGCCGCGACGACAATCCGGCCTTCGCCTACCTGATCACCGTGCAACGCAGCGGCAATACCCGCCTAATGCCTCGTGGCAAGGATGCAGACGGCACCGACCTGCAGGACTGCCAGCCATGAAAAAACGCCTTAATAACCGAGGTTTTAGCCTCATCGAAGTACTGGTCACGCTGGTGCTTCTGACCATCGGCATGCTTGCACTGGTCGCCATGCAGGGGCGAGGCATTCAATTCACCTCGGATTCGGTAGCCCGTAACAATGCCATCATGCTGGCCACGGAAGTGCTGGAAACGATGCGCGCCAACCCAGGCGCGCGCGATGACTACCTGATCGAAAAACTCCAGGCCGATGGAGAGTGTGCCGGAGAGGTAGTGGAAGTATCTGACGTTAGCGAACAGCTGACATGCTGGAGCGAAAAGGCGCGCACGCTGATGCCTGGCGCAAATGGCGACGGAGCTGACCCGCAAGCCGTGCGTAACAACTTCTACATATGCCGTTCACTGCAGGCAGGAGCCTGCATAGCTGACGACGGTTCTACCATCGAGGTCCAGATCGCCTGGCGCTCCAATGGGGAGCGCTGCAGCAATGGTAATGATCCCTTCATCTGCACCTTGCGCCTGCGCGGAGAACTCTGACCATGCATAAGCAACATGGCCTTTCGATCATTGAAATGATGGTCGCCCTACTGATAAGCAGTTTTCTTATCATCGGTATTACGCAGGTCTATCTCGACAATCGCGAGAACACTCTGTTTCAGCAAAGTCAGGGACAGAATATCGACAACGCCCGTTTCTCCATTCTGTTGCTGGAGCAGACGCTGGCCAAGGCTGGTTATCGTCGTGCCCCCGATGAAACCATGGAGACAGCCTTTCCCAGCGGCAGTATTGGCGCATGCGGGCCGATGAGTCCAGGCCAGGTGGTGAAAAGACTGAGCGCCACGTCATTTTGCATCCGCTATCAGCCAGCCTTCCCAGATGCTCGTGATTGTGCTGGCGATAACATCCCCAACATTCCAGCTACTCCGTATATAGCCACTGCTCCCGTAACGGAGATATTTGATCTCAATGACGGGAATCTCACCTGCAACGGTCAGTCCATTGCGAGCGACATTGCAGAGCTGAGTTTCGTTTATGGCGTGAACACAACCGAAGAAAAGCGCATCAGCAAGTACGACGCCGAGCCGGACACTGCGGACAATATTCGCGCTGTACGATTCTCCATCCTTACAGCAAGCCCAACCGAAGTTGCAAAAACCCCTGGCAGTGCAGCCTATACATTCTGGTTCGGCGACGACCCTGACGACAAACGTCTCTACACCATGCTTTCCAGCAGTACCAGCATGAGGAACCTGATGCCATGAGCCGCCAACACTACCAATTCAACCGACATCAGCAACATGGCGTCAGTCTAATAATCGCGTTGGTTTTTCTGTTGATCATCACGGTTCTGGCGATTGCCAACATGCGCGAAGTCAGCCTGGAATCACGCATCACCGGCAACATGATCGAGCAAAAACAACTGCTCAACGTGGCTGAGGCGAGTGTCAGGGACGGAGAGCGTCGCACCCTGGTACACGGCCCTCATGAGCCGACAAGCAATTGCCAGGGCATCGACCCCGGAAAGCTCTGCCTGCTCCATGGAGAAGCCAAGTACGCAATAAGTACGGATAATACTCAAGTCTATTCACCCGACGATGACACCGAGCTTCCCGGCAACGCTACTTGGTATGCGCAAACAGCTCCTGGCGGCGAGCTGCTAGGCCAAACGGAGAACCCGGAATACGGAAATATGCTGCTTGGTATAGGCGTGTTCCGCTACGAGATTAACGGGATAGCCAAAAACAATGATTTGAATAGCGCAGTGCGCTCAACCGTTGCCCTTAATTCAAAAGGAAGGATTGAGCGGGAATAACTTGCTCCGTCGATCATTCATAGGGAAAACCATGAACACACACCCCTCTTTCCTGACAAAAAGCCTATTGAGCACACTGGGCTTCATGCTCTATCTCTCTGGAACTCTGAGCGCCAGCGCGGCAGCGCTAAGTGTCAGCCAAAAGCCTCTGATACTGAGCGAGACGGTCGCGCCCAATCTGGTTTTTACACTGGATGATTCCGGCAGTATGCGCTGGGCTTTCGCTCCCGACGACGCAGGCCGGGAATCCAGCGGCGGCAACCTTCGCAATACCCGCAGGGGGATGTCCTCCAGCACCAACCCGATGTACTACAACCCGAACGTGACGTATCGCTTGCCCGTCAAACTAAATACTGACGGTTCAACTCCTGCTACCGGTTATAGCACCAGTTTTACCACGGCCTATCACAACGGCTTTCAGACTTCTTATGGATCGATCAACCTGAGCAACAGTTACCGCGTATCTTGGAACTTCAGTACCGACGGAGCAGTAAACTATAACTACAACTCAGCAGTGAATTATGCAGCACCAACGGGAACCATTTACAACCTTTCGGAAAACCCCAGTGAGGACTTCGGTGGCTCCGAAAATGTAACTCTGACTGCAGGTAGCCAGATCACGCGAGAGATACTAGGTACATCTCACACCTTCACCAGAAACAGCAACAACAGCTGCACGGTATCTCCAAACACCTCGGGAATTACATGCGCACGCAACAGCGGCAACTCTTATAGAATCACCAGAAACCGAACTCAGACTGCCGTACCTGCCTATTACTACACTTACGACCCCTCTCTTTCTGGCTGTAATGCCAACAAAGATAACAATGCTTGCCACCGCTTGGTCGTCGTATCGGACAACTCGGGGCCCAACGGGGCTGATGAGAGAGAAAACTTTGCCATCTGGTATTCGTTTTATCGAACTCGCGCCCTGGCTACCGTCAGCGCCGCCAACCTGGCCTTCAATGAACTGGCCTCATCTGCTCGCCTTACCTGGCAAACACTGGATGTGTGCAACGACCTGAACTCCAGCGGTTGTGGAACAAATTACTTCAGGGAATTCAGCCCGCGCCATAAAGCCAATTTCCTCAACTGGCTGGCAGGTGTGAAGTTCAACAGCAGCACACCTCTCCTTGCCGCAACCAAACGGGCCGGCGAGTTTTACACCGAGGCTACTCCCTGGGCGCATACGCCCAACCCAATGACCAGCAACGGAGGTCGAGGAACTACGGTTACCAATCCGCAACATGCCTGCCGTCCAAGCTTTCACGTACTGATGACCGACGGCATGTGGAACGATGGTTCTTTTCCCAGCGGCATCAGCAGGCATGACGGCGCCACCTTCACCCCAGGTGCCACTGGAGACACGCCATACAATTACGACGGTAAGAAAGCACCGTTTGGCAACGATGCGAAAACCACGATTGGGACTCTGGCCGATATTGCCATGCACTACTGGGCCACCGATTTGCGTAGCTCGCTGGCCAATGAGCTGAAACCTTATATCCACACCAAGAATACTGACGCCGAGAAACAGTTCTGGGATCCCCGCAACAACCCTGCCACCTGGCAGCACATGGTCAACTACACCATGGGCCTAGGCTTGAGCAACTCCCTAAATGCGGCGGGCATCCCTTGGACGAGCGATACCTTTGGCGGCTCAGGCTATGCCAGCCTGGCAGCCGGCACGGCAAAGTGGCCTGCTGCGTCCGCGAGCCATGCCAATAATGTCTACGATCTCTGGCACGCCGCCATCAATTCCCGTGGCGAGTTTTTCAGCGTCGACAGTCCGGACGATATGGTCAAGGCATTCAAGGACATACTCAACCGCATCGCCGAGCGCACTACAACTGCTGCTCGCCCTGCCGTATCTGCATCGTTCGTTACAGATAACTCTGGCGGCAGCTTGCAAAGTAACGTCTACGCTACGCAGTTCTCTAGCGAAGACTGGAGCGGCGAACTGAGCAAGACCAAGCTGGCCGCTGGCCAGACAACAAAACTATGGACTAGCACAACCCTAAGCCCCGACAGCCGCAAGATCATGATGGCTGGAGCCGAAACAACAAGCAGCAAACTGAAAGCGTTCAAATGGAGCAATCTTGGTGAACTTCAAGGACTGCTCGATATCAACCCCGAGAGCCTGGTGGGTGCTAAGGACAACCGTGGCTCGGATCGCGTGGACTATATCCGAGGCAATCGCAGCCTCGAAGGTGACAGCGAGACAAGTTTCCGCCGACGCAATGCCAGCACAGTACTTGGCGACATCATCAACTCTAGCCCCGTAGTAGTGGGCACGCCTGCCTACCTAGCGTACCTGGCTGATGCGATCGAGGAGCCGGACAGAGGAGAAAGCTACAAAAACTACACGGTTTTCCGCGAGGATAACCGCAAGCTTATTACCGACTCAAAGACAAGCGTAGTAGTGTCCGGCAAACGCAAGGAAATGATCTATGTGGGCGGCAATGACGGCATGTTACATGGCTTCAATGCCGCTACAGGCGTAGAAGAGTTCGCTTTTATCCCCTCAGAAGTAATCAGAAACCTCTACCGCCTAACCGGCAAGAATTACAGCGGCGGCGAGCATCATTATTTCGTCGACGGCACGCCTATCGTTCGCGACGTCTACCTGAGTGACGATGATGGCTGGCGCACGGTTCTAATCGGCACCCTGCGCGCCGGTGGCAAGGCGTTGTTTGCCCTTGATGTTACCGAGCCAGATAGCATCAAGTTGCTCTGGGAGTTCGACTCAACCACGGATGAAGACCTCGGCTACACCTTCGCCCAGCCAGAAATCGTACGACTGCATACTGGCGAGTGGGCCGTGCTGCAAGGTAACGGCTATAACAGCAGCAATGACCGGGCGGCGCTGCTAATTATCGACATCAAGACGGGCGATCTGATCAAGAAGATTACTGTCCCCGAGCAGGCGGAAGACGACATCACGCTTCCCAATGGCCTTTCCAGCGTACGCGGTGCCGACAACAACGGCGACGGCCTAGTGGACTATGCATACGCGGGCGACCTACAAGGGAATCTCTGGCGATTTGATCTAGTTAGCGACTTTGGCAGCGAAGAAACACCCGACCCTTTCAACCGAACCAACTCCGAAGTTGCCAGCACCTCAAAAGATGACTTCAAACTGGCCTATGGTGGCAACCCACTCTTCACCGCACGCGACAGCACAGACGCTGAAGCCCGCCAAGCCATCACCATCCAGCCATCCCTTGTGCGACATCCCACCAGCCACGGCTATCTGATCTTAGTAGGCACTGGTAAGTACTTCGAACACAGCGACGCCAACGTCGATACCAGCCGCGCCATGACACTCTATGGCATCTGGGATCGCAATACGAAACGGCAGACTACCAATGGCACTACCGCTACCGCCCAGTCCCGCTCAAAGCTAGGGCTGCAAAACTTTACTGCACAGCAGAACAACGCAAAGATCGACGAAGAGGGTACGAACGTTACACGCGACATCCGTCTGCTCAGCAGCAACGTACCGCAGTGGTTCAAGACGCCGGCTGAAGGCGAACCACCTCTGGACACCACTAAGGATGAAAACGTCAACCACTGGGGCTGGGCGCTTGATATGGCCGTCGGCAACAAGCGGGAGGGGGAGATGATCATCAACAACATGACGGCCAGCGGCTCCATTCTGTTCCTCAGCAGCCTGACGCCCAACCAGGACCCTTGTCAGGCGGGCGCTGATACCTGGCTGTATGCAATCGATGCCTTTAGCGGCGGTCGCACCCGCTTTAATGTACTCGACCTTAATTCTGACAAGATCGTGGACAAGCTGGACCAATACACCAATAACGCCGTATCCGGCATGCGCTTCCCTGCATTGGGTGGTTTCACTCTCGCCCCCGGCAACCAGGTGTTTGGCAGTGACGGTGCAGCCGACCCCGCAACCGTTGGCGACGACCCCAACAGCAGCGGCCGCCAGAGCTGGCATATCGTTCCGGAGAAATATCAATGAACAAGGTTGAACAGCGCGGCTTCACCCTAATCGAACTGATGATCGTGGTGGCGATCCTCGGCATTCTGGCCGCCATTGCTTACCCGAACTACACGGAATATCTGAATCGCAGCAAGCGCGCAGAAGGCATGGCTCTGCTGCAGGAAATGGCTGCGCGCCAGGAACGTTTCTACGCGCAGAACAGTTCCTACGTGACATCCAACAACAACATTGGACAGCTGGTTAGCGACTCATCGAAAATTTCGGGTTCGGGTGCGACGGCTCGCATCCGCTCGGAAAACAGCTACTACCAAATAGCTGTCTCCAGCACAGCAGGAGATGGCGGCTATTCCCTGACTGCAACCCCGACCCCTCCCTTCAGGGATCCGGCTTGCGGCAACCTTACGCTGAACGCAGTAGGTATTAAGGGCCGCAGCGCCACCGGCTCGGATGCAAAACCAGTGGAGCAGTGCTGGAAATAATGTGCGCAAACAGAAACCGGCCACTTGGCCGGTTTCTGTTTGTTTACTTACACCTGCTTAACCCGCAACTCCTTCGGCATCGAAAACGTCACATTCTCCGGCCTGCCCTCCAGTTCGCCCATCCCTTTCGCGCCCCACTCACGTAGTTGGTCGATGACCCCACGCACAAGCACTTCAGGTGCCGAGGCGCCGGCGGTGATGCCGATGCGGGCATTTTCAGCGAACCATTCACGCTCGAGGTCTTCGGCGCCATCGATCAGGTAGGCGGGGGTATCCATGCGTTCGGCCAGTTCGCGTAGGCGGTTGGAGTTGGAACTGTTGGGGCTACCGACCACCAGCACCACGTCACACTCGCCGGCCAGTTGTTTGACCGCATCCTGGCGGTTCTGGGTGGCGTAGCAGATGTCGTCTTTACGTGGGCCACCGATGCTGGGGAAGCGTGTGCGCAGGGCGTCAATCACTCGACTGGTGTCGTCCATGGATAGCGTGGTCTGGGTGACGAAAGCCAGCGCATCGGGATTGCGCACCTCCAGGCTGGCAACATCCTCTTCGTCTTCAACCAAGTAGATCGAGCCGCCATTGACGGTGTCGTACTGGCCCATGGTGCCTTCGACTTCGGGATGCCCCTCATGGCCGATAAGAATGCACTCACGCCCTTCGCGACTGTATTTGGTCACTTCCAGGTGAACCTTGGTCACCAGCGGGCAGGTCGCGTCGAAAACCTTCAGGCCACGCTTGTCGGCTTCCATTTTCACCGCTTGGGAAACGCCGTGAGCACTGAAGATGACGATGAAGCCATCGGGCACCTGATCGAGCTCATCGACGAAAATCGCGCCGCGCTCGCGCAGGTCTTCCACCACGAACTTGTTGTGCACCACTTCGTGACGCACATAGATCGGCGGTCCGAATACTTCGAGGGCTCGGTTGACGATCTCAATGGCACGGTCGACACCGGCACAGAAACCACGCGGGTTGGCGAGTTTGATTTGCATGTGACTTCTCGGCGCTCGGGGCGGGTGAGTTGTTGAGTGTAACGTTTAGGCGGCAGTGGGAAGCGAGGCTGGCATCAGCACAACGACCATACGCGCGGCAGACTACGCACTTTGATTCGCCAGCAGGACTAGGCGCCCCCTAGTTCCTGCAGGAGCAGTTCGCGTACAAGCGAATTATTCAGACCGGCTTGACCTCGAATATTTCCACCTCGAATGTCAACGCCTTGCCGGCCAGTGGATGGTTGAAGTCCACGGAGACCTGACGGTCATCGTAGCTTTTGACGACGCCTGGAAGCTCGGCATTGGCGGCATCGTTGAAGATCACCAACAGCCCCTCGGACAGCTCCATACCTTCGAACTGACTGCGCGGCATGACCTGCACATTCTGCTGGTTGTGCTGGCCGAAGCCCTGCTCCGGCGCGATCTGGAAGGTGCGTTTATCGCCCGCCTTGAGCCCGAACAGCTGCTGTTCAAAACCCGGCAACAGACTTCCGTCACCGACCGTGAAGGTCGCCGGCTGCTTGTCGAACGTCGTGTCGACCTGCTCGCCGTTCTCCAGGCTGAGCGCGAAGTGCAGCGTTACCTGCTTATCCGGCCCGATGCGTTGTTCAGTCATTTACCGTCTCTCCCGTTTTACTGCTACGGAACATGTCCAGCGCCAGCATCACGGCGCCGATAGTGATGGCGCTGTCGGCGATGTTGAATGCAGGGAAATACCAGCGGTTCTGCCAATGCACCAGGATAAAGTCTACGACATGGCCAAGCACCACGCGGTCATAGAGGTTGCCGAGCGCGCCACCGAGCACCAGTGCCAAGGCGACCGCGAGCCAGGTCTCGCTCGGCTTCAAACGCTTCATCCAGACGGCCAGCACGGCGCTGACGCCAATGGCGATCGCCGCGAACAACCAGCGCTGCCAGCCGGAATGATCGGCCAGAAAGCTGAATGCCGCACCGGTGTTATAGGCCAGCGTCCAGGCGAAGTAATCGGGAATCACGTCGACCTTCTGGTACAGGCTGAAGTTGGCTTCGAAATAATGCTTGGTCGCCTGGTCCAGGGCGATGACCAAGACGCTGAGCCATAACCACGCGAGTTTGCCGATGCGCGTGGTCATGCTCTTGTACTCGAAAAAGCATGGTGGGCTGAAGCCCACCCTACGAAGCTAACACGCGAAAGCACGCGGTCAGCTGCGCTAGCCCTACGCTCCAATGCTTCGTCACGCATAGTGACGAACCTCGCCAGCGCCTTCGATATTTTCGACACAACGACCGCAGATATCGGGATGCGCCGCATGACCACCAATGTCGGGCAGGTGGTGCCAGCATCGGCCGCACTTGGCATGGTCGGTTTTGCTGACCTGCAGCTTGAGACCGGACAGCTCGCTCTGGACGGCTTCAGCAGGTGCGTTGGCTAGAGGCGCTACCGTCGCTGCCGAGGTGATCAGCACGAAGCGCAGCTCACTGCCCAGCTTGGCCAGATCGGCCACCAGGGCGTCTTCGGCATAGAGCACCACTTCGGCCTGCAGGTTGCCGCCGATGGTCTTGGCCGCGCGCTGGGTTTCCAGTTCCTTGTTCACCGCAGCCTTGACCGCCATGACCTTGTCCCAGAATTCGCGTCCCAGATCGACGTTTTGCGGTAGCTCGGCAAGGCCTTCATACCAAGTATTGAGCATCACCGATTCGTTGCGCTCGCCCGGCAGGTATTGCCAGATCTCATCGGCGGTGAACGACAGGATCGGCGCGATCCAGCGCACCAGCGCCTCGGCGATGTGGTACAGCGCGGTCTGGCAGGAGCGCCGCGGCAGGCTGTCAGCACCAGTGGTGTACTGACGGTCCTTGATGATGTCGAGATAGAAACCGCCCAGCTCCTGCACGCAGAAGTTGTGCACCTTCTGGTAGACGTTCCAGAACTTGTAGGTGCCGTAGGCTTCCTCGATTTCACGTTGCAACAACAGGGCGCGATCGATAGCCCAACGGTCGAGCGCGATCAGCTGATCAGCCGGAATCTGATGCTGCGCCGGGTCGAAACCGTCGAGGTTGCTCAGCAGGAAACGAGCGGTGTTGCGAATGCGGCGATAGGAGTCGGCGCTGCGCTGCAGAATGACCTTGGAAACCGCCATCTCGCCGGAATAATCGGTGGACGCGACCCACAGACGCAGGATATCGGCGCCCAGGCTGTCGGTGACTTCCTGCGGCGCGACCACGTTGCCCAGCGACTTAGACATCTTTCGGCCGTTTTCATCGACCACGAAGCCGTGCGTCAGCAGCCCCTTGTAAGGCGCGTGGCCGTCGATGGCCGAACCGGTCAGCAGCGACGAGTGGAACCAGCCACGATGCTGGTCGGAGCCTTCCAGGTACAGGTCCGCACGCGGGCCGTGGTCATGCCCCATCGGATGCGAGCCGCGCATCACGTGCCAATGCGTGGTCCCGGAATCGAACCAGACGTCCAGGGTGTCGCTGATCTTTTCGTATTGCGCCGCTTCGTCGCCAAGCAGCTCGGCTGCATCCAGCTTCGACCAGGCTTCGATGCCGCCCTGCTCCACGCGTTGCGCCACTGCTTCCATCAGCTCGACGGTACGCGGGTGCAACTCGCCGCTTTCCTTGTGCAGGAAGAACGGAATCGGCACGCCCCAGGTGCGTTGACGCGAGATGCACCAATCCGGACGCCCGGCGATCATGCCGTGCAGCCGCGCTTGGCCCCAGGCGGGGACGAATTCGGTCTGCTCGATGGCATCTAGCGCCCGGCGACGCAAGGAACTGCCGTCGTGAGCAACCTTGTCCATACCGACGAACCATTGCGCGGTGGCGCGGTAAATCAGCGGTGTCTTGTGGCGCCAGCAATGCATGTAGCTGTGCTGGATGGATTCATGCTTGAGCAGCGCACCGACTTCAGCCAGCTTCTCGACAATCGCCGAATTGGCCTTCCAGATGAACTGGCCGCCGAAGAACGGCAGGTCGGGCACGTAGACGCCATGGCTCTGCACCGGGCTGAGAATGTCGTCGTTCTCCATGCCGTAGTGCTTGCAGGAGCGGAAGTCGTCTTCGCCGTAAGCGGGCGCCGAATGCACGATGCCGGTACCAGCACCGGTTTCCACGTAGTCAGCCAGATAGACCGGCGCGAAACGCTCGTAGAACGGATGGCGGAAGCGGATCAGCTCCAGCGTCTTGCCTTCGCAACGGGAGACGATCTCGCCGCTCAGGCTATAGCGCTGCAAGCAGGACTCCACCAGTTCTTCGGCCAGCACCAGCAGCTTGTCGCCGGTATCGACCAGGGCGTAGACGAAATCGGGGTGTACGTTGAGCGCCTGGTTGGCCGGAATGGTCCAGGGCGTGGTGGTCCAGATGACGATACTGGCCGGCTTTGCCAATGCTGCGACGCCGAAGGCCGCCGCAAGCTTGTCCGCATCCTCGACCTGGAAAGCGACATCGATAGCATCGGACTTCTTGTCCTGATACTCGACTTCCGCTTCGGCCAGCGCCGAACCGCAATCGAAACACCAGTTCACCGGCTTCAGGCCCTTGAAGACGAAACCGCCTTCGACCATCTTCGCCAGCGCGCGGATCTCACCCGCTTCGTTGGCGAAATCCATGGTGCGATACGGGTTGTCCCACTCACCGAGCACGCCAAGGCGGATGAAGTCGGCCTTCTGGCCTTCGATCTGCTCGGCCGCATAGGCACGGCAGCGCTCGCGGGTCAGGTCTGCCGGCTGATTTTTGCCATAGGTGATTTCGACCTTGTGCTCGATCGGCAGGCCATGGCAGTCCCAGCCCGGCACATAGGGGGCATCGAAACCCGCGAGGGTTTTGGAGCGGACGATAAAATCCTTGATGACCTTGTTCACCGCATGGCCGATGTGAATGCTGCCGTTGGCGTACGGCGGGCCGTCGTGCAGGACGAACTTCGGGCGACCCTCACCGATCTGCCGCAGCTTCCCGTAGAGGTCAATGCTGTTCCAGCGCTGCAGGATCTCCGGCTCGCGCTGTGGCAGACCGGCCTTCATCGGAAATGCCGTGGACGGCAGATTGAGGGTCGCTTTGTAATCGGTCATTTCAGTCCTGACTCGTGGTAAAGGGTGAAGCTCGCCAGTATTCGCGAGCCGCGGCGACATCGGTTTCGATCGCCGTCTTGAGTGCCTCCAGCGAGGCAAAGCGCTGCTCGTCGCGTAGTTTGCGGCGAAAGGTCACGCGCAGCAGGCGGCCATAAAGATCGCCTTGGTAGTTGAGTAAATGCACTTCGAGATGGGGCTTGCCATCGCTTTCGACCGATGGACGCATCCCAATGTTAGCTACCGCCGCCTGCTGCACGCCATCGACCTCCGTGCTCACTACAAACACGCCGCTAAGCGGCGTGCTCTTGCGCTTGAGCTGAATGTTGGCCGTCGGCGCGCCAAGCTGTCGGCCTAGCGCCTGTCCATGCAAGACTCGTCCGGCTAGGCTGAACGGCCTACCGAGCAGGCGCTCCGCCAAGGCCAGATCGCCATCGGCCAGCACCTGGCGCAGCCGCGTACTGCTGACGCGCTCGCCCTCCACCTCGATGGTGGTGGCGGCCTCGACACTGAAGCCTTCGGCGGCGCCCGCTTTCAAGAGAAAATTGAAATCGCCAGCACGATCACAGCCGAAGCGGAAGTCATCGCCGACCTCGAGATGCTGGACGCCAAGCCCTTCGACCAGCGTCGCGTGGACGAACTCGGCGGCGCTCATCTCGCGCAAACGCCGATTGAAGGCCAGGCACAGCACTCGATCGACGCCCTGTTCAGCCAGTAGCTGCAGCTTTTCCCGTAGCCGATTCAGGCGCGCTGGCGCCTTGTCCGGCGAGAAATATTCGCGCGGCTGGGGTTCGAAAATCACCACACAACTGGGCAGGCCGAACTCGGCGGCACGCTCTCGCAGGCGGGCCAGAATGGCCTGATGCCCACGGTGAACGCCGTCGAAATTGCCAATGGTGGCGACGCAGCCCCGATGCCGGGGCCGCAGGTTATGAAGACCTCGAACCAGCTGCATACCGCACTTCTTGCTTGAAAAGTCGTCGATTATACGCATGAGCCGCCGGTCGCGGACAGGTTTGCCGCGACTCCAGCCCGCCAATCAGTGACGAAGATGGCGCGGTCGCAAACCGAGCACTACCAGCCCCGCCACGAACGCCCCGATGCCGGCCACCACCAGCAGTCCCAGCTGCAAAGCACGCTGCTGCCACGCCCAGGCGAACCATTCGACCGACGGTGCGTTGAGCCACCAAACCGTCGCCACCATGGCCGCACAACCGCCTACCAGACGCAGCAGAAACACGCCCCAGCCCGGCGCAATCCTAAACACACCGATCTTGTACAAGCCCCAGAACAGCATCCCAGCGTTGAGCATTGATGACAGCGAAGTCGCCAGCGCCAACCCGACATGCTTGAGCGGCCAGATCAGGATCAGGTTCATCACCATATTGGCGACCATGCAGATGATCGCGACCCGCACCGGCGTCTTCAAATCCTGACGAGCGAAGAAACCTGGCGCCAACACCTTGATCAGCATGAACGCCAGCACCCCAAGCGAATACGCCTCGAGCGCGCGCGCCGATTGCACCACCGCCTCCTCGCTCATCGCCCCATAGAAGAACAGGCTGGCGATCAGCGGCTCGGCCAGAATGCCCAGCGCGAGCGCCGCAGGAATACCCACTAGCAGCACCATTCGCAACGCCCAGTTGAGCGTATCGGAAAATGCCTTGGGATCTTCGCCGGCATGCTGGCGCGACAGGCTCGGCAGAATCACCGTACCGATGGCGATACCGAAGGCGCCGAGCGGCAACTCCGAAAGCCGATCTGCGTAGTAAAGCCACGACACGCTGCCGGTCTGTAGAAACGAAGCAAGCACCGTATCGAGCAAAAGATTGATCTGACTGACCGACACGCCGAACAGCGCCGGGACCATCAGCAGCATAATCCGCCGCACGCCTTCGTCACCGAACTTCACCCGTGGGCGCGGCAACAGCCCCAGCTTGGCGACATAAGGAAGCTGGAAGGCCAGTTGAGCAAAACCCGCGATGAACACGCCCCAGGCCAGCGCCATGATGGGCTGGGCGAAATAAGGCGTAAGAAACACCGCCGAAGCGATCATGCAAACATTGAGCAGCACTGGCGTGAAACCCGGCACCGCGAAGCGCCCATAGCTGTTGAGCACGCCAGAGGTAAAGGCCGTCAGGGAAATCAACAGCAGATACGGAAAGGTGATGCGCAGCAACTCGCCAGCCAACTGCATTTTTTCCGGCTCGTCATGGAATCCGGGCGCGAAGAGCATCACCACATAAGGCGAGGCCAGAACGCCGATGGCAGTGATGCCGGTCAGGATCAAGCCGAGCATGCCAGCCGTGCGATCGACCAGCAGCTTGACCTCCAGCAGCGTCCGCTTGGTTCGGTATTCCGACAGCACCGGCACGAACGCTTGGGCGAAAGCGCCTTCGGCAAACAGACGTCGCAGAAAGTTGGGAATCTTGAAGGCGATGAAAAATGCATCCGCCGCCGCCCCGGAACCGAAGTAGCTGGCCACGACCATGTCGCGTACCATGCCCAGCACCCTGGACAGCAGCGTCATCACGCTGACTACCGCACTGGAACGCAGCAATCCGCTTTTGCCGGATGTATCGGACATTTGTTTTCCCAGAAGTTGCGACAGAGGTTCCAGCCGGCATGGCCGCCGGATTCGATGGGCAATTACGACAGATAAAGCGGCCGCGAGTTTAGCGACAAGTCTTTCTGTCCGGCCAGCAACATCAATCTTCAGTCACGCTTGACAAGCCCGCGCCGCATCGGCATGATTCGCGGCCTTATTTGCTTTGTAATCCCACGTTTTCGAGGAGTTCGACGGTGGCCAACAGCCCTTCCGCCAAAAAACGCGCAATTCAGGCTGAGAAGCGTCGCAGCCACAACGCCAGCCTGCGCTCTATGGTCCGCACCTACATCAAGAATGTGGTCAAGGCCATTGATGCAAAAGATCTGGAAAAAGCTCGTACTGCTTACACCGCAGCCGTGCCTGTAATCGACCGCATGGCCGACAAAGGCATCATCCACAAGAACAAAGCCGCTCGTCATAAGAGCCGCCTGAACGGCCACATCAAGGCCCTCGGCGAAGCTGCTGCAGCCTAACTGCAGGTTCTTGAAAAAAACCGGCCTCGCGCCGGTTTTTTTGTGCCTGGTTTTTGGATCGAGCACTGGCGAACGATTGCTGCTCTAAGCGGCTATGCAGCGAATCATCGATCATATGCGTAGCAAGCCCTCCTCCGCAGGAAAGAGAACTTAAGAAAACGTACATCAGCCAAGCGACCGTCGAGCTGACAATAGCCCGGTCGTGTAGGGTGCGCTCCACGCACCGAGCATAGCCGGACCGAAACGAGCCAGGCCTGGACTACGAGGCCCCAAGTTTCGGTGCGCGGAGCGCACCCTACGAGCTACGAACCTTATAGGCGCAATGCTTGGCTTCGCCGCCTATGGATTTTGCATCCAGGGGAGTATGGGAATGGCCGTTACGGCATTCTGCGGGCTGCCTTCGATCACCCGGTCGCTGTAAACCAGATAGACCAACGCGTTACGCGCCGCATCGAAAAAGCGCACCACCTGCATGGTCTTGAACACCAGCGAGGTCCGCTCCTTGAATACGACTTCACCATCCTTCAGATCGTCGCCCACATGGATTGGCCCAACCTGCCGGCAAGCAATGGAGGCCTCGGCACGATCTTCCGCCAATCCGAGCCCGCCTTTGACCCCACCGGTCTTCGCTCTCGACAGGTAACAGGTAACGCCCTCGACCTTGGGATCGTCGAACGCCTCTACCACGATCTTGTGGTTCGGCCCGAGCCACTTGAAGGCTGTATCGACCTCACCCACTTCCCGCGCCATGCCGACTGCCGGACAGACCAGCAGCACCATCAAAGCCTTCGCCAACCGCATCGAGCGCCTCATACCAGGATCATGTTGTCGCGGTGAACAAGCTCAGGCTCGTCGACATAGCCAAGCAGCTTTTCGATTTCGTCGGATGCATGTCCGAGGATCCGCTGAGCCTCGGCGGCGTTATAGTTGACCAGACCGCGCGCAACCTCCCGCCCGTCCGGCCCCACGCAAACCACCATCTCACCCCGTCGAAACCCGCCCTGTATCGCCTTGACACCGACCGGCAGCAAGCTGCGATTCCCCTGCTTGAGCGCCTGCACCGCACCGGCATCCAGCGTCAGCGTTCCCCGCGTCTGCAGATGCCCCGCGAGCCATTGCTTGCGCGCGGCATGACGACTGCATTCGGGTGCCAGCAGGGTGCCCAGCTGTTCTCCAGCCTTCAGCCTCGTCAATACGCTTTCGATGCGCCCACCAACAATCACCGTATGAGCCCCAGAGCGCGCCGCCAGACGCGCCGCGCGCAGCTTGGTCTGCATACCACCACGACCCAGCGCGCCACCTGTCGCCCCAGCAACCGCATCCAGCGCTGGATCGTCGGCGCGAGCCTCACTGATCAGATTGGCGTCGGGATTGGTCCGCGGGTCGGCATCGAACATGCCATCGCGATCAGTGAGGATGACCAGCAAGTCGGCTTCGACCAGATTAGCCACCAGCGCGCCCAAGGTATCGTTGTCGCCAAAACGGATCTCGTCGGTGACGACGGTATCGTTCTCATTGATGACCGGCACCACGTCCAGATCGATCAGCGTGCGCAGTGTGCTTCGCGCATTGAGATAGCGCTTGCGGTCGGACAAATCGTCATGAGTGACCAGCACCTGGGCAGTCTGCCGTTCGCAGCGACCGAAACTGGCCTCCCAAGCACGAATCAGCCCCATCTGCCCCACCGCAGCCGCAGCCTGCAGCTCATGAACGGCCTTGGGTCGCGCCACCCAGCCAAGGCGACTCATGCCGGCAGCGACCGCACCGGAAGAAACCAGCACCAGCTCGACCCCAACCTGCCGCAGCGCAACCATCTGATCGACCCAGACAGCCATTGCCGCCTGATCGAGACCGCGACCGTCAGCCGTCAGCAAAGCACTGCCAATCTTAATCACCCAGCGCCGCGCACCGCTCACCTTATCCCGCATTGATCCCGCCTTCTATCCAATATCCGGCCAAAACCATGCCGATGTGCAACGGACGAGCCAGCCCACCGAGCACCCGCACACAGATCCGCAACCTCTAGAACAAGCCTTAACGCACGTAGAAGATTTCCGCACCGCCTTCGTCATCGTCGTCATCATCGAAGTCGTCGTCATCCACCTCGTCTGCGACCTTGACACCAGCACGGCGCAACGCCCGCTGATCATCCAGCGCCTGCAGACGGGCACGCGCCTCGTCCTCGATCTGCTGATCCAGCTCGGCAAGCGCTTCGGCATAAACCGGCTCTTCGCTGATACGCAACGCTCGCTCATCCAGATAACGCATGATCGCCTGGCTCAATGCCTCCGTACCCTCCCGCTCCAACGCGGAGATCACGAAAACCGGGCCAGTCCACTCGAGACGCTCAACCACCTGACGCATGCGCTCCTCGCGCTCTTCGTCGAGCAGCTGATCAGCCTTGTTCAGCACCAGCCAGCGGTCACGCTGGGCCAGCGCAGGGCTGAATTTCTCAAGCTCGTTGAGAATGACTTCAGCCGCATCGGCAGGATCGCTTTCATCGAGCGGCGCCATGTCCACCAAGTGCAGCAGCAAACGCGTACGCGCCAGGTGCTTGAGGAAACGTATTCCCAAGCCCGCCCCTTCCGATGCGCCTTCGATAAGACCGGGAATGTCAGCAACGACAAAGCTTTTGTAGCGCCCAACGCTGACGACCCCCAGATTCGGGATCAGGGTAGTGAAGGGATAGTCAGCCACCTTCGGCTTGGCTGCCGAAACCGAGCGGATAAAAGTGCTCTTTCCGGCATTGGGCAAGCCCAGCAGGCCGACATCGGCCAGCACTTTCAGCTCGAGCTTCAGATCGCGCGCGTCGCCCGGCTTGCCCGGCGTGGTTTGCCGCGGCGCCCGGTTGGTACTGGATTTGAAACGCGTGTTACCCAGACCATGCCAGCCACCCTGCGCGACCAGCAGGCGCTGGCCCGGCTTGGTCAGATCGCCGATGACATCCTGAGTCGCAGCATCGATCACCGTCGTGCCGACCGGCACCGGCAGGATCAGATCATCGCCCTTGGCACCGGTACATTCGGTGCTGCCGCCCTTCTCGCCATTCGGCGCATTGAAGCGACGGGTATAGCGGTAGTCGACGAGGGTATTGAGGTTCTCGTCAGCCACCAGATAAATGGAGCCGCCATCACCACCATCGCCGCCGTTGGGACCGCCTTTTTCGATGAACTTTTCACGTCGAAAGCTCATCATGCCGTTACCGCCGTCACCGGCCTTTACAAAAATCGATACTTCATCGACGAATTTCATGAGAACGCCTCCCGCCGCAGGGGCGGGCTAGAAAACAGGAACATAAGGGCCTTGCAAAGAACCCAGCGTAAATCGAATGAGCACCAAGCAGCTTCTTTGCAAGAGCCTCACAGGATACAGAAACAAAAAAGCCCCGTCGCATGACAGGGCTTTTCCAGCAACGCCGCGATCAGGCCGCGACGACGCTCACGTAGCGACGGCCAAAAGCGCCCTTCACTTCGAATTTGATCACGCCTTCCACTTTCGCGAACAGGGTGTGATCCTTGCCCATGCCAACGCCGTAGCCAGCGTGGAACTGGGTGCCGCGCTGACGCACGATGATGTTGCCGGCCTTGATGGCCTGGCCGCCGTACATCTTCACGCCAAGTCGTTTGGCTTCTGAGTCGCGACCGTTGCGGGTAGAACCGCCAGCTTTTTTGTGTGCCATGAGTTCAATACTCCTATAAGGGGATTCAGGCCCGATTAGCCCTGAATACCGGTGATTTTGACCTCAGTGAACCACTGACGGTGGCCCTGACGCTTCATGTGATGCTTACGACGGCGGAATTTGATGATGGTGACCTTGTCGTGACGGCCTTGGGCGATCACTTCGGCAGTGACCTTGGCGCCATCAACCACCGGAGCACCAATCTTCACATCATCGCCGTTGCCGACCAGCAGAACGCGGTCAAAAGTGACAGCTTCGCCAGTAGCGGCTTCGAGTTTTTCAATCTTGAGGTATTCGCCTTCGGCAACCTTGTATTGCTTGCCGCCGGTTACGATAACTGCGTACATCTTGTATCTCCGTTGATCCTGCTCACCCAGCGCTTAAGTGAAATAGTTGGTGGCTGGCATGGCTGCTCGAGGCCCGGAGGGACGCTCTTGCAATTGCGTAAGGCAGGGAAATGCCCAGGGGGAAAGTTCAGGGTCCGCGATTGTACGCATCCGCAAGACCCGGCGCAATAGCCGCCAGGCCTCGCCTTGACAGTACCAGACCCGCCCCATAGCATGCCGCGCAACCTCCGAGGAGTACTCGTCCCCGATGCACCCCCAGTCCTTTTACCAAGTAGTGGCTGACGATTTTGCCGCAGTCGATGGCATCATCCGCAACCAACTGACGTCGCGTGTACCGCTGGTTGAGAAGATCGGGGACTACATCACCTCCGCCGGTGGCAAGCGCCTGCGCCCGTTACTGGTCCTGCTCAGCGGCAACGCGCTCGGCCTCAAGGGCGACCAGCTGCGCCTGCTGGCCGCCATCATCGAATTCCTGCACACCTCGACGCTGCTGCACGACGACGTGGTCGATATGTCCGGCATGCGCCGCGGCCGCTCCACTGCCAACGCACTGTGGGGCAACGCACCCAGCGTGCTGGTCGGCGACTTCCTTTATGCACGCTCGTTCGAAATGATGGTCGAGCTGGGCTCGATGCCAGTCATGCGCATCATCTCCCAAGCCACGCGCGTGATTGCCGAAGGCGAGGTGCTGCAGCTGTCCAAGGTTCGCGATGCCAGCACTACCGAAGAAATCTACATGGAGGTCATTCGCGGCAAGACGGCCATGCTGTTCGAAGCGTCCACCCACAGCGCCGCCACCCTGGCCGAGGCCAGCGAGGAACAACGCGAAGCGCTGCGAACCTTCGGTGATTATCTGGGTATCGCCTTTCAATTGGTCGATGACCTGCTCGATTACCAGGGCGATGCCGAAACTCTGGGCAAGAACGTTGGCGACGACTTGGCTGAAGGCAAGCCAACGCTGCCGCTGATCTACACCATGCGCGAAGGCACTAAAGAACAGGCCGCGCTGGTGCGCAAGGCGATCCAGAAAGGCGGCATCGAAGACCTGGAAAGCATCCGCAGCGCCGTACAGGCTTGTGGTGCTCTGGATTACACCGCACGCCTGGCGCGTGAATATGCTGATCGGGCGATCGCCTGCCTCGAACTGATCCCCGCCAGCATCTATCGCGATGCACTGGTAGAACTCAGCCGTTTCGCCGTCGCCCGCACGCACTGATCCCTCAGGGTGCGACCAGCACCCTTCAGCTTCTCATTCCCGCCCTCTTCGATAGCTCGGTCCGCCATTGATCCCGGCGAGCATCTTTGCGCTTGCATCTTTGCAAATAGCAATTATTCTCATTAAGGAAATCAACTGGAGCCGAACATGACTTATCTGATCGATGCATGGCTGGACCGCCCGCAACCCTACCTGCGCATTCTGGATCGCGAATCCGGTGCGGTGTGCATTTCGCTGGAGGGAGATGCCCTGGACGAGCTTCGTGACCAGGGCGATCTGGACCTACACGAGCTGAGCACCAGCGAACCCTGTGTGCTCAAGGAACAGGTGCGCAACCTGTTCCTGTTCTCATATGCCCGGGCATTGCGCCCTCTTTAGCAGACTGCCTGTTCGCGGCCCCGGCTCCGCAGGGCTGCATTCATTCGGCATGAACTCGTGAATGATGGCTGTCTCAGGCTTTACAGAACGGCCAACAGCTCGACGTCGAAGACCAGCACGCTATGCGGCGGAATGCTGCCGACGCCCTGGGCGCCATAGGCCAGTTCGCTCGGCACGTAGAGACGCCACTTGCTGCCGACACCCATCAGTTGCAGAGCTTCGGTCCAGCCGGCGATCACGCCGCCGACCGGAAACTCGGCTGGTTGGCCGCGCTGATAGGAGCTGTCGAACACGGTGCCGTCGATCAGCGTTCCGTGATAATGGGTACGGACCTGATCCTCACGGGTAGGCTTGGCACCGTCGCCAGCGGTCAGAACTTCATACTGCAGGCCCGAGGCCAGCGTGGTGATGCCTTCGCGCTTGGCATTTTCGGCAAGGAACGCCTTGCCTTCACCGGCCGCAGCTTCGGCTTTCTGCTGGGCCTCGGCCTGCATGCGCTCACGAATCACAGCGAAGCTGGCGTTCAGATCTTCCGGGCTAACCTGGCTGGCCACACCGCCAAAGGCGTCACGGATGCCGGCGATGACCGCATCCAGGCTGATACCCGGCGGCGGGTTCTCGCGCAGTTGATCGCCCAACTGGCGGCCGATGCCATAGCTCACGCGCGTTTCGTCGGTGGTTAGGTTGAGGTCGGTCATGCCTGGGCTCCGCTGGAAAAAAGGGCAGCTAGCCTAGCACAGCTTGCGGTTTGCTCTGCCCGCCTACGTACCGACCTGAACAGCGGTTTGCAATTGCAGCGAATACTCAATGCTTGGTGATCTTGTCCAGATAACCCATGGCGAAGGCGGAGAAGACGAACGTCAAGTGAATGATCACGTACCACATCAGCTGCTCGCTCTCGAGCTGCTGCGCGTCCATGAACATGCGCAGCAAATGAATCGAGGAGATCGCCACGATCGATGCCGCAACCTTCATCTTCAGCGAGCCGGAATCAATCTTCCCCAGCCAGTCGAGCTTTTCCTTGCCCTCATCGACGTTCAGTTGCGACACGAAATTCTCGTAACCGGAGAGCATCACCATGACCAACAGGCCACCGACGAGCGCCATGTCGATCAGCGAGAGCAGCTTGAGGATCAGATCGCCTTCGCTCAGCGAAAGCACGGCCGGAAGGATGTGCCAGATTTCCTGAAAGAACTTGATCGCCAGCGCCAGCAGGGCGAACGCCAGACCGAAGTAGATAGGTGCAAGCAGCCAGCGGGCCGCATACATGGCGTTTTCGACGAAGCGTTCCATCTTTTCTCGCTATAGGAGCTGTTAACGGCCGCGAGTATACGCAGCGCCGGCGAGTCTTCAAGAACGTCTATATGGCAGCGAATTTCATTGTGGATAAGAAATCGAGCGGCGCCCGCCAGGCGGCTAAAAACCAGCGCAGTTAGCAGGCACGAGCAGGGCCCAAGATCAGGTTCGGGACTCCCAGCCGCTCAGGTAGCGCGCCTGGTTGGCGTTGATCTTGCGCAGCTCAGCGTACATATGCAGCTGCCAAATCGACGGCGAGTCGGATTCGCCATACCCCTGCCCTTGGAGATTGTCGGCGATTGCCTGCAGCACCGTCTCAGCCTCGCGATGCCCATGGAATGGGCCTTGCGCCTTGATAGCGGTGGGTTGGCCAGCGTCGAGACCGGCCGCACACAGCAAAGTCCACAAGCCCTGACCACCGTTGAGCGGTCGAATGATGCATTCGATTCGGGTCACCAGGCCCAGGCATTGACGGTTCAGGCAGAGTGTATGAGACATGACGGCGATCCTCGCGCTCGGTTGCGCACCGTCATCCTGGACGAATGGGCGGGCCAACCTGTTATCCCCAAAAGCTGTGGATAACCATGTGGACAGAGAGTGGGAATTCTCGTCCACTGCAGACCCGCCGCCGGCCGTATCGTTCCGTCCGGTTTTTGCTCAATGCAGAACCAGTCAGTTCTACTTTCCTCCTTGCACCTGTGCCAACACCTCCTCCGGAGACGCCGCATCGCTTTTGGTTTCGTCTTCGAGTTCGATCTCGGCGATCTCGCGCAGCCGCTCCACCACCCGGTCGTTAACGCTGCCTCGCGGGAAGTTTCCATCCTTGTCCGCCGCGCCTACTGGCTCGCCCACCAACAGCGAAAGCGCCTCGTCCACGTGGCGTACCGCATAGACGTGGAAGCGCTCTTGACGTACGGCTTCCAACACGCGCTCATCGAGCATCAGCGTAGTCACATTGGCGAACGGGATGATGGCGCCCTGCTCGCCGGTCAGGCCGCGCGCTTCACAGAGGCGAAAGAACCCCTCGATCTTCTCGTTCACGCCGCCGACCGCCTGCACCTCACCGAACTGGTTGATCGAGCCAGTGATGGCGAAGCATTGTTTGAGCGGCGTGCGCGAAATGGCCGAGATCAGCGCGCAGCATTCGCCCAGCGAGGCACTGTCACCGTCGACGTAGCCGTAGGACTGCTCCAGCGCAATGCTGGCGGAAATTTCCAGCGGGAATTCCTGGGCGTAACGACTGCCGAGAAAGCCGGTCAGGATCATCACGCCCTTGGAGTGGATCGGCTGACCGAGGTTGACCTCGCGCTCGATATCGACGATGCCCGAACCGCCGGGATAGACGGTGGCAGAGATGCGCGCCGGCATGCCGAACGCCGAGTCGCCGATTTCCAGCACAGTGAGGCCGTTGCACTTGCCGATGGCCGCGCCTTCGCTGTCGATGAGAATGACCCCGGCGAGGATGTCCTCGAGGATCCGCGCCGAAACACGGCCGGTTCGGGTGGCCTTGGCTTTCAACGCGCGCTCGATGTGGCCGACATCGGTCACATCGTCCTTGGCCAGCTGGCGAATGAAATCCGCCTCGCTGACCAGCTGGAACAGATCGCCGATGCGCGCCGACAGGCGTCCCTGATGCTCGGCCAGGCGCGCACTGTAGGTCGCCAGACGCGCCACCGCCGCCGCGGTCAGCGGTGCCATGCCCTCTTCCGAAGTCCGTGTTTTCATCAACTGCGCGAACTGCTCGAGACTGTCCTCGGCCAGCGGGATCTCCTCATCGAAGTCCACCAACACGCGGAACATCTCCTGGAAGTCCGGATCCAGGTCCTGCAGCGTGTAGTACAGCTGGCGCGAGCCGATGATCACTACCTTGACGTTGAGCGGTATGACTTCCGGCGTCAGGGTGACGGTGGCCAGACGCCCCAGCTCGGCCAGTGGCGACTCCATTTTCAGCTTGCGCGACTGCAAGGCACGTTTGAGGGCTTCCCAGACGAAGGGCTCGCCGAGCATTTTCTCTGCTTCGAGCATCAGGAAGCCGCCATTGGCGCGGTGCAACGCACCCGGACGCAACTGACGATAGCTGGTGTAAAGCGCGCCCTGATCGGTGCTGTACTCGATGCGGCCAAACAGGTTGTCGTAGGTCGGGTGCGGCTCGAACACCACCGGCGCGCCGCCGTCCAGCGGATGGCCGACCACCAGGCTCGGGCTGTACTGTTCTTCCAGCAACTGGCGGGTCTGGGCGTCGGGGCGATTCTCGTCGACCAGCTGTTCCACCACGGTTTTCAGCAAATTGACCTGCACGGCCTGCAAGTACGCCTCGATACCGGCGTTTTCACTGTATTTTTCTGACAATGGCGCCAGCAGCGGCTGCAATGCCTGGCTGATGGTTTCATCGTTGAGCTGGCGCAACTGGTTGCTCGACTCGCGCTTCCACTGCGGCAAGCTGGCGAGTCCCTCGTTCAGCTGCACTTCCAGCGCGGAAATATCTTCGTGATAGCGCTCGCGCTCCGCCTCCGGCAATTGCGCGAACTCGGCCTCATCCATCGACTTGCCGTCTTTCATCGGCGTGAAGGCGATGTTGCTGCTGTCGCGGTAAAGCGCGATCTCCTTCTCCAGCGCGAGCTTCTCGATCACATCCAGCGCCTTGTCGTAGCGCTGATTGAAGGCGCGGTCGATGGCGCTCTTCTTCTGCTGGAAGCTCGGATGCTCGAACACCGCCGGGAAGGTCGCCATCAGGTTATCGATCAGTTGACCGATGTCGGCGATGAATTCACCCGCGCCGCCCTGTGGCAACTCCACCACACGCGGCTCGCGCGGCTCGTCGAAGTTGTTCACGTAGAGCCAGTCCGAAGGCGTCGCCAGACGCTTGCCCTCGGCCTTGAGATAGCGGCGCACGAAGGAAAAACGTCCGGTGCCCGGCTCGCCCATCACGAAGACGTTGTAACCGGGACGCGGCATCGCCACGCCGAATTGCAGGGCTTCGACGGCCCGCTCCTGTCCGAGGACGCCCAGAAAAGGCTCCAGTTCATCGGTGGTCTTGAAGTCGAACTGGCTGGGTTCGAAGGGACGGGTCAGCGCATCGGGCGCCAGGCGCAGGCCGGCAGCGTCAGTTTGGGACATCGGAAATCCTTGCTGGAGTGGCCGCGTGGCCACGATTGATGCCGCCATTCTGGCGTTGCCCTTGCCCAGCTGCAAGGCTGACGGGCACGCGCCCCGCGACGGCGCCGGCAGCATACGCGCAGCCTAGGGACCGGTAGACCGGCGGACAGACTCGCCACCGGATCATGGCTCTACAAGCACAGCTATCGCCGACATATTTAGTAGCACGCTAATCGATAGCAAGCGCTGTAAATTCCGACCCGCTTGATCTGGGTCAACCTGCCGTCCGGCAGAAACAGGCCTCCTAGAACTGCCGATACCTAATAAGGAGCCACCCTGATGAGCGCCCCACTTCCTCTTTTGCTCGGTGGTCTGTTGCTGATCGCCGGCAGCGGCCATGCCGACGAGTTGCGCGACCGCGCCAACGCTGTTTTCCAACCGATCCCCGACAAAGTCACTGAAGTGCGTGGCCAATCCGTCAGCGAAGATCAGGCGATACTCGGTCACAAGCTGTGGTTCGATCCGCGTCTGTCCAGCAGCCACGTGATCAGCTGCAACACCTGCCACAACCTGAGCATCGGCGGCAGCGACAACGTCACCACGTCCATCGGCCACGGCTGGCAGAAGGGCCCGCGCAATTCGCCGACCGTACTCAACGCCGTATTCAACGCCGCGCAGTTCTGGGATGGCCGCGCCAAAGACTTGCAGGAACAGGCCAAGGGCCCGGTGCAGGCCAGCGTCGAGATGAACAGCACACCCGAACGCGTGGAAGCGACACTCAAGAGCATTCCCGATTACGTCGCCGAGTTCACCAAGGCGTTCCCCAACGACAAGGACCCGATCAGCTTCGACAACATGGCCTATGCCCTGGAAGCCTTCGAAGTCAGCCTGACCACACCGCACTCGCCGTTCGACCGCTTCCTCAAGGGCGACGACAAGGCGTTGGATGCGCAGCAGAAGGAAGGCCTGGCGCTGTTCATGGATGCCGGCTGCGTTGCCTGCCACAACGGCGTCAACGTTGGCGGTCAGAGCTACTTTCCCTTCGGCGTGATCAAGAAGCCGGGCGCCGAGATCCTGCCGGAAGATGACAAGGGCCGCTTCGCCGTGACCAATACCGCCGCCGACGAATACGTGTTCCGCGCCGCACCGCTGCGCAACATCGCACTGACGCCGCCGTACTTCCACAGCGGCGAGGTCTGGGATCTGGAACAGGCCGTGGCCATCATGGGTGACAGTCAGCTGGGCCGTCAGCTCAAGGAGAACGAAGTCAAAGCGATCACTGCCTTCCTGCATAGCCTGACCGGCGAGCAACCGCAGGTGGCCTACCCGCTGCTGCCAGCCAGCACCGCGAACACGCCGAAGCCGGAATAAGCCACTCGATGCCCGGCGCGCCCGCGCCGGGCCTTCTCCTGCCGTTCCCCGCCTGAGTGAGCGAACCGCTCGTCTCGCCGCCTTGGACAGTTCCCAACCCCTTCACTAGCCTCAATTCAAACCAAGCAGCAACGGCCAAGCACCTATGGCATTGAAACACGCACAGTCTGGCGAAGTGATCGGAATACTCGACGCAAACCCGTTGCCCGAGCTGCGCTCCCAGGCGCTGGTCAGTACGCCCAGTCTCGAAGTCATGCGTTTGGTGCTCAAAGCTGGCCACATCGTCCCCAGCCATAGCGTGGCCGGCCCGGTCACCATCCATTGCCTTCAAGGCCTCATTGAAGTTCAGGTAGAAGGTCGCTGGCAGGCACTTCATAGCAACGAGCTTATGTATCTGGCCGAGGGCGTCGAACATGCGCTGCAGGTAATCGCCGACACCGTCACCCTGGTCACGATCCAACGCCTGCCCCGCGGTCCCTGACGGGGCCTAACGGAGAAATGTGCAGCCACCTCACCAACGGGAGAATGCGGTCGTGGAAAAAGCGTTCCGAATACTCAGTTTCGTGGTCCTGGCGTTGATGGCCACCGCCGTTCTCTATGCCGGCGGCATCGGCATCTACCACTGGACAGGCATCGGCGTTTGACCAGCCGTTGAGGCCCCGCAATGAACAAACGACAAACGCGTTCCTTCGCCATCATCTCCACGGTTGTCGCATCGGTGGCCTTTCTCGGGCTCACGCTGGACAGCCATCGACAGTTTCCGGAGCTGACCCACGCCGACTCCATCACGCCCGAAGTCACCCGCGGCAAGGATGTCTGGCACCAGAAAAACTGCATCAATTGCCACACCCTCTTCGGCGAAGGCGCCTATTACGCGCCGGATCTGACGAAGATCTCCCAGCACCGCGGCGCGCCCTATCTCACCGCCTTCCTGAAGAATCCCGAGAAGTTCTACGACGAGCAGCGTCATCGCCGCCTGATGCCGAACCAGAACCTCTCCGATGAAGAAATCGCCTCATTGATCGCCTTTTTCGACTGGGTCGCCAATGTCGACAACCAGGGCTGGCCGCCACGACCGATCCTGGTAACAGGCTCATCGATTCCCGGTACCGACCTGACCCTGGCGCAGCAGGACGCCTCCGGCCCCGGCCACACGGACGAACAACTGCCGCCGGGCGCTCGTCCGGTCAGCGGCGGCGAAGACCCCATCGCCCTGGGCGAAGCCGTTTTCCGCACCGCGTCTCCGGCCTGCAATGCCTGCCATTCGATCGCGCCGGGCGTGAACCTCGCCGGACCTACGCTGGCCGGCCTGGCATCGCGGGCCGAACAGGCGATGGCCTCGCCGGATTACCGGGGCAGCGCCGACAGCGTCGAAGCCTATATCCGCGAATCCATCGTCACGCCCAGCGCCTATCTGTATCCCGGTGAAATGTTTTCGGCAGGCGGCACTTCGTTCATGCCGACCACCTATGCCGACTCGCTCACGTCCGAACAGCTGGACCACTTGGTCGCATACCTCGCGACATTCAAATAAAAACGGTTCCGCTACGGGCTACGCCCCGGCGGAACGGCACCTGCAGAGGGTTGGCCATGCGCTACAAATCACAGTCCGTCGCTTACTGGTACTTCGCGGTCGCCATGGTGTTGTTCGGCCTGCAACTGGTGTTCGGCCTGCTCTCGGCGGCCAAATACCTGGGGCCCGATCCACTGCTGAACATCCTGCCGTTCGACGTCACCAAGGTGATCCACACCAACCTGCTGATCGTCTGGGTGCTCACCGGCTTCATGGGTGCGACCTACTGGATGGTGCCGGACGAGTCGCGGACCGAACTGCACAGCACCAAGCTCGCCTACATCCAGCTTGGTCTGTGGACCGCCATGGGCGTCACCGCCATCATCGGTTACCTGTTCCGCTACGGCACCGGCAATAAGCTGCTAGAGCAGCCGCTGCCGCACAAGATCGTGATCGTCATCTGCATGCTGATCTTCCTCTACAACATCGGCATGACGATCAGGAAGTCCGGGCGCTTCACCACCACCGAAGGCGTGCTGCTGCTGGGGCTGGTCAGCTCCGCCGTACTGTTCTTCCCGGCGCTGCTGCATTACGAGAACTACACGGTGTCGATCTTCTACCGCTGGTGGACCATTCACCTCTGGGTCGAAGGCGTGTGGATGATGATCATGGGCGCCTTCCTCGCCTACCTGCTGATCCGCCTGTCCGGCGCCGACCGCGAGGTACTGGAGAAGTGGCTGTACGTGATCGTCGGCCTGGTGTTCATCGCCGGCATCCTCGGTACCGCACACCATTACTACTGGGTTGGCGTGCCACAGTACTGGCTGCCGATTGGCGGCTTCTTCAGCCTGCTGGAGCCACTGGCCATCGTCGGCATGGCCATGTATGCCTACGGTGCCATGCGTCGTTCGGGGCTGCGGCACCCCAACGTACTGGCTCTGCATTGGACGCTGGGCAGCACCGTGTTCACCCTGTTCGGCGCCGGCCTGCTGGGCTTGGCCCATACCTGGCCGAGCATCAACAAGTGGACCCACGGCACCCTGATCACTGCCATGCACGGCCACGCCGCGTTTTACGGCGCCTACGCCATGATCGTCCTGGCGATGATCAGCTACGCTCTGCCCTCGCTCACCCACAAGCGTCCCGACCAGGGCACCACCATCGGCTATTGGGCGTTCTGGCTGCAACTGGGCGGCATGTTCGGCATGACCCTCTCCTTCGCCACCGCCGGGATTGGCCAGGTGTATCTGGAGCGGATCATGGGCATGGGCTATCTGGACGTGCAGTTGAAGATTCAAATCCACTTTTTGATGCTGGTTTCCACGGCAAGCATCTTTTCCATCGGCGTAGGGCTGTATATCTACGATTTCTTCCGCTACCGACCACGCTTCGAGCCGGTGACTGACGAGCAGTCGATGCACGGCGGTGTCGCTGCCGACCGGGCGCTCTGAGGTGGGCATGGACGAGGCGGTGCGCAACCTGAATGCGCAACCAATGGCAGACGAGCCCTGGTATCAACCCTCCGGCAATGAAGTGACGCTGTTCGAGCACTGCCATGCACGCGGTTTGGCGGTGATGCTCAAAGGCCCGACCGGCTGCGGCAAGACCCGCTTCGTCGAGCACATGGCCTGGCGGCTGGGCCGACCACTGATCACCATCCCCTGCCACGACGACCTAGCGGCCAGCGACCTCATCGGCCGCTACCTGATCCGCCATGACGGCACCGTCTGGCAGGACGGGCCGCTGACCCGCGCCGTTCGCGAGGGGGCTATCTGCTACCTGGACGAGGTGGTCGAGGCACGCCAGGACACCGTGGTGGTGCTGCACGCCCTGACCGACTACCGGCGCACGCTGCCCATCGACAAGACCGGCGAGAACGTCACCGCCGCGCCCGGCTTCCAGCTGGTGGTGTCCTACAACCCCGGCTACCAGCGCATGCTCAAGGACTTGAAACCCAGCACCCGCCAGCGTTTCGTGGCGATGGACCTGGACTTTCCCGCAGCCGAACAGGAGGCGCTGATCGTGCAGCGTGAAAGTGGTGTCGAAGCGGCGATGGCGCGAGGACTGGTGAGCCTGGCCGAACGTATTCGCCAGTTGCGCGACCGTGGCCTGGCGGAAGTGCCGAGCACACGCCTGTTGATCGCCGCCGGCACGCTAGTCGGCTGCGGCATTCCAGTACGCGACGCCTGCTATGCGGCCATCGTCTCACCGCTATCGGACGAGCCGTCCATGGTCAGCGCCCTGCGCGACCTGGTTGACGGCACCTTCGTCTAGCAGCCTGCCATGGCTGAAGCCGAAGAGCTGGTCAGCGACGCCGCGCGCCATGCGACCATTTATGCGCAGAAGCTATGGCGCCGTTATCGCCCGTTGCCGAAAGGCCCGCCAACCGCCGTTCTTGCCGATATTGCGCCGCGCCTGGATCTGTTGATCACAGCGGTAACCGGCACCAGCTACCCGATCAGAATCGCCCAACCGCCCGCCACGCCGACCCTGCTGGCGCGCTGTTTCCGCCGCGCCCAGGTGCCCTGGCAGCAGCAGCCGATTCCCGCCACCGACGGCCGGCGCCTGTGGTTGCCGGCTGATTCCGGACTGGATGATCTGGTGCTTGGCGCCGAAGCCTACCGCGTCATGGCGTTGCAACAAGCCCTGCGGGCCCGGCGCGGCACCGCTGAAGCGGTCCAGCCAGCGCTATCGCCATTGCTGGCCGATGCCTATCTGCTGCTCGAAGCCTGGGCGGTGGACGAGTTGCTTGTGCAGTCGATGCCCGGCATGGCGCCCGCAGTCGAGCGGCTGCGCCAGCTCTGTCTGCAACGCCGCCCGCCGCTGTCGGCTTTTTCCCGCTCACGCCAACCGCTGGAAATCCTGCTCAGGCAATTGCTCGACAGTCCGTGCGGCCCGGCGCCGGCAGACTTCCCGCTGAGCGAATCGCCCGCGCAATCACTGCAACTGGCCGAAGCGCTGCTGGCCGATCTGGGTCTGTCAGCCGAAGACCGCTCCGGCGGCAATGCCCCGCTGCTGCGCGACTGGTGGACCGGCACCCTGTTTCCCGCCGCGCCCGGAAGCACCAAGGCCAGACTGACCGAGGAATCACCAACCGCCGACTCGAATGCCACCGCGCCACGCAGCGCCACTCTCCCGCGCCGCCCGCAGGTGCGCGAGGCGAAGGAAGACGAAGATGACCCTGACGACGGCATCTTCATGGTCCAGGCCGATGAACCGCACCAGCATGCCGAGGACCCGCTGGGAATGAACCGCCCCGTGGACCGCGACGAGGACGTCAGCGCCGACGAATATGGCGACATGCTTTCCGAACTGCCCGAGGCACGATTGGTAGCGACGCCGGGAAGGCCGAAAGAAGTGCTGATCTCCGACGACCCGCCGGATGCCAATACCCTCATGCAACTCAAGCGCGCCAAGGCTGAAGGCCGTGGGCTGCACTACCCTGAATGGGACTACCGCGCCGGGCATTACCGCCAGCCCGGAGCCACCGTGCGGGTGCTGCCCAATCTGCCCGGCTCCCAGCAATGGGTGGACGACACGCTGAACGAACATCGCGCGCTGCTCGGCCAGATCAGGCGGCACTTCGAGCTGCTCAGCGCCCGCCGCGTCACTCGCAGGCGGCAACTGGACGGCGACGAGATCGACCTGGACGCCTATATCGACAGTTACGCCGACTTCCGGGCCGGCGGTTCGCTGTCCGAAGCCCTGTACCAGACCCGCCGCACGGCGGAGCGGGATCTGGCCATCATCCTGCTGATCGATATCAGCGGCTCGACCGACGGCTGGATATCGGCTAACCGGCGCATCATCGATGTGGAGCGCGAGGCCCTGCTGCTGGTCTGCATCGCCCTCGACGGCATGGGCGAGCCCTATGCCGTGCAGGCGTTTTCCGGGGAAGGCCCGGATGCGGTCATTGTTCGTGAGGTCAAAGGCTTCGACGAGGCGTTCAGCAATGACGTGGCGCTGCGCATCAGCGCGCTGGAGCCCGAACATTACACCCGCGCCGGGGCTGCCATCCGTCACGCCAGCAGCGGCCTGTTGCGGCAAAGCGCCAGTCATCGACTGCTATTGCTGCTCTCGGACGGCAAGCCGAACGACAAGGACGAGTACGAAGGCCGCTACGGCGTGGAAGACATGCGCCAGGCCGTCACCGAAGCCTCGTTGCAAGGCATCTCGACCTTCTGCCTGACCATCGACCGCCAGGCCGCCAACTACCTGCCCGGCATTTTCGGTGCCGGGCAGTACGCCCTGCTGCCCCGGCCGGAGCTGTTACCCAGCGTGCTGCTGGATTGGCTCAGGCGGTTAGTGGTGCGTTAGGACCTGTTCTGCGCACGCAATGCATCGCGAATTTCGGTTAGCAGCACCTCTTCCTTGGTGGGCGCAGGCGGAGCGGAAGGCGCTTCGGCTTCCTTGCGCTTGAGGTGGTTGATGGCCTTGACCGCCAGGAAGATGGCGAAGGCCACGATGGTGAAGTCGAATACCGTCTGGACGAAGCGTCCGTAGCTCAGGGTGACTGCCGGCGTATCGCCTACGGCATGTTTTAGCACAATGGCCAGGTCCGAGAAGTCCACACCACCAATCAACAATCCCAGCGGCGGGGTGACCACATCCGCAACGAAGGACGAAACGATCTTGGTGAAGGCTGCGCCGACGATGATGCCCACGGCCATGTCGATGACATTGCCCCGGACGGCAAACGCCTTGAATTCGCTGATTAGACTCATATCGAAAAATCCTTACGGTAATGGACTTGCATCGGAATGCCGTCGAAGCACGGCGTAACAACCGTGGTAGAGCATAGGCACCCTTCGGAACGCATACCAGAGCAGGCCGCGCTCCGATGGCTGGTGCGCGAGGATATCGATCGCTTGATCGCCGTCAACCGGCTATATCGGCCGCAACGCTAAGGTAGCGGCTCCCTGTACATTCCGGAGCAGCTCCATGCACGTCGAACATCCCGCATTGATCAAGGACTTCCCAGAAAAGCGCGAGCAGCTGCAGAAATTGCGTATGGAAAATCCGCTCTTCGCCCGCAAGGCCGAGGAATACGAAGCGTTGGACAAGCGCATCTGCAACGCCGAGAACCTGGACGACACGGCGCTTGAGGTGCTCAAGCAGGAGCGCGTGGCCTTGAAGGACGATATCGCCCGAGACCTCAAGCGTGCCTCCGGCAGTTGCTGTGGCGGCTGCTGCGGCTAAGCCGTCCAGGAACCAAGCCCGCCGCCACGACGGGCTCAACGGCCCGCTAACCTGCAGGGCCGAATGCATTCGGCTGTCAGTTCACAAAGGCCGAACAAGTTCGGCCCTACGACCGGCCACGTATCAGTTGTAGGTCGGATTAGCCGAAGGCGTAACCCGACGAACAAACTCACTCAACGGCCTGGACCTGCAGGGCCGGACTCATCCGGCCGCCGGTTCACAAAGGCCGAACAAGTTCGGCCCCTAGCGTACGACCAGCCGCGTGCTCGCACATGCCTGCTGGGCGAGGCCGTTGGCGGTGGGTTTTGACGGCCTGCTAGAACAACCCACCGAACCTGAACCCCGATCCCACCCAGACGAACGCCACCGCCGTCAGGGTGATCAACACAATATGCACGCCCAACTGCGGCAGGCGTTGCGCGTTCAGCTTCGGTATCAGCGCCAGCCGCGCGTGCACACCAAGCAAGGCGGTAAAGCCCAACAGGATCAGCTTGGCCTGGACCAGGTGTGCGATGGGCGAGTCGCCGAACCACTGCGAATGCGGCAGCCAGCGCCCTGCCAGCCAGATTCCGGTGACGATCTGCAGCAGCAAGGCCGGAATGCCGACCCGCTCGTAAAGCTGCTCGAAATGGCGTACCGGCTGCACGTCGCGCCCGCGCAACGCACCGGGCAATACACTGAACAACAGCACCAGATGGCCGCCGACCCAGACGCTGGCGCCCAGTAGGTGTAGAAACAGCAGATGGCGCATAGGTCTCGCTCCGGAAGGATTTTGAACAGTCTGGCGCCTCATGCGCCCTTTGGGCACCTCTAAAAAACGTAGGCGAGGCAGCCAGCGCAAGGTGAAAACAGGCGAAAAAAGCGCAGTTTACGCATTGTAACTGCGCATTTTGATCGGACTCGCGCACGAGCCTGCTTTCAACGCAGCGATGGCAACGCAGGTAGTTTTTAGAGATGCCCAATTGTGGCTGATGGCGGTCAAGTCAGCGGCTATCATGCGACTCCCTTTCCCCGACTCGGAGTTTCCATGGCCAAGGCCAAGCGCATCTACGGCTGCACCGAATGCGGCTCGACCTTTCCCAAGTGGGCCGGGCAATGCGGCGACTGTGGCGCCTGGAATACCCTGGTGGAAACCGTCATCGAAGGCGCCGCTCCCCCCTCGGGGCGAGCCAGTTGGGCCGGCGACCAGGCCAATATCAAGACCCTGGCTGAAGTCAGCGTCGAGGAAGTGCCGCGCTTCTCCACGGCCTCCGGCGAGCTGGACCGCGTCCTCGGCGGCGGCCTGGTGGACGGTTCGGTGGTGCTGATCGGCGGTGATCCGGGCATCGGCAAATCGACCATCCTGCTGCAGACGCTCTGCGCCATCGCCCAGCGCTTCCCGGCGCTCTACGTCACCGGCGAGGAATCGCAACAGCAGGTGGCCATGCGCGCGCGGCGCCTGGACCTGCCGCAGGACAAACTCAAAGTCATGACCGAAACCTGCATCGAAGCCATCATCGCCACCGCGCGGCTGGAAAAGCCCAAGGTGATGGTGATCGACTCGATCCAGACCATCTTCACCGAGCAGTTGCAGTCGGCGCCCGGCGGCGTGGCCCAGGTGCGTGAAAGCGCGGCGCTGCTGGTGCGCTTTGCCAAGCAGAGCGGCACAGCGATCTTTCTGGTCGGTCACGTAACCAAGGAAGGCGCGCTGGCCGGCCCGCGCGTGCTCGAGCACATGGTCGACACCGTGCTGTATTTCGAGGGCGAATCCGACGGCCGCCTGCGCCTGCTTCGCGCGGTGAAGAACCGCTTCGGCGCGGTCAACGAACTGGGCGTGTTCGGCATGACCGACAAGGGCCTTAAGGAAGTCACCAACCCTTCAGCGATCTTTCTCACCCGCGCCCAGGAAGCGGTGCCCGGCAGCGTGGTCATGGCCACCTGGGAAGGCACCCGACCGATGCTGGTGGAAGTACAAGCGCTGGTCGACACCAGCCACATGGCCAATCCACGTCGCGTCACCCTGGGCCTGGACCAGAACCGCCTGGCCATGCTGCTCGCCGTACTGCACCGCCACGGCAGCATCCCGACCTACGACCAGGACGTGTTCATCAACGTGGTGGGCGGCGTGAAGGTACTGGAGACGGCGGCGGACCTGGCGCTGATGGCGGCAGTGATTTCCAGCCTGCGCAACCGCCCGCTGGATACCGATCTGCTGGTGTTCGGCGAGGTGGGCCTGTCCGGCGAGATCCGCCCGGTGCCCAGCGGCCAGGAACGCCTGAAGGAGGCGGCCAAGCATGGTTTCAAACGCGCCATCGTGCCCAAGGGCAATGCGCCGAAAGAAGCGCCGGCCGGGCTGCAGATCATCGCGGTAACGCGGCTCGAACAGGCGCTGGATGCGCTGTTCGAGTAAAACTGGAAACCGGAAGCGTCATGCTCCCCAGGCGCAACCCGCCAAGCGATTTTTCTTCAAGCTTCCAGCTTCAAGCTGCTTTATTACTCACCCAACGCCGTCAGCTCCCGCTCCAAAAGCGCCTCGTCACCCAGATTGAGCTCCACCAGACGCCGCAAGTGACTGATCGATTCGACATCGATATGGCGACAGACCAGGCCGATCAACTCGTCTTCGGCATGCGCCATCTCGACTTCCATGCGGACCTCCGCATCGTCGGATAGACGAATCCGCGCATGGAAGGGTTGCGCGGGGTCGGCATCCCAGCTTGCCGGGCGATGGACCAGCAAACCTTTCAATGACAGGTCGTGCAGCTCGACCGGCCAGCGGTTCTGGCCCTGGACGAGCTCGGTTACGGCGTCGAAGTCGATACGTTGGAAGCGCCGACGGTCGTGAGTGTTTTCGGTCATGGTTCCGGCTCCCGGTAAACCTTGTGTGAACGGATAAGACGAGCCCGCTTGCTCAACGGCGCTTAGAGCCAACGGCGCACACGCCGCCGATAGGTGCGGTACTGGTCGCCAAACAGGCTCGTCAGCAAATGCTCTTCGTGGACGATTACGGTGCGCTGCATGCAGAGAAACAGCAAGGGTAGCAGCAGCCAGGGCCAGAGACTGGCGAGCTGCAGCGCAATGCCGCAGTAGATCATCGTATCGGCCAGGTAGATCGGGTTGCGCGAAAAGCCGAATGGCCCGTGCTGCAACAGGCTGCTCGGTTTGCCATAGGGATTGATGGTGGTGCGATGGCGAAACATCTCCCATGCCGCCCAGCCCATCAGCAGAACGCCCAACACGATCAAGGCCCAGCCGGCAGCAGACGGCAGCTCGTGCGCCGGCAGGTCGAGCGGCACCCCTCTCGCCAATCCCCAGGCACAGCCGATGAAGGTCAGGTAAACCAATGGAGGCGGAGGTTTCACTCTGAGTGTTTTGTCAGACATGCAGATTCCGGAAAGCTATTGTTGGCGTTCGACCTCGCGGCCCGGCGTGCCAGATAGGCCACACCGCCTGCGTTTGAGCCTGATCACCGCCGTTAGTGCTGTCCCGGTAGCCAGCCATGCACCATGGCATGTTTCATCAGATCGGCCGGCCTATCGATGTCGAGCTTGCGGCGGATGCTCAACCGATGGGTTTCCACCGTACGCACGCTGATCTGCAGCGCGCGCGCCATGGTCTTGTTGTTGTGCCCCTGGGCGAGCATGAGCAGCACTTCGCGTTCGCGCGGCGTCAGCTCGCGTTCTTCGGCGCCCCGGCTGGCCAGCTTCTCGGCAATCCCCTCGCCGTAATAGGTATCTCCGGCGGCAATGGCTTCGATCGCGACGACGATCTCGCGCGATGGCGCATCCTTCAGCACGTAACCGCAGGCACCAACCTTCATCGAGGTGGTCACGTACTCCTGATTGTCGTACATGCTCAAAATCAGCACGCGAATCCCTGGAAAGCGCTTGCGCAGCGATTGCGTCAGTTCCAGACCGTTGACGTCCTTCAGCCCGATGTCCATCAGCACCACGTCTGCCGACACCTGTTCGAGCAGTTCGATCGCCTCGGTGCCGCAGCCGGCCTCCCCCACCACATCCAGTTCGGGCACGGCCATCAGCAAGGCGCGGATGCCGTCCCGAACCAAGGCATGGTCGTCGATCAGTACCACCTTTATGGGAGTTTGCGGGTTCATCGAGCGAGCCTCTTGTTATTGGAATTTCCTGATTATCAGCCGGCCCGTGCCGGCAAGGTCACGTCCAGCTCGGTACCGCCGGCGGCTGACAGCAGGCTGAAGCGCCCGCCAAAGTGCTCCACCCGCTCGCGGATGTTGCGCAGACCGATACCGCTGCCCTTGATGCTGTCGAGCCGGCGCGGGTCGAAGCCGATGCCGTCGTCCCGCACACGCAAGCGCACCGAGGCTTCGTCCCCGTCCAGGCTGATGTGAACGGCCTGAGCCACGGCGTGCCGTTCGATATTGGTCAGCGCCTCCTGCAACACTCGGAACAGCGCGACGGCCACCGAATCATCCGGATCTTTGTCGCCCAGCGAATTGTTGTAGCGCATGTTCAGCCCGCTACGCTGCCCGAACTCAGCCACCAGTTGACCAATCGCCGACGATAAACCCAGCGTGTCGAGCAGCGAGGGATGCAGGTCGTGAGAGATTCGCCGCACCTCGCCAATCGCCCCGGCCAGCCGCTCGACGCCCGTATCCAGGGTCGTCTGTGCCTTGGGATTGCCGCTGGCCAGTTCGTGACTGGCGAGCTCGAACTGAAACTTGACCGACACCAGCAATTGGCTGATGCCGTCATGCAACTCTCTGGATACGCGCGAGCGCTCTTCTTCCTGCAGGCTGACGATCCGCTGGGTCAGCAGTTGCAGCTTGCGATCGGCCAGCCGCCGCTCACTGACGTTCAACGTCAGCCCGCTGGCGAACACCAGCAATACGGCCACTAGCGCCACGGCGGCGATCGCCAGCATGGTGGTATGGATGCCGGCGGCGACCTCTTCACGCACCTGCAGAATCGCCTGTTCCACATCCTCGAGGTAGATGCCGGTGCCGAGCATCCAGCCCCAGCGTTCGAGCATCACCACATAGGCCAGTTTCGCCGCGAACTGGCCGGTCGAGGGCTTCTGCCAGACGTAGCGCTGGAAGCCTTTGCCGGTCTCGGCGCTGTGCATCAGGGCCTGGATCACCGGCAGCCCGTTGGGGTCGGTCATATTCCACAGGTCCTTGCCGACCAGCTCGCTCTGTCGTGGATGCATCAGGCTGCGTCCGTTGCGGTCGTAGACGAAGAAGTAGCCGTCGCTGCCGAAACTGAAGCGCCCTAACGCGGCGAGCACCTTCCGTTGGGTTTCTTCATCGTCGAGGCCCGTGTCGTAGAGCGGATCGATGGTGCTGAGCGCCATTTCGACATAATTCTTCAGCTCGGCCTGCTTGCTCGCCAGGATGCTGCTTTCGATCAGTTGCGCCTGTTGCTCACCGAGGCGCTGGTTCTGGAACAGCACCAGCGCGCAGACCACCGCCACGGCCAGCAGCAGTGGCAGGATGCTGAGCGCGGCGATCTTGTGTCTGAGCTGCATCGAGGCTCCACGGATATTTGCTGAAGGCTGCGAATTCATTCGAGGCAGAAACGAAAAAGCCCGGCAAATACCGGGCTTCTCCATGCTGCGCTGACTATTACTTACCGTAGACCGGGAACTTGGCGCAGACCGCTTCGACCTTGCCACGTACCGCTTCGATCACCGACTCGTCACCCATCTTGTCGAGGATGTCGCAGATCCAGCCAGCGAGGTCGCGGCACTCGGCTTCCTTGAAGCCGCGGGTGGTGACCGCTGGGGTACCGATGCGCAGACCGGAAGTGACGAAAGGCGAGCGCGGATCGTTTGGCACGCTGTTCTTGTTCACGGTGATGTGAGCGTTGCCCAGCGCCGCGTCGGCGTCTTTACCGGTGATGTCCTGCTTGATCAGGCTGAGCAGGAACAGGTGATTCTGGGTACCGCCGGAAACCACGTCGAAGCCGCGCTGGATGAACACTTCAGCCATGGCCTGGGCGTTCTTCACCACTTGCTGCTGGTATTCCTTGAACTCCGGCTGCAGGGCTTCTTTGAAGCACACGGCCTTGGCCGCGATGACGTGCTCCAGCGGGCCGCCTTGGGCACCAGGGAAGACTGCAGAGTTGAGCTTCTTCTCGATCTCGGCATTGGCGCGCGCGAGGATCAAGCCACCACGCGGGCCGCGCAGGGTCTTATGAGTGGTAGTGGTAACCACGTCGGCAAAGGGTACCGGGTTCGGGTAGACGCCAGCGGCGACCAGACCGGCCACGTGAGCCATGTCGACGAACAGGTAGGCGCCAACCTTGTCGGCGATTTCGCGGAAACGGGCGAAATCCAGCTTCTGCGAGTAGGCGGAGAAACCGGCAACGATCATCTTCGGCTTGTGCTCGACGGCCAGGCGCTCAACTTCGTCGTAGTCGATCAGGCCCTGGTCGTTGATGCCGTACTGCACGGCGTTGTACAGCTTGCCGGAGGAGGAAACCGATGCGCCGTGGGTCAGGTGGCCGCCGTGGGCCAGGCTCATGCCGAGGATGGTGTCGCCGGCGCTGAGCAGCGCCAGGTAGACGGCGGCGTTAGCCTGGGAGCCGGCGTGCGGCTGGACGTTGGCGTAGTCGGCGCCGAACAGCTCCTTGGCGCGGTCGATGGCCAACTGCTCGACGATGTCGACGTACTCGCAACCACCGTAGTAGCGCTTGCCCGGATAGCCTTCGGCGTATTTGTTGGTCAGGACCGAACCCTGGGCTTCCATCACCGCCGGGCTGGTGTAGTTCTCCGAGGCGATCAGCTCGATGTGGTCTTCCTGGCGCTTGGCTTCCTGCTCCATGGCAGCGAAAAGATCGGCGTCATACTTGGCGAGGGTCAAATCACGGCTGAACATGGCGGTCCCCTGAGAATCAGCTGGCGGTAGATAAAGAGGCGCGGATTCTACCCCATCCACCGGATCGCGGGTATGAACTGTGGTCATGGGCAACATGAGCGCTGAGAACGAAAGACGAGAAAAAGCGCTGGAAGCTGGACGCTCCGAAACCCAGAGTGGACCGGGTAACGCTCCGCTTCAGCTCGCCCCCAACAGCCGTAGAAGTACGCCGCTCGTTCAGCCTTCAGCCGTTTTTATCGATCTTTTTCGTTCCCACGCAAATAGACCGACAGTCCGTTGGCCAGCATTGGGCGCCCAAGGAAATAACCCTGCACCTCATCGCAGTCATGCTCGCGCAGGAAATCCAGTTGGGCCTGTGTTTCCACCCCTTCGGCGATCACCGACAGCCTGAGGCTGTGCGCCATGGCGATGATGGCGTGGGCGATCTGCGTATCCTGCTCGCCGGCCGGCACGCCGTCGACGAAGCTGCGGTCGATCTTCAGCACATCGATGGGGAACGCTTTGAGGTAATTCAGCGAGGAATAGCCCGTGCCGAAATCATCGATCGCGATGGAAAGCCCGAGCCGCTTGAGCGAGTCGAGGGTGCGCATCGCGCCGTTCACATCCTGCATCAGGATGCTCTCGGTCAGCTCCAGCTCCAGCCGGCCCGGCAGGATGCCGCTGGAATCGAGCACCGCCGCGATGCGCTGACCGAGACGACCATCGGAGAACTGTCTGGCGGACAGGTTCACCGAGACTTTCGGCACGACCAGCCCCTGCGCCTGCCACTCGCCGATCTGCCGACAGGCTTCGCGCAGCACCCAGTCACCCACTTCGACCACCAGCCCGAGCTCTTCCAGCGCCGGGATGAAATCGTCCGGCGGGACAAGGCCACGAAGCGGGTGCTGCCAGCGCAGCAGCGCCTCGACGCCGGTCAGGGTGCGGCCATCGACGAGAAATTGCGGCTGGTAATGCAGCACGAACTGTTGCTGTTCGAGCGCATGGCGCAGATCGCTTTCCAGTTCCAGACGCTCCAGCGCCCGGGCATTCATTTCAGCCTGGTAGAACTGGAAGTTGTTCTTGCCGCGCTCCTTGGCGTGATACATCGCCGTATCGGCGTTCTTCATCAACTGGCTGAGGTCGTCGCCATCCTGCGGACTGAGCGCGATGCCGATGCTGGCGGTGACGAAAAACTCCCGGCCCGACAACACGAATGGCTCGCCAAGGCTGGCCAGAATGCGTTCGGCGACATGGATCGCGCGGCTCAACGCTTCGTCGCGATCGCTGCTGGGGCGTAGAAGAAAGGTGAACTCGTCGCCACCCATGCGCGCCACCGTATCGTCCTCCTCGACACACGAGGCCAGCCGCTCCGCAACATCCTTGAGCATCCGGTCGCCGGCAGCGTGGCCCAGCGAATCGTTGATCGGCTTGAAGCGATCCAGGTCAAGGAACATCAACACCACCCAACTGCCGCGACGTGCCGCCAGTTGCAGGCTGCTGTGCAGGCGATCCTGAAACAGCGTCCGGTTGGGCAGTTGGGTCAGGCCGTCGTAATAGGCCAGGCGATGAATGCGCTTCTCGTTGGCCTTGTGTTCGCTCATGTCGCTGAAGAAGCACACATAGCTGACCAGGTCGTTTTCGGCATCGCGCACGGCGGTAATGCCGACCCAGCAGGGATAGGTGTCGCCGTCCTTGCGCTTGAGCCAGAACTCACCCTCCCAGGTGCCAACCTGAAGGATGCGGTCACGCACGAACGCCATCTGGCTGGTTTGCTGCCGATCCGCGCTGAGCGCAGTAGGCAGCCGACCCAGTATTTCCTCGGTGCGATAACCGGTAATGCGCTGGAACGCAGCGTTGACCTGGACGATCTGGCCAGCCGGATCGGTGACCACGATGGCAGCGGTGGAGTGATCGAATACCGTCGCCGCGCGGCGCAGCTCTTTTTCCGCCTGGCGCTGCTCGCTGATATCGCGGGCGATGCACAAGGTGCCGTCGAAGCGATTGTTTTCGTTCCAGATCAGCATGACTCGCAACTCGACCGCGACGGCACGACCATCGGCCGCGACGCAGTCGAAGTACAGCGTTTCGCCTTGCAGGCTCTGGCCGAGTTCAGCGAGCGCGGCCGGATTGGCCGAAGCCTTGCGCACCCTGCGCATCAGGTCGTAGAACGCAGCGGCCTGGCGCGGCTTGGTCACTAGCTGCTCGAACCCATGACGGGCCGCCCACTCCGGGCTGTAGCCCAGCATGGTTTGCACCGACGGGCTGATGTAGTTGATACGCACCCGGCTGTCGGTGGTGAAAATCAAATCGCGCAGGCTGTCGGCAAGCATGCGGTAACGACGCTCGCTGTCGCGTAGCGAATGGCTGTGTTCGATGTTCGCGGTGACGTCCCGCGCGACGCCGATCAGGCGCTGCACGCGCCCCTGCTCATCACGCGCCAGCACCTGTTCGGAAACGTTGAACCAGTGCCATTTGCCGTTGCGGTGGCGCCAACGCAGCAGGCACTCCTGACCTTGCGCATCGGTCATCGAGCCACGCAGAGCGATCAACCGCGCGATGTATTCCCGCTCGTCCGGATGGCTGATGCGCTGCCAGAAGAGATTACCGTCCTCGCCGCGCTCCTCTTCGCTGTAACCCAGGCGCGAGGCCAGATTGCTATTGCTGAATAAGAGCTTGCCGGCTGCCAGGTCCTGCACGTAGAGCGTGTCGGGGACCGCGCGTAGCACTTCCGACCAGAAGCGCTCACGCTCCGCCAGCGCCGTCTGCGCCTGCTGCTCTCGCGTGATGTCACGCATGACCCAGACGAAACCGGACGGCTGCGCATTGCCATCCAGGCACAACGCCCGGCGGGTCACGGAATAGAGGTGCGTTTCGCCATCCTGCAGCCGTCGCACGGGCTCCAGACAGAGATCGGCATAAGTGTCGCCCGCCTCGAATGCATGGCGGCCGAGCGTCGGCAGCAGTTCCTGCAACCGGTAATGCCCCACGTCCCGATTGTTCAGGCCGAACATGATCCCGGCCGGGCTGTTGAGGTACTGCAACCGACCGCTGAGGTCGCTGATGAGAATACGCTCCTCGACGGCGTCCAGCGCGGCGGCCGAATAGCGCAGCGCCTGCCAGATAAGTGCGAAACGCTTGGGCAACAGAACGCGACCCGCCAGCTGGCCAAGGCGGGTAAGCCACTGGGGACGGGACGCTCGCGGCTGAAGGGGATCAGTATCGGCCAAGCGGATCGGACCTGTGTGTTGAGGCGAGACAGCCTTACAGCTAACGCGAAAAGAAAGCAATGATGCCCCGTCGAGAGGCAAAATGCCATCATGTCGACGCCGGCCGGTGGTTTGCCCTGCCCTGAGCATTCCGGTAGCTTTGCCGGATTGTTCTGACCCGCCCCAGCGGCGGGGCTTTCCTTCCTCTATTTCTCTGTCACGGGCATTCGTTTCCATGGCTCAATACGTCTATACCATGCATCGGCTGAGCAAGGTCGTTCCGCCGAAGCGCGAGATTCTCAAGAACATCTCCCTGTCCTTTTTCCCCGGCGCCAAGATCGGCGTGCTCGGCCTCAACGGCGCGGGTAAATCCACGCTGTTGCGGATCATGGCCGGCGTCGACAAGGAGTTCGACGGCGAAGCGCGGGCGATGCCCGAGCTGAACGTGGGTTATCTGCCCCAGGAACCCGAGCTCGACGCGAGCAAGACCGTTCGCGAAGTGGTTGAAGAGGCCGTCAGCAGCATCAAGGACGCCCAGGCTCGCCTCGATGAAGTCTATGCCGCCTACGCCGAACCCGATGCCGACTTCGACAAGCTGGCCGCCGAACAGGCCAAGCTCGAAGCCATCCTGCAGGCCAGCGACGGCCACAACCTGGAGCGCCAGCTGGAAGTGGCCGCTGACGCCTTGCGCCTGCCGCCCTGGGACGCCAAGGTCGAGCACCTGTCCGGTGGCGAAAAGCGCCGTGTCGCATTGTGCCGCCTGCTGCTCTCGGCACCTGACATGCTGCTGCTGGACGAACCAACCAACCACCTGGACGCCGACTCGGTGGCCTGGCTGGAACACTTCCTCCACGACTTCCCCGGCACCGTGGTAGCGATCACCCACGACCGTTACTTCCTCGATAACGTCGCCGGCTGGATTCTCGAACTCGACCGCGGCGCGGGTATTCCTTACGAGGGCAACTACTCCGGTTGGCTGGAAGCCAAATCCAACCGCCTGGCCCAGGAATCCAAGCAGCAGTCGGCCCATGAAAAAGCCATGAAGGAAGAACTGGAGTGGGTGCGCAAGGGCGCCAAGGCACGCCAGGCCAAGTCCAAGGCACGCTTGCAGCGCTTCGAGGAAATGCAGTCGCAGGAATTCCAGAAACGCGCCGAAACCAACGAAATCTACATCCCCGCCGGCGCGCGCCTGGGCGACAAGGTCATCGACTTCAAGAACGTCTGCAAGGGCTACGGCGACCGCGTGTTGATCGACGACCTCTCGTTCAGCATGCCCAAGGGCGCCATCGTCGGCGTGATCGGTGGCAACGGCGCGGGCAAGTCCACGCTGTTCCGCATGATCATGGGCAAGGAGCAGCCGGACTCGGGCAGCATCGAGCTCGGCGATACCGTGCAGGTCGCCTGCGTCGACCAGAGCCGCGAGGACCTGGATGGCAGCAAGACGGTGTGGGAAGCGGTGTCTGATGGCTCGGACATGATCCGCATCGGCAACTACGAAGTTCCGTCGCGTACCTATGTGGGGCGCTTCAACTTCAAGGGCGGCGACCAGCAGAAGTTCGTCAAGGACCTGTCCGGTGGTGAGCGCGGCCGCCTGCATCTGGCGCTGACGCTCAAGGAAGGCGCCAACGTGCTGCTGCTCGACGAACCGTCCAACGACCTCGACGTGGAAACCCTGCGCTCACTGGAAGAAGCGCTGCTGGACTTCCCCGGCGCGGCGATCGTGATTTCTCACGACCGCTGGTTCCTGGACCGGGTCGCCACGCACATCCTCTCCTACGAGGACAACGGCGACATCGTCTTCTTCGAGGGCAACTACACCGAGTACGAAGCCGACCGCAAGAAGCGCCTGGGCGACGCCGCCGCTCAGCCGCATCGCGTCAAATACAAGAAGTTGGCGCAGTAACACAACCGAAAACGGAGCCGAAAGGCTCCGTTTTCGTATCGGCTTTCTTACTGGTCAGAAGCGCCAAGCCTCGATGCGGCCAAGCGAGCCATAACGCTAGTCCTGGTTGCATCCTGGCGCAGCGAGCCCCTGGACGATCTGTTCGACGAGCTCGTCCCGCGTCTGGCGGATATCCATGATCAGCGCCTCGCTTTTATCTGGCGGTTCGAGAGTGGCGAGCTGGTCATCCAGCAGCGTGGCGGCGAAAAAGTGTCCGCGACGATTGGCGATACGCTCTTCCAGCACCTCACGAGGCCCGTGCAGAAACACCAACCTCACATCGGCGACTTCGCCACGCAGTATGTCGCGATAGCGATGCTTGAGCGCCGAGCAGGCGAAGACGCGATCCCGGCCCTGACGCGCACACTCGGCGATGGCGTCATGCATCGCCTGCAGCCATGGCTGACGATCCTCATCGGTGAGTGGGATTCCGGCGGCCATCTTCGCCTTGTTGGCGGGACCGTGATATTCATCGGCATCCGAGAAACCGCACCCCAGACGAGCGGCCAACTGCTCGCCGATGGTCGTTTTACCGCTTCCGGACACACCCATGATCACGACAATCAACTTCAACCTCGCAGTTTTGCAGCTGTAATTCGCGGCCCTCAAGGGCCTGAAACCTCGCGCCAGAGCGACCAGCGCCTCCTTTTTTCGGTCATACCGACGCACCGAAGTTCCCCCCATCGGCGCGCGCGTTTGACGCCCACAGCGGATAGGTCACATATCTAGCTGCGACACTTCGACCCATGTCGCAGCTTCACGGTAGAAAAGTTGTTTGTTAGAGTCGCCGCCCAAAAAAATTTTAATGACTGCTGCTAGCGGTCCGACGAGGGCTCTTTAAATGATCGAATCCGTTGACGCCTTTCTTGCCCGTGTTAAGCAGCGCGACCCCCACCAACCAGAGTTCCATCAGGCCGTAGAAGAGGTCGTTCGCAGCCTCTGGCCCTTCCTGGAAGCCAACCCGCGCTACATGCAAGCCGGGATTCTAGAGCGGATGGTCGAGCCCGAGCGGGCAATCATGTTCCGCGTACCCTGGGTCGACGACCAAGGTCAGGTACGTGTCAACCGCGGTTTCCGCATCCAGATGAACAGCGCCATCGGCCCGTACAAAGGCGGCCTGCGCTTCCACCCTTCGGTCAACGTTGGCGTTCTGAAGTTCCTGGCGTTCGAGCAGGTCTTCAAGAATTCCCTGACTTCGCTGCCCATGGGCGGCGGCAAGGGCGGCTCGGACTTCAACCCCAAGGGCAAGAGCGACAACGAAGTCATGCGCTTCTGCCAGTCGTTCATGAGCGAGCTGTACCGCCACATCGGTGCCGACCTTGACGTGCCAGCCGGTGACATCGGTGTTGGCGGCCGTGAAATCGGCTTCATGTTTGGCCAGTACAAGCGCCTGTCCAACCAGTTCACCTCGGTGCTCACCGGCAAGGGCCTGGCCTACGGCGGCAGTCTGATCCGCCCGGAAGCCACTGGCTACGGTTGCGTCTACTTCGCCCAGGAAATGCTCAAGAGCGTGCGCAGCGGCTTCGAAGGCAAGCGTGTGTCGATCTCCGGCTCCGGCAACGTGGCGCAGTATGCCGCACAGAAAGTCATGGAGATGGGCGGCAAGGTCATTTCCCTGTCCGACTCGGGCGGCACCCTGCATTTCGCTGACGGCATGACCGAAGAGCAGTGGGCCTACCTGATGGACCTGAAAAATGTCCGTCGTGGTCGCTTGGAAGAAATGGGCGCCCATTTCGGCGTGAGCTATCTGACCGACCAGCGTCCGTGGGGCCTGCCGTGCGACATCGCCCTGCCCTGCGCCACCCAGAACGAACTGGACGGCGAAGACGCGCGCACCCTGCTCAAGAACGGCTGCATCTGCGTGGCCGAAGGCGCCAACATGCCTTCCACCCTGGAAGCGGTGGACCTGTTCATCGAGGCCGGCATCCTCTACGCACCGGGCAAAGCCTCCAACGCTGGTGGTGTCGCCTGCAGCGGTCTGGAAATGAGCCAGAACGCCATGCGCCTGCACTGGACCGCCGGCGAGGTGGACACCAAGCTGCACAGCATCATGCAGTCTATCCACCACGCTTGCGTCGCCTACGGCGAAGAAAACGGCCGCATCAACTACGTCAAAGGCGCCAACATCGCCGGCTTCGTCAAGGTTGCGGACGCCATGCTGGCGCAGGGAGTGGTTTAAAGGCAGCTTGAAGCTGAAAGCCTGAAGCTGAAAGCAAAAGCCCCCGCCGGTTAGTCCGGCGGGGGCTTTTCGTTTTCTAAGGCTGGAGGCTGGGCTTCTTAGGGGCGGCGCTCCACGTCAGTCCACCGCGGCAGCCGTCGGACCTGCAATGTTGGTGGGCTGAAGCCCACCCTACTTATGACACCAAATGCGCCCACGACCGTAGGGTGGGCTTTAGCCCACCATGACAGCCTCGGACCCGGAACATTGGTGGGTTGACTCACCCTAGGCTTCTTCGTCCAGCTTTAAAGCCTACAGCGCTTTTATCGGCCTTTAGCCCTACCAATAATTCTCCACCGCCACCTGCCCCGGCCTCCTCGTCAGCGCCAGGTTGAGATCGCGTGTTTTAAGCAGCGCCCGGGTGTCCTCGATCATCTGCGGATTGCCGCAGAGCATGATGCGCGAATGTTCGGGCTCCAGCTTCAGATCGGCTGCGCGTTCCAGTTCGCCGTTTTCGATCAGCGTGGTGATGCGCCCGTTCAGCGCACCGGGTACTTGCTCGCGGGTGACGACCGGCAGGTAGGTCAGCTTGCTGCCTAGCCCATCCAGATATTCGCGCTCCGGCAGTTCGCGGATCAGTTGCTGATACGCCAGCTCCGCTTCGGTACGTGCGCTGTAGACAAGCACGATGCGCTCGAAGCGTTCCCACACCTCTAAACCCTGCAGGATCGAGAGAAACGGCGCCAGCCCGGTACCGGTGGCCAGTAACCAGAGATCGCGCCCGTCGGGAAAACGGTCCAGGGTCAGAAAGCCGAAGGCCTGCTTGTCGATCAGCAGCTCGTCGCCGGGCTCCAGACGGCTCAGCTCGCTGGTGAACTCGCCGTCCGGCACAACGATGGAGAAGAAGTCGAGAAACTCGTCGTGCGGCGCCGATACCATCGAATAGGCCCGCCAGACGATGCTGCCACTGGGCTTGCGCACCCCCAGCCGGGCGAACTGTCCTGCGGTGAAACGGAAGCCTGGATCGCGCGTGGTGCGCAGGGTAAACAGGCTGGGCGTCAGCGTCTGCACCTCGAGCAGGCGCTGGCGGGTGAACTTCTCTTCGCTGACGGTCATACTTCGCTCCCTTCGTGGACATCTGCGGATTCGAGGGTCACGTCCCTTGATACACCTTTCCGACGCCGACAAACACCGCCAGTTCTTATGCCTATTCTCGAATCCCCGTATGCGCGCCTCGATCTGATCCGCCAGCCCGAACAACCGAGCGAACCGTTACAGGCCTTCGATGCCGCCGACGAGTATCTGCTGAGGCAGTTACATGAGCAGGGCTTGCCGGCCGGCAGCCAGATGCTGATTCTCAACGACGGCTTCGGCGCCCTGGCCGCCTCGCTGGCGAACCAAGCGAAGGTGACCAGTAGTGGCGACTCCCATCTGGCGCACCTGGGGTTGCAGAAGAACCTGACGCGCAACGGTCTGCCCAGCGACAGCGTTGTCTTCATTCCCGCCAGCGAAATCGCCAGCGGCCCGTTCGATTTCGTGCTGATCCGCGTGCCGAAAACCCTGGCGCTGCTGGAAGAACAACTGATTCGTTTGCACGGCCAGCTGGCGCCCGGCGCCCAGGTGATCGCCGCAGCGATGATCAAGCACCTGCCACGTGCGGCAGGCGATCTGCTGGAAAAGTACATCGGCCCGGTGCAGGCTTCGCTGGCGGTGAAGAAGGCGCGTTTGCTGACGGCAACGCCTGCCGAAAAACCGATGCCGAGGTCGCCCTACCCCACGCACTACCGCCTCGATCGACCCGCCATCGAATTGACCAACCACGCCAACCTGTTCTGCCGCGAAGGCCTGGACATCGGCACCCGCGCCTTTCTGCCGCACCTGCCCAAGGCGCTCGGCGATCTGCGCGTGGCCGACCTGGGCTGCGGAAACGGCGTGCTCGGCATCGTCTATGCGCTGGGCAACCCGCAGGCACGGCTGACGCTGGTGGACGAAAGCTACATGGCCGTGCAATCGGCCCAGGAGAACTGGCAGGCGACTCACGGCGAGCGACCGGTCGACATCCGCGCCGGGGACGGCCTAGCCGAGCAACCGGCGGATTCACTGGATCTGGTGCTGTGCAATCCGCCCTTCCACCAGCAGCAAGTGGTCGGCGACTTCCTTGCCTGGCGCATGTTCACCCAGGCCAAGGCGGCGCTGAGCAAGGGTGGCGAACTATGGATCGTCGGCAACCGCCACTTGGGCTACCACCTCAAGCTCAAGCGGCTGTTCGGCAAGATCGAGCAAGTCGCGGCGACGCCGAAGTTCGTAATCCTGCGGGCCATCAAGCCATAAGTGACGCACCGGTTCGCCTGAGCATCCAGCAGTTTGCCACTCGAACCGGATTGTCCGCTCACACCTTGCGCTACTACGAAAAGACCGGGTTGCTGCGGCATGTCGCTCGGGATGCCAGCGGCTTTCGCGTCTACGGCCCACGCGATCTGGAGTGGGTCAGCTTCGTCCTGCGTCTGAAGGATACCGGCATGCCGTTGAATGACATCATCCGCTACGCCGACCTGCGCGAGCTTGGCGACTCCACGCTCGCAGCGCGCCAGGCGCTGCTCGAAACCCATGCGGCCCATCTGCAGGAACGTCTCGACCGCGACCGCGAGCACCTCGACGCATTGCAGGCGACGATTGAGCTGTACCGAAAGCAATTGCCCGCTTGACTTAGAGTCGACTCCAACCCGCAGGCTCTTCCTCTACCCCATCGAGAGGACTGCTTCATGCCTGCATCAACCCGTTACACCGAAGGTCTGGCCAAGCTCGAAGAAATCGACGGCGAAGCCGGCCGCAGGGTCATCGAGAGCCTCCAAGCCATCGCGCCGGACCTGGCCCGTTACGTCATCGAATTTCCCTTCGGCGATATCTACCAACGCCCCGGCCTCGACCTGCCACAGCGCGAGCTCGCCACCGTCGCAGCGCTCACCGCACTCGGGTATTGCCAGGCACAGTTGGCGGTACATATTCACGGAGCGCTGAATGTCGGCTGCACGCCAGAGCAGGTGATCGAGGTGATCATCCAGATAGCGGTCTACGCCGGGTTTCCCGCCGCGTTGAACGGCATGGCAACCGCCAAGACGGTGTTTGCCGAACGTGGCGTGATGCCTGGCTCGGCAGCGGACAGCTGAGCCATCATGGTGGGCTAAAGCCCACCCATCTGGACCGCAGAGCCAAAGACGCCAATACCAGTATCTATTGGTGGGCCGAGGCGGAACGCCGCCCGGCCCTCCCTACATAGGCGACTGCTTCCAGCTGCCCTCAAAGCAACTTATCCATGGTGATCGGCAGATCCCGCACCCGTTTCCCCGTGGCGTGATAGATGGCATTAGCCACCGCCGCCGCGACGCCGACGATGCCGATCTCGCCGACGCCCTTGGAGCCGAGCGCGTTGACGATCTCGTCCTTTTCCTCGACGAATATCACATCGATGTCGCCGATATCGGCGTTCACCGGCACGTGGTATTCGGCCAGGTTGTGGTTCATGTAGCGGCCCAGCGCGTGATCGATCATGGTTTCCTCGTGCAGCGCCTGGCTGATGCCCCAGACCACGCCACCGGTGATCTGGTTGCCAGCCGTTTTCGGATTGACGACGCGCCCGGCCGCTACGGCGCTGACCACGCGACTCACCTTGACGGTGCCCAACACCTCGTCCACCCGTACTTCGACGAAAACGGCCGAATGCGTGGCGGTGGAGTATTCATTGCGCTTCTCACCGGGCTTGATGCTCACCTCAGCTTCCAGCACACCGGTGACGGCGACGACCTGCTCAATCGCGACGCTATGCGCGGGCGCGGCTTTCAATCGCATCTGACCGTCGACGAATTCCACGTCGTCGAGCTTGGCCCCGGTGAACGGCGACACTGGGGTCTGCTGAGCCGTATCCAGGATCTTCTGGCACAGCGCCTCGCAGGCTTGCTGCACGGCACTGCCCACTGAGGAAACAGTCGCCGAGCCGCCTTCCAGCGGTGCCTGCGAAAGGCTCGAATCGCCCAGGCGAAACTCCACGCGCTCCATCGGCAGGCCTATGGCGGCCGCTGCGATCTGGGTCATCACCGTGTACGTCCCGGTGCCGATATCCGCAGTAGCGCTGCTGACCACCAACCGGCCATCCGGCTCGATGCAGGCCTTGGCGCTGGCCGGCATCTGCATCGCTTCCCAGACGCCTGTGGCCAAGCCCCAGCCGATCAGTTGGTTGCCGTCGCGCATGCTGCGTGGCTCCATCGATCGACGCGACCAGCCGAAGCGCTCGGCGCCCTGCTCGTAGCACTGGCGCAGCTCCTTGCTGGAATAGGGTTTGTCTTCGTTGCCGTTGCGCTCGGCATAGTTGGTCAGGCGCAGCGCCAGCGGATCGACCTGCGCCGCATAGGCCAGTTCATCCATCGCGCATTCCAGCGCATAAACGCCGATGGCCGCGCCGGGCGCGCGCATGTCCAGCGGCGTGTAGACATCCAGCGGCACCAGTTGATAATCCAACTTCACGTTGGGGCATTGATAAAGCATCCCTGACCATTCGACTTCATGTTCGGTGAAGTCCTCGAATGAGGATGTCTGGCCGATCGCCTGATGGCTGATGGCCTCCAGCTGGCCGTTGGCTGCTGCGCCGATGGCGAAACGCTGAACGGTCCGGGGGCGATAGCCGAAGGTGAACATCTGCTGACGCTTGAGCGTGACACGCACCGAGCGCTTGAGCTTGAGCGCCGCCATCACCGCCAACGGCAGCTGGTGCTGCGGGCGCAGGCCGGAGCCGAAGGCACCGCCGACGAAGGGCGAGATCACGCGGATCTGGCCTTTCATGTCGAACACGCCTTCCAGGTAGCGCATGCAGTTCTGCACGCCCTGGGTCTTGTCGTAGACCTCCAGCTTGCCTTCGGGCAGGTAATGGACAGTGGATGCGTGCGGCTCCATCGGATTGTGATGCTCGACCGGCGTGCTGTATTCCAGCTCCAGCCTGAGCGGCGCGCCACGTAGCGCGGCGTCCACATCGCCACGCGGCGGTGGCAGTTCGGCTGGCGCCTTGTGCGCGGTTTGCAGTTCGCTGAGCAGGTCGGTCCGGTGGGGCTCGCGCGCGTATTCCACCCGTACCAGACTGCCGGCATAACGGGCCAGCTCGAGGTTTTCCGCCACCACCAGCGCAATCGGCTGGCCGCTGTAGAGGATGCGATCGTTGAACAGCGGGCGGAACGGCGAGCCTTCCGCCGCATCGTCGTCTTCGTAAGGTTTGTCATAACTGGCGATTGGCGGGCGATTCTGGTGGGTCAGCACCAGTACCACGCCGGGCACCGCCTCGGCCGCGCTTGAATCGATGCTAAGAATCCGGCCACGGGCGATGCTGCTATTGACCACGCTGCCATAGAGCAACCCAGGCACATGGAATTCGCCGGCATAGCGTGCCTGACCGGTGACCTTGAGCGGCCCGTCGACGCGATCGATGGGCTGGCCGAAAGGGGATGTGGCGGGTTTCATCGGGCGGCTCCTTTGGCGGCGTCGGTCAGGGCGCGGACGATAGCGCGCCGGCTCAGCTCGATCTTGAAGGCGTTGTGCTCGAAGCCGCTGGCACCTTCGAGCAGCGCATCGGCCGCGGCGGTGAAGGCGGACTCGTCTGGCGCCTTGCCGACCAACAGCGCTTCGGCTTCAGGCTTGCGCCACGGTTTGTGTGCCACGCCGCCCAGGGCAAGGCGGGCGCTGCCAATGGTGCCGCCGTTCAGTTCCAGCGCGGCCGCGACCGAGACCAGGGCAAACGCATAGGAGGCACGGTCGCGCAGCTTGAGGTAGCTGCAGTGCGCGGAAAAGCCCAGCGCCGGCAGCTCGATTGCGGTGATCAGTTCGCCCTCGACCAACGTGTTGTCGCGCTCCGGCGCCTCATCGGGCAAGCGATGGAAATCGGCGAAGGCGATACGCCGCTCCCCCTGCGGACCTTGCACGATCACCACGGCCTCCAGCGCCGCCAGCGCCACGCACATGTCGGAGGGATGCACCGCGATACAGGCCTGGCTGTGGCCGAGAATCGCGTGGATGCGATTGAGGCCGTCACGCGCAGGACAGCCGCTGCCGGGCTCACGTTTGTTGCACGGCGTGGCGCTGTCGTAGAAGTAATAGCAACGGGTGCGCTGCAACAGGTTGCCGCCGGTGGTCGCCATATTGCGCAGCTGCGGCGATGCCCCGGCAAGGATCGCCTGGGACAACAGTGGATAGCGCTGTTGCACCAGCGGATGCCAGGCCAGATCCGAATTGCTCACCAGCGCGCCGATACGCAGACCGCCTTCGGCAGTCTCCTCGATGTCGCTCAACGGCAACTGGGTGATGTCGATCAGCTGCGCTGGGCGGGTGACGTTTTCCTTCATCAGATCGAGCAGATTGGTGCCGCCGGCGATATAGCGGCTGTCCGGGCGAAACAGATTTATCGCTTCGTCGATCGCGGTGGGGCGCGCATAGCTGAAAGGATTCACGGCTTCACCTCCCGCACGGCGGTCAGGCGGTCGCGGGTCGCTGGCATCGCATCTTCGATGGCCGCGAGGATATTCGGATAGGCGCCACAGCGGCACAGGTTGCCGCTCATCTGCTCACGCAGCTCGTCACGGGTCTGGGCATGGCCCTCGGCGACCAGCCCCACCGCCGAGCAGATCTGCCCCGGCGTGCAATAGCCGCACTGAAAGGCGTCGTGGCTGACGAAGGCCGCCTGCATCGGATGCAGTTCTTCGTCCCGAGCCAAGCCCTCGATAGTGGTCAGCTGCGCACCGTCGTGCATGATCGCCAGGGTCAGGCAGGAATTGATCCGTTTGCCATTGAGCAGCACCGTACAGGCGCCGCATTGACCGTGGTCGCAGCCCTTCTTGGTGCCGGTCATCGACAGCTGTTCGCGCAGCAGATCGAGCAGTGTGGTCCAGGGGTAGACCTCGACCTCGCGGCGGGTGCCGTTCAGTTCAAGGGTGATCGAGCAGGCGGTAATCCCACCTGCAGCGCAAGATGTTTCGCTCATGGCAGCCTCACGGTTCGGGAGTCGACGGGCGGCCTGTTCTTCGCAGGTTCGCCGCAGATCTCAGGCATCTGGTGCGCTGTCCATGCGTCTAGGCGTACGACTGCCCAGGCGGGAAATTCGTTCAGCCAGCGTACGGGACGGCAAAATGAGCGAAGGTGGGGGGGCCGTGCGGCACCTGTAAGCAGGTTCGGCTTCGCGGCGGCCTCTGTCCGCCATGACGATCGATGCGCCATTCAGCGGAACCCACCGGTCACGCAATGGCGCATTCGACCTGCCGCTGGGGCGATGTAAGATGCGCGCCGCCTTGGCGAGCAATCCGCTTATAGGCTTTGCTGTAGAAGACTGCCCCCAGAGGCAGACATCACCCAACCGCCAGGCCACGACCGGCACACAAGGGGATTCACCATGCTGGAGAAGCTGTTCCAACTCAAAGCGCACAACACCAGCGTGCGCACGGAGATCCTGGCCGGTATCACGACCTTCCTGACGATGGCTTACATTCTCTTCGTCAACCCGAGCATCCTTGCCGAAACCGGCATGGATCACGGCGCGGTATTCGTCGCCACCTGCCTGGCCGGCGCCATCGGCTCGGCAATCATGGGGCTGCTGGCCAACTACCCGATCGCGCTGGCGCCGGGCATGGGCCTGAACGCCTTCTTCACCTACACCGTGGTGCTGACCATGGGCTACACCTGGCAGACGGCGCTGGGTGCAGTGTTCCTCTCCGGTGCGATCTTCTTCCTGCTGTCGATCTTCAAGATCCGCGAATGGATCATCCACAGCATTCCACTGCCCCTGCGCGCCGGCATTGCGGCAGGTATCGGCCTGTTCCTGGCGATCATCGCGCTGAAGAACGCCGGCATCGTGGTGGACAACCCCGCCACCCTGGTGGGCCTGGGCGACCTCAGCGCCGGCGGTGCGCTACTAGCCTGCCTGGGTTTCTTCGTCATCGCTGCGCTGGCTTATCGCCGTGTTACCGGCGCAGTGATGATCGGCATATTGCTGGTCACTGGCCTGTCGATCCTGTTCGGGCTGTCGGAGCTGGGTGCCGTGGTCTCGATGCCGCCGTCCCTGATGCCGACCTTCATGCAGCTTGATATCGCCGGCGCGCTGGATATCGGCCTGATCAGCGTGATCTTTGCCTTCCTCTTCGTCGATCTGTTCGACACCTCCGGCACCCTGATCGGCGTGGCGCAGAAGGCCAACCTGCTGGACAAGGACGGCAAGATGCCGCGTCTGGGCCGCGCGCTGTTGGCCGACAGCACCGCCACCATGGCCGGCGCCGCGCTGGGTACATCGACCACCACCAGCTATATCGAATCGGCCGCCGGCATCAGTACCGGCGGACGCACCGGCCTGACCGCCTGCGTGGTCGCCGCGTTGTTCCTGCTCAGCCTGTTCTTCGCGCCGCTGGCTGGCGCGGTGCCGGCCTACGCCACCGCACCGGCGCTGATGTTCGTCGCGGTGCTAATGATGAGCAGCCTGGCCGGCATCGATTGGGACGACATGACCGTCGCCGCACCAGTGGTGGTCGCCGCCCTGGCCATGCCGCTGACCTTCTCCATCGCCAACGGCATCGCCTTCGGCTTCATCGCCTGGACTGCGGTCAAGCTGCTGGCCGGGCGCTGGCGCGAACTGAGCCCGGCCATGTGGATTCTGTCGATCCTGTTCGTGATCAAGCTGGGCTTTTTCAACGGCTGAGCTAGTGCTGTTTCGGTGGGCTAAAGCGGAACGCCGCCGCTTCAAGCCCACCTTAATCCGCCCCCGCTCCACCTCACCTCACCCACCCGCAGCTCCTGACAATACGGCCCCAGGTCCGTACAATCGGCGCCCCCATCGGTTGGCGAGCCCAGCCTTCGTCATCGATCGCCGCGCGAATACGCCGCCGACCACTACGCCACGACCGCCGCCATGACTCATCTTCGCCACGACCCCGCCACTTACGACACTCAACTCGCAGCCAAGGCCGAACGACTGCGCGAGCTGCTGGCGCCCTTCGACGCGCCGGCGCCGGAAATCTTCGATTCGCCGCGCGAGCATTACCGGCTGCGCACCGAATTCCGCCTGTGGCGTGAGGATGGCCAGCGCCATTACGCGATGTTCGAGCCGGGCGACAATCGCACGCCGATCCTGATCGACGACTTCCCTATCGCCAGCCGCCGCATCAATGAACTGATGCCGCAGCTGAAAGCCGCCTGGCGGGCTAGTGAAGTGCTGAGCTTCAAGCTGTTCCAGGTGGAATTTCTCACTACCTTGAAGGGCGATGCCCTGATCACCTTGGCCTACCACCGTCCGCTGGACGACGCATGGCAGGCCGAGGCCCAGCAACTGGCGGCGAAGCTGGGCGTGAGTCTCGTCGGCCGATCGCGCGGCAAGCGCATCGTCATCGGCCGTGACTACGTGGAAGAGGAACTGCTGGTAGCCGGCCGCACCTTCCGCTACCGCCAGCCGGAAGGCGCATTCACCCAGCCGAACGGCGAGGTCTGCCAGAAGATGCTGGGCTGGGCCTTTGATGCCTTGGGCGAGCGCGACGACGACCTGCTGGAGCTTTACTGCGGCAACGGCAACTTCACCCTGCCGCTGGCCACCCGCGTGCGCCAAGTGCTGGCCACCGAGATCAGCAAGTCATCGGTCAATGCGGCGCTGAGCAACCTCGACGACAACGGTATCGACAATGTCAGCCTGGTGCGCCTCTCCGCCGAGGAGCTGACCCAGGCACTGAACGAGGTACGCCCGTTCCGCCGTCTGGCCGATATCGACCTGAAGAGTTACGCCTTCGGCAGCGTTTTCGTCGACCCGCCGCGCGCCGGCATGGACCCGGACACCTGCGAGCTGACGCGGCGCTTCGAGCGCATCCTCTACATCTCCTGCAATCCAGAAACGCTGGCGCAGAACATCGCCCAGCTACACGACACCCACCGCATCGAACGCTGTGCGTTGTTCGACCAGTTTCCCTATACCCATCACATGGAATCGGGCGTGCTGCTGGTGCGCCGTAGCTAACGCCTGAGCTCGGCGGCTCGCCAGCTTGGCCAAGTCGCGGGCACGTGTTTAACGGATGGAAGTGTCCGAAGGCGGGCCGTCTGGATCGCCTCGACGAAATTGCTCCAGCTCTGATGCGGGCTTAGGATCGGCTGCCACCACCGCTGGACCATCACCCAGGCGAAACGGCTTGGGCGGCCCGTCATCGATCATGCCTCGCCTGGACCGGGCTTCCACCTCCGGCTCGGCAACCGGATCGTCCACCGGGCGTTCGCGTATCAGCAGCAACGCGACCGCAGCGAGCAGCGCGGCGCCGACTCGATAGATCAACGAGGCCAGGTCGAAACCGATCAGCTCTCCGCCGTCGAGCCACAAGGACCCTAACCGTCCCGCAACGAGTGCCAGCATGGTGATCACCAGCATCGCCAGTGCCGTCCTGACACGCTCCGGCGCACGCATGGCCCAGAGTAGAAACAGCGCCAGCCCCAGCTGCAAGCCCCCGTAATAGACGCGCATATGGCTGACCGAGGCGGTCTCCATCAGCAGCATCCCGTTCAGATTGGCCATCTCATAGGGTCGCAGCCAATAGGCCAGGCTAAAACCGATCATGATCACGGCCTGAACAATCAGAACGAAACGGGCAAAACGCATCGAAAACTCCCCTGATAGCGGCTGTGCACCACAGTGGTCATCGGACCGAAACGCCCCGCTTTGGTTCGCCAGCCAACCGAACCAAAACACCCGCAACTGCGACATTTGCACACAGATCGCTACTTGGGCGCGACGATGACTGGCGGTATGCTGCCGCGAACCCCGCCGGAGGATTTTCCATGCGCCGTCTTCTGTTCGCCACCGCCCTTTTCGCCAGCTTCGCCCAGGCAGCCGAGCCCATTGCCATCGACGTACACCGCGACGCCAATTGCGGCTGCTGCAAATCCTGGATCAAGCATCTGGAGGACAACGGCTTCGAAGTCACCGATCACGTGGAAACCGACATGGCGTCGGTCAAAGCCAAGCTGGGGGTGCCGCACCGGCTGGGCTCGTGCCATACCGGCGTGATCGACGGCAAGTTCGTCGAAGGCCACGTGCCTGCCGGCGATATTCTCAAGCTGCGCGCTCAGCCGGAGCTGATAGGCGCAGCCGTGCCCGGTATGCCCATGGGCTCGCCAGGCATGGAGATGGGCGACCGCAAGGATGCTTACCAGGTCATCGGCCTGAGCCAAGTAGGCAGCGAATCGGTGCTCGCCGACTACCCGGCGCACTGAGGAAAACAGACGAAGCACGAGCCGTCGGCTGAATTAGCGACCGGCACGATGGGTCTACCTGCTAGCAACGTCTGGTAGAAGGGCTCATATATATGCGCTGGAACAAGGCACGACGCAGTGACAACGTGGTGGATGCTCGCGGCCGCCGCGGCGGTATCGGTGGTGGACGCCTAAGCCTGGCGGGCGTGGCGGTGGTGGTCGTGATCGGATTGCTGTCCGGCCAGGACCCGCTGCAGATTCTCGGCCAGCTGGCGAACCAGGCGGGACCGGTATCCACCCAGCAAAGCGATGCACCGGCGCGCGGCGATGACCCGCAAGTGGCCTTCGTCCAAGCGATCCTCGGCGATACCGAAGACACCTGGCGCGCCTTGTTTCAGCAATCCGGCGAGCAGTACCGCGATCCGACGCTGGTGCTCTTCCGTGGCGGCGTCAATTCGGCCTGTGGTTTCGCCAGTTCGGCGGTCGGCCCCTTCTATTGCCCGGGCGACCGCCAGGTGTATCTCGACCTGCAATTCTTCGACGAGATGGCCTCACGGTTCTCCGCGGCAGGGGATTTCGCCCAGGCGTACGTCATCGCTCACGAAATAGGCCATCACGTGCAGACGCTGCTGGGCGTGTCGCAGCAGATGCAGGCCGCCCGCCAGCGCGGCGCTCGCATGGAGGGTGACAACGGTTTGCTGGTTCGCCAGGAATTGCAGGCTGATTGCTTCGCGGGTGTCTGGGCCTACCATGCGCAGCAGCGTCATGACTGGCTAGAAGAAGGCGATCTGGAGGAAGCCCTGAACGCGGCCAACGCCATCGGCGACGATAATCTGCAGAAGCAGAGCCAGGGGCGCGTGGTGCCGGATGCCTTTACCCACGGTACCTCGGCGCAGCGAGTGAAATGGTTCCGCACCGGTTTCGACACGGGCGAACCCGCGCGCTGCGATACATTTCAGGCCAGTCGCCTCTGATCAATCCGCCTCGCCCACCCAGCTGTAGATTGGCGAATCGGCAGCGCTCTTCACGCTGACCTGAGCGTTGTGGCGCAAGCGTACCAGCAGCCGTTTAGCAGCCTGAGCGCTGCCGCTCAGGGCTTGCAGCTCGGCCAATAGCTGCGGCCCTTCCATGCGGCCCGCATCACGCAATAGTTGCTGCGCGCCGAGCCAGAGCGGATCGACGCCGACTTCCGGCGCTGCCTGCGCCCCCTGCGCATTTGGCGTTTGCCGGCAGCTGCCGCGCCAGCTGCGCCCAGTCCTGCTCATCCAGCTCCACGCTGAGATCGACTGGCAGCTCACCGATATGCCCACGAATTCGAATCATCATTATTCTCCTGAACGCCCAGATGGCATGCTCCCATGCCTCGAACGGACTGGCCAGCCGCCACCCATAGTTGTTATAACGTATCAAACAAATCACTGGAGATCGTTATGCACCGTCTGCTGCTTGCCCTACCCTTCGCTCTGTTGCCCGGTTTCGCGATGACCGCAGAACAACACGCTCATGACCACGACCATGCTCACCATGACAGTCTCGGCGCCCATGAACATGGCGCCGCCGAGCTCGACGTCGCGCTGGATGCCTCCACGCTGGAAATCGAATTGCGCAGCCCGGCCATGAACCTGGTGGGTTTCGAACACCCACCGAGCAGCGAAGCGGACAAGCGCAAGATCACCGACGTACGCAAGCAGCTGGAACAGCCAGATACGCTGTTCGGCCTGCCAGCGGCGGCGGGCTGCACCCTGGCTGAAACCGAGCTGGAAAGCCCTCTGTTCGAAAACGCCGCTCATGACCATAACCACAAGCACAAGCACAAGCACGAGCACGAGCACGACGGTGATCATGAAAGTCAGCACAGTGAGATTCACGCCCACTATCACTATGAGTGCGCCACCCCTCAAGCGTTGCAGGCACTCGATCTACAGGGGCTGTTCAAGGCATTCCCCGGCACCGAGACAATCCAGGCACAGCTGATTGGTCCGAACGGTCAACGCGGTGCGCAGCTCGACGCCGGCCAGCCACGCGCCGAGTTCTGATCACCCATTGCCTGCCGCCGCTCGGCCCGACGCAGTAAACTTCCGGCTTGCCTGACACGGATCATCTCGAATGACCGCACCGTTGCTTGAACTTCACCAACTGGGTTTTGCCTGGCCCGGCCAGGCAGAACTGCTCGACATCCCCAGCTTCAAGCTGGAGCGAAACCAGAGTTTGTTTCTCAAAGGACCGTCCGGCAGTGGCAAAACCACACTGCTCGGGCTGATTGGCGGCGTGCAGAAAGCCCAGCGCGGAACGGTTCGCCTGCTCGGCTCCGATCTCGCCACACTGTCGTCCGGTGCGCGGGATCGCTTTCGGGTCGACCACACCGGCTATATCTTCCAGCAGTTCAATCTGCTGCCATTCCTTTCGGTCGCGGAAAACGTGAGCCTGCCTTGTCGCTTCTCGTCCCTGCGCGCCGAACGCGCCCGCCAGCGTCACGGCAGCGTTGCGCAGGCGGCGGCGAGCCTGCTTTCGCATCTTGGGTTATCCGAAGATCTGCTCGAACGACGCGCCGAAGCGCTGTCCATCGGCCAGCAGCAACGGGTTGCCGCAGCGCGCGCGCTGATCGGCCAACCGGAACTGGTGATCGCCGACGAACCCACCTCGGCGCTGGATGCGGATAGCCGGGAAGCCTTTCTCCAGCTCCTGTTCGCCGAATGCCGCGAGGCCGGTTCGAGCCTGCTGTTCGTCAGCCATGACCAGAGTTTGGCGCCACTGTTCGACCGTAGCCTGTCCTTGGCGGACCTCAACCGCGCCGCCCGCACGCCGGAGATATAGGCCATGTACCTGTTGCGCTTGGCCTTGGCGAGCCTGAACAACCGCCGTTTCACCGCCCTGCTCACGGTCTTCGCCATTGCCCTTTCGGTGTGCCTGTTGCTGGCCGTCGAGCGCGTGCGCACCGAAGCGCGCGCCAGCTTTGCCAGCACCATCAGCGGCACCGACCTGATCGTCGGCGCCCGCTCCGGCTCGGTGAATCTGTTGCTGTATTCGGTCTTCCGCATCGGCAATGCCACCAACAACATCCGCTGGGACAGCTTCGAGCATTTCGCCAAGCATCCTCGCGTCAGCTGGGCCGTCCCCATTTCGCTGGGTGATTCCCACCGTGGTTATCGCGTCATGGGCACCAGCAGCGACTATTTCGAGCACTATCGTTACGGTCGTAAACAAGCGCTGCAATTCGCTGATGGGCGGCCGTTCGCCGAGGATCCGTTCGAGGTGGTCCTCGGCGCCGATGTAGCCCGAGCGCTGAATTACCAGCTGGACGAGCAGTTGGTGCTGGCACATGGCGTTGCGACCGTCAGCCTGGTCAAACACGACGACAAGCCGTTTCGCGTGGTCGGCATCCTGCAACGTACCGGGACACCGGTCGACCGCACCCTGCACATCAACCTTGCCGGGATGGAAGCGCTGCACATCGACTGGCAGAACGGCATGCCGGCGCGTGGCGCGGCGCGCATCGATGCCGAGCAGGCGCGCCAGATGGACCTGCAACCGAAACAGATCACCGCCGTCATGCTCGGTCTCAATAGTAAGATCGCGACCTTCACGCTGCAGCGCGAGATCAACCAATACCGTGGCGAACCGCTGTTGGCGATCCTGCCGGGCGTCGCCCTGCAAGAACTCTGGAGTCTGATGGGGACGGCGGAAAAGGCGCTATTCGTGGTTTCGCTGTTCGTCGTGCTGACCGGGCTCATCGGCATGTTGACGGCGATTCTGACCAGCCTCAACGAGCGGCGCCGGGAGATGGCAATCCTGCGCTCGGTGGGCGCCCGGCCCTGGCATATCGGCGGCCTGCTGGTAGCCGAAGCCTTTGCCTTGGCTCTGGCCGGCGTGCTGCTCGGACTCTTGTTGCTATACGTGGCCATCGCCGTGGCCCAGGCGCCGCTGCAGGCCAAATACGGCCTCTATCTGCCGCTGGCCTGGCCCAGCGCTTACGAATGGTCACTGCTCGCCGCGATACTCTTGGCCGGACTGCTGATGGGCTGCGTACCTGCCTGGCGCGCTTACCGACAATCGCTGGCCGATGGCCTGTCGATACGACTATGAGGAAAGCCATGTCTCGCCTGTTGTTCGCCACGCTGTTCGCTCTGGCGGCACCCTTCGCAACTGCCGATGTTCGAGAGCTGCAATGGTCGGACCTGATCCCGGCCGATGCCCCGCCGCCTCCGCCACCCGTGGCGATGCATGACATGTCGCAGCTGGCCGATGCGCTGGCTGCCGAAACCGGCCCGGCCGCTATGCAGCAATCGCCCGCCGCGCCGGTGGTCGAGGCGCTGGACGGCATCCAGGCAAAGCTGCCTGGCTACATCGTGCCGCTGGACATGAGCGAGGACGGGCGCGTCACCGAGTTTTTGCTGGTGCCTTATTTCGGCGCGTGCATTCACGTGCCACCACCACCCTCGAACCAGATCGTGCATGCCACCAGCGAGTTGGGGGTGAAGGTCGAGCAGCTCTATCAGCCCTTCTGGATCGAAGGCCCGCTGCGCGTCGAGCACGCCAGCAGCGAACTGGCCGAAGCCGGCTATCGCATGGACGCGCAGAAGATCTATTTCTATGAGATGGAATGAACCCGTAGGGGCGTTCGGCATTGAACGGCGTGGAAAGCGGCGTCTACATAGGTAGTCGCGTGTACGGCATTTCTCAACGTCCTCTACGAACCTAACGCGTTGCGCGCCGGGGGCGGCCCCTCCTACAAAAGAAGCGGGCAGCGCCCTCGCGGCGAATGCAGTGTCAGCAGAGCCAAAGCATCGCGTGGGGACGGCAGTCCTTGCAGATGACCCGCTTACGCCTCAGTTGATGCGTGCGATCTGACGCTCGCGCTCGAAACTCAGCTCACCTTCGGCCCATTCACGCCAGGCGCGTATTTGGCGCCGCTCTGCTCCGGCACGCTCGGCTTGCTTAAGGGCATCGAGCCCAGCCTGCCAGCGGGCCTGTTCGAGCTCCAGCTGAGCTACGTTCATCCAGAACTTGGCGCTCGCGGTCTGTGCAGCCAGCTGACGGTAGATGGACACGGCCGCCGCGCGCTCACGCGCCTGCCACCAGAGCATGCCCAGGCGCTCCTGACGGCTGGCATTGCTCGCAAGCAGACGCGACTCAAGCATGCCCTCGAGCAGTTTGGCCCCCTGCCAGGGCTGGTCCGCGGCGCTGGCCAGCAACACCAGGTTATCCAGCTCCGACTCGCTGAAACGCAGGCCCTTGGCATGCGCGGCACGCAGCGTGGCAAGTGCCTTGCCCTCATCTCCGGCCATCTGCTGCAGCCCGGCTAACTGCCGCCAGGTCTTGGCCTCGTCCGGATGGCGCGACAGCAATTTGCGCTGCCAGCGCTCGGCCGCCTCGTAACGCTTCAACTCGGCGTTGCCGGCCACCAGAAACTGCAGCCAGGTATCCGCCGCGTTGGGGTTGGCCTGCACGTAGCGCTCGGCCAGCGGAAGAGCCTTGCTGTGCTGGCCGAGGCCCTGATAGGCCTGCACCAGCATCTGCAGCACTTCCTCGTTCGCCTGGGCCGGCGACCCCTGCAGGCTGACGACCTTGGCATAGCGGCGCTCGATCAGGTTGAGTTTCGCCAGATTGAGCCGCTCGGTGGGCAGCATCGCCTCGTCCAGTTTGCCGCTCGCGATCGCCTTGTCGAGCAACTCCAGCGCCTGGCCATTGTTACCTTCGGCCCACGCCAGATACGCCCGGCTGCGCCACAACAGCGCCTCCTCGACACTGCCTGCCTTGGCCTCGGCTTGCGTGAGTGCGGTGCGTGCAGCGCGGTAATCGCCTTTTTCCTGGGCGGTCTGCGCGCGCTCGAGCGCCTTGAACGCCAGCGGGTCGATGGTCTGGGCCGCCTGGGCCGAGACAGCGAACAACAATGAGATCAACAGCAGCAAACGAGGCATGTCAGCGTTCTCCTTGCAGGCGGAAGTGCAGGGTTTTCACGGCTTCACGCGATACCGCCGCGCCGTTTTCGGTCCGCGGCGCGAAACGCCAGCGCGCGGCGGCACGGCGGGCTTCGCGATCGAATACATTGCGCGGCGAGGCTTCCAGAACACGGATGTTCTCCACCTTGCCGGCAGGCGTAATGGTAAAAGCGAGCTTGATGTGCCCTTCGATGCCACGCTGGCGCGCACGGTAGGGATATTCAGGCCGGACATCGTTCAGCGGCATGACTTCGTGCTCAGGGCCACCGGATGGCGCCGCTGCTTCCCCAACTGCGGCCGCAGCGGGCGGAGGCGCCGGCGTTGCGGCCGGTGCCGCTGCGGTCAGACCGCTCAGGCTCGGCGCTGGCGCGCTGGCGACAGACAAACCGCTATCGATATTGGGCAATTGCAGGTCGAGTTTCGGCAGATTGGCACTGGGGCTGGCCATGCTCGGGGTGGGCGGCGTCGGCGGTTGCGGCGTCTTCGGTTGCGGTGGCTGTGGCGCCTGCTGCCGCGAACGGGTCGCTGCACTTTCGTTGCGGCTGTCCATGCGCACGAAGTTGGCGATCGCGACCGGATCGTCTGCCACTTCACTGCGCGGCGGGGTGACCATGCTCAGCATCAAGGCGAACAACAGCAACGCCACCACGCAGGCGGCGACGAAGGACAACCCTATCCGGCCCAGTCCGCCGACCATCACTGCACTCCCGAACTGGCCGCGAGCGCCACGTCCCGCACCCCGGCCAGACGCGCCTGATCCATGACCTGAACCACGAGCCCGGTCCGCGCATCCTGATCGGCCTGCACCACGACGGCGCCCTCGGGCTGATCGACGCGCATGCGCTCGACATGCGCGCGCACGCTGCGTACATCCACGGCCTGCTTGTCGATCCAGACCTGGCCTTCGGCCGTTACCGCAATCAAGATGTTGCCCTTGTCCTGCGCGCTGGCGGTATCGGCCTGCGGACGCTGAACCTCGACACCGGACTCCTTGATGAAGGAGCTGGTGACGATAAAGAAGATGAGCATGATGAAGACCACGTCGAGCATCGGCGTCAGGTCGATGCCGGTGTCTTCTTCCTGCTGGTGGTGGCGACGCATACGCATCCGTTATTCCTCAATCGTGACGCAGCTGGTCGGCCAGCCGGTCGAGAGCCAGGCGCGCGATTCGCTCGAGGCGCGCCAGGCTGAACAGTCCCGTGATGGCCAGCACCATGCCGGCCATCGTCGGCAGGGTCGCCTGCCAGACGCCCGCGGCCATGCCACGGGGGTTGCCGGTGCCGTTGAGCGCCAGCACATCGAATACCGCGATCATGCCGCTGACGGTGCCAAGCAGGCCGAGCAGCGGACACATCGCCACTAGCGTTTTGCTCATCCGCAAGGGACCGGCGAGCTGCTGCTGAGCCTGAGCCAGCCAGGCGCTGCGCACGGCCCGTTGCCAACTGCCGGGCTCGTCACCCAAGCGCGCCCAGGCTTGACGACGTGTGTCGGCCCAGCGCGGAAAAATCCGCCGCATGAACCACAGGCGCTCGAACACCAGCGTCCAATAAAGCACGCACAAACCGGCCAGCGCCCACATCACCATGCCGCCCGCCGCCATGAAGTCGAGCAGCGCGTGTCCGCTGTCGAGCAGACGCAGCCAGCTACCGTGCAGATCAGTCACGGCGCGGTGTACCCGACAGATGTAACGCGATCAGGCCGGCACTTTGCTGTTCCAGCAGCTGGATCAGCGCCTTGCTGCGGCTGGCCAGCAGGCTGTGCAGGAACAGCAGGGGAATCGCCACAACCAGACCCAGCACCGTGGTCACCAGCGCTTGGGAGATGCCGTCGGCCATCAACCGCGAGTCGCCGCCACCGCTCTGGGTGATGGCCTGGAAAGTCACGATCATGCCGGTCACGGTACCCAGCAGCCCGAGCAGTGGCGCCACGGCAGCCAACAGCTTGAGCAGCGGTTGTCCGCGCTCCAACGGCGGCGTTTCCTGAAGAATCGCCTCGTCGAGTTTCAGTTCGAGGGTCTCTAGATCCGACAGCTGCGGCTTGGGCCCGAGCACGCCGATGATGCGACCCAACGGGTTGTCATCACGCGGCTTGTTCAGCTCATTCATCTGTCGGCTCACGGCGCGACCGACGCCGGTGAGAGAGACCATGCGCCAGATGGCCAACAGCAGGCCGATGGCGCCGAGCACCAGAATGACCCAACCGACCAGTCCGCCCTGCTGTACCCGATCCCACAGCTGCGGCTGGCGCTGCAGCTGCGCCAGCAGCGAGCCACGGCTTGGATCGACCGGCAGGGCCGCCAGCGCGTCATTGCTGCTCAGGTAATCGCCGATCAGGCCCAACCCGGCCGGCTGACGCACCGGAGCCAGCAACTCGCCGGCGTCGCTGTCGTAACGCAGGAAGGCTTTATCGGTGAAGGCCGAGAAGGCACCGACCCGCAGCACCGACTCAACGCTGCGCTGACCGTCGGCACCGACGACCGGCAGTTCGACCCGTTCGACTCGGCCGCTGGCGGCGAGATCCTCCAGCAAGGTCATCCAGAAGCCATCCAGATCTTCGGCGGACGGCAGCGTACGGCTTTCGGCCAGCGCCCTCAGTTGCTCCAGCCGCTGCGGATACTGCGCATTGAGCAAACTATCCTGCCATTGACCGGCGATATCACCGGCGCTCTGACGGACCACGCCGAACAGCTCACCGAGATGCCCGACCCGCTGGGCCAGTAGTTTTTCCTGCTCGGCCAGCTCGGCCTCCTGGCGGTCGAACTCGGCTTTCAAACGCTCGGCTTCGGCCTTCTGCTTTTCCAGCGCGGCGTTGGCACGTGCCAGCAGCTGCGCCTGCTCGCTGCGATTCTGGATGAATGCCTGCTCGCGCGCCTGCATGGCTTCGACTTCCGCGGCGCGCTCGCTACGAATGCGCTGCAACAGCTGGTCCGGGGTCAGCGGTTCGGCTGCCTGAGCCAACGTCGGCAACAAGCCGATCAGCAAAAGGGTCAACAAACGGTTCATTGCGCCGCCTCCTTGGCCAGGGTCTTCACCGGCAGTTCGAGCCAGCTGGGCGCCTGCTGCTGACGGGCAATGGCAATCGCCTTGGTGATGGGCCGGCGTGCGCTGGAGTCAAGTGTCTCCCAGGCGCCGGTCGCGGGGTTCCACCAGCCACTCTCATGGGCATCGAGCGTCTGGTAATAGAGCATGGTGCGTCCCAGACGCAGGAATTCGACACTACGGCTTCCACCTTCGACCGGCAGTTCGCCACGCCAGGCCTCCAGCGTTCTGCCGTAATCGCTTTCGATCTGATAGGCCTCGAGAATTCGACGATATTTCTCTGCCAGGCTGATATCCGCACGCGCCTGCATGTCCTGCAGGCTGGCCAGACGGTCGGCGCGCTCGGCGGGAAGGAACGGCAGATCCGCCGCGATGAATTCTTCGAGCACATCGATCATCCGCCCCATCTGCGGCGCAACGGCTTCCTGGGTGCGCTCAATGCTGTCCAGCTGACGCTGAAAGCCTTCGAGTTCCTTGCGTTGCCCCGCGGTGAGCTCGGTCAGTTGCCGGTTATAGGCTTCCAGCGCCTCCGCCTGCTGCACGGCGTTGCGATAGTCGTTGAGCATCTGCCGAGAAGCGTCGTCGAGTTGCTCGATGCGCGCTTGTGAGGCCTTGGCTTCCGCTGCCAGGCGCTGACTTTCGTCCAGCGCAGCATCCAGCGGAGCTGCGTGAAGCTGAACGCAGCATGGCAACACGGCGACCGCCAAGAGGCGGGGAATAAGGGCTTGCATGAATGGGTCCTTGCAGACGAAGGCTAACTCGAAAGAGAAACATTATCATCTAGGTAAGCAAAGGAAGGCAACCAGAGGCAATACGTCGCAGCCCGGGCAAAGCGGAGCGTTTCGTTGAGCTGGATCAAATTCGGCAGCGTGTCGCGCCCTACCATGACTCCAACGCAACAGATCACGTCTCGATGGAGCTCATTATGCGCAAGACCCTGTTTACCGCTTCCGTGCTGGCCATGGCCCTCGCCGCCCCTCTCGCTCAGGCCCATCAGGCAGGTGATGTGATTCTGCGCGCCGGTGCGATCACCGTTGATCCGCACGAGGAAACCTCGGGCATTCTCGTTGATCGCGGAGCGCTAGCTGGAGCTGACCTTGGTGGCAAAGCCTCGCTGGACAGCGACACGCAGCTAGGCCTCAACTTTGCCTATATGCTCACAGATCACGTTGGCATCGAGCTACTCGCTGCAACCCCGTTCCAGCATGACGTATCCATTTCTGGAACAGCTGGCGGTCTCGCGGATGGCAAACTTGGCGACCTCAAACACCTACCGCCAACCTTGAGCCTCGTCTATTACCCGATGGATAGCCAATCCGCTTTCCAGCCTTATGTCGGCGCAGGCGTCAATTACACCTGGTTCTTCGACGAGAGCGTCGGCAGCGCCGCTACGGCAGGCGGTTTTGATAACTTCCGGGTGAAGAACTCCTGGGGCTGGGCTGCCCAGGTGGGTATGGATTACATGCTGACGGACCAGCTCATGATCAACGCACAGGTGCGCTACATCGACATCGATACCGATGCGTATGTGGACAACACCGTCCTTGGCGTTCGCGCCAAAGTCGACGTAGAGGTAGACCCGATGGTCTACATGGTCGGTCTCGGCTACAAGTTCTGACGAAAAACAGCAAACGTTAATCGCAGATAGAGTAAAGGCGCCTTCGGGCGCCTTTACTGTTGATGGGCTGCCTGCTTAGGTGAGGCAACATGCTGGTAACGGTGTAGTGCTCTTGCGCTCAGCGCCGCGAGCCGGTGTCGGTGTCGGTGTCGGTGTCGGTGTCGGTGTCGGTGTCGGTGTCGGTGTCGGTGTC
>DALZYJ010000011.1:115743-159949 GCA_031988485.1 Pseudomonas sp.
GAGCCCATGGTGCCACTAACCGTTAAGCAGTTTTGCCAACCCGCTGCGCATATCAGTCGCCGGCTCCGGCAGCCGGAAGCACTGCAACAGACGCGCATTATTCGCTCGCGAGTGGCGAATATCGCCACTTCGCGCCGCCTGATAACTGACCGGCGGCAGCCCGCCCAGCACATCGCCAATGGACGCCAGCAACTCGTTCAGCGACGTGGCGCGATTGAGCCCAACATTGATCGCTCCCGCTTCCACTTCATCGCATTCCAGCGCCTGCACCAGCACCTCGACCAGATCGCCGACGTAAAGGAAATCTCGGGTCTGTTCGCCATCACCGAACACCGCGATCGGCAGTTCCTTTTGCGCGCGCTCGGTAAAGATGCTGATCACACCGGAATAGGGCGAGGAAGGGTCCTGGCGAGGGCCGAAGATATTGAAGAATCGAAAGATGACCGGCTCCAGCCCATGCTGACGGCGGTAGAAATCCAGATAGTGTTCGCTGGCGAGCTTGTCTGCCGCATAAGGCGTCAACGGCGCCTTCGGAGTATCTTCATCGATGGGCTGCCCTTCCCCATTGTTGCCGTAAACGGCAGCGCTCGAGGCAAAGACGACTCGGCGAATACCTTCCTCGCGCATCGCCTCGCACAGGTTCAACGTGCCGACCAGATTACTCTGGTGCGTGCCCACCGGATCATCGACCGATGCCTGCACCGACGCCACGGCCGCCAGATGCACCACGGCACGCACGCCACGAACGGCACGCTGCACGACCTGCGCGTCGGCGACGTCGCCTTCGATCAGTTCGACGCTCGCAGCGTTCGGCAGGTTGCTGCGTTTGCCCGTGGACAGATTGTCCAGCACCCGTACCGCATAGCCGCGAGCAACTAGCGCATCGACGAGGTTCGAGCCGATGAAACCGGCGCCCCCGGTAACCAGGATCGGTGATTCAGCCATGGCGGTAGTAATGCTCCAGCAGGATCGGCAATCCGGTACGCCAGGCGCGCGGCTTGATTCCGAAAGTATTGAAGATTTTCTTGCAGGCCAGCACACCATGCTGCGGCTCATCCTGAGCATCCGGGCAGCTGGCGTGCGCGACGGGGGTCAGGCTATCGATCTTCAACTGACGATAGTGGGCTGCCTCGGCAAACAGTGCCTGTCCGACCACCAGCGGTGTCGACGCTTCGTGCCCGCCATAGTGGTAAGTGCCCCACAGTGGTGCCCGGCAGTCCAGCTGCTTCAGCACGGCCAGGATGACGCGCGCCGCATCGTCGACCGGTGTCGGGTTGCCACGACGATCATCGGCAAGACACAGCTCATCGTCCTCTTCGAGACGCTGCAGAAAGCGCCCCAGCAAACCGTCCGGACTGTCGTCCAGCAACCAGCCGAACCGCAGCAGAACGTGTCGCGGACAAAGGGCTCGAACGCTCTGCTCCATACGCCAGAGCGCACGGCTGCGCGCATCCAGCGGCGCCACCTCGTCCTTCTCGCTGTAAGCGGTAGTGCGCGCGCCATCGAACACACGATAGCTGGACGGTTGCATGAGAACGAACTCATGGTGCTGACACAGCTCTGCCAACCGCTCTACCGCTCGTTCCTGACCGGCAAGCACGGCTTCATCGACATGACCGATCTGAAACCAGTCGAAATAATAGGCGAGGTTGATCACGACATCGGGGCGATTGTCGTCGAGTAATTTGGTCAGGCTGGGCGCATCCCAACCCTCATCGGGCGCAGGCGGCGCGAGGAAGACGATATCGTCCTCGGCGCCAAGGCGGATAAGCGCCTGACCCAGGGCATTGCCGCCGCCCAACAGCATCAGGCGCATTCGCATGTAGTGGACTCTAGAACGGAATATCGTCGTCGAAGCTGTCGTAGTCCGGTGCCGGCTGCTGCGCTGGCTGCGGCTGGGACTGCGGGCGTGACTGCTGTTGCGGTTCGCGCTGCGGGCGCGGCTGGGACTGGCGCGGCGCGTCGTCGGAACTGCCACCACGGCCGCCGAGCAGTTGCATGGTGCCGCCCATATCCACCACGATTTCAGTGGTGTAACGCTTGACGCCGTCCTTTTCCCATTCGCGAGTTTGCAGGCGGCCTTCGATGTAACACTGCGAGCCCTTGCGCAGGTATTCGCCAGCGATTTCGGCGACTTTGCCGAACAGCACGACACGGTGCCACTCGGTACGCTCCTGCTGCTGGCCGGTCTGCTTGTCCTTCCAGCTGTCGGTGGTGGCCAGCGTGATGTTGGTCACCGCATTGCCATTGGGCATGTAGCGGGTTTCCGGGTCGCCGCCGACATTGCCGATCAAGATGACTTTATTCACCCCTCTGGCCATGGGTAACTCCTTTGGTTTGACATGAAATTGGGTTGGCTCACTGGAGAGCGCCCGCGATAGGGCGAAAGCCAATGGCCGTGAATCTTACCTTACCGACCCTTGCCGGCCAACCGAGATGGTCAGAGGCAGCGGCACAGTTGGCAGTGAGGGACGCGCCCCGGCCCCGCAACAGCGAAAGGTCATTCAAGCGACCAGGCGGTCGAGCGCCTCCCGATCCAGCACCTGCATATCGACCTTGACGTAGGCGGCCGCCTCATCGGCAATCACCACGGCATCAGCCACACCGGGTACCGCCAACATATGCTCGGCAAGCGCGGGGTTACGCAATGCTTCGTTCGACAAGGGCAGCCGCAAACCGGTGACGTAAGGCGGCTCCCGCATGCCCCACACCACCATCAACCACAGTCCGCAAAGCACGGCGCAGCCAGCGAAAACCAGCGCGAGTCCACCCTGCTGATAAAGCCATCCGCCCAGAACGCCGCCGAGGCCGGAACCGAGAAACTGGCTCGTGGAATACACGCCCATCGCCGTGCCCTTGCCGCCGGCCGGCGCGACCTTGCTGATCAGTGAAGGCAAGGATGCTTCCAACAGGTTGAACGCAATGAAGAACACGATCATGCCGCCGACCAATACCCAGAGCCCATGCCCAAGCCACCAGAAAAACAGCTCGGCAAACAGCAGAACCCCTACGGCGCCTACAACGACGCGCTTCATCTGCCGCTTTTTTTCACCATAAATGATGAAGGGCACCATTCCGAAGAACCCAACCACCAGCGCGGTGAGATAGACCCACCAATGCTCGTCCCTGGGCAGTGCCGCTTCGCCCACCAAAGCCAGCGGTAGCGCGACGAAACTAGCCATGAGAATCGCATGCAACACGAAGATGCTGAAATCCAGGCGCAGCAGGCTCGGATGACGCAGCGTCTCACCGAGCGCCTGCTTGGCCACAGCCGACTCGCGATGGCGCAAATGATGGTGGGCGCGCGGCAGCGTGGCGACGACCAGCATACCCAGCAACGCCATCCCAGCCGTCGTCCAGAACAGGCCGGCCAGACCGAACGCACGAGTCAACAGCGGACCGAGAATCATCGCCACTGCGAACGACACGCCAATGCTCATGCCGATCATCGCCATCGCCTTGGTGCGATGCTGCTCGCGGGTGAGATCCGACAGCAGCGCCATCACCGCGGCGGAGATGGCGCCAGCGCCCTGCAATATGCGGCCAGCGATGACACCCCAGACGGAGTCGGCAGTCGCAGCAAGTACCGCACCCGCAGCAAAGATCAGCAGGCCAAAGTAGATTACCGGCAGACGGCCAATCCGATCAGAAAGCATGCCGAACGGAATTTGTAGCACCGCCTGGGTCAAACCATAAGCACCGATAGCGAGACCGATCAGTGCCGGTGTTGCTCCCTGCAGCTCCATGCCATAGGTCGCCAGGACGGGCAGCACCATGAACATGCCGAGCATGCGAAACGCGAAAACCAGCGCCAGCCCGGATGCTGCGCGAGTTTCGCCGGCGCTCATGCGCTCGCTGTAGGGATCCTGCATGTGGGGTCTCGCCTGAATGAACCGGCGGCGATTCTAACAGCCATCCCGCGGTTCGGCACAGGCTCGCTACTTTGCCGCTGTGTCGCCCCTGGCCGTATAATTTCGGGTTTTCGCCCGCGACGCGAGGCTGCTTTGGACAAGATTCTGATTCGTGGGGCTCGTACCCATAACTTGAAAAACATCGACCTGACCCTGCCACGTGACAAGCTGATCGTGATCACAGGCCTGTCGGGTTCCGGCAAGTCCTCGCTGGCCTTCGATACGCTTTATGCCGAAGGCCAGCGTCGCTATGTCGAATCGCTTTCGGCGTACGCTCGGCAATTCCTGTCGATGATGGAAAAGCCCGACGTCGATACCATCGAAGGCCTTTCCCCGGCCATCTCCATCGAACAGAAGTCGACTTCGCACAATCCGCGCTCGACTGTCGGAACCATCACCGAGATCTACGATTACCTGCGCTTGCTCTATGCGCGTGTCGGTACTCCGCGCTGCCCGGATCACGATGCGCCACTGGAAGCCCAGACCGTCAGCCAGATGGTCGATCAAGTGCTGGCGCTACCAGAAGGCCGCAAGCTGATGCTACTCGCGCCCGTCATTCGCGAGCGTAAGGGCGAGCATTTGGCAGTATTCGACGAACTGCGCGCGCAGGGCTTCGTGCGGGCACGGGTCAACGGGCGGCTCTACGAACTCGACGAACTGCCGAAACTGGACAAGCAGAAGAAGCACTCCATCGACGTCGTGGTAGACCGTTTCAAGGTGCGCGGCGATTTACAGCAGCGTCTCGCCGAATCCTTCGAGACTGCCCTAAAGCTCGCCGACGGCATCGCGCTGGTAGCCTCGATGGAGGAAGAGGATGATGGCGAGGAGATGATTTTCTCGGCCCGCTTCGCCTGCCCGATTTGCGGGCATTCGATCAGCGAGCTCGAACCCAAGCTGTTCTCGTTCAACAACCCGGCCGGAGCATGCCCGACCTGCGACGGTCTGGGCGTCAAACAGTTCTTCGACGCCAAACGCCTGGTCAATGGCGAGCTGACCCTGGCCGAGGGCGCCATCCGCGGCTGGGATCGGCGCAACGTCTATTACTTCCAAATGCTCGGCTCGCTCGCATCGCATTATGGTTTCAGTCTCGACAAGCCATTCGACTCCCTGCCGGCGGAGCAGCAAAAGGCCGTCTTGCGTGGCAGTGGCAAGGAGAACGTGGACTTCCGCTACCTGAACGACCGCGGCGATATCGTCAAACGCTCCCACCCCTTTGAGGGGATCATTCCCAACCTTGAGCGCCGCTACCGGGAAACCGAATCCAACTCGGTACGTGAAGAACTAGGCAAATACCTCAGCACCCAGCCCTGCCCGGACTGTCGCGGCACGCGCTTGCGCCGCGAAGCACGGCATGTCTGGGTCGGCGACAAGACACTACCAGCCGTCACCACACTGCCGATCGGCGACGCGACCGAATATTTCAGCGGCCTGACACTGAGCGGCCGGCGTGGCGAGATTGCCGACAAGATCCTCAAGGAAATCGGCGAGCGCCTGCAGTTCCTGGTCAACGTCGGCCTCGACTACCTGACCCTGGATCGCAGTGCCGACACCCTTTCCGGCGGCGAAGCGCAGCGTATTCGCCTGGCCAGTCAGATCGGCGCCGGGCTGGTGGGCGTCATGTACATCCTTGACGAGCCTTCGATCGGCCTGCACCAGCGCGACAACGAGCGCCTGCTTGGCACCCTGCGCCACCTGCGCGACATCGGCAACACGGTGATCGTCGTCGAGCATGACGAAGATGCCATCCGCTTGGCCGACTACGTGCTCGACATTGGCCCCGGCGCTGGCGTGCATGGCGGGCAGATCGTCGCCGAGGGCACGCCAGATGAAGTCATGGCCAACCCTGCCTCCCTCACCGGCGGCTACCTGTCCGGGCGGGTGAAGATTCGCTATCCAGACAAACGCACCCCTCGCGATGCCGACAAGCTACTGAAGCTCAAGGGCGCACGCGGCAACAACCTGCGCAATGTCAACCTGGAAATCCCTGTGGGCCTGCTGACCTGCATCACGGGAGTGTCGGGCTCGGGCAAGTCGACGCTGATCAACAACACCCTGTTCCCGATCACCGCGACTGCGCTCAATGGCGCGACGACACTCGAGGTGGCTGCACACGATTCCTTCGACGGACTGCAGCATCTCGACAAAGTGGTAGACATCGACCAGAGCCCGATCGGCCGCACCCCGCGCTCGAACCCAGCGACCTACACCGGCCTGTTCACGCCGATCCGCGAGCTCTTCGCCGGTGTGCCAGAGGCCCGCTCACGCGGTTATGGCCCTGGACGGTTCTCCTTCAACGTCAAGGGTGGGCGCTGCGAAGCCTGTCAGGGCGACGGCGTGATAAAGGTGGAGATGCACTTCCTGCCGGACATCTACGTGCCCTGCGATGTATGCAAGGGCAAGCGCTACAACCGCGAAACCCTGGAAGTGAAGTACAAGGGCAAGAGCATCACCGAGGTGCTCGACATGACCATTGAGGAGGCCCGGGAGTTCTTCGACCCGGTGCCGGCAGTGGCGCGAAAGCTGCAGACGTTGATGGACGTGGGCCTGTCCTACATCAAGCTCGGGCAGAGCGCGACCACGCTGTCGGGCGGCGAGGCGCAACGGGTCAAGCTGTCACGCGAGCTATCCAAACGGGATACCGGCAAGACGCTGTACATCCTCGACGAACCCACCACCGGCCTGCACTTCGCCGACATCCAGCAGCTGCTGGACGTGCTGCACCGACTACGCGATCACGGCAACACGGTGGTGGTCATCGAGCACAATCTGGATGTGATCAAGACGGCCGACTGGCTGGTCGACCTGGGGCCTGAAGGCGGCTCCAAGGGTGGCCAGATCATCGCTACGGGCACGCCCGAGGAGGTCGCCGAGATGCCGCAATCGCATACCGGTCATTTCCTCAAGCCGCTGCTGGAGCGCGACAGGGAGCCAGCGGCGAAATAAGCAGGACTGGCGCTCCGAAAACAAAAACCGCAGCAGTGCTGCGGTTTTTTGTCAGAACTGGGGATCAGCCCAGCGCCTCCTCGACCGGCAGATCGAGCGCTGCCGCGACGCCGGCGCCGTAGGCCGGATCGGCCAGGTAGCAGTGCTTAATGTGGCGCAGCTTGATATGCCGTGCCGCATCGCCCATCGCCCGCGCCGTATTGCCAAACAAGCGCTGTTGCTCGTCGGCCTTCATCAAGCGGAACAGATCGCCCGGCTGGGTGAAGTAGTCCGCATCGTCCAGTCGGTAATCGTAACGGGCAGCGGCGCCTTCGAGCGCCAATGGCGGCTCGCTGAAATCCGGCTGCTCACGCCATTCGCCGTACGAGTTCGGCTGATAATGCAGACGCCCCCCATGGTTACCATCGACGCGCATCGCACCATCGCGATGGAAGCTGTGCACCGGGCAGCGCGGCGCGTTCACCGGGATCTGGTGGTGGTTGACGCCCAGACGGTAGCGCTGCGCATCGCCGTAGGAGAACAGACGCCCCTGCAACATGCGGTCCGGCGAGAAGCTGATCCCCGGCACCACGCTGGCGGGCGTGAAAGCAGCCTGCTCGACATCCTGGAAATAGTTGTCGGCGTTTCGATTCAGCTCGTAGTAGCCGACTTCAATCAGCGGGTAGTCCTTCTTCGACCAGACCTTGGTCAGGTCGAACGGATGGAAGCGATAGCTGGCCGCCTCGGTTTCCGGCATCACCTGAACGTACATGGTCCAGCGCGGGAAATCGCCCCGCTCGATCGCCTCGAACAGGTCACGCTGAGAGCTTTCACGATCGCCAGCAACGATAGCTGCTGCTTCGGCGTCGGTGAGGTTCTTGATGCCCTGTTGGGTCTTGAAGTGAAACTTGACCCAGTAGCGCTGGTGATCGGGGCTGACGAAGCTATAAGTGTGCGAGCCAAAACCGTGCATGTGTCGGTAGGAGGCGGGAATGCCCCGGTCGCCCATCACATAGGTGATCTGATGCAGCGCCTCCGGCAGACCGGTCCAGAAGTCCCAATTATTGTTGGCGCTGCGCATATTGGTGCGCGGGTCACGCTTGACTGCGTGGTTCAAGTCAGAGAATTTCAGCGGGTCGCGGAAGAAGAATACCGGCGTGTTGTTACCAACCATGTCCCAGTTACCCTGCTCGGTATAGAACTTCAGGGCATAGCCGCGAATGTCGCGCTCGGCATCGGCTGCGCCGCGTTCTCCAGCGACCGTAGAGAAGCGGGCGAACATAGGGGTCTTCTTGCCAACCTCGGAAAAGATCGCAGCCTTGGTAAAGCGAGTAATGTCGTGGGTCACTACGAACTCACCAAAAGCGCCTGAACCTTTGGCGTGCATGCGGCGCTCGGGAATCACTTCGCGATCGAAATGTGCCAGTTTTTCCAGGAACCAAACGTCCTGCAGCAACATCGGGCCGCGCGGCCCGGCGGTCATGGAGTTCTGGTTTTCTACTACCGGGGCACCGGCGACGGTAGTGAGTTTGGGTTGATCAGTCATGGCTACTGCTCCTTGGCAAGTCGAGAACAATCCAGTGTCGGTTACATCACCGGCTGGTTGAGCGCCATCTTATGGAGCCCAACCAATGCGCTCTAATGATCAAGATCAACGCACTTGATAGCTAAAAACTACAGACGAAAAAAAGCCGAGCATGAAAGCTCGGCTTTTTTCGCAAAGACAGCTTATTCAGCTGCTTCGACTTCACCAGTGACCGGGCGGTCAACCAGCTCCACGTAAGCCATGGGTGCGTTGTCTCCGGCGCGGAAACCGCACTTGAGAATACGCAGGTAGCCGCCCTGACGGGTGGCGTAACGTGGGCCCAGGTCGTTGAACAGTTTGCCAACGATCGCCTTGGAGCGAGTACGGTCAAAAGCAAGACGGCGATTAGCGACGCTGTCTTCCTTGGCCAGAGTGATCAGCGGCTCGGCGACGCGACGCAGTTCCTTGGCCTTAGGCAGAGTTGTTTTGATCAGTTCGTGCTCGAACAGCGACACCGCCATGTTCTGGAACATAGCCTTGCGGTGTGCGCTTGTGCGGCTGAGATGACGGCCACTTTTACGATGACGCATGATTGAAATTCCTTACCAAACGTTCAGTTCGGTGACTATGGGCGATCAGGCCGTAGCCTTATCGTCCTTCTTGAGACTTGCCGGCGGCCAATTGTCGAGACGCATGCCCAGGGACAGACCACGAGAGGCCAGAACGTCTTTGATTTCGGTCAGAGACTTCTTACCCAAGTTCGGCGTTTTCAACAGCTCGACTTCGGTGCGCTGAATCAGATCACCGATGTAGTAGATGTTTTCTGCTTTGAGGCAGTTGGCCGAACGAACGGTCAGTTCCAGATCATCAACCGGACGCAGAAGGATCGGATCGATCTCGTCTTCCTGCTCGACTACAACCGGCTCGCTGTCGCCCTTAAGGTCGACAAATGCGGCCAGCTGCTGCTGCAGAATAGTCGCGGCACGACGGATCGCCTCTTCGGGATCCAGGGTGCCATTGGTTTCCAAGTCGATGACCAGCTTGTCCAGGTTGGTACGCTGCTCGACACGAGCGTTTTCGACCACATAAGCCACGCGACGGACCGGGCTGAAGGTAGCGTCGAGCTGAAGACGACCGATGCTACGGCTTTCGTCCTCGTCGCTCTGACGCGCATCAGCAGGCTCGTAACCACGGCCGCGAGCGACCTTGAGCTTCATGTTGATCGAACCATTAGCCGCCAGGTTGGCGATCAGATGATCGCCATTGACGATTTCGACATCGTGATCCAGCTGGATATCGGCAGCGGTAACAGCGCCCGCGCCCTTCTTCACCAGGCTCAAGGTCACTTCATCACGGCCATGCAGCTTGATGGCGATACCTTTGAGATTGAGCAGGATTTCAATGACATCTTCCTGCACGCCCTCGATAGCGCTGTACTCGTGGAGCACACCGTCGATCTCAGCCTCGACCACAGCACAGCCGGGCATGGAGGACAACAGAATACGACGCAGCGCGTTGCCCAGGGTATGGCCGAAACCACGCTCGAGAGGCTCGAGCGTGATCTTGGCACGGGTCGGACTGACCACCTGCACATCGATATGGCGGGGGGTCAGGAACTCATTTACCGAAATCTGCATGGATACACCTATTTTCTAGCCCTTACTTGGAGTAGAGCTCGACAATCAGGTTTTCGTTGATGTCGGCAGACAGGTCACTGCGAGCCGGAACATTCTTGAAAACGCCGGATTTCTTATCGGCATCTACTTCGACCCACTCAACACGACCGCGCTGTGTGCACAGTTCCAGGGCTTGGGCGATACGCAGTTGGTTACGGCACTTCTCGCGAACGGCTACCACGTCACCAGCTTTGACCTGGTAGGACGGAATGTTCACGGTCTGGCCGTTGACGGTGATCGACTTGTGGGAAACCAGCTGACGGGACTCCGCACGAGTGGAGCCGAAGCCCATGCGGTACACCACGTTATCCAGACGGCATTCCAATAGTTGCAGCAGGTTCTCGCCGGTAGCGCCCTTGCGGCTGGCAGCTTCCTTGTAGTAACCGCTGAACTGACGCTCGAGCACGCCATAGATACGACGGACCTTCTGCTTTTCGCGCAGCTGAGTACCGTAATCAGACAGACGACCACGGCGCTGGCCGTGAACACCTGGTGGGGTTTCGATATTGCACTTCGATTCGAGCGCGCGCGCACCACTCTTCAGAAAGAGATCGGTGCCTTCACGACGAGACAGTTTGCACTTGGGACCAATATAACGAGCCATTCTTCACTGTCTCCTGATTACACGCGGCGCTTCTTCGGCGGACGGCACCCGTTATGCGGGATTGGCGTCACGTCGGTGATGCTGGCGATTTTATAACCACAGCCGTTCAGGGCACGAACGGCGGATTCACGACCTGGACCTGGACCCTTGACGTTGACGTCGAGGTTCTTCAAGCCATATTCCAGAGCCGCCTGGCCGGCACGCTCTGCCGCTACCTGAGCAGCGAAAGGAGTACTTTTGCGCGAACCACGGAAGCCCGAGCCACCGGAAGTAGCCCAAGACAAAGCATTGCCTTGGCGATCGGTGATCGTGATGATGGTGTTATTGAAAGACGCGTGGATATGGGCGATCCCATCGACCACTGTCTTTTTGACTTTTTTACGAGGACGAGCAGCAGGTTTTGCCATTACTTAAATTCCTACGCGGTTACTTGCGGATCGGCTTGCGCGGGCCCTTACGGGTGCGGGCGTTGGTCTTGGTACGCTGACCGCGAACCGGCAGACCACGACGATGACGCAGGCCGCGGTAGCAACCCAAGTCCATCAAGCGCTTGATCTTCATGTTGACTTCGCGACGCAGATCACCCTCAACGATGAACTTGGCCACTTCGCCGCGCAGCAGTTCGACCTGCTCGTCGGAGAGATCCTTGATTTTCGCTGCCGGGTTTACGCCGGTAGCTGCGCAGATTGACTGCGCACGAGTGCGACCAACACCATAGATGTAGGTCAGCGAGATAACAGTGTGCTTGTTATCTGGAATGTTTACGCCTGCAATACGGGCCATTCAGTGAAACTCCAATTGACAGCTACCCAACGCCCCGGAAGCCAAGAAAAGGGCGCGAGATACTAACGCTGTAATAACAAATAATCAACCCGGCAGCGCACTAGCTACCGGGCTCGAGCCTTAGCTCACAATCAGCCTTGGCGCTGCTTGTGACGCGGTTCTGCGCTGCAGATCACCCGAACAACGCCTTCGCGACGGACGATTTTGCAGTTGCGGCACAGTTTCTTGACCGATGCACGAACTTTCATGACAACTCCTAGAACCTTACGAACGACCTCAGCGGAGCATTCCGCTGCCGTAGCCCTTCAGGTTGGCTTTTTTCATCAGGGAATCGTACTGATGAGACATAAGGTGTGACTGCACTTGGGACATGAAGTCCATTACAACCACGACCACAATCAGCAACGATGTCCCGCCAAGGTAGAACGGCACGTTTGCAGCAACCACAAGGAACTGAGGCAGCAGGCACACAGCCGTCATATACAGGGCGCCGAACATGGTCAAGCGAGTTAGCACACCATCGATATAGCGCGCCGACTGCTCACCAGGCCGAATCCCCGGGATAAACGCACCGGACTTCTTCAGGTTTTCCGCGACATCTTTCGGATTGAACATCAATGCCGTGTAGAAGAAGCAGAAGAAGATGATGCCGGCGCTAAACAGCAGGATATTCAGCGGCTGACCCGGAGCAATTGACTGAGATATATCAGCCAACCAACCCATGTTCTCCGACTGCCCGAACCACTGTCCAAGCGATGCAGGGAACAGCAGGATGCTGCTGGCGAAGATAGCCGGAATAACGCCGGCCATGTTTACCTTCAAAGGAAGATGGCTCGTCTGCGCCGCAAAGACCTTCCGCCCCTGCTGACGCTTTGCATAGTGCACAGCGATTCGCCGCTGCCCACGCTCGATGAAAACCACAAAACCAATGATGGCAACGGCCACTAGCCCCACCGCCAACAGAGCGATGATGTTTACATCGCCCTGACGCGCAGACTCGAAGGATTGCCCCAGCGCACCAGGAAGCCCGGCAACGATGCCAGCAAAGATCAACATCGAAATGCCGTTGCCGACACCCCGCTCGGTGATCTGCTCGCCCAGCCACATCATGAACATCGCACCCGCTACGAAGGTGGTGATAGCCACGAAGTAGAAGCCGAAGTCATTGCTGAACGCGACGCCTTGGCCAGCGAGACCGACCGACATGCCAATAGCCTGCACAACAGCAAGCACGAGCGTGCCGTAACGCGTGTACTGACTGATCTTGCGACGACCGGCCTCACCCTCTTTCTTCAACTGCTCCAGCTGTGGGCTGACGGCAGTCATGAGCTGCATGATGATCGACGCCGAGATGTACGGCATGATCCCCAATGCAAAAATACTCATGCGCTCCAGCGCACCACCGGAAAACATATTGAACAGGCTAAGGATGGTCCCTTCGTTCTGACGGAACAGCTCGGCCAACCTGTCGGGATTGATACCCGGCACCGGGATATGCGCTCCGATCCGATAGACGATGATCGCCATCAGCAGAAAACGCAGACGAGCCCAGAGCTCAGACAGCCCACCATTGTTCAGCGCGGAGAGAGCACCTTGCTTAGCCATTTATTCCTCGAACTTGCCGCCAGCTGCTTCGATAGCCGCACGCGCACCCTTGGTGGCGGCGATGCCCTTCAGAGTTACCGCACGAGCAACCTCACCGGACAGCATGATCTTTACACGCTGAACGTTCTGGTTGATGACGTTGGCATCTTTGAGGCTCTGCAGAGTCACGACGTCACCCTCGACCTTGGCCAGTTCGGAGGTACGCACTTCGGCGCGATCCATGGCTTTCAGAGAGACGAAGCCGAACTTCGGCAGGCGACGGTGCAAAGGCTGCTGACCACCTTCGAAGCCGGGAGCAATCTTGCCACCGGAGCGGGAAGTCTGACCTTTGTGGCCACGGCCACCGGTTTTGCCGAGGCCGCTACCGATACCGCGACCCGGGCGCAGCTTTTCGCGACGGGCACCCGGCGCAGAACGTAGATCGTTCAGTTGCATGGCTTAGCCCTCCACACGGAGCATGTAATAAGCCTTGTTGATCATGCCGCGGTTTTCAGGCGTATCCTGAACCTCGACGGTGTGACCAATGCGACGCAGGCCGAGACCCTTGACGCAAAGCTTGTGATTGGGGATACGACCGCTGACGCTTTTGATCAGCGTGACCTTGACGGTATTAGCCATGATCAGGAAATCTCCTCAACGCTCTTGCCACGCTTGGCAGCGATCGACTCGGGCGACTGCATGGCTTTCAGACCCTTGAACGTAGCGTGAACCACGTTGACCGGGTTGGTAGAGCCATAGCACTTGGCCAGAACGTTCTGCACACCAGCGACTTCCAGGATGGCGCGCATGGCGCCACCGGCGATAACACCGGTACCTTCCGAAGCAGGCTGCATATAGACCTTGGAAGCACCGTGCGCAGCCTTGGTGGCGTACTGCAGAGTGGTGCCGTTCAAGTCGACCTGGATCATGTTGCGGCGCGCCGCCTCCATGGCCTTCTGGATGGCGGCAGGCACTTCGCGGGACTTGCCGCGACCGAAACCTACACGACCCTTGCCATCACCCACTACGGTCAATGCAGTGAAGGTGAAGATCCGACCACCTTTTACAGTCTTGGCGACGCGGTTAACTTGAACCAGCTTCTCAATGTAGCCTTCGTCGCGCTTTTGCTCGTTATATGCCATAACTTAGAACTCCAGCCCGCCTTCACGAGCAGCATCAGCCAGTGCCTTGACACGACCGTGGTACTTGAAGCCAGAACGGTCGAACGCCACCTGGGTGACACCTGCGGCCTTAGCACGCTCAGCGACCAGCTGACCAACTTTCTTGGCAGCGTCGACGTTGCCGGTGGCACCGCCGCGCAGTTCTTTGTCGAGAGTCGAGGCGCTGGCCAAGACTTTGTCGCCACCGGCCGAAAGCACCTGGGCGTAGATGTGCTGGGAAGAGCGGTACACACAAAGGCGTACAGCTTCCAGTTCGCGCATCTTCAGGCGTGCCTTGCGAGCGCGACGCAGACGAGTAACTTTCTTTACGCTCATTTGCTATGCCCTACTTCTTCTTAGCTTCTTTACGACGGACCACTTCGTCCGCGTAGCGCACACCCTTGCCTTTATAAGGCTCTGGGCGACGGTAGTCGCGAATTTCAGCAGCCACCTGACCGACCAGTTGCTTGTCGATACCCCGGATCAGGATATCGGTCTGGCTGGGGGTCTCAGCGGTAACGCCTTGCGGCAGTTCATAATCCACCGGATGCGAGAAGCCGAGAGCCAGGGACAGCACTTGACCTTTGGCTTGCGCCTTGTAACCGACACCAACCAGCTGGAGCTTGCGCTCGAAGCCCTGGCTAACACCGACGACCATGTTGTTCACCAGCGCACGAGTAGTACCAGCCATGGCGCGGGTCTGCTGATCGCCATTTTTGCCGGCGAAACGCAGCTCACCCGAATCTTGGATGACCTCAACGGACGGATGAACATTCAGCTCAAGAGCGCCTTTTGCGCCCTTCACCGAAAGCTGCTGGCCAGTCATCTTGATTTCGACGCCAGCAGGCAGCTTGACGGGGTTCTTAGCAACACGAGACATGCTTATCCCCCCTTAGAACACAGTGCAGAGCACTTCGCCGCCAACGCCAGCAGCGCGAGCAGCACGATCAGTCATCACACCCTTGTTGGTGGACACGATCGAAACGCCCAGACCGCCGCGAACTTTCGGCAACTGGTCGACGGATTTGTACTGGCGAAGGCCGGGACGGCTTACGCGCTTAAGCTCCTCGATGACCGGACGGCCTTCGAAATACTTGAGCTCGATGGACAGCTGCGGCTTGGCGTCGCCACTGACGTTGTATCCCGCGATATAGCCTTCACCTTGAAGAACGTTGGCTACAGCCACCTTCAATGTGGAAGACGGCATGCTGACGACGGACTTCTCGGCCATCTGGGCATTACGGATACGAGTTAGCATGTCCGCTAACGGGTCCTGCATACTCATGGGCTCTTGGCTCCTAATACGAAAATATAAGCCCGATAGGGCTCGTGTCGCCTGCTAGATGAACGCACCCCGAAAGGCGTGAATCGGGCGAGCCGAGCATTCTAGAGACACTCCAGAAACGAATCAAGCCCCAAGAGGGGCTTGATTCAGCAGCTAGCTCCGGCAGCAAGCACCGGAACCAATTACCAGCTGGCTTTTACCAGACCTGGCACGTCACCACGCATTGCAGCCTGACGCAGCATGCTGCGCGCAAGGCCGAACTTGCGGTACACGCCATGTGGACGGCCAGTCAGGCGGCAGCGATTACGCAGACGCGCAGCGCTGGCATCACGCGGCTGCTTCTGTAGCGCAACCTGGGCCTCCCAACGCGCCTCTGGAGACGACTCGGGATTAGCGATGACAGCTTTCAGCGCAGCACGCTTTTGGGCGTACTTGGCAACCGTTTGCTGACGCTTCAGCTCGCGGTTCTTCATGCTTTTCTTAGCCATGTGCCTGCTCCTATCAGTTACGGAACGGGAAGTTAAAGGCACGCAGAAGAGCGCGACCCTCATCATCCGACCGAGCGGTAGTGGTCAAGGTGATGTCCAGACCACGCAGGGCATCGATTTTGTCGTAATCGATCTCCGGGAAGATGATCTGCTCTTTCACGCCCATGCTGTAGTTGCCGCGTCCATCGAAGGACTTGGCATTCAGGCCGCGGAAGTCGCGCACCCGCGGCAGCGAGATGGCAAGCAGACGGTCCAGGAACTCATACATGCGATCATTACGCAGCGTCACCTTGACACCGATCGGCCAGCCTTCGCGAACCTTGAAGCCTGCGATCGATTTGCGCGCGTGAGTGACCACGACCTTCTGGCCAGTAATCTTTTCCAGGTCAGCTACCGCGTTATCGATGATTTTTTTATCACCGATCGCTTCGCCGAGGCCCATGTTAAGGGTGATCTTGGTAATGCGAGGAACTTCCATCACGTTGCCGAGCTGAAGTTCTTCCTTCAGCTTGGGCGCGATTTGCTTCCGATAAACTTCTTTTAGTCGTGCCATGGTTATCTACCTAGCAGTCTCAAGCTTCAACCGGCTTTTGGGTCGACTTGAAGACACGAATTTTCTTGCCGTCTTCAACTTTGAAGCCAACGCGATCAGCCTTGTTGGTTTCACCATTGAAAATAGCGACGTTAGAGGCGTGCAGAGGCGCCTCCTTCTCGACGATACCGCCCTGAACGCCCGACATCGGGTTCGGCTTGGTATGACGCTTGACGAGGTTGATGCCACCAACAACCAAACGGTTGTCAGCGAGAACCCGAAGCACCTTACCGCGCTTGCCCTTGTCTTTGCCGGCGATGACGATGATCTCGTCGTTGCGACGAATCTTTTGCATGCGGCTTCTCCTTACAGCACTTCAGGCGCGAGCGAGACGATCTTCATGAACTTCTCGGAACGAAGCTCACGCGTCACCGGCCCGAAAATACGGGTGCCAATAGGCTCCTGCTTGTTGTTCAACAGAACAGCAGCGTTGCCATCGAAGCGAATGATAGAGCCATCCGGGCGACGCACACCGTGACGAGTACGAACCACAACAGCAGTCATCACCTGGCCTTTCTTGACCTTGCCACGCGGAATCGCTTCCTTGACGGTGACCTTGATGATGTCGCCGATGCCGGCGTAACGGCGGTGCGAACCACCTAGGACCTTGATGCACATGACACGACGAGCGCCACTATTGTCCGCCACATCGAGCATTGATTGAGTCTGAATCATATAATTTCTCCGACCCCTAGCCCTTAGACTTCGACGGCACGTTCAACGACATCAACCAACATCCAGCACTTGGTCTTTGCCAGAGGACGAGTCTCGCGAATCGTGACCTTGTCACCGATACGGCACTGGTTGGTTTCGTCGTGGGCGTGCAGCTTGGTCGAACGCTTCACGTATTTACCGTAGATCGGGTGCTTGACGCGACGCTCGATCAATACGGTGATGGTTTTGTCCATTTTGTCGCTGACGACGCGGCCAGTCAGCGTGCGGACAGTCTTTTCAACTTCAGCCATGATCACTTACCTGCCTGCTGGTTGAGCACAGTCTTTACACGAGCAATGTCGCGCTTGACTTGCGAGAGCAGGTGAGACTGCCCCAACTGGCCAGTCGCCTTCTGCATACGCAGATTGAACTGGTCGCGCAGCAACTCGAGCAGTTGCTCGTTCAGCTGCTGAGCGGATTTTTCACGAAGCTCATTCGCTTTCATCACATCACCGTCCGCTTAACAAACGAGGTGGCGAGCGGCAGCTTTGCAGCAGCCAGGGCGAATGCCTCACGCGCCAGCTCTTCGGAAACACCCTCGATCTCGTAGAGCACCTTGCCCGGTTGAATCTGGGCTACCCAGTACTCGACGTTACCCTTACCTTTACCCATCCGGACTTCCAGAGGTTTCTTGGTGACAGGCTTGTCGGGGAATACGCGGATCCAGATCTTGCCGCCACGCTTGACGTGGCGAGTCAGCGCACGACGCGCGGACTCGATCTGGCGGGCCGTCAAACGACCACGGGAAACAGACTTCAGAGCGAATTCGCCGAAGCTGACCTTGCTACCGCGCTGAGCCAGACCACGGTTGTGGCCAGTCATCTGCTTGCGGAATTTTGTACGCTTTGGTTGCAACATTTGGCGTACTCCTTACTTGGCAGCTTTTTTACGAGGCGCAGGCGCTTGCGGCTTGAGCTCTTCGTGGCGGCCACCGATGACCTCACCCTTGAAGATCCAGACCTTGACGCCAATCACACCATAAGTGGTGTGCGCTTCGTAGGTGTTGTAGTCGATATCGGCACGCAGGGTGTGCAGCGGCACACGACCTTCCCGATACCATTCCGTACGGGCGATTTCAGCCCCACCCAGACGACCACTCACCTGGATCTTGATGCCTTTGGCACCAATACGGATCGCGTTCTGTACGGCGCGCTTCATGGCACGACGGAACATCACACGACGCTCCAGCTGCTGAGCAACGTTCTGTGCCACCAGCATTGCATCGAGTTCCGGCTTGCGGATTTCTTCGATGTTGATGTGCACAGGCACACCCATTTGCTTGGTCAGGTCCTGACGCAGCTTCTCAACATCCTCACCCTTCTTGCCGATCACGATGCCGGGACGAGCGGTATGGATGGTGATGCGTGCTGTCTGAGCCGGGCGATGGATATCGATACGGCTTACGGACGCGCTTTTTAATTTGTCTTGGAGGTACTCACGCACGTTCAGATCTGCAAGCAGATAATCGGCATACGTACGACCGTCTGCGTACCAGACGGAGGTGTGCTCCTTGACGATTCCCAGGCGAATGCCAGTGGGATGTACTTTCTGACCCATCTGATCGACTCCGTTACTTGTCCGCAACCTTGACAGTGATATGGCAAGACCGCTTGACGATGCGATCAGCGCGGCCTTTGGCACGCGGCATGATGCGCTTAAGCGAACGCCCTTCGTTGACGAAGACGGTGGAAACCGTAAGGTCATCCACGTCAGCGCCTTCGTTGTGCTCGGCGTTGGCCACGGCCGACTCCAGCACTTTCTTCATGATCTCGGCGGCTTTCTTGTTACTGAAAGCCAGCAGGTTGAGCGCTTCGCCCACCCCTTTCCCGCGGATCTGGTCGGCGACCAGGCGGGCTTTCTGGGCGGAGATGCGAGCGCCCGACAACTTAGCGGCTACTTCCATCTTTCCTTACCCCTTAGCGCTTGCCTTTCTTGTCCGCTACGTGCCCGCGATAGGTGCGGGTACCAGCGAACTCGCCGAGTTTGTGACCGACCATATCTTCGCTCACGAGAACGGGGACATGTTGACGGCCGTTATGCACAGCGATGGTCAGACCGACCATTTGCGGCAGGATCATCGAACGACGCGACCAGGTTTTCACCGGCTTGCGATCGTTCTTTTCCGCCGCCACCTCGACCTTCTTCAGTAGGTGAAGATCGATAAAAGGACCTTTTTTCAGAGAACGTGGCACTGTCGTATCCCTCTAATTACTTGCGGCGACGGACGATCATGTTGTCGGTGCGCTTGTTCGAGCGAGTCTTCGCGCCCTTAGTCGGGAAGCCCCACGGCGACACCGGATGACGGCCACCAGAGGTACGACCTTCACCACCACCATGAGGGTGATCGACTGGGTTCATCGCCACGCCGCGAACGGTCGGACGAACACCACGCCAGCGCTTAGCACCAGCCTTACCCAGCGAACGCAGGCTATGCTCGGCGTTCGAAACCTCACCCAAAGTGGCGCGGCACTCAGCCAGCACCTTGCGCGTTTCGCCTGAGCGAAGACGCAGCGTCACGTACACACCTTCACGCGCCACCAACTGAGCCGAAGCACCAGCGGAACGAGCGATCTGAGCGCCTTTACCCGGCTTCAGCTCTACACCATGAATGGTGGAACCCAGCGGGATGTTGCGCAGCGGCAGGCTATTGCCAGCCTTGATCGGCGCATTGATGCCGGACACCAGCTGATCGCCAGCGCTTACACCCTTGGGCGCGATGATGTAGCGACGCTCGCCATCGGCGTACTTCAGCAGGGCGATATGCGCAGTACGGTTCGGATCGTATTCGATGCGCTCAACGATGGCAGGGATGCCATCCTTGTTGCGACGAAAATCGACCAGACGGTAATGCTGCTTGTGACCACCGCCAACGTGACGAGTGGTGATACGACCGTTGTTGTTACGGCCGCCGGACTTCGACTTCTTCTCGAGCAGAGGAGCGTAGGGAGCGCCTTTATGGAGCTCCTGACCCACCACCTTGACCACAAAGCGGCGGCCCGCGGAAGTCGGTTTGCATTTAACGATTGCCATGATGCACCCCTTCCTTACTCAGCACTGCCGGAGAAATCGATATCTTGGCCCGGCTGAAGCGCGATGTACGCCTTCTTCCAGTCGTTACGCTTGCCCAAACCACGAGCGGTGCGCTTGGTCTTGCCCTGAACATTCAGAGTGCTGACCTTGGCGACCTTCACGTTGAACAGGCTTTCGACGGCCTTCTTGATTTCCAGCTTGGTTGCGTCGGTTGCAACCTTGAAAACGAACTGGCTCTTGCTGTCCGCCAGCATGGTTGCCTTCTCGGAGACATGCGGACCAAGCAGGACTTTGAATACGCGTTCCTGGTTCATCCCAGCAGCTCCTCGAATTTCTTCACGGCCGACACGGTGATCAACACCTTGTCATAGGCGATCAGGCTGACGGGATCGGAACCCTGAACATCACGTACGTCGACGTGCGGCAGGTTGCGAGCCGCCAGATAAAGGTTCTGATCGACAGCATCGGAAACGATCAACACGTCATTCAGACCCATACCGGTCAGCTTGTTGGCAAGCAGCTTGGTCTTGGGGCTGTCGACAGCGAAATCTTCAACGACGACCAGACGCTCGGAGCGAACCAACTCGGAGAGGATGGAGCGCAGCGCAGCGCGATACATCTTCTTGTTGAGCTTTTGTTCATGGTTCTGCGGACGAGCAGCGAAGGTTACGCCACCGCCACGCCAGATCGGACCACGAGTGGTACCGGCACGAGCACGACCAGTGCCCTTCTGGCGCCACGGGCGCTTACCGCCACCAGCGACATCGGAGCGAGTCTTCTGCTGCTTGCTGCCCTGACGACCGCCAGCCATATAGGCGACGACTGCCTGGTGCACCAGGGTCTCGTTGAACTCACCACCAAAGGTACGCTCGGAGACTTCTATGGCTTGTGCGCCATTAACATTCAATTGCATGTGAACTCCCCCTTACCCGCGAGCCTTGGCGGCCGGACGCACGATCACGTCACCACCGGTGGCGCCGGGCACTGCGCCCTTGACCAACAGCAGGTTACGTTCGGCATCGACACGCACGATTTCCAGGGACTGCACGGTTACGCGCTCGGCGCCCATGTGCCCGGACATCTTCTTGCCCTTGAAAACACGACCCGGAGTCTGGCACTGGCCAATCGAACCCGGTACGCGGTGGGATACGGAGTTACCGTGCGTGTTGTCCTGACCACGGAAATTCCAGCGCTTGATGGTACCGGCAAAGCCTTTACCCTTGGACTGACCGGTGACATCCACCATCTGTCCAGCCTGAAAAATCTCAGCATTGATCTGATCGCCAGCCTGGAACTCTTCGCCGTCGAGACGGAACTCCCAGACACCACGACCAGCGGCGACATTCGCTTTAGCGAAGTGACCAGCCTGAGCTTTGGAAACACGGGAGGCGCGACGCTCGCCGACAGTGACCTGTACGGCGCGATAACCATCGCTTTCTTCATTCTTGAACTGGGTGACACGATTCGGCTCGATCTCAATGACCGTAACCGGAACAGAGACACCATCTTCGGTGAAAATGCGGGTCATGCCGCACTTACGACCGACTACACCAATAGTCATGTTGTAACCTCTTGAGTGTACGGGGCTTTCACCCGCTATGGCCGCCCATTTCAGAGCGTTACACGACTAAAACTCAGGGTTTTAGCCGAGGCTGATCTGCACTTCCACGCCAGCCGCAAGATCAAGCTTCATCAGCGCATCGACGGTTTTATCAGTCGGCTGAACGATGTCCAGCACACGCTTATGAGTACGGATCTCATACTGGTCGCGCGCGTCCTTGTTGACGTGCGGAGAAACCAGAACAGTGAACCGCTCTTTGCGGGTCGGCAGTGGAATCGGACCACGCACCTGAGCACCAGTACGTTTCGCGGTTTCCACGATTTCCTGGGTTGATTGATCGATCAGGCGATGGTCAAAAGCCTTCAACCGAATACGGATTTGTTGGTTTTGCATTTTGACCTCAGACTCCAATTAGCCATCCCTACCAAACGCAATACGCCCGGTAAAAGGAGGCGCAATTGTACGGATGCGTCCAGAGGGTGTCAATAAATGATCAGCAATAGAAAAAGGCCCCCGAAGGGGCCTCTTCCATATCAATCGATTTACTCGATGATCTTAGCAACCACACCGGCACCAACGGTACGACCGCCTTCGCGGATCGCGAAACGCAGACCGTCTTCCATGGCGATCGGAGCGATCAGGGTGACAACCATCTTGATGTTGTCGCCCGGCATTACCATCTCAACGCCTTCCGGCAGCTCGCAGTTACCGGTCACATCAGTGGTACGGAAGTAGAACTGCGGACGGTAGCCTTTGAAGAACGGCGTGTGACGACCGCCTTCTTCCTTGCTCAGGACGTAGACTTCGCCTTCGAACTTGGTGTGCGGCTTGATGGTGCCCGGCTTGGCCAGAACCTGACCACGCTCGACGTCATCACGCTTGGTACCGCGCAGCAGTACGCCGACGTTCTCACCAGCACGACCCTCGTCGAGCAGCTTGCGGAACATCTCAACGCCAGTGCAGGTAGTCTTGGTCGTGGCACGGATACCAACGATCTCGATTTCTTCCTGAACCTTAACGATGCCGCGCTCGACACGACCGGTCACAACGGTGCCACGACCAGAGATCGAGAACACGTCTTCGATCGGCATCAGGAACGGCTTGTCGATGGCGCGCTCGGGCTCCGGAATGTAGCTATCCAGAGTCTCGACCAGCTTACGCACGGCCGACACACCCATCTCGTTGTCGTCCTGGCCATTCAGAGCCATCAGAGCAGAACCGATGATGATCGGAGTGTCGTCGCCCGGGAAGTCGTAGGTCGACAGCAGGTCACGAACTTCCATCTCGACCAGCTCAAGCAGCTCGGCGTCATCCACCATGTCAGCCTTGTTCAGGAAGACAACGATGTAAGGAACACCAACCTGGCGGGACAGCAGGATGTGCTCGCGAGTCTGCGGCATCGGGCCGTCAGCAGCGGAGCAAACCAGGATCGCGCCATCCATCTGCGCAGCACCGGTGATCATGTTCTTCACATAGTCAGCGTGGCCCGGGCAGTCAACGTGAGCGTAGTGACGGATCGAGGAATCGTATTCAACGTGGGAAGTGTTGATGGTGATACCACGAGCCTTCTCTTCCGGCGCGTTGTCGATCTGCGAGAAATCACGCGCAGAACCACCCCAAGTATCAGCACAAACCTTGGTCAGCGCCGCGGTCAGAGTGGTCTTGCCATGGTCAACGTGACCAATGGTGCCGACGTTCAGGTGCGGTTTGTTACGTTCGAATTTTTCTTTAGCCACGACAGTAAACCTCTTACTTAAAGGGCTGAATCAACCTTGTTTTTTAACGATCGCTTCGACGATGTTCGCCGGAGCCTCGGAGTATTTCGAGAATTCCATGGAGTAGCTGGCGCGACCCTGAGACATGGAGCGGACGTCGGTTGCATAACCGAACATCTCGCCTAGCGGCACCTCGGCGCGGATGACCTTACCGGATACAGAATCTTCCATGCCCTGAATCAGACCACGACGACGGTTCAGGTCACCCATCACGTCACCCATGTAATCCTCTGGCGTTACAACTTCGACTTTCATGATCGGCTCAAGCACTACCGCGCCACCCTTTTGGGACAGCTGCTTGGTCGCCATAGAGGCCGCCACCTTGAACGCCATCTCGTTGGAGTCGACGTCATGGTAGGAACCATCGAAAACGGTCGCCTTTAGGCCGATGAGCGGATAACCGGCAACGACGCCGTTCTTCATCTGCTCTTCGATACCCTTCTGGATTGCCGGAATGTATTCCTTCGGAATCACGCCGCCGACCACTTCGTTGACAAACTGCAAGCCCTCCTGACCTTCGTCTGCCGGCGCGAAGCGCACCCAGCAATGACCGAACTGGCCACGGCCACCGGACTGGCGAACAAACTTGCCTTCAATCTCACAGGACTTGGTGATCTTCTCGCGATAGGACACCTGCGGCTTGCCGATGTTGGCGTCGACGTTGAATTCGCGACGCATACGGTCAACCAGGATGTCCAGGTGCAGCTCACCCATACCAGAGATGATGGTCTGGCCAGTTTCCTCGTCAGTTTTGACACGGAACGACGGGTCTTCCTGAGCAAGCTTGCCCAGCGCAATGCCCATCTTTTCCTGGTCAGCCTTGGTCTTCGGCTCGACAGCAACCGAAATCACCGGCTCCGGGAAGTCCATCCGCTCAAGAATGATCGGCTTATCGATCGAGCACAGGGTGTCACCCGTGGTGACGTCCTTCATGCCAATCAACGCAGCGATATCACCGGCGCGGCATTCCTTGATCTCTTCACGCTGGTTGGCGTGCATTTGCACCATCCGCCCAACGCGCTCCTTCTTGCCCTTGACCGAGTTCATCACCGAGTCGCCCGAAGACAGCACACCGGAGTAGACACGAGCAAAGGTGAGCGTACCAACGAAGGGGTCAGTCGCGATCTTGAAGGCCAGCGCCGAGAACGGCTCGGCATCATCAGCGTGGCGCTCGTCCGTCTGCTCTTCGTTATCCGGATTGACACCCTGAATAGCAGGGATCTCGTGCGGAGAAGGCAGGTAATCAATCACGGCATCGAGAACCAGCGGAACGCCCTTGTTCTTGAACGAAGAGCCGCAGACTGCCGGCACGATTTCACCGGCGATGGTGCGCTGGCGCAGACCGGCCTTGATCTCATCGACCGTCAGCTCGCCGCCCTCCAGGTACTTGTTCATCAACTCTTCGTTGGCCTCAGCAGCAGCCTCGATCATGTTGGAACGGTACTCTTCAGCCATATCCATCAGCTCCGCCGGAATTTCTTCCTCGCGATAGCTCATGCCCTTGTCGTCATCGTTCCAGTAGATCGCCTTCATCTTGATCAGATCGACCTGACCCGAGAAGCTCTCCTCCGAACCGATCGCCAGCTGCACCGGTACCGGGGTATGCCCCAGACGCTGCTTGATCTGACCAACGACGCGCAGGAAGTTAGCGCCCTGACGATCCATCTTGTTCACGTAGACGATACGCGGCACGCCGTACTTGTTGGCCTGACGCCAGACTGTCTCGGACTGCGGCTCGACACCGGAAGTACCACAGAACACGACGACAGCGCCGTCGAGAACGCGCAGAGAGCGCTCTACTTCGATGGTGAAGTCAACGTGACCGGGAGTATCGATGACGTTTACGCGATAATTGTCGTATTGCTTCTGCGAGCCCTGCCAGAAAGCGGTAACAGCAGCGGAAGTAATAGTGATACCACGCTCCTGCTCCTGCACCATCCAGTCAGTGGTCGACGCGCCATCATGGGTCTCACCCATCTTGTGGTTGACACCCGTGTAGAACAGGATCCGCTCGGTGGTGGTGGTCTTACCGGCATCCACGTGGGCGCAAATGCCGATATTACGGTAGCGGTTGATTGGGGTAGTTCGTGCCACAGTGTGATCCTCGCGAAATTGGCGCGATTTTTAGAAACGGTAGTGCGAGAAAGCCTTGTTGGCTTCAGCCATACGGTGCACATCTTCACGCTTCTTCACAGCAGCGCCTTTACCTTCGAATGCATCCGCCAACTCACCCGCAAGACGCAGAGCCATGGACTTTTCACCACGCTTACGCGCTGCATCTACCAACCAGCGCATAGCCAAGGCGTTACGGCGGGAAGGACGGACTTCGACCGGAACCTGATAAGTCGCACCACCTACGCGGCGGGACTTCACTTCGACCAGCGGAGCGATGGCGTCGAGTGCTTTTTCGAAGATTTCCAGGGGGTCGCTGTTCTTGCGTTCTTTGACCTTGTCCAGAGCACCATAAACGATACGCTCGGCAACGGCTTTCTTGCCGCTCTCCATAACGTGGTTCATGAACTTGGCAAGGATCAGACTTCCGTACTTCGGATCGTCAAGGATCTCGCGCTTGGCTGCTACACGACGTCTTGGCATTGATAAGCCCTCAAACGGTCTTCAGGTTAGCTCAGGACTGTAACGACGAGTTACGCCCGACCTTACTCTTATCGACTCAAATAAATAGAAATTGCTGATTATTTCGGACGCTTGGTGCCGTATTTGGAACGGCCCTGCTTGCGGTCTTTGACACCGGAGGTATCCAGCGAACCGCGCACGGTGTGGTAGCGAACACCCGGAAGGTCTTTTACACGACCACCACGGATCAATACTACGCTGTGCTCTTGCAGGTTGTGACCCTCACCACCGATGTAGGAGGCGACTTCAAAGCCGTTGGTCAGACGAACACGGCATACCTTACGCAGCGCAGAGTTCGGTTTTTTCGGAGTGGTGGTGTACACGCGGGTGCAGACACCACGGCGCTGCGGGCAGTTCTGCAGTGCAGGCACATCGCTTTTCTCGACGACGCGCTTGCGCGGCTGACGCACCAGCTGGTTAATCGTTGCCATCTACTAGCTCCACTGTTGTCTTTCGACACAAACGAAAAATGGCAGGGCGAAAAGCCCCGCCAAATTAGGGGTACAAGAGTCTAAAGAGCTTCTTGTACACCGTCAAGGCGCGCCCCAACATGCGTCGAGGCTAACCTCAAGTCAGTTGCCGCTGAAATTCAGCGCCTCGGTCAACGCTGCTTCGACCTCATCAGCGCTCACGCGGACCGGCTTTTCTGCATCGCGTTTACGCTTGCGCTCGCTGTGATATTGCAGACCGGTACCAGCCGGGATCAGACGACCCACGACGACGTTTTCCTTCAAGCCGCGCAGGTAGTCGCGCTTGCCGGTAACCGCCGCTTCCGTCAGCACGCGAGTGGTCTCCTGGAACGATGCCGCAGAGATGAACGACTCGGTGGACAGCGATGCCTTGGTGATACCCAGCAACACCCGTACATACTTGGCGACGAACTTTTCCTCTTCGCTCAGGCGCTCGTTTTCTTCGAGGACCTGAGTCAACTCCATCTGGTCACCCTTGATGAAGCTCGAATCTCCAGACTCGCTGATCTCGACCTTACGCAGCATCTGCCGAAGAATCGTCTCGATGTGCTTGTCGTTGATCTTTACGCCCTGCAGACGGTAAACGTCCTGAATTTCGTTGACGATGTACTTGGCCAGCGCACTGACGCCCAGCAAACGCAGAATGTCGTGCGGGTTGCTCGGACCGTCGGAGATCACTTCACCCTTGTTCACCTGCTCGCCTTCGAAGACGTTGAGGTGGCGCCATTTAGGAATCAGCTCTTCATAAGGATCGGTACCATCGGTCGGCGTGATCACCAAGCGGCGCTTGCCTTTGGTTTCCTTGCCGAAGGAAATGGTGCCGCTGATCTCCGCGAGGATCGACGGCTCTTTCGGCCGGCGAGCTTCGAACAGATCGGCTACGCGCGGCAGACCACCGGTGATGTCGCGAGTCTTCGAGGTTTCCTGCGGGATACGCGCGATGACGTCACCCACACTGATCTCCGCGCCGTCGGCCACCCCGACCAACGCGTTGGCCGGCAGGAAGTACTGGGCCGGCACATCGGTACCCGGTAGCAGCAGCTCTTTGCCATTTGCATCGACCATCTTGATAGCCGGACGAATATCCTTGCCCGAAGCCGGACGGTCTTTCGGATCCATCACTTCGATGTTGGTCAGACCGGTAAGCTCGTCGGTCTGACGCTTGATGGTGATGTTTTCTTCCATGCCGACGAAGGTCACAACACCCTTCATTTCGGTAACGATCGGGTGGGTGTGCGGATCCCATTTCGCTACCACGGCCCCCGCATCCACCTTGTCGCCTTCCTTGATGGAGATCACCGCACCGTATGGAAGCTTGTAGCGCTCGCGCTCGCGTCCGTAGTCGTCTGCCACAGCCAGCTCACCGGAGCGGGAAACGGCAATCAGGGCACCATCGGCGCGCTCTACGTACTTGAGGTTATGTAGACGAATGGTACCGCCATTCTTCACCATCACGTTGTCAACGGCCGAAGTCCGGCTCGCCGCACCACCGATGTGGAAGGTACGCATGGTCAGCTGAGTACCGGGCTCACCGATCGACTGCGCCGCGATGACGCCCACGGCCTCGCCGATGTTGACCTGATGTCCGCGGGCCAGGTCGCGGCCGTAGCATTTGGCGCAAATGCCGTAGCGGGTTTCACAGCTGATCGGAGAACGTACGATCACTTCGTCGATGCTGTTCAGCTCGATGAAATCGACCCACTGTTCGTCGATCAAGGTGCCTGCCGGAACGAGTACGTCGTCGGCGCCTGGCTTGAGCACATCACGCGCAATTACGCGACCCAGGACACGTTCGCCCAAGGGCTCGACTACGTCGCCGCCTTCGATATGCGGCGTCATGTGCAGGCCCTGCTCTGTGCCGCAATCGATCTCGGTCACCACCAGATCCTGCGCCACGTCGACCAGACGACGGGTCAGGTAACCGGAGTTCGCGGTTTTCAGTGCGGTATCCGCCAGACCCTTACGAGCACCGTGGGTAGAGATGAAGTACTGGAGTACGTTCAGGCCTTCACGGAAGTTCGCGGTAATCGGCGTCTCGATGATGGAGCCGTCAGGCTTGGCCATCAGGCCACGCATACCAGCCAGCTGACGGATCTGGGCAGCGGAACCCCGCGCGCCCGAATCGGCCATCATATACATCGAGTTGAACGAATCCTGCTCGGCTTCATTGCCGTCGCGATCGATGACCTTTTCCTTCGAAAGGTTAGCCATCATCGCCTTGGAGACTTCGTCATTGGCCTTGGACCAGAGGTCGATCACCTTGTTGTACTTCTCGCCCTGGGTCACCAGGCCGGAGGCGTACTGACTCTCGATTTCTTTCACTTCCTCGGTGGCCGCATCAATGATGCGCGCCTTCTCATCCGGGATAACGAAGTCGTTCACACCAATCGACACACCGGAGATGGTCGAGTAGGCAAAACCGGTGTACATCAACTGGTCGGCGAAGATGACGGTGTCCTTCAGACCCACCGTGCGGTAGCACAGGTTGATCAGCTTGGAGATTGCCTTCTTCTTCATCGGCTGGTTGACCACATCGAACGACATGCCCGCCGGAACGATCTGGAACAGCAAGGCGCGGCCGACGGTGGTGTCAACGATGCGGGTGTTCTTGGTGATGCTGCCGTCACGATCCTTAATGGTCTCGTTGATGCGCACCTTAACCCGGGCGTGCAGCGACGCTTCGCCGGCGCGGAATACGCGGTCGACTTCCTGCAGATCGGCAAACACACGACCTTCGCCCTTGGCATTGATGGCTTCGCGGGTCATGTAATACAGGCCCAGAACCACGTCCTGCGACGGCACGATGATCGGCTCACCGTTTGCCGGCGAGAGGATGTTGTTGGTCGACATCATCAGCGCGCGCGCTTCGAGCTGGGCTTCCAGCGTCAGCGGCACGTGAACGGCCATCTGGTCACCGTCGAAGTCGGCGTTGTACGCGGCACAGACCAGCGGGTGCAGCTGGATCGCCTTGCCTTCGATCAGAACCGGCTCAAATGCCTGAATACCCAGACGGTGCAGGGTCGGAGCGCGGTTGAGCAGCACGGGATGTTCGCGAATGACTTCGGCCAGGACGTCCCAGACCTCGGGCAGCTCGCGCTCGACCATCTTCTTGGCAGCTTTGATGGTGGTCGCCATGCCGCGCATTTCCAGCTTGCCGAAAATGAACGGCTTGAACAGTTCCAGCGCCATCTTCTTCGGCAGGCCGCACTGGTGCAGACGTAGGGTCGGGCCGACGGTGATCACCGAACGACCGGAATAGTCCACGCGCTTGCCGAGCAGGTTTTGACGGAAACGACCTTGCTTGCCCTTGATCATGTCGGCCAAGGATTTCAGCGGGCGCTTGTTCGAGCCGGTAATGGCACGGCCACGGCGACCGTTGTCCAACAGAGCATCAACGGCTTCCTGCAGCATGCGCTTTTCGTTGCGCACGATGATGTCAGGCGCCGACAGGTCGAGCAGGCGCTTCAGGCGGTTGTTGCGGTTAATCACGCGGCGATACAGATCGTTCAGATCCGAGGTCGCGAAGCGGCCACCATCTAGCGGAACCAGCGGACGCAAGTCGGGCGGCAGAACCGGTAGAACGGTCAGCACCATCCACTCAGGCAGGTTGCCCGAGCCATGGAAGGCTTCCATCAGCTTGAGGCGCTTGGACAGCTTCTTGATCTTGGTTTCCGAGTTGGTCTGCGGGATTTCTTCGCGCAGGCGACCGATCTCGTGTTCCAGGTCGATTTCGTGCAGCAGTTCGCGCACGGCCTCTGCACCCATGCGGGCATCGAAGTCGTCACCGAACTCTTCGAGGGCTTCGAAGTACTGCTCGTCATTGAGCAGCTGGCCTTTTTCCAGGGTGGTCATGCCCGGATCGATCACCACGTAGCTCTCGAAGTAGAGCACGCGCTCGATATCGCGCAGGGTCATGTCCAGCAGCAGGCCGATACGGCTCGGCAGCGACTTCAGGAACCAGATGTGGGCGACCGGCGAAGCCAGTTCGATGTGCGCCATGCGCTCACGACGAACCTTGGCCAGCGCGACTTCAACGCCGCACTTTTCACAGATCACGCCGCGATGCTTGAGGCGCTTGTACTTGCCGCACAGGCACTCGTAGTCCTTGACCGGACCAAAGATCTTGGCGCAGAACAGGCCGTCGCGCTCAGGCTTGAACGTACGGTAGTTGATGGTCTCCGGCTTTTTCACTTCACCGAAGGACCAGGAACGAATCATCTCGGGCGACGCCAGCGCAATCTTGATGGCATCGAACTCTTCGACTTGACCCTGGTTTTTCAATAGATTCAGCAGGTCTTTCAAGGCCTTTCCTCCCAGCGGAGCAGGGAGCGAACAGACGTTCGCTCCCGATATGCGTCGCGTGTTATTCGGTTTCCAGATCGATGTCGATACCCAACGAACGGATCTCTTTGATCAGTACGTTGAAGGACTCCGGCATACCCGGCTCCATGCGGTGATCGCCGTCCACGATGTTCTTGTACATCTTGGTCCGGCCGTTCACGTCGTCCGACTTGACGGTCAGCATTTCCTGCAGAGTGTAGGCCGCACCGTAGGCTTCCAGTGCCCAGACCTCCATCTCCCCGAAACGTTGACCACCGAACTGTGCCTTACCACCCAACGGCTGCTGGGTAACCAGGCTATAGGAACCAGTGGAACGCGCATGCATCTTGTCGTCGACCAAGTGGTTGAGCTTGAGCATGTACATGTAGCCGACTGTGGTGGTGCGCTCGAACTTGTTGCCGGTACGCCCATCGAAAAGCTGCATCTGGCCGCTCTCTGGCAGATCGGCCAGCTTCAGCATGGCCTTGATCTCGCGTTCCTTGGCACCATCGAACACCGGCGTGGCCATTGGCACGCCCTTGCGCAAGTTGTTGGCCAGATCTAGCACTTCCTGATCATTCAGATCGTCCAGGCTTTCCTGGCGACCGCCGATCTCGTTGTAGATCTCGTGCAGGAACGTGCGCAACTCGGCGACCTTGCGTTGCTCGTCGAGCATCAGATTGATCTTCTCGCCCAGCCCCTTGGCCGCCAGGCCCAGGTGGGTTTCGAGGATCTGACCGACGTTCATCCGCGAGGGTACGCCCAGCGGGTTGAGCACGATGTCCACAGGCGTACCGTTGGCGTCATGCGGCATGTCTTCAACCGGCATGATCACCGAGACAACACCCTTGTTACCGTGGCGGCCGGCCATCTTGTCACCCGGCTGGATGCGACGCTTGATCGCCAGGTAAACCTTGACGATCTTCAGTACGCCCGGCGCCAAGTCATCGCCCTGCTGCAGCTTGCGCTTCTTGTCTTCGAACTTGTCGTCAAGCAATACGCGGCGGTCGGAAATATAGGCCTGAGCCTTTTCCAGTTGCTCGTTGAGCGCGTCCTCGGCCATGCGCAGCTTGAACCACTGCCCGTGTTCGAGACCGTCAAGGATCTCGTCGGTAATCACGGCGCCTTTCTTCAGACCAGCGCCGCCTTCGGCAGTCGCACCCACCAGCGCCGAGCGTAGACGTTCGAAAGTGGCACCTTCGACGATGCGAAACTCCTCGTTGAGGTCCTTACGGATCTCGTCGAGCTGCATCTTCTCGATGGCCAGCGCGCGCGAATCACGCTCAACGCCGTCGCGGATGAATACCTGCACGTCAATCACGGTGCCTTTGGTGCCGGTCGGCACGCGCAGGGATGTGTCCTTAACGTCGCTGGCCTTCTCACCGAAGATCGCACGCAGCAGTTTTTCTTCCGGCGTCAGCTGGGTTTCGCCTTTCGGCGTGACCTTGCCGACCAGGATGTCGCCTGGGCCGACTTCGGCGCCCACGTAAACGATGCCCGCCTCGTCCAGCTTGTTTAGCGCAGCCTCGCCCACGTTGGGGATATCCGCGGTGATCTCTTCTGGGCCGAGCTTCGTATCACGGGAGACGCAAGTCAGTTCCTGGATATGGATAGTGGTGAAACGGTCTTCCTGAACCACCCGCTCCGAAAGAAGGATGGAGTCTTCGAAGTTGTAGCCGTTCCAAGGCATGAACGCGACGCGCATGTTCTGACCCAGGGCCAGCTCACCCATATCAGTGGACGGACCGTCGGCCATGATGTCGCCACGCTCGACCACGTCACCCTTGCTCACCAGCGGGCGCTGGTTGATGCAAGTGTTCTGGTTCGAACGGGTGTATTTGGTCAGGTTGTAGATATCAACACCGGCTTCGCCCGTCTCGACTTCCGCATCATGCACGCGCACGACCACACGACTGGCATCGACCGAATCGATTACGCCACCACGACGGGCGACCACACAGACGCCGGAGTCGCGCGCTACGTTGCGCTCCATCCCCGTGCCAACTAGCGGCTTGTCAGAACGCAGGGTCGGCACGGCCTGACGCTGCATGTTGGAACCCATGAGGGCGCGGTTGGCGTCGTCGTGCTCGAGGAACGGAATCAGCGAGGCTGCGACGGAAACCACCTGCTTCGGCGACACGTCCATCAGCGTAACGTCTTCCGGCGCCTTGACGGTGAATTCGTTCAAGTGACGCACAGCGACCAGCTCGTCGACCAGCTTGCGGCCATCCAGCTTGGCGCTGGCCTGGGCGATAACATGGTCGGCTTCTTCGATAGCCGAAAGGAACACGATCTCATCGGTGACTTCGCCTTCCTTGACTACGCGATACGGGCTTTCCAGGAAGCCGTATTGGTTGGTGCGGGCGTAGGCGGCCAGCGAGTTGATCAGACCGATGTTCGGACCTTCAGGGGTTTCGATCGGGCACACGCGGCCGTAATGGGTCGGGTGTACGTCACGGACTTCGAAACCGGCACGCTCACGGGTCAGACCACCCGGGCCGAGCGCGGAAACGCGACGCTTATGGGTAATCTCCGAAAGCGGGTTGTTCTGGTCCATGAACTGCGACAGCTGGCTGGAACCGAAGAACTCCTTCACCGCCGCCGCGACCGGCTTGGCGTTGATCAGGTCCTGCGGCATCAGGCCTTCGCTTTCGGCCATCGACAGGCGTTCCTTGACCGCACGCTCGACACGCACCAGACCCACGCGGAACTGGTTCTCGGCCATTTCGCCGACGCAACGTACGCGGCGGTTGCCCAAGTGGTCGATGTCATCGACGATGCCCTTGCCGTTACGGATATCGACAAGCGTCTTGAGTACGGCAACGATGTCTTCGCGACTGAGCACGCCGGAGCCTTCAATCTCGGTACGGCCGATGCGGCGGTTGAATTTCATCCGGCCAACAGCCGACAGGTCGTAACGCTCGGAGGCGAAGAACAGATTGTTGAACAGCGTTTCGGCGGCATCCTTGGTTGGCGGCTCGCCAGGACGCATCATGCGATAGATTTCGACCAGCGCTTCGAGCTGGTTGGTGGTCGAATCGATCTTCAAGGTATCGGAGATGAACGGGCCACAGTCGATATCGTTGGTGTACAGGGTCTCGAAGCGGACTACCTGCGCCTTGACGATCTTGGCCAGCACTTCGACGGTCAGCTCGGTATTGCACTCGGCGATGATCTCGCCAGTCGCAGGATGCACGATCGCCTTGGCCACAGTGCGGCCCAGCACGTAATCCATCGGCATCTCGAGCTCCTTGATGCCGGACTTGTCGAGCTGATTGATATGGCGAGCAGTGATACGGCGACCTTGTTCGACGATGACCTTGCCGCTTCCATCAGTAATATCGAACGACGCGATCTCGCCGCGCAGACGCTGCGCGACCAGCTCGAGCGCGAGCAGCTCACCTTTCACGTGGAAGACGTTGGTGTCGTAGAAGGCGTCGAGGATTTCTTCGGTGCTGTAGTTCAGCGCACGCAGCAACACCGAGGCTGGCAGCTTGCGGCGACGGTCGATACGCACGAATACGGCATCCTTCGGATCGAACTCGAAGTCTAGCCAGGAACCGCGGTAAGGAATGATGCGCGCGGAATACAACAGCTTGCCTGAGCTGTGAGTCTTGCCACGGTCGTGGTCGAAGAACACGCCCGGCGAGCGGTGCAACTGAGAAACGATAACGCGCTCGGTACCGTTGATGATGAAGGTACCATTCTCAGTCATCAGGGGGATTTCCCCCATGTAGACTTCCTGCTCCTTGATGTCCTTGATCGCTTTGCTCGACGACTCTTTGTCGAAGATGATCAGACGGACCTTGACACGCAGTGGCACAGCGTAGGTTACGCCGCGCAGTACGCATTCCTTGACGTCGAAAGCCGGATCGCCCAGGCGATAACCGACGTATTCCAGCGCCGCATTGCCGGAATAGCTGATAATCGGAAAAACGGATTTGAAGGCTGCATGCAAGCCAATATCGCGGAACTGATCTTTGGTAGCTCCCGCCTGCAGGAATTCGCGATACGAATCCAGCTGGATGGCCAAAAGATACGGCACGTCCATCACGTGCGGTAACTTGCTAAAGTCCTTGCGGATTCGTTTTTTCTCAGTGTATGAGTAAGCCATCAGCGTTCCCCAGCTTGGTCACCTGCTTGTTTGGCCTCTCCCGACGGGAGCAGCCAGAAAATCGTGCGAACCCCTTGATTCGCGCCACTCCAGGAGTGGTTCTTTCCGATGCGAGCCGATAATCATCGGCCGGCTATAACGGAAAAAGGCCGGTGGCAAAAGCCACCAGCCATCAGCCTTGTGCGAGTCGCTCCGGCTGTAGACGCAAGGTCGTCGCTTACTTGAGCTCGACTTTGGCGCCTGCTTCTTCCAGTGCCTTCTTGGCAGCTTCGGCTTCGTCCTTGGAGACGCCTTCCTTGACCACGCCAGGAGCGCCGTCAACGACAGCCTTGGCTTCTTTCAGGCCCAGACCGGTCAGCTCGCGCACAGCCTTGATCACGTTCACTTTCTTGTCGCCAGCTTCAGCCAGAACGACGGTGAACTCGGTTTGCTCTTCAGCAGCGGCAGCAGCCGGGCCGGCAGCGGCGACGGTAGCGGCAGCAGCGGTAACACCGAACTTCTCTTCCATTGCCTTGATCAGTTCAACAACCTGCATCACGGACATTTCGGAAACGGCGTTGATGATGTCTTCGTTGGTCAGAGCCATGACTCTAGTTCCTGTATTTAAGTGACGGCCTACGGCCATCTAATTCATAAGAAGTTTTGAAAGCAGCACGCCTGCCTTAGGCAGCAGCGGCTTCCTTCTGGTCGCGAACGGCCGCCAGAGTACGAGCCAGCTTGCTGGTAGCGCCTTGAATCACGCTCATCAGCTGCGAAATGGCTTCGTCGTAGGTCGGCAGAGTTGCCAGCACGTCGATCTGATTGGCTGCGAGGAACTGACCCTCGAACGCAGCGGCCTTGATCTCGAACTTGTCCTGACCCTTGGCGAATTCCTTGAAGATACGAGCAGCAGCGCCCGGATGTTCGTTGGAGAATGCGATAAGGGTCGGGCCTTTGAACACGTCGTTGAGCACGTCGAACTGAGTGCCTTCAACGGCGCGCTTGAGCAGGGTGTTACGTACGACACGTACGTAAACGCCGGCTTCGCGGGCCTCTTTACGGAGTCCGGTCATGGCCCCCACGGTCACGCCACGGGCATCGGCCACGACAGCGGACAGGGCAGCACTGGCAGCCTCGTTGACTTCAGCGACGATGGCCTTCTTGTCTTCGAGTTTGATTGCCACGGGTTTACTCCTGGATGTTACCGGTTCATCCGGTCGAAACCGGACGGGTTTTGGTGTCTGATTCGGTACGAATCGGGAGCACCTCTGCGTAGGCTGGAAGAAGCGAACTCCAACGGTTTAAGGCTTGCGCCGCCTACGGTCTTGGATAGCCCCCGCCAGGCAGGGACCCCAATCTTGCACCGCCCCGACTACCGGAGCGGATCGTCTTACGCGTCGAGAGATGCCTGGTCGATGACCAGTCCCGGCCCCATAGTAGTGCTCAGGGTGACGCGCTTGACGTAAATGCCTTTGGAAGTGGACGGCTTCAGGCGCTTGAGGTCGGAAAGCAGCGCCTCAACGTTCTGCTTAAGCTGGCCAGCTTCAAAACCAACCTTGCCCACGGAGCTGTGGATGATGCCGTTCTTGTCGGTACGGAAACGAACCTGACCAGCCTTGGCATTCTTGACTGCGGTCGCAACGTCCGGAGTCACGGTACCGACCTTCGGGTTCGGCATCAGGCCACGCGGACCGAGAATCTGGCCCAACTGACCGACAACACGCATCGCATCTGGGGAAGCGATGACCACGTCATAGTTCAGATCGCCACCTTTCATTTCGGCAGCCAGCTCGTCCATGCCAACGCGATCAGCGCCGGCAGCCAGAGCAGCTTCTGCGCCTGGACCTTGGGTGAATACGGCTACGCGAACGCTCTTGCCGGTGCCGTTCGGCAGAACGGTTGCACCGCGAACGACCTGGTCGGATTTGCGCGGATCCACGCCCAGGTTGATGGCAATATCGAAGGATTCGGTGAACTTGACGGCCGACAGTTCGGACAGCAAGGTTGCGGCCTCTTCAAAGCCGTATTGCTTGCCCGCTTCGATCTTCTGGGCGATTGTCTTCTGACGCTTGGTCAACTTAGCCATTACACGCCCTCCACGTTCAGGCCCATGCTGCGAGCCGAACCAGCGATGGTCCGTACGGCAGCTTCCATTTCGGCAGCGGTCAGATCAGCCTGCTTGGTCTTGGCGATCTCTTCCAGCTGGGCACGGGTAACGGTGCCGACCTTCTGGGTGTTGGGGCGAGCCGAACCACTGGTGACGCCAGCAGCTTTCTTCAGCAGCACAGCTGCCGGAGTGCTCTTGGTTTCAAACGTGAAGCTGCGGTCACTGTAAACAGTGATGATCACGGGAGTCGGCAGACCAGGCTCTTGGCCTTGGGTGCGAGCGTTGAACGCTTTGCAGAATTCCATGATGTTCACGCCGTGCTGACCCAGCGCAGGACCGACCGGCGGCGACGGATTGGCCTGACCGGCCTTCACCTGAAGCTTGATATAAGCTTGAATTTTCTTAGCCATAGCTACTCCGTTACGGGTTCGAACGCCTTTCGGCTCCCCTTGTTACTTGTTTATCCCAGTGACGACAAAACCCCGCAGCTGCTAGCTGCGGGGTAAGGGATGCGCACTTCAGCTAGACCTTCTCGACCTGACTGAACTCCAACTCTACCGGTGTGGAGCGACCGAAGATCAGAACCGCCACTTGAATGCGACTCTTCTCGTAATTGACTTCTTCGACAACACCATTGAAATCAGCGAACGGACCATCCGCAACACGAACGACCTCACCCGGCTCGAATAGCGTCTTCGGCTTAGGCTTGTCGCTACCATCAGCGACGCGGCGCAGAATAGCCTCGGCTTCTTTATCGGTAATAGGCGCGGGCTTATCAGCAGTACCACCAATGAAACCCATCACGCGGGGTGTATCTTTGACCAAGTGCCACGCACCTTCGGCCATATCCATCTGAACCAGCACATAACCAGGAAAGAACTTGCGCTCACTCTTGCGCTTCTGCCCGTTACGCATCTCCACAACTTCTTCAGTGGGGACCAGAATCTCGCCGAAATGATCTTCCATACCGGCAAGCTTAACGCGCTCGATCAACGAACGCATGACATGCTTCTCGTAACCCGAGTAAGCATGAACCACGTACCAACGCTTAGCCACGGGACACCCTTAACCAACAATCATGGAAACCAGCCAGCCGAGCAGGGAATCAAGCCCCCACAACAGCAGCGCCATAACCAGCACAACGGCCAGAACAATCAACGTGGTCTGAGTGGTTTCTTGACGGGTCGGCCAAACGACTTTGCGGATCTCGACGCGAGCTTCCTTCAACAGCATGAAGAAAGAGCGACCCCTTGTTGTCTGCAGCGCAACCAAAGCAGCGACGACCGCAACGACAAGAAGAGCAATAACCCTATAGAGGATTGGCTCTGCGGCGTAGTACTGATTGCCCACGACAGCCACGACCACCAAAGCAGCAACAACAAACCACTTCACCACATCGAAGCGCGTGTCTTTGGCTTCTGCTTTGACATTCATCTGCGAGGAACCTGTAAAAAACTGCCAATTTCGATATGAAGTTGGCAGGCCAGGAGGGAATCGAACCCCCAACCTGCGGTTTTGGAGACCGCCGCTCTGCCAATTGAGCTACTGGCCTAACAAGAGTCAGGCCGACCATTATGCCGGCCTGATAAACACAGATCAACCGATTATTCGATGATCTTAGCAACCACACCGGCACCAACGGTACGACCGCCTTCGCGGATCGCGAAACGCAGACCGTCTTCCATGGCGATCGGAGCGATCAGGGTGACAACCATCTTGATGTTGTCGCCCGGCATTACCATCTCAACGCCTTCCGGCAGCTCGCAGTTACCGGTCACATCAGTGGTACGGAAGTAGAACTGCGGACGGTAGCCTTTGAAGAACGGCGTGTGACGACCGCCTTCTTCCTTGCTCAGGACGTAGACTTCGCCTTCGAACTTGGTGTGCGGCTTGATGGTGCCCGGCTTGGCCAGAACCTGACCACGCTCGACGTCATCACGCTTGGTACCGCGCAGCAGTACGCCGACGTTCTCACCAGCACGACCCTCGTCGAGCAGCTTGCGGAACATCTCAACGCCAGTGCAGGTAGTCTTGGTCGTGGCACGGATACCAACGATCTCGATTTCTTCCTGAACCTTAACGATGCCGCGCTCGACACGACCGGTCACAACGGTGCCACGACCAGAGATCGAGAACACGTCTTCGATCGGCATCAGGAACGGCTTGTCGATGGCGCGCTCGGGCTCCGGAATGTAGCTATCCAGAGTCTCGACCAGCTTACGCACGGCCGACACACCCATCTCGTTGTCGTCCTGGCCATTCAGAGCCATCAGAGCAGAACCGATGATGATCGGAGTGTCGTCGCCCGGGAAGTCGTAGGTCGACAGCAGGTCACGAACTTCCATCTCGACCAGCTCAAGCAGCTCGGCGTCATCCACCATGTCAGCCTTGTTCAGGAAGACAACGATGTAAGGAACACCAACCTGGCGGGACAGCAGGATGTGCTCGCGAGTCTGCGGCATCGGGCCGTCAGCAGCGGAGCAAACCAGGATCGCGCCATCCATCTGCGCAGCACCGGTGATCATGTTCTTCACATAGTCAGCGTGGCCCGGGCAGTCAACGTGAGCGTAGTGACGGATCGAGGAATCGTATTCAACGTGGGAAGTGTTGATGGTGATACCACGAGCCTTCTCTTCCGGCGCGTTGTCGATCTGCGAGAAATCACGCGCAGAACCACCCCAAGTATCAGCACAAACCTTGGTCAGCGCCGCGGTCAGAGTGGTCTTGCCATGGTCAACGTGACCAATGGTGCCGACGTTCAGGTGCGGTTTGTTACGTTCGAATTTTTCTTTAGCCATCGAGACCGTCTCCCATCGTTGAATTGAGCTAGTCACGCCACCATTAAAACAAAGGCAGATATTTGCATATCTGCCTTTGATATTGGAGCTCATGAGCGGATTTGAACCGCTGACCTCACCCTTACCAAGGGTGTGCTCTACCAACTGAGCTACATGAGCGACACTACTGCGAAATCACCCCAAACATGGAGCGGGTAGCGGGAATCGAACCCGCATCATCAGCTTGGAAGGCTGAGGTTCTACCACTAAACTATACCCGCGACAGCTGGCGCTTTCGCTAAAACTGGTGGAGGGGGAAGGATTCGAACCTTCGAAGTCGATGACGTCAGATTTACAGTCTGATCCCTTTGGCCGCTCGGGAACCCCTCCAAAACGAGGCGGCATTTTGTTAGCCACCGCCGCTACTGTCAAGCTTTTTCTCAGTTAAAACCTGAGGTTAGCTTCGTCGACAGCCCCCACTACACCCCAAGGAGGGTGCCGCAGAGCGGGCGCCATTCTATGCAAACTATTCCGAAGTTGCAATGCTTGAGCAGGGTAATTGCTGGGACTCGAGGACTGGAAAGCTTTCAACTAGCTCTGCAAGTAATTCATCGCTCAATAAATGCTTGTGCTCTCCCGCCACTCGCACCCAATAACGGCGATGACTTCTCGGCAGCTCACGAATCAAGGCCGAGTAATCTACTCTTCGCAGGCGACTCACAACGCTTTCCGCAGAGTCTTTACGAGAAAATATCCCCAAGGAGATGCCGTTCGACAAATCCCCGACGGTGATGATGTAACTATCTATATTGCGCGACTGCAATTCTCGCAACTGACGCAACGATGCTTGCCGGGAGACCAAAGGAGGAAGATATACCCAGTGATCTACGCCAGCAGCCTCATCGACAGCCTCAACCTGGGAATCGATATCCAGACTGAGCAAGCGCTGCTCAACGGCTTGCGCGAGGGACTCTCCATCAAACCCGCCAATTAATAGACAGAGATTACTTGAGCCGTTTACAGGTTTGCGCTGGGGAAACGATTCCGCCTCGCTTAGCAGCCTGATATCAAGCTCCTGGGAGGGCGCAGCTATCTGAGAAGGGTTCCCAGCAACCGGACGGGCTTGATTTAGATAAAACAGATAAAAAAGTAAATTCAACACCACCAGAAGAATTAGAAGCCAGCGCATCGACACCTCGCTAAGGACAGGCTAACGCCAAGCCTCTGAAAACCAGATCAGCCACGCACTCTACTTCAGGAGCATCAGCAACAAGCGGTGCGTCACCGCCGGTGATATAGGTGATAAAGTCGCGGCCTAAATGACTCTCGGCCAAAGCAATCTGATTAAAAACATAGCTACGAGCCATGATCGAACAGCCTCGATCAACAGCCTCAGCGGTAGACCTCCCAGGAGAAAAGTCATTCAACGTGGGCATTGCCTCTCTAGCGTCGTACTGAATGCGGCGCGTATGAGCAAGCAAACGCCCCCGCAGCAAGGAAATGCCCGGCGCGATGTATCCACCCAGGTGCGTACCGTCGTGAGTCACCAAATCAACCGTGATGGCTGTACCTAAATCGATAACCAAGCAGGCTCTGCCACACATGTCGTACGCGGCCACGACAGCCAACCAGCGATCCAACCCCAGCTTCTGCGGGTCACGGTATCCGCTCACAACTCCGGCGAGACGCTCGGTCGAGCACGCCTTCGTCACGCTCACGCCTAGCGACTCAGAGAGCACATCCATGATCACCTGGGTTTCGGCATCACTCCGAACGCTAACTAGGCGACATCGACCTATTACTTCGACAGTCTGCTCGAGCAGAGCCTGCAAAATAACTTCCGCTTGCGATGCGATGCCTTGAATTATGGGCACGCAGCCAGCATCAGTAATAACCCGCCACTTAATGAAGCTGTTTCCGCAGTCGAGCTCAAGAATCATCATCGAACCTCAAGCTTAGTTCCCCCCCACTGAAGCGACGTTCTCCTAAGCCGTCGATCAGGAGCCGTAAAGCGCCCTGTTCATCCACCCCGATCACTCGACCAGTAATCAGCTGATTGCCATTACTTAAGGTACAGCGCTTACCCTGCCAGATATTGTTCGCTTCCCACTCATCACGCAAAGCAACAAAACCTTTCTGCGCATGCAGTGATAGATAACAATGCAAAAACTCGCTGACTAAATTAGCCAACTCGCTTCGGTCCATCAGGATACCAGTTTGCTGCCTCACCGACGTCCAAGGCTGATCAATACCCGCAGCAATTGATCTCATATTGACGTTTACTCCAATGCCAACAATCACATGACAGACGTCGGCTGGATCCCCCGTAAGCTCCAGTAAAATTCCTGCGATCTTTTTACCGTCCACATATATATCGTTTGGCCACTTAAGCCCGGCACGCTCGACACCAGCTCGACGCAGCGCTTGAAGAACTGCCAAACCCACCACCAAGCTCAAGCTAGACAGACCCTGAGCACCACCAGATACTCTTACAGCTAATGTGTAATAAAGATTTAGTGCTGGAGGGCTAATCCAGGTTCGCCCCCGCCGACCTCTTCCGCCAGTCTGGCGCTCCGCCATCACAACAAATGGAGCAACTTGTCCCGCCTGGATCAACCTAAGCGCTTCGGCATTTGTCGAATCCACGATTTCCCGCAGGAAGAGACGCCAACCAAAGCGATCCATAGCAACGGAGCTTTTATCGTAACCCAGCAGTGATAAAGGTTCCGATAGCCGGTACCCCTTACCAGGCACTCCAAACAACGCAAAGCCATACTCGCTTTCAAGACGCTTCAATTGCTTCCACACAGCGCTCCGACTCACACCGAGAGCAGCACCAAGCTCTTCGCCAGAGTGAAAACGACCATCACTAAGCAGCCGCAATAAGCTATCCATACTCTCTCATAGCCAGGGTACAAAATCGCAAAACCAAGACCAACAGGTTAAATTTTGTTTATTACAAAGACAAACCCCCGACCTTCTTTCGAGGGTCGGGGGTTTGGTGTAGAAGCTTGACGATGACCTACTCTCACATGGGGAGACCCCACACTACCATCGGCGATGCGTCGTTTCACTTCTGAGTTCGGGATGGGATCAGGTGGTTCCAACGCTCTATGGTCGTCAAGCAATTCGGTTGGGGAGTCGGTGTTGAGTCGCTTCCCCCAATTGGGTATGTGATGGTGTTGCTGTGTTGCGTATTCGGTTCGCTTTGCGAGCGATGCGTCTTTTCGGTCTTTCTGTCGACTTTCCGTCTAACAGCCAAATTGTTTGGGTGTTATATGGTCAAGCCTCACGGGCAATTAGTACTGGTTAGCTCAACGCCTCACAACGCTTACACACCCAGCCTATCAACGTCGTAGTCTTCGACGGCCCTTCAGGGAGCTCAAGGCTCCAGTGAGATCTCATCTTGAGGCAAGTTTCCCGCTTAGATGCTTTCAGCGGTTATCTCTTCCGAACATAGCTACCCGGCAATGCCACTGGCGTGACAACCGGAACACCAGAGGTTCGTCCACTCCGGTCCTCTCGTACTAGGAGCAGCCCCTCTCAAATCTCAAACGTCCACGGCAGATAGGGACCGAACTGTCTCACGACGTTCTAAACCCAGCTCGCGTACCACTTTAAATGGCGAACAGCCATACCCTTGGGACCGGCTTCAGCCCCAGGATGTGATGAGCCGACATCGAGGTGCCAAACACCGCCGTCGATATGAACTCTTGGGCGGTATCAGCCTGTTATCCCCGGAGTACCTTTTATCCGTTGAGCGATGGCCCTTCCATACAGAACCACCGGATCACTAAGACCTACTTTCGTACCTGCTCGACGTGTCTGTCTCGCAGTCAAGCGCGCTTTTGCCTTTATACTCTGCGACCGATTTCCGACCGGTCTGAGCGCACCTTCGTACTCCTCCGTTACTCTTTAGGAGGAGACCGCCCCAGTCAAACTACCCACCATACACTGTCCTCGATCCGGATAACGGACCAGAGTTAGAACCTCAAAGTTGCCAGGGTGGTATTTCAAGGATGGCTCCACGCGAACTGGCGTCCACGCTTCAAAGCCTCCCACCTATCCTACACAAGCAAATTCAAAGTCCAGTGCAAAGCTATAGTAAAGGTTCACGGGGTCTTTCCGTCTAGCCGCGGATACACTGCATCTTCACAGCGATTTCAATTTCACTGAGTCTCGGGTGGAGACAGCG
>DALZYJ010000012.1:0-158755 GCA_031988485.1 Pseudomonas sp.
ACTATCAGCCCAAATGGCCTGGTAGTCGAGATACAAGGGTGGGCTTCAGCCCACCAGCTGCGCGCAACATTCGAATCGGCAAGCGAATCAGAACGAGCGCGCTTCGTCAGCAGTTACGCTTTGCCACTGCCTCTCGGTGGGCTGAAGCCCACCGAGTGGCCCTCCTTACGGCGATTCCCCCACCTTATTTCATCGTCGGCATCGAAAAATCGGCCCCGGCGCGAATACCCGTCGGCCAGCGGCGGGTGATGGTCTTCATCCGGGTGAAGAAACGCACCCCATCCGGGCCGTGCATGTTCAGCGGGCCGAAGACCGAACGCTTCCAACCGCCAAAGCAGTGGAACGCCATGGGCACCGGGATCGGTACGTTGACGCCGACCATGCCGACCTGCACACGCTCTTCGAACTGCCGCGCGGTATCGCCGTCGCGGGTGAAGATCGAGGTGCCGTTGCCGTATTCGTGGTCGTTGACCAGCTTCAGCGCCTCGTCGAAGGAACTGACTCGCACCACCGCCAGCACCGGGCCGAAAATTTCCTCTTGGTAGACGCGCATCTGCGGCGTCACGTGATCGAACAGCGTCGGGCCGACATAGAACCCATTCTCGTAGCCCTCGACCTTGATGCCACGCCCATCGCAGACCAGCGTCGCACCCTCTTCCACGCCGAGGTCGATATAGCCGCTGACTTTTTGCTGGTGCTCGCGGGTCACCAGCGGGCCCATCTGCGGCTCGGGTTCGACGCCCGTGCCCGGGCCGGTGCGCAGCTGCGCGATTTCACCCTTGAGCATCTCGACCAGGTTGTCTGCGACCTCATCGCCGACGCACACCGCCACGGAAATCGCCATGCAGCGCTCGCCGGCCGAGCCGTAGGCGGCGCCCATCAGCGAGCTGACCACCTGCTGCGGATCGGCGTCGGGCATGATCACCATGTGGTTCTTCGCGCCGCCCAGCGCCTGGCAGCGCTTGCCGTGGGCCGAGGCGGTCTTGTAGATGTACTCGGCGATCGGCGTCGAGCCGACGAAGCTCACCGACTGCACGCGCTCGTCGGTCAGCAGCACGTCCACCGCCTCTTTGTCGCCATTAACGATGTTCAGCACGCCCGCCGGCAGCCCGGCCTCGGCCAGCAGTTCGCCGAGCAGCATGGTTGCGCTCGGATCCTTCTCCGATGGTTTGAGGACGAAGGTATTGCCGCAGGCGATGGCCACCGGCAGCATCCACAGCGGCACCATGACCGGGAAGTTGAACGGGGTGATGCCGACGCACACGCCCAGCGGTTGCATCAGCGAGTTGGAATCGATGTCGCGGCCGACGTTAGACGAGAACTCGCCCTTGAGCAGGTGTGGAATGCCGCAAGCGAACTCCACCACTTCCAACCCGCGAGTTACCTCGCCCTGGGCGTCGGAGAACACCTTGCCGTGCTCCAGCGAAATCAGCCGAGCCACATCATCGCGACGCGCTTCGAGCAGCGTCTTGAAGCGGAACATCACCCGTGCACGAACTAGCGGTGGCGTCTTCGACCAGCCATCGAACGCCGCCTGGGCCGAGGCGATGGCTTCGCGGGTTTCGTCCACCGACGACAGCGATACGTACAGGCGCGGCTCGCCGGTGGCCGGGTTGTAGACGGTCGCGTGGCGTTCGGAACGGCCAGCGATGGCCTCGTTGTCGATCAGGTTGCCGAGGGTCTGCATGGGGTCACTCCTGGTTCCAGACGGTTTCGTAGAGGTCGATGATTTCCGCTTCAGTGGGCACTCGCGGATTGTTGCCCGGCGAGCCCGAGGCCAGCGCCTGCCGCGCCATGGTTTCGCGCAGTTCGAAGAAGCGCTCGCGGGTGATGCCGAACTGCGCAGGGCTCGGTACCTGCAGCTCCCTGTTCAGTGCGCGCAGTTCGGTCAGTAGCTTGTCGTTCGCCGTTTCAGTGCTGTCGCCCTCGCCCGCTACACCCATGGCACGCGCGCAATCGGCGTAGCGCTCCGGCGCCGCCGGAATCGAGAAGGCGGTGATCGCCGGCAGCAGCATGGCGTTGGACAGACCGTGCGGCACATGGAAAAACGCACCAATCGGGCGACTCATTCCATGCACCAGCGCCACCGAGGCATTAGAAAAGGCGATGCCAGCCAAGGTCGCGCCGAGCATCATCGCCTCCCGCGCGGCCAGGTTGCGCGGCTCGTGGAAAGCGCTGCGCAGGTTCGGCGCCAGCAGCCGCATGGCTTGCAGCGCCTGGGTATCGCTATAGAGGCTGGCCTTGCGGCTGACATAAGCCTCGATGGCGTGGGTCAGCGCATCGATGCCGGTGTCGGCGGTGACGCGCGGCGGCAGCGAGAGGGTCAGCTCGTAGTCGATCAGCGCAGCGACGGGCATGAAGCCGAGGCCGGCGCAGAGCATTTTCTCGTCGCTGGTCTCGTCGGTAATGATGGTGAAGCGCGTGGCTTCCGAGCCGGTGCCCGCGGTGGTAGGGATGGCGATCAGCGGCAGACCGGCTTCGCTGACGTCGCGCGGGAAGCGGTAGTCGCGCATCTCGCCGCCGAACTTGCCGAGGATGCCGATAGCCTTGGCCGAGTCGATGGGGCTGCCGCCGCCGAGGGCGACGATGGAGTCGAAATCCCCGTCGCGGACCATCTGCACGCCAGCATGGATCGAGGCGGCGGTGGGCTCGGGCTCGGTATCGGCGAAGCAGCGGCTGGGAATGCCCGCCTGCTCCAGCTGCTCGGCCAGCCGGCCGGCATAACCGAGCTCGACCATCATCCGGTCGGTAACGATCAGCGGGCGGCTGCAACCCAGACTGCGCAGCACGGCGGCGAGTTGCTGACTGGCGCCGGCGCCGACTTCCATCAGGCGCGGCAGGAAGATGCGATGGCTCATGGTGTTCTCCGGTGGGCATTGCGCAACGCTTGGTTATGCCGTCTTGGCCACGCTTGCGCGAAGGATTTTCACAGGGAGACTCAGGGTCTCGTTTGTTGTTGGAACGGCTCGCCTCGAAGCCAGACTAGGAGCAGGCCGAGCAATATTCAAGCTAAAACGAGACGATATTTCTCAAAATAGAATTCAACTCACGCCGAAAGCAGGCTCTGCGCACACAGGACCGCATCATCGGCAAACTGAGTTCTATAGGTTCGTAAGCCCGAATCAGGCGTGATCGGGAGGGTTGTCGGCCTCAGCCTGATCAAGCAGCTGCCGCAAGACCTTGTCGGCATCCGACTGCAAGCGTTCGCGCGAGCGGCCGGCCTGCTCGCGCGCCGCGGCGTCATCGAGGCTTGCCACGTCGGCATCGACATTGATCAACGCAGCGCTGAGCCCTGCATGGATAAGCAGCGCGCCGGCCTGCACGTCACTGCGCACCACCACGGCAACTTGCGGCCAGGCGTCATTGGCCAGCTCCAGCGCCTCCAGGCAACTGTGCGCGGTCGCCAAGGGCACGGCGCAGGCCTGGCGCGAGGCCGTTTGGAGATCGGCCGTATCGTCGCGGCTGGCGTGCAGATAATTTTGGAAAGCGCGGATATCCGCATCGGCAAACGCGCCGGGCCGGCCGATCAGGCCTTCAGCCGTTTTTAACAGCCGACGACGCGCGGACTCGCTGCCGCGCGCCTCGCTGATGCGCAGCCCCTTGAGCACCAGCGCCAGGCCGATGTCCGAAACCACGGCGGCAGCGGCGCCACAGCCCGGCGTAGGGCGGTCCGCCGCCGTCGCATCGCGAAAATCGGCCAGCGACAGCCGCCAGACGCTGGCGCCGTCGTTCGCTGGGCTGTCCATTTTCAGACCGTACCGTGGCCCCAGGCCAGCAGCACGTCGAGCATGCGATTGGAGAAGGCCCACTCGTTGTCGTACCAGGCCAACACCTTGACCAGATCGCCTTGCACCCGGGTGTGGCTGAGATCGGCCACGCAAGAAGCCGGATAGCCGAAGAAGTCACGCGAGACCAACGGCAGGTCGTTGCACTCCATCACGCCGAGCGGCATCTGCTGCGCGCCGTCGCGCAGGATCTGGTTGACCGCCTCGACGCTCGCCGGCGCGCGTTCGGCGACGAAAGTGAGGTCGACCAGCGAGACGTTTGGCGTCGGCACCCGCACCGACAGCCCATCCAGACGCCCGGCCAGCTCCGGCAGCACCAGGCCAATGGCCTTGGCCGCACCGGTGGTGGAGGGAATCATCGACTCGGCCGCGGCGCGTGCGCGGTAAAGATCCTTGTGCGCCTTGTCCAGCAGGTTCTGGTCATTGGTATAGGCGTGCACGGTGTTGAGCAGGCCCTGACGGATCCCCATCGCCTCGTGCAGTACCTTGGCCAGCGGCGCCAGGCAGTTGGTGGTGCAGGACGCATTGGAAATCACCCGCTGGGTGCCGAGCAGCTCATGGTTGACGCCGTAGACGACGGTCAAATCGGCACCATCGAGCGGGTGCGAGGCGAATACGCGGCTGGCTCCGGCCTGCAGATGCTGGTCGACCAATGCGCGCGTCTTGAACTTGCCCGAGCACTCCAGCACCACATCGACCCCGAGCTGCTTCCAGGGCAACTGTGCGGGGTCGCGCTCCTGCAACAGGCGGATCGATTGGCCGCGGATCTGCAACATGTCCTCGTGCAGATCGACCTGGCCATGGAAGCGCCCGAAGGTGGTGTCGAAGCGCGTCAGGTGCGCCATCGCAGCCCGGTCACTGAGGTCGTTGATCGCTTCGATCCGGATCTGGCTTTCCAGATGCCGTTCGAACAGGGCTCGCAACACGGCTCGGCCAATACGGCCATAACCATTGATGGCAATACGCAACATGACGGTCTCCCGGTGGGGTCGTTGAGGCTTTCTGCAAGCTTAGTCGGGCGTTCGCGGTTGTCGTTCATTGTCCCCGACGAGATCGCCGAACGGCGAACCCGAGCGGCCGACATCAGTCGTATTCAGACAGGTCCGCTGCACTGGCCTGCCGAACACCGGACAAAAGGGAACGAGCATGAGCGAGTCAACCCAGCCACCCTGGTGGAAAGGCGCCACCGTCTATCAGATTTACCCGCGATCCTTCGCCGACAGCAACGGCGATGGCATCGGTGACCTCAACGGCGTGCTGCGCCACCTCGATCACCTGCAATACCTCGGCGTCGACGCCCTGTGGCTGTCGCCGATCTTCCGCTCGCCGATGCGCGATGCCGGCTACGACATCAGCGACTATTGCGACGTCGACCCGCTGTTCGGCTCGCTGGACGACATCGACCGACTGATCTCCGAGGCGCATGCCCGCGAAATTCGCGTGCTGCTCGATTTCGTCCCCAATCACACCTCCGACCAACACCCCTGGTTCATCGAATCGCGCAGCTCACGGGACAACCCCAAGCGCGACTGGTACATCTGGCGCGACGAGCCGAACAACTGGCGCGCCGCGTTGGGCGCCGGCAGCGCCTGGACCTGGGACGAGCACAGCCAGCAGTACTACCTGCACCTGTTCCTGCCCGAGCAGCCGGACCTGAACTGGCGCAACCCCGAGGTGATCGAGGCGATGCACGGCGTGCTGCGCTTCTGGCTCGATCGCGGCATCGACGGCTTTCGCGTCGACGTCATTCACTGCACGGGTAAGGAGCCGGCATTCGCTGACGATCCGCGCTGCCTGGCCGGCCAGCCGCTAGTGGAATTCAACGACCAGCCTTACAGCCATGAGGTATTGCGCGGTTTGCGCCGGCTGGTCGACAGTTATCCCGGCGAGCGCGTGCTGGTCGGTGAGGTCAACATCCGCTCCACCGAACGGGTGCTGCAGTACTACGGCGCCGGCGACGAGCTGCACATGTCGTTCAATTTCCAGCCGTTGGACGCGCCCTGGGAGCCGGTGATGTTCCGCACCTGCATCCGCGACGTCGAGGCGCTGCTGAAACCGGCCAACGCCTGGCCGACCTGGGTGCTGTCCAATCACGACAACCGCCGCCAGCGCAGCCGTTATCAGGGCTCGCTGCGCAACGCCCATGCCGCGGCGGTATTGCTGTTGACCCTGCGCGGCACGCCCTTCTTGTTTCAGGGCGAAGAGCTGGGGCTTGAGGACGCGGTGATTGCGCCGGACGAACAGGTCGATCCGGGTGGCCGCGACGGAGGTCGCGCACCGATTCCCTGGCTGGCGGCGGCCCCGCACGGCTGGGACGGGGCCGAGCCCTGGCTGCCCTTTGCGCCGGAAAGCGACGAGCTGGCGGTCGAACGCCAGCAGCGTGCGCCCGGCTCGACCCTCGAGCTGTATCGCCGCCTGATCACCGCACGCAAAGGCAGCCCGGCGCTGCTGCACGGCGACTGGCACGAACTGCCCTCGCACCCGAACGTGCTGGCCTACCGGCGGCAACTGGGCGATGACTTGCGGGTGATTTGCCTGAACTTCGCCGATGAACCCCATACCTTTCCGCTCAATGGCCACTGGCAGATCGAGATCGCCAGCGATGCCCAGGGCGAAGGCGAACCCTACAGCGGCGAACTGGTTGCAGGCCAGGCGTTGATTCTCAGCCCGGAGGAACACTGATGCGCCCGCTCTGGTACCGAAATGCAGTGATCTATCAGATCGACCCGTCTCTGTTTCTCGACATCAACGGCGACGGCTGCGGCGACTTGCGCGGGGTGACCGACCGCCTCGATTACGTGCGCGGCCTGGGCGCGACGGCGGTCTGGCTGATGCCGTTCTATCAATCGCCGTTCAAGGATGCCGGCTACGACGTCAGCGATCACCTGCAGGTCGACCCCCGCTTCGGTGATCTCGCCGACGTGGTGTATCTGTTGGAGAAAGCCGAGGAGCTGGGCCTGCACGTGATGATCGAACTGGTGGTGCAACACACCTCCACCGAGCATCGCTGGTTTCAGGAGGCGCGGCGCGATCGGCAGTCGCCCTATCGCGACTATTACCTCTGGGCGGACGAGCCGGACGACAGCATCGAGCCGATTTTCCCCACCATCGAGGACAGCGTCTGGACCTGGGACGAGGAAGCCGGCCAGTACTACCGTCACCTGTTCTACAGCCATGAGCCGGATTTGAATCTGGCCAACCCGAAGGTGATCAAGGAAATCGAGCGGATCATCGCCTTCTGGCTGCGCCTGGGTGTCTCGGGTTTCCGTGTCGACGCCGCGTCGCACCTGATCGAACAGGCCGGCGAAGGCGACGGGGACGGGGACGGCTACTGGCTGCTCGAGCACATGCGCGATTTCGTCACCCTGCGTCGCCCGGAAGCGGTGCTGCTGGGCGAGGTCGACGTCGAGCCGGAGCAGTACCGGGATTATTTCGGCGAAGGCGACCGGCTGACCCTGCTGCTGAATTTCTGGGCCAACAACCACTTCTTTCTCTCGCTCGCCCGCAGCGCGGCGGAGCCCCTTCACCGGGCACTAGAGCACCAGCCGGAACCGCCCGAACGCGCACAATACGCCATCTGGCTGCGCAACCACGACGAGCTGGATCTGGAGCGACTGACCGATGACGAGCGCGAAGAAGTCATGCAGGCCTTCGCGCCCGACCCCGATATGCGCGCCTACAACCGCGGCATCCGTCGGCGTCTGGCCCCGATGCTCGACGGTGACGAACGGCGCATCGCAATGGCTCACGCGCTGATGTTCGCGCTGCCCGGCACGCCGATCATCCGTTACGGCGAGGAAATCGGCATGGGCGAGGACCTGTCGCGGCCCGAGCGCCTGGCGGTGCGCACGCCGATGCAATGGTCCAACGAGCCCAACGCCGGTTTCTCCTGCGCCGACGCGAAGCAGCTGGCCGCGCCGGTGATCGACGAAGGTAAATTCGACTATGCGCAGATAAACGTTTATGCCCAGACCCTGCGCGACGACTCCTTGATGGCCAAGACCGGCAATATGATCCGCACCCGTATCGGCCTGCGCGAAATTGGCGGCGGCCAGCATCGTCCGGTCGAGACGGATTGCCCTTCGGTCTTCGGCATCCGCCATGACAACGAGTCAACAGTACTGATGCTGGTGAATCTGGCGGACCGGGATGTCGAGGTCGAAATCGCCGAGCAAGACCTGCAAGACATGGTCGACGTGCTGGCCGACAGCGATTACGAGCAGCCCCAGGGTCATCCGTTACGGCTACGTCTGCGTGGCTACGGCTATCGCTGGCTGCGCCGTAAACAGCAGCTGTTCGGCTAATGCCTATGGAAATCCAACTCGATGACGACGACTGGCGCGGCTGGCATAGCGACGACTTTCCCACGGGCAGTTGGCGGCGCAGCGAAGATGAGCTCCAGGCCATTGCCGGCGCGCCGCGGGTCGATCTGGTGTCGCGGCGGCGCTATCGCGATTTCGTCCTGCGTTTCGAATTCGCCCTGCCGATCGCCGGCAATTCGGGTGTCCTCTATCGGGTCGAGCACGATGCCGAACAGAGTTGGCACAGCGGCCCCGAGATGCAACTGCTCGATGACGCCGGCCACCCCGACGGTCGCGAACCCACCACGCGCAACGGCGCGCTGTACGGGTTGCAGGCCGCCGAACCGCAAACGGCTATCGAGCCGGGAGAATTCGTCGAGGCGGCATTGAGCGTTCACGAGGGCCATGTCGAGCATTGGCTAGGCGGTCGATGCGTAGTCCGCTACCAGCTCGACGATCCCGGCCTGCGCGCAGGCATCGCCCGGAGCAAGTTCGCCGTTTTTCCACGCTTCGCCCGCGCCACAGAAGGCTTCATCGTGCTGCAGCACCATGGCGAGGCCGCACGCTTTCGCCGCCTGTCGATCGAAACGTCGGACTGAAAGCTCCGCTTGGACCCAGGCATGAAATTGAGCGAGAATGCGCGGCTTTCCAGGCAGCGGTAACGCTGGCGAAATGGATGCAGGATCGAAACGGGCTGGGCGCTCGCCATCATGGCGCAGCGCCCAGTCGCCTTTCGGGACGGCGAATCGTCAGAGATACCGGGCCGCCCACGCATGAGGTAGCGCGTTTGTGGAACAGCTGAAACAGAAGATCCGCGATGAAGGCATCGTACTGTCCGACCGAGTACTCAAGGTCGATGCCTTCCTGAACCACCAGATCGACCCCGTGCTGATGCAGCAGATCGGCCAGGAATTCGCCCGGCTGTTCCGCGATGAAGGCATCACCAAGATCGTCACTATCGAAGCTTCCGGCATCGCGCCCGCGATCATGGCCGGCCTGGAGCTCGGCGTACCGGTGATCTTCGCCCGCAAGCATCAGTCGCTGACCATGACCGACCATCTGCTGACCGCTTCCGTGTATTCCTTCACAAAGCAGGTGGAAAGCACCATCGCGATCTCCACCAACCATCTGTCGGCCGCCGATCGCGTGCTGATCATCGACGACTTCCTGGCCAACGGCAAAGCGGCCAAGGGTCTGGTGTCGATCATTCAGCAGGCTGGCGCGAGCATTGCCGGACTCGGTATCGTCATCGAGAAGTCATTCCAGGTCGGTCGTCAGGAGCTTGAAGAAGCGGGCTTTCGCGTCGAATCGCTGGCCCGCGTCGCCGCGCTGGCAGACGGTCAGGTGGTATTCGTCGAGTAAGCGCCGGGCGTCATTCCTTACGCCACAGCGTTACCAGCGCGCCCTGGGTCCCGGCGACCGGATCACTCACCGGTACGCCAACCCGCTCGGCGCGCGCACGCGCCTCATCATGGCTGCGCTCGTCCGGGCGCAGCAGATCGTACTGCTGCTCCACCGGGTAGCCGCCGACGACTTCGAAGTCCTCGCTGGCGCTCAGCCTGCAGTGGCCGGTCCCGGCCGGCAGCACCAACGCATCCCCCGCACGCACCTCCACTTCCTGCCCATGCTCACCGCCAAGCATCAGCCGCGCCGAGCCACGCGAAACGCCGAGTACTTCATGAGCGGTGGAATGGAAATGGTGATAGTCAAAGACGCTCGCGCGCCATTGCGCCGGCCAAAGATGGCTGTCGAACAGGTTCTCGAAGGCGCTGGCGTAATCGTCATCGGCCAGCGGCAACTGGCGGTATACCAGCACCGCATGCGGGCTGTTCGGCGTGCGGCCGTCACTGGAAAAATGCAGCTGCTCGGGTTGCGGGGCGGAACTGGGCATGGGCACCTCATCGTCATGCCGAGGGCCGGCATCACATCGGCCCTCGGAACGGGTTCGTAGATTCGACCCGATACCGCGCGGCTTTTCTCCCCGCCAGAAACGACATAGCCGCCCGAAGGCGGCTATGTCTGACCAGCTGGATTAGCTGTGCCTGTTACAGGCCGGACATGTGCTGGATGGCGGCTCTCAGCTCGTCATCCGAACAATCGGCACAGGTGCCTTTCGGCGGCATGGCGTTGATGCCGCTGATGGCATGCTTGAGCAAGCCATCCAGGCCGCCCGCTGCGTCGGCACGGGCCGTCCAGGCGGCCGAGTCGCCGGTCTTCGGTGAATTGAGCAGACCGGAGCCGTGGCAGGCGGTGCAGAACTTGCCATAGACGTCTGCGCCACTGCGAGCAGCGCCGCCAGCGGCAGCAGTTGCCGGACCGGCAGCCGCACACTCTTCCCCTTGAATACATACTTCACCTACCGGCTTGAGTCGCTCGGCGATGTCGTCGTTGGTCGCAGCCTGAGCGCTCATTGCCCACAGGGCCACTACGGCAGTCTGTGCTACCAGGATCTTCTTAATCAGGTTCACCTTACACCCTCATGTGGCTAGACACGCCCGCGGCCACGGTTACGCGGGCGGCGGCTAGTATAGCGGCAAGCCATGCTTGCCGAAACAATCCATATCGCGCAGACCTGCCCAGCGACGCCGTGTCGCACCACCAGCGCTTTTGCTGTCTGCCGGGCGATTCAGAAATTCGCTGGCGTGGTCGCACTGATCAGACGGGCAGGCGCATCGAACGGGTTACGGAAACGATGCGGTTTGCTGCTTTCGAAGTAGTAGCTGTCGCCGGTTTCGAGCAGATAGGTCTGACCGCTCACGGTCAGTTCCAGCCGGCCCTCGACCAGCATGCCGGCCTCTTCGCCCTGATGCGCCAGCATGTCCGTACCGGTATCGGAGCCCGGCGGATAGGTTTCCGCGAGAAAGGCGATGGCCCTTCCCGGATGTGCCTTGCCGACGAGCTTCATGCTCACCGCGCCGTCGGAAATATCGATCAGCTCACCCGCCTTGTAGACCACCTGGGTGTCGCCGTCCTGCTCGAAATCGGGCGAGAAGAACTCGACCAGCGACATCGGAATGCCGCTCAGCACCTTTTTCAGCGAGCTGATGGAAGGGCTGACGCTGTTCTTTTCGATCATGGAAATCGTGCTGTTGGTAACGCCTGCACGTTTGGCGAGTTCACGCTGGGACAGGCCCTTGAGTTTGCGGATGGTTTGCAGTCGAACGCCGACGTCCAATACGGGAGCCCCCAATCAAGCGCGATAAACAATGCCGCTATGATGGCGAGGGCGTTCAGTATTTTCAACACATCAGATCGAAATGAAGCGACTGACGGCAATGCGCGCAATTCACTCCGGCAATGCCGCCACGACGGTCAGTTCGACGAGGATTTCCGGCTCGCACAGTTTGGCTTCGACTGTGGCGCGCGCCGGTGCGACGCCTTCGGGTAACCACTGGTCCCAGACCGCATTCATGCCGGCGAAATCCGCGTCAATGTCCCTGAGGTAGATGGTCACCGATAGGATGTGCTGCTTGTCCGTGCCGGCCTGACGCAGCAGCCGCTCGATGTTGTCCAGCGTCTCGCGCGTCTGTTGCTCGATACCGGCGCTCATGTCGTCACCCACCTGACCGGCCAAATAGACCGTATTGCCGTGGATGACGATCTGGCTCATGCGCGCATCAGTGTGCAGGCGCTGTATGGGCATGCTTGTGGGGCTCCTTGGTCTTGCCGTAACGGGAAATATCCAGCCCATCGGTGCTGATCTGGGTGCGTTTTTTTGCCAGCAGATCGGCCAGCAGGCGGCCGGACCCGCAAGCCATGGTCCAGCCCAAGGTGCCGTGGCCGGTATTGAGGAACAGGTTGCGATACGCGGTGGCGCCAATGATCGGAGTGCCGTCCGGCGTCGCCGGGCGCAGTCCGGTCCAGAGTTCCGCGTTAGCCGGATCGCCGCCCAGCGGAAACAGATCGCCGACGATCATTTCCAGGGTTTCGCGCCGACGCTGATTGAGCGATAGGTCGTGACCGGCGATCTCGGCCATCCCACCCACACGAATGCGTTGATCGAAACGGGTGATGGCGACCTTGTAGGTTTCATCCAGCACCGTGGACATCGGCGCCATGGTCGGATCACTGATCGGCACCGTGAGTGAGTAACCCTTGAGCGGATAGACCGGAGCATGGATACCCAGCGGCTCAAGCATCTGCGAGCTGTAGCTGCCCAGCGCCAGCACATAGCGATCGGCGGTTTCCAGCTTGCCGTCGATCCACACGCCGTCGAGGCGGTCGCCGGAATATTCCAGGCGCTGAATGTCCTGACTGAAGCGGAACTCCACACCCAACTCACGCGCCATCTCGGCCAGCTTGGTGGTGAACAGCTGACAGTCGCCGGTCTGGTCGTTGGGCAGGCGCAGCGCGCCGCTGAGCTTGTCCGCCACCTTCGCCAGCGCCGGCTCGGCCCGGGCGATGCCGGCGCGATCGAGCAATTCATAAGGCACGCCCGAGGCTTCCAGAACGGCGATGTCCTTGGCTGCGGCGTCCAGTTGCGCCTGGGTGCGGAACAGCTGAGTCGTGCCGCGCTGGCGACCTTCGTAATCGATGCCGGTTTCGGCCCGCAACTCATCGAGGCAGTCACGACTGTATTCGGACAGCCGCACCATGCGCTCCTTGTTCACCGCATAACGCGCCGCCGTGCAGTTGCGCAGCATCTGGGCCATCCATAGATATTGCTGGATGTCGCCAGTGAGCTTGATCGCCAGGGGCGCATGCCGTTGCAGCAGCCATTTGATGGCCTTGAGCGGCACGCCGGGCGCAGCCCATGGCGAGGCGTAACCGGGCGACACCTGCCCGGCATTGGCAAAGCTGGTTTCCATCGCCACGGCTGGCTGACGGTCGACGACCACCACGTCGAAACCGGCGCGAGCCAGATAATAGGCACTGGTCGTGCCGATCACTCCACCACCCATCACCAGAACACGCATCGCCGCCTCCCGCCCGTTCGCTGCCAGGCTTTTTTGAGTCACTGTTGATGCGGAGTATAGAAAGCGCCGGCTAGTGGTTTTCCCCATATAAACTGCTATCTTTGCGTTTTATTCACGTCTAAAACGCTTTTCCTAGAGGCGATAACCCTATGCGAACCAAGCATCAGACCCGCCGCGAGCTGGACAAGATTGACCGCCAGATCCTCCGCCTGCTCCAGGCAGAAGGCCGCATGCCCTTTACCGAACTGGGCGAGCGCATCGGCCTGTCCACCACGCCTTGCACCGAGCGGGTCCGCCGACTGGAGCGCGAGGGCATCATCATGGGCTACACCGCGCGGCTGAACCCACAGCACCTCAAGGGCGGGCTGCTGGTATTCGTCGAGATCAGCCTGGCTTACAAATCCGGCGACATCTTCGAAGAATTCCGCCGCGCCGTGCTCAAGCTGCCGCATGTGCTGGAATGCCACCTGGTGTCAGGTGACTTCGATTACCTGATCAAGGCGCGCATTTCGGAAATGGCGTCGTACCGCAAATTGCTCGGCGACATCCTGCTCAAGCTGCCGCACGTGCGCGAATCCAAGAGTTATATCGTCATGGAAGAGGTGAAGGAATCGCTGGAGCTGCCGGTGCCGGAATAGCAGCTGGAAGCTAGAAGCCAAGCGAATGTGGCTTTTCTTCGTCGAGCTTCAAGCTTCAGGCCGCTTTTTGCTCCCCAACCCGCCTCCGGTCTACCCTTGCAGCAAGCCATCGACTCAAGGTTCATCCATGCACCCCCGCCAAGCGGCCATTCACAGCGACGATCACGCAGCCTCCTATTACGCAGCCAGCGTCAATCAACCGCTCGTTCTGCCACGCCTGGAAGGTGAGCAGACTGCCGACGTCTGCATCGTCGGTGGCGGTTTCAGCGGGCTCAACACGGCGATCGAACTGGCCGAGCGTGGCCTGTCGGTGGTGCTGCTGGAGGCGCACCGGATCGGCTGGGGCGCTAGCGGGCGCAACGGCGGCCAGCTGATTCGCGGCGTTGGGCACGACGTCGAGCAGTTCCAGCCGATTATCGGCAACGAAGGCGTCGATGAGCTCAAGCGCATGGGCTTCGAGGCGGTGGATATCGTCCGTCAGCGGATCGAGCGCCATGCCATCGACTGCGATCTGACCTGGGGTTATTGCGACCTGGCGACGAAGCCGCGACATGTCGAGGGCTTCGATGCCGATTACGCCGACCTCATGCGCCTGGGCTATGCGCATCCGCTGCGTCGCGTGGCGCAAGACGAGATGCGCGAAGTGATTGGCTCCGATCGCTACCTTGGCGGCCTGGTGGATATGGGCTCGGGACATCTGCATCCGCTCAATCTGGCGCTGGGGGAAGCCGCTGCAGCGCAGGCGCTCGGCGTGCGCCTGTTCGAGCTGTCGGCAGTCACGCGGATCGATTACGGCAAGGAAGTGCGCGTGCATACCGCGCACGGCAGCGTCCGCGCCGGGCAACTGGTGCTCGCCTGTAACGCGTATCTGCGCGGGCTGAATCCGGAGCTCGCGGGCAAGGTGCTGCCAGCCGGCAGCTACATCATCGCCACCGAGCCGTTGCCCGAGGCGCTGGCCCATGAACTGTTACCGCAGAACATGGCGGTCTGTGATCAACGGGTGGCGCTGGATTATTTTCGCCTTTCGGCCGACCGCCGCCTGCTGTTCGGCGGCGCCTGCCATTATTCCGGTCGCGACCCCAAGGACATCGCCGCCTACATGCAGCCGAAGATGCTCAAGGTGTTCCCGCAGCTGCGCGGCATCGGTATCGACTTCCAGTGGGGTGGGATGATCGGCATCGGCGCCAATCGGTTGCCACAGATTGGCCGCCTGTCCGATCAACCCAACGTGTATTACGCCCAGGCTTATGCCGGCCATGGTCTGAACGCCACCCACCTTGCCGGGCGATTGCTGGCCGAAGCCATCAGCGGCCAGCTTCAAGGGCGCTTCGATCTGTTCGCCCGTGTACCGCACCCGACCTTCCCCGGCAGCCAGCGGCTGCGCTCGCCGCTGCTGGCACTGGGCATGCTCTGGTACAGACTCAAGGACCAGTTCTGAATTTCACCGTTGCGCTGGCGTCCAATCGTCGTGGAATCCCAACGACGAAAAGGTGCTTCTTGCGCAAACATCTGGTGTTTGTGGCGATGCTTTTGCTGGCAGGCTGCGCCGGGCAACTGGTTACCGCACCCACGAGCCATGCCCTGCCGAGCCAGAATTCGGACCTGACCCGGCGAATCGAAGCGTTGGCCGTCGACCAGCCGTCCGGGTATTCGGGCTTTCGCCTGCTTTCCTCGAGCGCCGAGGCCTTCGCCGCTCGAGTCAGGATGATCCGGGCTGCAGAGACGAGCCTGGATGTGCAGTACTACATCGTCCATGACGGCCTCAGCACCCGCGCATTGATCGACGAAGTGCTCAAGGCCGCCGATCGCGGCGTCAGGGTTCGATTGCTGCTCGATGACACCACCAGCGACGGCAGCGACTATCAAATCGCAACCTTGGCCGCCCACCCGAACATTCTCATCCGCGTCTTCAACCCGCTGCACGTTGGGCGTAGCAACATCGTTACCCGCACGCTCGGCCGTTTGCTGCATCTGTCACTGCAACATAGGCGCATGCACAACAAGCTGATGCTGGCCGACAACAGCCTGGCCATCGTCGGCGGCCGCAACTTGGGCGACGAATATTTCGATGCGGAAAAAGGCCTGAATTTCACCGACATCGACCTGCTCGGCGCCGGGCCGGTTGCTCGGCAGCTGGCGACCAGTTTCGATCAGTACTGGAACCATGGCCTCAGCGTTCCGATCCAGCATTTCCTGCGAAGCCCGCCTAGCGGCGCGGCCCTGGACGAGGCGCGCCAGCAGATCGTCGAATACCTGCAAGCGGAACGGCAGCGAACCCCGCAGCGTTATCAGCGTTTGATGGCCGACCTGGACGGGCCACCTCTGGCGCAATGGCTGCAGGAGCTGATCTGGGCGCCCGGCGAAGCCATGTGGGATCACCCGGACAAGATCATCGCCGACGGCATCCCTGACGAGCACCTGCTGTTGACCACCCGGTTGCAGCCGAGCATGGATGCGGTAACCCGCGAGATGACACTGATTTCCGCCTACTTCGTGCCCACCCAGAACGGCGTGGATTTCCTCGCGCACCACGCCGGGAACGGCGTGGCCATCCGTATTCTCACCAATTCGCTGGAGGCCACCGACGTGCCTCTCGTGCATGGCGGTTACGCGCCCTATCGTCGCCAACTGCTCGAGGCCGGGGTACGTTTGTTCGAGCTGCGCCGGCAGCCTGACCAAGAGGCTTCCTACAACCTGAGTGGTGAGTCGGAATCGAGTCTGCACAGCAAGGGCGCGGTATTCGACCGGCAGGAAGTGTTCCTCGGCTCGTTCAACTTCGACCCGCGCTCGATCCTCTGGAACACCGAAGTCGGCATCCTGATCCAGAGCACCGAACTGGCCGGCGAAGTCCAGCGGCTGACGCTCGAAGGGACCTCGCCGGCGCTGAGCTACGAGGTCCGGCTGGTGGATCTCGACGGCCAAAAGCAGTTGGTCTGGATTGCCGAAGACGAGGGCCAGCGCAAGGTGCTCCTCGATGAACCCGGTGGCGCGTGGCGGCGCTTCAACGCCTGGTTCAGTCAATTGATCGGGCTGGAGCGGATGCTCTGAACGACCTTAACCACACATCGTCGTTGCATGTCATTTACGCCAAACTAGCCAGTCAAATCGCCAACCTCGCTTGATTTCGCTTGCCGCCGTGGTACCAAGACGCCATCAGACAGCTAGGCTGCTGCACCGGTGCCGGACGGCGCCTTGCTCTATAAAAATAAAAAGGAGCGCGACATGCACTACCGTAAATGGATCTTGATGGTGATTGTGCTGGCGGGCTGGTTCCCGGCGCTGCTCAATTCTGCCCAGGCTCAATCCTTCACCGCGCTGGAAAGCATGCAGATCCACGCCAACCGCGCCGTCAGCAGCTTTCTGCTCTACCGCGGCGAAGGCTTCCAGAAAGCCCATCTGGCGAGGATGGAAAGCGACCTCAAGGCGCTGACCGTCACGCTGAACAACTTCCCCACCGCCAGCAGCGAAATGCGCGAATTACATCAGACGCTGCAGGCCACACTGCGCGAAGGGGCTGGCCTCGGTTACGCGGAAGACGACATGCCCTGGGGTTGGCCGCTGCAGATGAGCAAGGCGCTTCGCGACTTCCTCAGCGCGGTACGCAGCCAGCAGGGCGCCGATTTCCAGGCCGAGCTGCCAGCCAAGGTAGAATACCTGACCGTTCAATACCTGAGCCGAGCCTACGTGGGTTCCTTCGAAACGGCGCGCGAACAGCCAGATACCTATCTAGGGCAGGACGAGCGCCGCCTGGTGCCTTCCATCGACGAGCAGCTCGCCGCTCTCGACAGCCAATCGAATCCGGACATTGCCAAGCTGAAGACCCGCTGGGATTTTCTCAAGGTGGCGCTCGAAGACATGAACAGCGGCAACAACAGCTTCAACACCGCGTCAGGCCGGCCTTTCGCACCGATCATGGTGGACCGCCATGCCCGCAGTCTCAGCGATCAGTGGATGTCGCTCGCACCCTGATGTCGCGCTTGTTCAGGCATCGACCGGGCGCTGGCGCAGCCGCACCGGCCCGACCCGCGCCTCAATGGTCTGACGCAGCGGCTCGCGCAAACCGAGCATGAAGCCCAGTTCGGCCGCGACGAACAGCGGCCCGATGATCAGCCCGGTGAGGTCGTCGACAAATGCGGGTTTACGTCCTTCGTAGTAATGCCCGACGAACTGGATGATCCAGCCGACCACGAACAACCCAACCCCCGCACTCAGCCAGACCGCGGTCGTCTGCTGCGCCAGCCGCGCGCCAATCCAGACGCAGAGTAGCAACACCGCCCCCATGAGCACGCCGAAGCGAAGGTCAAGCCGCAAATAGAACAGTATCGAGACCAAGGCGACCAGCGCGACCGGGCTCAGCCAAAGCCCGGCAACCTCCACGCCGGGACGCGACAGCAACACCGCGACGGCCAGCACGATCATCGGAATACCGATGAAATGGCTGAGCAGGTTACGCGGGTCGCGGTGATAGGCCGCGTACTGCGCCAGATGATCGGTCAGCGTTTTCATGGTCGCACTCCAGATTGCGGGTGCTTCAAGCTTAGCCGGCTTGGCGGCATGCCGGACCGCGGCGAACAGTGGGCGAGCGCCAAAGGCCAAGGCGCTTTTGCCAAGCGCCTTCGAGCCGAGCGGTTGCGTCAATCGGCTCGCGGCGCATCCGGGGCCGCCAGCGGCAGACCGAGTTGCACGCGCCGCCGCAGCCAGGGGCTCGGACGATAGCGCGGCTCGTGGCCATAGCAGGTCTGCATGTTTTCGAGGACGGTGAGGATTCGCGCCGGATTGTAGTGCTCGGCAAACCCCAGCGGCCCCTTCGGATAACCCAGGGCAAGCATGACGGCGCGGTCGAGCGTGCCCGGCGAAGCGATGCCCTTCTGGGCGATTTCACAGCCAAGATTGACGATGCTGGCGATGATGCGCTGGCTGATGAAGCCCGGTGAGTCGTTGATTACCTCCACCGGCACGCCGTCGGCCCCCAGCGCCTGGCGCGCCTGCGCTTCCAATGCCGGATCGAGCGCGGGTTGACGCATCAGCACGCGACGCTTGTCGAGATCGCTGAACGGGTCCAGCGCGAGGGTACGCACCGCGGGCAACCCCAGCCGCTCGATGCAGTTGCTGGCATCTTCGCCCAACGGCGTGATCAGGCAGATCGCCTGGCTCGACGGTTCGTCGCCGTCTTCGAGCACCGCGCCGGCCTGCTGCAGGATTGTACCGATATGGCTACGCAATTCGGGTTCAATGCTGTCGAGCCAGAACGGACGATCGAGGGTTACCGGCTCGAAGCGGGGCTCCGGCGCGCGAATCTGCTGACCATCCTCGTAGCGGTAGAACCCTTGCCCGGTCTTGCGCCCCAGCAGTCCGGCGGCTACCCGCTGCGCAGCGAGGTAGGACGGCGTATAGCGCGGGTCGTGATAAAACTGATCGTGCACCGACTCCATCACCGCATGGGAAATGTCCAGCCCGGTCAGATCGAACAGCTCGAACGGCCCCATGCGGAAACCGGGACCGTCGCGCAGGATGCGGTCGATCTGCTCCGGCGTGGCAATGCCCTCGCTGAGGATGCGCTGGGCCTCGGTGCCGTAGGCGCGCCCGGCGTGATTGACCAGAAAGCCGGGCGTGTCGGGTGTGATTGCTGGAAAGTGACCGGCATGCTCGGCCAGCTGCACCAGCCGCTCGATAACCGCAGGATCGGTGCGCTCGCCACGCACCACTTCGACCAGCTTCATCAAGGTCACTGGATTGAAGAAGTGGTAGCCGGCTACCCGTTCGGGACGCACGCAGGCGCTGGCGATGCGGGTCACCGAAAGCGACGAGGTGTTGGTCGCGAGCACGGCGTCGGCGGCGATCAGGCCTTCCAGCTCGACGAACAGGCTTTGCTTGGCTTCGAGGTTCTCGACAATGGCTTCGATCAGCAGGTCGCAACCGGACAGTTCTGTCAGCTGATGAGCCGGCTGCATGCGCGCCAGAATCGCGGGCAATTCATCGGCATTCAAACGGCCCTTGGCTACGCTGCGCTCGAGCAGCTCGCGGTTGAATTGCAGCGCTTGTTCGATGGCTTCGGGACGACTGTCATACAGCCAGACCTGCTGGCCAGCGCTGGCGAACAACTGCGCGATACCGCGCCCCATGGCGCCGGCGCCGATAATGCCGATACGGGAAAACATACGAACCTCCTCGATGAAGATAGCGTTGCGACTGTTCGAAGCTGCCTCTAAAATTCCGCAGTGCGAAATAACATTCCGCCTTAATTGACCCTGAGCCTAAAGACTGCCAGTCTCCTTAGCAAGCCATCCTTAGACCGAACGCCATGTCCACTTCTTTATATACACCCACGCAACTGCAGCAGGTTCAGGCCTCCGTTACTGGCTTCTTTCAGGACATCGGCTGTCAGCTGCTGGCTTATGGTCCGGAGCAGGCAACCCTTGCGCTGGATTTGCAACCACGCCACCTCAATAACGCCAGCAACATGCACGGCGGCGTCATGGCGACGCTGATGGATGTCGCCATGGGACTGTGCGGCACCTGGGAGGCGGACCCGGCGGAGCGCCGCGTCGCGCTGACGCTGTCAATGAGCATCAACTTCAGTGCGCCTGCCAGCGCTGGGAGCCGCGTCAGAGCAATAGCCCGATGCCGCTCCGCCGGGCACAAGGTATTCATGGCCAGCTGCGATCTACTGGATGACCAGGATCGGCTGATCGCGTTCGGTGAAGGGGTGTTCAAGCGTGGCGCCCTACGTCGCGAGTTGCCGGCCTAAATGACTGCGCTCCTGCCGCTGGCACTGTTGTTCGAGCTGCTGGCGCTGATCACTCGACTGCAATCGCTGAGCGTCATCAGCGGCGCCTTGCTGGCCGCATTTTTCGTCTGGCACTGGCGCTCGCTGATGCCCTATCCGCGACGGCTCGGGATGGTCACCCTGGCGCTGCTCGGTTACTGGCTGCTGTCCGGCGAAGCGAACTGGCAACAGGGCGCGCGCATGTTGTCATCGGCGGCTTATTACGCCGCCTTCATCGGCGCCCTTGGCCTGATGCATTGTCTGGTCAAGCGCCTGCGACAACTCAGCGAACTGCATCGCCTGTTGCTGGCGGGACCACGCGCCTGGCTCTATCCCGGCTACCTGATGAGTACCTTTGCGATCAGCTCGGTGCTCAGCTTCGGCATGCTCAACCTGATTTGCGGCTCGCTGGAAAATCACCTCGAACGCCGCCCCTATAGCGACGCCCAGCGGCGCGAGGGCCGACGCGGCGTCATGGTGACCGCATTGCGCGGCTTCGCGCTGGTTCCTTTATTGGCGCCGACCAGCGTCGCGGTGGCGATCCTGACCCGCGAGCTCCCCGGCCTCAGCTGGAGCGCGCTGCTGCCGTTCGGGCTGCTCGGTGGCCTGCTTCTGCTGCTGTTCGGCTGGCCGACCGAAAACCGCCGTCTGCAACAGCTGGCCGACTATCCGGCCGTCGAGTCGGGGATGGATACTCGGCAGGCCAATGGCAGCCTGCGCGGTCTATTCATCGGCAGCCTGATCGGCATCATGCTGATCGCCATGCTGGCGGCACTGACCTGGCTGTCCGCCACCCAGGCCGCAATGTTGTTGGTGCCGCTCGCGGTGATCGTCATCCTGCTCTGGCAACGGATCGCGCCGCGGCAGGTGCTTGGCGAGGTCAGCGAGACACTTGTCGGCATGCGCAACGAGACCTTCATCTTCGCCAGCTCGGCATTGCTCGCCGGGCTGGTGGCCGCGATCTTGCCGGTGCATCACCTGGCTGATCATCTCGGTGATACGCCGCTGGCACTGTTCGGATTGGGTGCGGTCGGCACGCTGGCGATCATGGCGCTGGCCCTGCTCGGTGTCGCCCCGCTCATCTCGCTGAACCTGTGCGCGGCATTGCTCGCGCAGCTGGCAAGCCAGGGCCTGCCGGTGATGCAACCGGCAGTGGCGTTGCTGTTCGGTTTCTCCCTGGCGATGCTGCTGTCGCCCTACGGCCCCTCGGCATTGTTACTGGCGCGCCACGCCCAGCTATCGCCCTGGCGCATCGCCGTCGGCTGGAATGGGCGCTTCGTGCTTAGCGTGCTCGTCCCGCTGCTGCTGGTACCGCTGCTCGCCTGAACGGCGGCTCACATCCAGCCATATTCGGCCATGGACAATGGCTCGCCATCGCCAACGATGAAATGGTCGAGCACCCGCACATCGATCAGCGCCAGCGCATCGCTGAGCTTGCGGGTCAGTTGCCGATCGGCCTGACTCGGCTCGGCGACGCCGGAGGGGTGGTTGTGAGTCAGGATCACCGCTGCCGCGTTCTGCGCCAGCGCGCGCTTGACGACCTGCCGCGGATAGACGCTGGCGCCGTCGATGGTGCCGTGAAACAGCACTTCGAATGCCAGCACGCGATGCTTGGCATCGAGAAACAGGCAGGCGAACAGCTCATGCGGCTCATGCCGCAACCGCGCCTTGAGGTAATCGCGCACCGCCTGCGGGCTTTCCAGCGCCGAATCGCGTCGTATGCGCTCGGCCAGATGCCGGCGCGACATCTCCATCACGGCCTGCAGCTGGGCGAATTTAGCCGGCCCCAACCCCAGGTGCTCGCTGAACGACTCGAGCTCGCTTTCCAGCAACGCGCGCAGGCTGCCGAACTCGCTGAGCAGATGCCGGGCCAGATCCACCGCGCTCTTGCCGGCCACGCCGGTGCGCAAAAAGATTGCCAGCAGTTCCGCGTCGGAAAGAGCCGCCGCGCCGTGTTCCAGTAGTTTTTCCCGCGGGCGTTCCGCCGCGGGCCAGTCACGAATGCTCATGTCACCTCCATGTCGAGCGAGCGCCGCTCTAAGGTCTGTTGCCGTTTCGTCGCGGCCGCGACGGCCCGTCCCTATGGGTGGGGCCGCCTAGGTTGCGCGGCAAATCTCGCCATGCGGCGTTGCGGGACTTGGCAAGGGACCGACGCGGCCGGCCCAGGCCGTTACTTGCGTCCCGCGCGATCCACATGGATGTGGTGAATGCAGCAAGCCCGCCGGGAGCGGGCGCTGCCTTGCCTAGCGAGATTTGGCGCAGCAACGCGGATCGCAGCGAAACGGCAACAGACCCTTTGGGGCGCTGTGCTATCTTAGCGGCCTTTTATCCACGGCAACCGGCTCCCTGCCGGAACCAGTTCTCACCCGTAACAAGGCAGGCCTATGCAGCGGCTTTATCGTAAACGCATCGTCCTGGGCGTCGGCGGCGGCATTGCCGCTTACAAGAGTGCCGAGCTGGTTCGCCGGCTCCGCGACCAGGGTGCCGAAGTCCGCGTGGTCATGACCAGCGGCGGTCGCGAATTCATCACGCCGCTGACCCTTCAAGCCCTTTCCGGGCATCCGGTTCATCTGGACCTGCTCGACCCGGCCGCCGAGGCTGGCATGGGTCATATCGAACTGGCGCGCTGGGCGGACTTGATTTTGGTCGCGCCGGCTACCGCTGACCTCATGGCACGCCTGGCCCAAGGCGTCGCCAACGACTTGCTGACCACATTGGTGCTGGCCACCCACGCGCCGGTCGCCCTGGCCCCGGCGATGAACCAGGCGATGTGGGCCGACCCCGCGACCCAGGCCAATCACGCTCTGCTGAAGCAACGAGGCATCCGCATGTTCGGCCCGGCAGCGGGCAGCCAGGCCTGTGGTGACGTCGGGATGGGGCGGATGATGGAAGCCGACGACCTGGCCCAGGCCGCTGCCGACTGCTTCGAGCGCAACCTGCTGACCGGCCTTCATCTGTTGATCACCGCCGGCCCGACCCAGGAAAACATAGACCCGGTGCGTTACATCACCAACCACAGCTCCGGCAAGATGGGCTTCGCCCTGGCGGAGGCCGCCGCCGAAGCGGGGGCACGCGTGACGCTGGTCGCCGGCCCGGTCTTCCTGCCGACACCCGACCGCGTGCAACGCATCGATGTGGTCAGCGCCCGCGACATGCTCGCGGCGTGCGAGGCGGCGATGCCCTGCGACCTGTTCATCGCCGCCGCGGCCGTGGCGGACTATCGCCCGGAAGTGGTCGCGCCGCACAAATTGAAGAAGGACCCCACCAAAGGTGACGGCCTGCTTCTGCAGATGGTTCGCAACCCGGATATCCTCGCCACGCTGGCCGGTCGCGAAGACCGCCCCTTCAGCGTCGGCTTCGCCGCCGAAACGGAAAACCTGCTGGAATATGCCACGCGCAAGTTGCGCGACAAGAATCTGGACCTGATCGTGGCCAATGACGTTGCCAACCCCAGCATTGGTTTCAATAGCGAAGAAAACGCGGTCACGGTCATCGATCGTCAGCAGCACGAAACCCGTTTCAGCCAGGCCAGCAAAGGGCATATCGCTCGCCAGCTGATCGCCTTCATCGCCGACCGTTTCCACAAGGCCTGACCGACATGCACAAGCTCCAAGCGAAGATTCTCGACCCCCGCCTTGGCCGGGATTTTCCTCTTCCCGAATACGCCACCAGCGGCTCCGCCGGCCTCGATCTGCGCGCCATGCTGCAAACCGACACTACACTCGAGCCGGGTCAAACCCTGTTGATTCCCACCGGCTTGTCGATTCATATCGCCGATCCGGGTCTCGCAGCGCTGGTATTGCCGCGCTCGGGGCTGGGCCACAAGCACGGCATCGTGCTCGGCAATCTGGTCGGACTGATCGATTCCGACTACCAGGGCGAGCTGATGGTCTCCTGCTGGAACCGGGGGCAAACCTCTTTCAGCATCGCCGTGGGCGAGCGCATCGCCCAGTTGATGCTGGTACCGGTGATCCAGGCGCAGTTCGAACTGGTGAAGGAATTCAGCGATAGCGACCGCGGCGCCGGCGGCTTCGGGCACTCTGGCAGCCATTGAGTCAGCCGCTTTTCAGGACGATCAGAGGAGCTCCATGAAACGCTTCAAGCGCACAGCCAAGGACACCGGCGTACTCAACCCCGCCGACACCGTACCCGCTCAGCCGCGCCGTAAAGCCGGACTCAAAATGCTCATGCCCGGTCTGCTGCCGGGCTTGCTGGGGCTTGCAGCGGCCGGAGCTCTGCTCTGGCTCGCGCACCAATCCAGCCAGGGCGAACATGCATCCGAACTGGCCCAGGCCTGGGGCCAGAGCCAAGCCTCGGCCGTGGACCAGGCCCTGCGCCAGTTGGCCGATGATGCTCGCTCAGCTGCCGGCAATCCCCAACTGCTCGACGCTCTGCGCAGCGAACAGCCCGACCAGCTGCGCGCCGCTGAGCGTGAACTGAGCTACCGCGACGGGGTGGTCGATGCGCACCTCAGCCTGCGCGGCCAGGCTCGGCAAAACCCCAATAGATCCGGCCCGCTGAATTTCGCCGCCCTGGACTTGCTGCAACGTGCTGAAAACGGCCAGCCGCCGATGCCCGAGGCGTTCAAGGTTGGCAATCGCTGGCTGTTGTACAGCGCCGTGGCGTTGCGCCCGGACCCGCAGCAGCCCGTGGAGGGCACCTTGTTGCTGGTGACCACTCTGGAACGCTTCCTGTCCACCCTGCCGAAACTGCCCGGCGAGGCCGGCCAGTTCCGTCTGGTCCAGCAATTCAGCAATGCGCCAGCGCAGCTGCTCGCACAACGCGGCGGTGACGGCGCGGAAAGCGACGCGATTGCCCTGCCTTCCGCCAACCCCAACTGGAAGCTCAGCTTCCTGCCTGGCGCCGAGTCCAGCACCGCGTCGCTTTCTCCTCTTTTGTTGCTCGCCGCTGCACTGGCGGCACTGTGCGGCTTCCTGCTGGGCTTGCAACTGGTGCTGAGCGCCCAGCAGCGGCGGCTTCGCGAAGATGTCACACAGTTGGCACGGCTGGTCCAGGAACTCTCTACGGGCAAGGCCATCAAAACACCGACTTTGAGCCTGCCGGCGCTCGACACGCTGGCCAAGAGTCTGGCCCGTCTGCCGCTACGAACTGCCGGCACCGAGCCGCCGAAAGCCTCGACTGCACCGCAGCCGGCGGCCCGACAAGCCCCATCCAACGAGTACGTCGATCCGTTGTTCCAAGACACCGACATTCTCGATATAGACATTCTCGACGAGGACCAGGACTGGCTTGGCCTCGACACCAAGGAGCGAGAAACCGCAATGAGCGCCCCGAAAGCCCCGCAACTGCCCGCGAGTATCTTCCGCGCCTACGACATCCGTGGCGTAGTCGGCGACACCCTGACTAACGAAACCGCCTATTGGGTAGGCCGCGCAGTCGGCTCCGAAAGCCTGGCTCAGGGCGAACCCAACGTGTCGGTCGGCCGCGATGGCCGCCTGTCCGGCCCGGAACTGGTCCAGCACCTCATCCAAGGCCTGGCGGACAGCGGTTGCAGCGTCAGCGACGTCGGCATGGTGCCGACTCCGGTGCTCTACTACGCAGCCAACGTGCTGGCCGGCAAATCCGGCGTGATGCTGACCGGCAGTCACAATCCGCCGGATTACAACGGCTTCAAGATCGTCATCGCCGGCGACACCCTGGCCAACGAACAGATCCAGGCGCTGCGCCAGCGCATCGAGACCGGCAATCTCGCAGAAGGCACCGGCCAGGTTGAGCAAGTCGACGTGCTGGAAAGCTATTTCAAGCGCGTGCGTGACGACATCGCGCTGGCCAAACCACTCAAGGTAGTGGTCGACTGCGGCAACGGCGTCGCCGGCGTGATCGCGCCGCAGCTGATCGAAGCACTCGGTTGCAAGGTGATCCCGCTGTTCTGTGATGTGGATGGCAACTTCCCCAACCACCATCCGGACCCGGGCAAGCTGGAAAACCTCGAAGACCTGATCGCCAAGGTCAAGTCCGAAAACGCCGACCTGGGCCTGGCTTTCGATGGCGACGGCGACCGCGTCGGCGTGGTGACCAACGCAGGCACCGTGGTGTACCCCGACCGTCTGCTGATGCTCTTCGCCAAGGATGTGGTTTCGCGCAATCCCGGCGCCGACATCATCTTCGACGTCAAATGCACGCGTCGCCTGACGCCATTGATCAGCGGCTACGGCGGTCGCCCGGTGATGTGGAAGACCGGCCACTCGCTGATCAAGAAGAAGATGAAGGAAACCGGCGCGTTGCTGGCCGGCGAGATGAGCGGCCATGTGTTCTTCAAGGAGCGCTGGTACGGCTTCGACGACGGTATCTACAGCGCCGTGCGCCTGCTGGAGATTCTCAGCCAGGACAAGCGCACCGCCGAGCAGGTATTCGCCGCCTTCCCCAATGACATTTCCACCCCGGAGATCAACATCAAGGTCACCGAGGAAAGCAAGTTCACCATCATCGAAGCGCTGCATCGCGACGCCCATTGGGGCGAAGCGAACATCACCACGCTCGATGGCGTGCGTGTCGACTACCCGAAAGGCTGGGGCCTGGTGCGCGCGTCCAACACCACGCCGGTGCTGGTGCTGCGTTTCGAGGCCGAAAGCGAGGACGAACTCAAGCGCATACAGGAAGTCTTCCGTGCACAGCTTTATACTGTCGCGCCTGATCTCACCCTGCCGTTCTGACTTGCGGAGCCTTGCATGACCCTCAGCCGTGAAGCCGCCACCCAATTCGCCCAGGTTCTGTCCGAAGCGCTGCCTTACATCCGCCGCTTCGTCGGCAAGACGCTGGTGATCAAGTACGGCGGCAACGCGATGGAAAGCGAGGAGCTGAAGACCGGCTTTGCCCGCGACATCGTGCTGATGAAGGCAGTGGGCATCAATCCGGTGGTGGTCCACGGCGGCGGCCCGCAGATTGCCGATCTGCTCAAGCGCCTGAATATCGAAAGCCAGTTCATCGACGGCATGCGGGTCACCGACAGCCAGACCATGGACGTGGTGGAGATGGTGCTGGGCGGCCTGGTCAACAAGAGCATCGTCACCCTGATCAACCAGCATGGCGGCAGTGCCATCGGCATGACCGGCAAGGACGCGCGCCTGATCAGCGCGAAGAAACTCAAGGCGACCCGCCAGACGCCCGGCATGAGCCAACCGGAAATCATCGACATCGGTCAGGTCGGTGAAGTAACCGGGGTCAATGTCGAGGTGCTGGACATGCTGGTGCAAGGCGACTTCATTCCGGTCATCGCACCGATTGGAGTCGGGCCCGACGGCGAGTCGTACAACATCAACGCCGACCTGGTCGCGGGCAAGGTTGCCGAAGCGCTCAAGGCCGAGAAGCTGATGCTGTTAACCAATATCGCCGGGCTGATGGACAAGCAGGGCAAAGTCCTCACCGGACTGACCACTGCGCAGGTCGACGAACTGATCGCCGACGGCACCATTTACGGCGGCATGCTGCCGAAGATCCGCTGTGCACTCGATGCGGTCCAGGAAGGCGTGCAGAGCGCCCACATCATCGACGGTCGCGTGCCGAATGCGGTGCTGCTGGAGATCTTCACTGACATCGGCGTCGGCACGCTGATCACCAATCGCAAGTAATACCGCGGCAATGCCGTCCTAACAAAAAACCCAGCCTTTCATGAAACGCTGGGTTTTTTCTTGCGTGCTATTCGGACTGGCCGAGCAGCTCGGCTACTCGTTGGCGTTCTTGGGCGAAGCTGACCTCAGCGCGCTTGCGGGCACTCTTGTAACGCTCGATATCACGACGCAGGCTGGCCTGCTCCCTGCTTAGATTGTCGATCTGCGTCAACAACGGCTTGGGCACCTCACGTCCGGCACGCTCATGCCCGGCCGCCTGGCTCTGCAGGTTGGCCTGCTGGGTGCGTAGCGACTGCAGATTACCCCGAGTGATGCCGATGACGGCGTCGAGCTCCGATAATTTCCGCGCCTGGGCTCGCTCGACGTCCTTGACGCTGGCATACAGACGCAGCAGTTGTGCATCCGAGGTGGCGCGCGCCTGGGCTTCGAGCAATCGCTGACGCTCTTCTGCCGTTGGCGCAGGCGGCACTACCCGCGTCACACGCCCCTGATCGTTGAGGACTTCATATCCCTTCCCGATATATTGGGGAGGGACACCGTGGCGATCGAGCACTACCACGCCCTTGTCGTCGACATAGCGATACAGGTCGGCCTGAGCAGTGGCAGCGCCCAACAAGCCCAACAGCAACAACAACCTGCACCCTATCTGCATAAATCCGCCTCTTCCCGTTCGTGCCGGCGCAGCCACTCGAAGCGCCTGTCTATTCGGTAACGCCAGCTTATACACACCGGCCCAACTGAACAGCAATAAGCACACCAACAAGGATTCATGATGAAACAGGTCCCCGCGACCAGCACGACGGCGCCATATCAACAGCGCTAAGCGAAACTTCTTTTTTGAATGTTGAATTTACTCAGATTCGAACGATCGCTATTCGTCAGTTGCTGACACAAAACAGAACTTCGACGCCACGCCGCAACAATGATCAGCGACGAGCTTCAGCCGGACGATTGTTCGACAAGCCGCGTCAAATCCCGTACTGATCCCGGTAAGCCTCTACGGCCGGCAAATACCGCTTGAGTTGTTCATCCTGAGCCAGGAAGTCCAGCACCTGCGCGAGGGAAACGATGCTCACCACCGGCATGCCGTAATCACGTTCCACTTCCTGAATGGCCGATAGCTCGCCCTGCCCTCGCTCCTGCCGGTTGAGCGCGATCAGCACGCCAGCAGCCTCCGCGCCTTGCGCACGGATGATCTGCATGACCTCACGAATCGCCGTTCCAGCGGTAATCACGTCATCGACGATCAATACACGGCCGTTGAGCGGCGAGCCCACCAGCGTGCCGCCTTCGCCGTGATCCTTGGCTTCCTTGCGGTTGAAGCACCAGGGCAGGTCGCGCTGATGGTGTTCGGCCAGCGACATCGCGGTCGCGGCCGCCAACGGAATGCCTTTGTAGGCCGGGCCGAAGATGACGTCGAAATCGATGCCGCTTTCGACCACCGCAGCCGCGTAGAAACGACCCAACTGGGCCAGCGCCGATCCGGTATTGAACAAGCCGGCATTGAAGAAATAAGGACTGGTGCGTCCGGACTTAAGAGTGAACTCACCGAAGCGCAGAACACCGCGTTCGATGGCGAAGCGAATGAAGTCGCGCTGGTACGCCTGCATGAAGGATATTCCCGGAAGACACTGATTTAGCTAATTGCAAAGAGCTTGGGTTATCATACACGCACGTGTTTTTAGGGGCCATTTATGCGGATTATCAGCGTCAACGTGAATGGCATTCAAGCGGCGGCACAGCGGGGACTTCTCAGCTGGCTGCAAGCGCAGAATGCCGATGTCATCTGCCTGCAGGATACCCGCGCCTCCGTAGTAGAACTCGACGATCCGGCCTACCAGCTCGACGGTTACTTCCTTTATACCGTCGATGCGGAAATCCCCGAACAGGGCGGCGTCGCGCTGTATTCCCGCCTGCAGCCAAAGGCCGTGATCATGGGTCTCGGCTTCGAAACTGCCGACCGCTATGGCCGTTATCTACAAGCGGACTTCGATAAAGTCAGCATTGCCAGCCTGTTGCTGCCAACCGGCCGCGGCGGCGACGAAGAGCTGAATCAGAAATTCAAGTTCATGGACGACTTCGCCCATTATCTGGACAAGCAACGTCGCAAACGTCGCGAATACATTTATTGCGGTTCTTTGTACGTCGCCCATCAGAAGCTGGACGTGAAGAACTGGCGCGACTGCCAGCAAGCCACTGGCTTCCTCGCGCCGGAGCGTGCCTGGCTCGACGAGATATTCGGCAACATGGGCTATGTCGATGCGCTGCGTGAAGCCAGCCGAGAAGGCGACCTCTACAGCTGGTGGCCGGACACCGAGCAAGCACAAATGCTCAACCTGGGCTGGCGTTTCGACTACCAGATCCTCACCTCGGGCATGCGCCGCTTCGTGCGTAACGCCCGCCTGCCCCGTCAGCCACGTTTCTCCCAGCACGCGCCGCTGGTGGTGGATTACGACTGGATGCTGAGCCTCTAAGCTGGAAGCGAATTAGGATCGCGGCGAGGTTCAGAGTTCGCCAGGCTTTCAATGTTTTTACTTGAAGCTTGTGGCTCGAAGCTTGCCGCTACCTGACGAACCGCCAGCAAAACGGGTAGCGATAAGGCTTGCCCTCGTTGGCGCGAATGCCGGCGATCACCACCAGCACCAACGCCACCGCGCTGATCAGCGCCATCAGTGGGAAGCCGATCAGAACCCAAGCGAGCAGGCCGCAAATCATCAGCAGAATGCTGAAGGTGATCTGGAAGTTCAGAGCCTCCTTGCCCTGCTCGTCAACGAAGGGATCCAGGTCTTTTTTCAGCTGCCAGACGATCAGCGGGCCCAGCACGTTGCCGATCATCGGCACCAGAAACCAGAAGAACGCCGAGTAATGACAGAACATTGCCCACTGCCGTGCTTTCGGCGAGGGCTGTGGAATCAGCTCTTGATCAGACATGGCGTTCTCCTTCTGCTCAGTCGGCGAGTGCAGCCGACTGCAATGCAAACAGCTCTTTCATACCGTCCTGCGCCAGCGCCAACATGGCGTTGAGCTCGGCAGGCTGGAACGGCGCACCTTCGGCCGTGCCCTGCACCTCGATGAAGCCACCGGCACCGGTCATCACGACGTTCAGATCGGTTTCCGCTGCCGAATCCTCCAGATAATCCAAGTCAAGCACCGGCTCGCCCTGGTAGATGCCGACCGAAACCGCAGCGACCATCTGCTTGAGCGGATCACCACCCTTCAGCCCGCCGCGCTTTTTCAGCAACTTCAAGGCATCAACCAGCGCAACCATCGCACCAGTGATCGAAGCGGTACGGGTACCACCGTCAGCCTGAATCACATCGCAATCGATGTAGATGGTGTTTTCGCCCAGTTTGCTCATGTCCAGCGAGGCCCGCAGGGAGCGGCCAATGAGCCGTTGGATTTCCAGGGTACGCCCGCCCTGCTTGCCCCGGCTCGCCTCGCGCTGATTACGCTCGCCAGTGGCGCGCGGCAACATGCCGTACTCGGCAGTCAGCCAGCCTTGACCCTGGCCCTTGAGGAAACGCGGAACGCCGTTCTCGATACTGGCAGTGCAGATCACCTTGGTATCACCGAACTCTACCAATACCGATCCCTCGGCATGCTTGGTGTAGTTGCGGGTGATGCGGATCGAACGCAGCTGGTCGGCGGCGCGGCCACTGGGTCGTTTCATGGGACATTTCCTACTTCATGGATTCGAGTGCCCGGCATTATAGGCGGCTTTGGTGCGCAGTTACCCGGCCAGTCGGCTGATCGCAGAAAAGCGCCGGTTCGAAGCCTACAACCAGCACCAAACGACAGGCGTTGCGCTGGTCCAATCGTGCCTCATGCGTCTTCGCGCCGTTTTGATTTACAATCCTCCGCCTTTCGCATCGCACCGAGGGCTACCGCAATGATTCACAGCATGACCGCCTTCGCACGCGCCGAGCAGGCCGGCGACCACGGCACCCTCAGCTGGGAGATCCGCTCGGTAAACCATCGCTACCTCGAGCCTCATCTGCGCCTGCCCGAGACCTTCCGTGACTTGGAAGGCGCTGTCCGAGAGGCTCTGCGCAAGGGACTCTCACGCGGCAAGGTCGAATGCACGCTGCGCTTTGCCGAAGACGCCGCGAACCGCTCGATGCAGGTGGACAGCCATCGCGCCAGCCAGCTGATCGCCGCAGCGGAAAGCGTCGCCGCCTTGATCAAGCAGCCGGCACAGATCAATCCATTGGAGGTGCTGTCCTGGCCGGGTGTGCTGGTGGGCGATTCGGCCGACCCTCAGGCACTCAACAGCGCCGCCCTGAAACTCTTCCACAACACCCTGACAGAGCTGAAGAATGGCCGTCAGCGCGAGGGCGAAGAGCTGGCCCGCCTGATCAACGAGCGCCTCGACGCCATCACCGAAGAAACCGCCACGCTGCGTTCCCAAGTGCCGCAGATGCTTGCCGCGCAGCGGCAGAAGATTCTCGACCGCTGCGCCGAAATGCGCGCCGAACTGGACCCTCAGCGCATCGAGCAGGAAATGGTACTGCTTGCGCAGAAAAGCGATGTCGCCGAGGAGCTGGATCGTCTCGGCACCCATGTCAGCGAGGTACGGCGAGTGCTGAAGGCAGGCGGCGCCGCGGGTCGGCGTCTGGACTTCCTGATGCAGGAACTCAACCGCGAAGCCAACACGCTCGGTTCCAAGGCGTTCGACACGCGCAGCACCCAGGCGGCGGTCAACCTCAAGGTGCTCATCGAACAGATGCGCGAGCAGGTTCAGAACATCGAATAGCAACCACGCCTGGCTTGAGGGTGCGACCGTCGCTTCTCCGCTCCGCCAGGCTTACATCAGGCAACAGTCCCAGAGAAATTCATGTCAGCCTCAACCGGTACGCTCTACATCGTTTCCGCGCCTTCCGGGGCCGGCAAGACCAGCCTGGTCAAGGCGCTACTCGACGCGCAACCACAGGTCCGAGTTTCGGTTTCGCACACCACTCGCCCCATGCGTCCGGGCGAGGTGGATGGCGTCAACTACCACTTCGTCAGCCGAGAGGCCTTTCTCGAACGGCTGCAGGACGATGAGTTTCTCGAACACGCCGAAGTGTTCGGCAACCTCTACGGCACCTCTCAGCGCTGGGTCGAACAGACCCTCGAAGAAGGTTACGACCTGATTCTGGAGATCGACTGGCAAGGCGCTCAGCAGGTCCGCCGGCTGATGCCGCAGGCCAAATCGATCTTCATCCTGCCGCCCACCCAAGAAGCGCTCCGCCAGCGCCTGACCAACCGCGGCCAAGACAGCGACGAGGTGATCGACAAGCGCATGCGCGAAGCCGTCAGCGAGATGACCCACTACGTTGAATACGATTACCTAGTAATCAATGACGACTTCGCTCACGCATTGATTGACTTGCAAGCGATCTTCCGCGCCAATCAATTGTTGCAACCTACCCAGCAACAGCGCTTCGAGGGGCTGCTGGCGCAGTTACTGGCTTGAGGCTGGAGGCTGGAGGCTGGAGGCTGGAGGCTGGAGGCTGGAGGCTGGACAGTGTGCGTCTTAGCCAATCCCCGGCCCTGCTTTTCCGTCCAGCTTTCCCGCCTGCAGCGCTGTTATCGGCTTTTGGCTTTTTTCCGCTTCCCTAACAGCTGGTGATTTTTTAGACTATCCCGTCCGCTCGCCCACTCGGGCACGCTTTACCGAATTTGATGAGGAACACCATGGCCCGCGTTACCGTTGAAGATTGCCTGGACAACGTAGATAACCGCTTCGAGCTGGTCATGCTCGCTACCAAACGCTCGCGTCAGCTGGCTACCGGCGGCAAAGAGCCCAAAGTAGCTTGGGAAAATGACAAACCGACCGTGGTTGCGCTGCGTGAAATCGCCTCCGGCCTGGTGGATTACGACGTCATCGCCCAAGACGATATCGTCGACGACGAGCCGCTGTTCGTGCAGTACGAGGAAGAGCCCAACGAGGCCATCTGATACATGCCAGGTCGAAGTCGAGCCGCCAATACAGAGCCGCCCTGCCAGCGAGGAGCCTTTCCTTGCCAGCCATAGACACTCTTGCGGATCGCCTGTCGACCTACCTCGGCGCAGACCAGGTCAATCTGGTCCGCCGCGCTTACTTCTACGCCGAGCAGGCCCACGACGGCCAGCGGCGGCGTAGCGGTGAAGCCTATGTAACCCATCCCCTCGCGGTAGCCAACATCCTCGCTGACATGCACATGGACCATCAGAGCCTGATGGCCGCGATGCTGCACGACGTCATCGAGGACACCGGTATCGCCAAGGAAGCGCTCATCGCCCAGTTCGGCGAGACCGTGGCCGAGCTGGTAGACGGGGTCAGCAAACTGACCCAGATGAACTTCGAGACCAAGGCCGAGGCCCAGGCCGAGAACTTCCAGAAAATGGCAATGGCCATGGCGCGCGACATCCGCGTGATCCTGGTCAAGCTCGCCGACCGCCTGCACAACATGCGTACCCTGGAAGTGCTGGCCGGCGAGAAGCGCCGGCGCATCGCCAAGGAAACCCTGGAAATCTACGCGCCCATCGCCAACCGCCTGGGGATGCATTCGATGCGCGTGGAGTTCGAGGACCTCGGCTTCAAGGCCATGCACCCGATGCGCTCCGAGCGCATCCGCGCCGCGGTGCGGCGTGCCCGCGGCAACCGCAACGAGATCGTCGAGAAGATCGAGCAATCGCTGATCCACTGCCTCGAACGTGACGGTCTCGAAGGCGAAGTGATGGGCCGCGAGAAGCACCTGTTCAGCATCTACAAGAAGATGCGCGGCAAGCGCAAGGCGTTCAACGAGATCATGGACGTCTACGCCTTCCGCATCGTGGTCGACAAGGTCGACACCTGCTACCGCGTGCTCGGTGCCGTGCACAGCCTGTACAAGCCGCTGCCCGGCCGCTTCAAGGACTACATCGCGATCCCCAAGGCCAACGGCTACCAGTCGCTGCACACCACCTTGTTCGGCATGCACGGCGTGCCCATCGAGATCCAGATCCGCACCCGCGAGATGGAAGAGATGGCCAATAACGGCATTGCCGCGCACTGGCTGTACAAGTCCAACGAGGACGAAACGCCGAAGGGCACCCATGCACGCGCGCGGCAGTGGGTCAAAGGCGTGCTGGAACTGCAGGAACGCGCCGGCAATTCGCTGGAATTCATCGAGAGCGTGAAGATCGACCTGTTCCCGGACGAGGTCTACGTCTTCACGCCCAAGGGCAGCATCATGGAACTGCCCAAAGGCTCGACCGCCGTCGATTTCGCCTATGCGGTGCATACCGACGTCGGCAACACCTGCATCGCCTGCCGCGTCAACCGGCGCTTGGCGCCCTTGTCGCAAGCGCTGGAAAGCGGCTCCACGGTGGAAATCGTCACCGCGCCCGGCGCACGCCCGAACCCGGCGTGGCTGAACTTCGTGGTCACCGGCAAGGCCCGTACCCACATCCGCCATGCGCTCAAGCTGCAGCGCCGCTCGGAATCGATCAACCTGGGCGAGCGTCTGCTGAACAAGGTGCTCACCGGTTTCGAAACCAGCCTGGACGACATTTCGCCCGAACGCATCAGGGTGGTGCTCGACGAATACCACATGGATGTCGTCGAAGACCTGCTCGAAGATATCGGCCTGGGCAACCGCATGGCCTACGTCATCGCCCGGCGTTTGCTGGCCAGCGACGGCGAGCAGGCGCCGAGCGCCGAGGGACCGCTGGCGATTCGCGGCACCGAGGGCCTAGTGCTCAATTACGCCAAGTGCTGCACGCCGATTCCCGGCGACCCCATCGTCGGCCACCTGTCCGCTGGCAAGGGCATGGTGGTGCACTTGGATACCTGCCGCAACATCGCCGAAGTCCGCCACAACCCGGACAAGTGTATTCAGCTGTCCTGGTCCAAGGAGGTTACGGGGGAATTCAATGTCGAGTTGCGCGTCGAGCTGGAACACCAGCGCGGCCTGATCGCCCTGCTCGCCGGTAGCGTTAACGCCGCCGACGGCAACATCGAGAAGATCGGTATGGACGAGCGCGACGGCCGCATCAGCGTGGTCCAGCTGGTGGTCAGCGTGCATGACCGCGTCCACCTGGCCCGCGTCATCCGCAAGCTGCGCACGATCAAGGGCGTGATGCGGATTACGCGGGTCAAAGCCTGACTGACAGCCGGAAAATGCGCTGGAGGCTGGACGAACATGCGGCTGATGAGCGCTCTTCGTTCAGCCTCCAGCCGCTTTTATCGTCTTTTTCCCCGCCGGCTGTTTTATCCTTCGTGCCCCAAGTCAATTTCGAGGAGTGCAGAATGAGCAAGACCGTCATCAACACCGACAAAGCCCCTGCCGCCATCGGCACCTACTCCCAGGCGATCAAGGCCGGAAATACCGTGTATCTGTCTGGCCAGATTCCGTTGGACCCCAAAACCATGGAGCTGGTGGAAGGCTTCGAAGCGCAGACCGTGCAGGTATTCGAGAACCTCAAGGCAGTAGCCGAAGCGGCCGGCGGCTCGCTGAAAGACATCGTCAAACTGAACATCTTCCTCACCGACCTGGGCAACTTCGCCACGGTCAACGAGATCATGAGCCGCTACTTCCAGCAGCCCTACCCCGCCCGCGCCGCCATTGGCATCGCCGCGCTGCCGAAAGCCGCGCAGGTTGAAATGGACGCCATTGTGGTACTCGACTGAACGCCTGATCCGACCGGTTGCAGGGAGCGCTGCTGATGGCGGCACCCCGGCTTACGCCTCGCCTGCTGCTCGCCTTGGCCGGCTTGCTCGCCGCCTGCATCTTGTACCTGGCTGAACCGCTGATGCTGCAAAGCCTGCGCAACGGCTTGTTCGATCAGTACCAGCGCTGGCATCCACGGCCAGCGCCGGCGCAAACGCCGGTCAGAGTGGTCGACATCGACGAAGCCAGCCTCGCGCGCCACGGGCAATGGCCTTGGCCGCGCGATCTACTGGCGCAGTTGTTGGAGCGCCTACGGCAGGCCGGCGCCGCCGTGGTGGTCTTCGATGTGCTCTTCGCCGAGGCCGACCGCAGCTCGCCACGTTATCTTCTGAATCAGCTGGGCCTGCCGCCCGCCTTGGCCGGCACGCTGCACGCCCTGCCCGATCACGATCAGTTGTTCGCCGAGGCGCTCGCACGGCAACCCAGCGTCCTTGGCTTCGCCACCGCACAATCACCAACCCAGACCATTCCGCTCAGCCGTTTCGGGGTGCGGCAGCGTGCGGATGCCAAGCTGCCGCGTTTCGCTACCTACGCAGGCACCGTCAGCGCGTTACCCTCGCTTGAAAGGGCAGCGGCAGGCAGCGGCACCATGACCTTTCGCTCCGACGCGGACGGTGTCGTGCGCCGCGTTCCGGTAATGATTCGCGTCGGCGACCAGCTGTTTCCGTCATTGGCCGCCGAAGCGTTGCGGCTCTATCTCGATCAGCAGTTGTACCGCATCGAAACCGCGAGCAATGGCGCAGTCGAACAAGTTGCGATAGGCCCGCTGACGCTCCCAACCAACCGCCGTGGCGAACTATGGCTGCACTATCGCCGCGACATGAGCGCGCAGATCCTCCCCGCGTGGCGCATTCTGGACGGCGCGCTCACCACCCAGTTCGATGGCAGCATCGTACTGATCGGCAGCTCGGCGCAAGGACTGCAAGACCTGCGCTTCAGCCCCCTTGGCGGGATGCTACCGGGCGTCCAGGTGCATGCCCAAGCCATCGAACAGGCGCTGACCGGCTCACCGCTACAACGCCCGTTCTGGGCCAGTCCACTGGAAGCGCTGATTCTATTGCTCGCCGGATCGCTGCTCTGCGTCCTGATTCTTACCAGCGGCGCGCTCACTGCCGCCTGGATCGCAGCCGTAGCGATCACGGCGCTGAACGTCGCGGCCTGGTGGGCCTATTCGCACCACGGGCTGCTGCTTGACGCGCTGACGCCATCGATCGGCCTGCTGCTGGTCTACCTCGGCGCCAGCCTGGCCCGGCACCGCGCCAGCGAATATCAGCAGCGCTGGATACGCGATGCCTTCTCGCGCTACATCTCGCCGAATCTGGTCAGGCATCTGATGCGCCATCCCGAACAACTGCAACTCAGCGGCGAACGCCGTTATTGCAGCTTCGTCTTCACCGACATCACTGATTTCACCACGCTGATGGAGAGCCACTCACCGGAGCGCGTGGTCGGCATGCTCAACGAATACCTTGAAGGACTCATTCAGATCGCCTTCCGCCACCAAGGCACGCTCGAACGCATCGTCGGCGACGGCATGGCCATCCTGTTCTCGGCACCCTTGACCCAGGCGGATCACCAGACGCGCGCCTTGGCCTGCGCGCTGGAAATCCGCAACTTCACCCGCGCCCATGCAGCCGTCCAGCACGCAGCCGGCATCCCGCTGGGTCGCACGCGCATCAGCGCCCACAGCGGCGAAGTCGTGGTCGGCAATTTCGGCGGAACCACTCTGTTCGATTACCGAGCCCTGGGCGATGCGGTCAACGTTGCGGCTCGCCTGGAAGGTCTCAACCGCTACCTGGGCACCGATCTGTGCGTCTCGGAGGCCATCCGTGCCGCCAATCCGGACGTACCGATGCGTGCGATCGGCGATGTGCTGCTAAAGGGCAAAACGCAGCCGATCCGCCTTTACGAGCCCTGCGAAACAGCGCTCGACCCTGGCTACGATGCGGCCTACGGATTACTGGCAAGCGGACACGAACACGCTGTCGACGCCTTCGAACAGCTGTCTGCGGATCGACCAGATGATCAGCTGGTGCGCTATCAGCTGCAGCGATTGCAGGCCGGCCGGCGCGGTGAGCTCATCGAGATGACGGAAAAATAAGACTCAGCGAACGCTGATCTCGACCCTGCGATTGCGCGGTTCGGATACGCCGTCGGGCGTATCGATCAACAGGTTGCGCTCACCATGGGACGACACTCGTAGATCGATGACCTCGATGGCCCGCTCGCGCAGCATATCCGCCACCGCCTGAGCCCTGATCAAACCCAACTGCTCGTTCCAGTACGGGCCGCTGAGCGTATCGGTGTGGCCGATGACCGAGACGGCGGACGGCCCGCGCAGGCGGATCGTCTCGAAAACCTGTACGACAGCCCGCTCCGACTCCTCGGTCAACTCGGCACTGCCGATCTTGAAGTACAGCTGGAAGCGCTGTGGCAAAGCCGGCTGGGCCGCCAGCGCCGCCGAGAAGTCCCGGGAAATGCGCAGCTGACCGACGCTGAACGGTCTGGCACTCGACGCGCCGCCGATGGTGACGCCTTGATGCACCTGATCCAGGCGTGTCTGGCCTTTGGCATCGTCGATCACCACAGCGCCGGTGGTGCCATCAGGGCTTTCCAGCAGCACCACGTAGTTTCCAGTCATGCAGCCCGAGAGCAATGCGAGACACAGCAGCGCGAAGGTATAACGCAGCATCTTCACTGAGTGACCTTCACCAGAAAATGCGTACCGCGCACGCCGATGGTGCCGGTTGGGGTTTTCAGTTCGACCGCCTCGGGCTTGAGCTTGGCGATAACCCCGGAAATGAAGTTCAAGGTGCCGCGGCTGATATGCCCGCTCAGGCGCAGCTCTTCGCGGCTGGGCTCGAAAGCATACTCATCCAGCGTGAACTCGCTGTTGGGACCGAAGGACATGACCGTGTTGTCGCTGAGCGTCACGCCCATCGCGCCGTCGGAACCGGTGCGCAACACCGCGCCAAGGATCACCGCCTGGCCGACCGCCGCATCGATGGTCTGGTCGCGACTGGTAACGGTCGCCTCACCCTTCACCTTCATGATGTAGCCGACCGGCTCGACCAGTGCCTGCGCCTGCACCAGCGGCGACAGCGCCAGCATGCCCACGACCAGCAGAGGCCGAATACGCCTGTTCACGGCGAGAGTCTGTCGACGTTCCGTTCGCAGCCGCACCGGAGCCTGCTTGTGCCCTAAGCTGCCGTCACACGTCATCATTCTCAGTCTCCCCGACGGATCGCCGAACTACGGGCCTTCGTGCGCGGCCTTTGCGCAGCCCGACGTAGCGCCAGGCCCAGCGTCGGAGGATGCCGGATGGCCGTTGGCAAATACAAGCGCAACGACGCCTGGTTAAAGCGGCGTTTCGACTAAACCGAAGCGAAACGCTCGATCGACCGCCCCGGCCCGCCATCCCATAGCGCCCGATCGGCCAGCTGGTGAGTATCGACATAGCGCGGCGCGCCGTTGATCTCTTCCAGCTCAGTCATGCCGGCGAGCTGATTGACGATGCGGTAACGCTTGCCGGCAACCCTGTCGTGTAAGGGATACAGCGCAGCGATTTGCTGCGCCAGTTCTGTGAGGGTGGACATGATAAAAAATTACTCGGTGCTGCGAGGGCCGCCTATTTACTACGAAACGCCTTTAATTGCGCCGGGTGCCCGACGCCCGGCAGACCGCTTATCGGATAGACCTAAATGGCACCCATCACGTAGCTCAGCCCCATCATTTCGTTCCACGACCAGACGGTCATTCGTCGTAAAGCTGGCCGCCATTCGTCGTTACGCGTCGCGCATGATGGCACTTGGCGTATCCTCGCCGGCTATCGGAGCCAAAGAGCCCGACCCGCAGTCCGGCATATAAATCGCATCCAACGAGCCCGTACTGCTTCAGCGCCACCTGTTTGGCGCGTGCGGGGTTTCCCCGCGTACAACTGTGGTCCGCCCCGAAGGCGGTTGTTTGTCGAACGTCGGGCTTCCCGATTGGATGTGAAATGAAAACACCACGTCTGCTACAAGGCCGCCGCGGCCCTGTGCTCTCCGTTCTGCTGGTGCTGGCGCTCGCTACCGGCCTGGCCTACTGGCAATTCAAGCCCAGCGTGCCGGCGGTGCCATCCACAGGTGCTGCCGCCAGCATGCTCGAAGCCCTGCAGCAATCCACCGAGCCCTGGGAAGCCAACCGCCAGGATCTCTCGGTGCTGATGCGCGATTTGCGTGGCGCAGCCATCGCCAGCGCGGCGCTCGGCCAGGATGCGGTCTATATCAGCCTGAACGACGGCTTGCGCTACTGGATACCGGATCAGTCCGGCCGTGTAGCCCAGCTGCTGCTCGACCATTACGCCAGCAGCGAAGGCCAGCTGTTCCCGCTGACGCTGTTCGAAACGGATGGCGAAGCGCCCTGGTACAAGGCGCTGGTGCCCTACGCACCCTTTATTCTTCTGCTGGTCGGCGCGCTCGGTTATCTGGCGTTCAAGAGCCAGACCTTCCGCGTGCAACGCAAGGGCAGCGGCATCGGCTTTGCCGATGTGATCGGCGCCAGCGAAGCCAAGCAGGCCCTCACCGACGTCACCGCCTATCTGCGTGACCCTGCCGCCTACGCCGCGCTGGGCGCTCGCCCGCCCAAAGGCGTTCTGCTGACCGGCGAGCCTGGCACAGGCAAGACCCAGCTGGCCAAGGCCCTGGCAACAGAATCCAATGCCAGCTTCATTCAGGTCACCGGCAGCGACTTTTCCTCGATGTATTTCGGCGTCGGCATCCAGAAGGTCAAGGCGCTGTTCCGCACCGCGCGCAAGCAGGCGCCCTGCATCATCTTCATCGACGAGATCGACGGCATCGGCAAGCGCGCCGAACAGCAGCGTTCCAGCGATGCCGAGAGCAACCGCATCATCAACCAGTTCCTCGCCGAGATGGACGGCTTCGACGGCGCCAGCGGCGTGCTCGTGCTGGGCGCCACTAACTTCCCCAATTCGCTGGACCCGGCCTTGGTGCGCGAAGGGCGCTTCGACCGTTCCATTGCCGTCGGCCTGCCGGGACTCGGCGACCGCGAAGCGCTGTTCCGCCTCTATGCCGGAAAGATCCGCGCCGCGCAGGACCTCGATTTCGCCCAGCTGGCGCGCAACACCGTCGGCCTGACGCCCGCCGCCATCGCCTATATCGCCAACCACGCGGCGCTGCTCGCGGCACGCGAAAGCGCCACAGTCGTGGACATGAGCCACTTCGTCGACGCCGTGGAAACCTGCCGCATCGGTGAGCAGCCTTCGGGCGTCACGCCGATGTCGCCCACCGACCGCAAGCGCATCGCCGTGCACGAGGCCGGTCATGCACTGGTCGCCGCTGCGCTGAAAGTCGGCCGGGTGGAGAAGGTCACCATCCTTCCGCGCGGCCAGGCATTGGGCGTGACGCTGGTGACGCCGGTGGAAGACAAGCGCCTGCATATGGAATCCGAGCTGCGCAACCGCATCCAGATGCTGCTGGCCGGTCGTGGCGCCGAGCAGCTGTATTTCCATGAAGTATCGTCCGGCGCCGGTCAGGATCTACAGGAAGCCTCGAAGATCGCCCTGTCGATGGTTGGCGCGCTGGGCATGGGGCCGAACGGCTCGCTGCTAAGCCTGCAGGCCGTGCGCGATGCGCATATCGAATTTGATTCCGGCGAGTCGATTCGCGCCGCGGACAACCTGCTCAAGCAGCTCGACCGTGACTGCATGGCACTGCTGCAGCGGCTCAAGCCGGCGCTGGATGAGGTCGCCGAGCGCCTGCTGGCCGAAGAAACGGTGCCCGGTGAAGAGGTACTGGCGGCTATCGAGCGCCTGCCAGAGCATCACCACGAAGCCAGCGTCAGCTCCATCATTGGCCATGCCATGAGCACCATCGACCGCGTTGCGGCCAGTGCGATGAGCGATGCCCAATTCCTCGAATTGGCGCCGGTGGAGCAGCCTGAGGACGACGGCCCGGGGATGGTTTAACGGGGCTAAGGCTGCCGTTCACGCCGGAACATCGCACGTAGGGCCGAACAAGTTCGGCCCTACGGATCGAAGCCGCCCGTTTCGCCGTTCAGCGTATGGCTTCACGCGCTTCCAACCGTCTTTTAATCGATAACCACCAGCCGGTTCGGCAATTCGTTGCGCTCATGGGTAGCCGGCACGTGTTGCGCGAGCAACGAGCCGCACGCCTCGATGCAATTCAGGAAGCCCTGAAGCACCTGCCCGTTGCGCACATCATCGGTAAAGTTCGCGACGACCGATTGCCAGGCGCTGTCATCAATGCGACTGGAAATGCCCCGATCCACCAGAATCTCGACATAACGCTCGGCTTCGCAAACGAAGATCAGCATGCCGGTGCCGCCCTCCGTGTGATGCAGATTCAGCTCGATGAATTGCCGACGCGCCAGATTGCAGGCCCGCCAATGTCGGACCGAGCGCGGTATCAGCCGAGTGGTCAGGCTGGGAATCCGGAAGATCACCGCCAGCACGATGAAGGTCAGCCACTGCACTAATAGCAATTGCCAAGCGGATAACCAGCCGGTGAAGAACAACAAGGCGCCGGGCAACAGCAGCGCGATCAAGCTGGCCCACAACAGCGGAATGTAGCGATAGTCGTCGGCCTGCGCCGCCAGTACTGTCACCAGCTCGGCGTCGGTGCCACGCTCGACGCGCTCGATCGCCTCGGTTACTTGCTGCATTTCGCTTTCGGTCAGTAGGGTCATTGCTCGTTCATCGTCGAGGTCGTTCTCGTTATGTTGATCAGGGGACTCGATTACCAGCCGCCCGAGGCGCCACCGCCGCCGAAGCCGCCACCGCCGCCTCCGAAGCCACCACCACCGAAGCCGCCGCCACCAAAACCGCCACCGCCGCGACCCATGCCGCCGAGCAAGGCGCCGAGCAGCAACGCCTTGCGTCCTCCGCCACGACCGCCCCGGCCGCCGCCGATCAAGAAGATGACCACCAGCATCAGAAAGAAGCCGAGGATGCCGAGCCCGCCGGGTTCCTGCGCACCCATGGGCATCGCCGGGCGCATGGCCGCGCTCTGCAGCGGATCGCCACCGAGCACCTGCACCATCGCCGCTGCGCCTTCGCTGATGCCTCGGGCGAAATCGCCCTGCTGGAACGCCGGCGCGATGATGCCGTTGATGATCATCGAGGATTGCGCGTCGGTCAGCCTGCCTTCGAGGCCGTAGCCAACTTCGATGCGAATCCGGCGGTCATCCCGCGCGACGATCAGCAGCGCACCGTTGTCCTCGCTCTGCTGGCCGATGCCCCACGCACGGCCGAGCTGCACGCCGAATTCCTCGATGCTGCGGCCCTGCAGGTCTGGCACCGTAACCACGACCACCTGCTCGCCGGTCGCCTGTTCGTGAGCGGCGAACATGCTGGTCAGGCGAGCTTCAGTCTGGGTGTCCAGCAATTCGGCCTGATCCACCACCCTGCCGGTCAGCTTCGGCAGCTCTGCATCCTGGGCGAAGACGCTGCCGCAGATCAGCAGAAGCGGGAGTAGCAGCAGCCTGATGATCATTCAAACCGCACTTGCGGCGCCTGATCGGCATTCTCGGCGGTCGCCTCGAAGTTCTCCCGAATCGGCATGTCGCTGTACATCAGGGTGTGCCAGATGCGACCGGGAAAGGTGCGGATCTCGGTGTTGTAGCGCTCCACCGCCGCGATGAAGTCGCGCCGCGCTACGGCGATGCGGTTCTCCGTGCCTTCGAGCTGCGATTGCAGGGCCAGGAAGTTCTGGTTCGACTTCAATTCCGGATAGCGTTCGGACACCATCATCAGCCGGCTCAAGGCGCCGGTCAGCTGGTTCTGCGCCTGCTGGAACTGTTGCAGCTGTTCGGGATTGTTCAGCGTGTTGGCGTCGACCTGGATCGACGTGGCCTTGGCCCGCGCCTCGACCACCGCCGTCAGGGTTTCCTGCTCCTGGCGGGCGAAGCCCTTGACCGTCTCGACCAGATTCGGGATCAGGTCGGCGCGGCGCTGGTACTGGTTTTCCACCTGCGACCAGGCGGATTTCACCTGCTCGTCGTACTGCGGAATGTTGTTGATGCCGCAGCCGGCCAGCAGCCAGGACATGAACAGGACAACCATCAGTTGCCCGGTGATTCGATAGCGCTGCATCTGCATGATTCGCTCGTCCGCCCAAAGGTTTGAGTACCTAAATAGGGATAGTCAGACGGCAGGAGAGTTCAGCGATTGAGGCTCGGCTTGTTGAAAGGGGCTTAGCTGCGGGGCATTAGATCACCCCATCCCGTCGCAGGCAGACTATCTGCTCCCGATCCAGGCCCAGCAACCGCTGCAACAGCGCCTCGCTGTGTTCGCCCAGCAGCGGCGGCGCCTTGCGATAGTTCACGGGCGACTCGGACAGGCGGATCGGGCTCGCCACTTGCGGCACGCTGCCCGCTAGCGGGTGCGGCATCTCCATACATAAACCGCGTGCCTGGACATGCGGGTCGGCGAATACTTGCGCGACATCGTTGATCGGCCCGCAAGGCACGCCTGCGCGCTCCAACTCCGCCACCCACTCAGCGGTGGTGCGGAACACCGTGACCTGACGAATCAGTGGAATCAGCTCGGCACGGTTGGCAACCCGGGCTTTATTGCCAGCGAAACGCGGATCGTCAGCCCACTCGGGACGCCCGGCCACTTCCGCGAACTTGCGGAACTGCCCATCGTTGCCGATGGTGAGGATGATGTCGCCGTCGGCCGTGGGGAAATCCTGGTACGGCACGATATTCGGATGCGCATTGCCCATGCGCTTGGGCGCGACGCCGGTGGTCAGGTAATTCATCGCCTGATTGGCCAGGCAGGCGATCTGCACGTCCAGCAGCGCCAACTCGACGTGCTGACCGACGCCGCTCTGCTCGCGACGGTTGAGCGCGGCCAAGACGCCGACGGTGGCATAGAGGCCAGTCAGAATATCGGTCAGCGCCACGCCAACCTTGACCGGCCCGGCACCCGCCTCGGCATCGCTGCGGCCGGTCAGGCTCATCAGCCCACCGAGCCCCTGAATCATGAAGTCATAGCCGGCGCGCTGGGCATAAGGACCGTCGCTGCCGAAGCCGGTGATCGAGCAGTAGATCAGGCGCGGGTTGATCGCCTTGAGGCTTTCATAGTCCAGCCCGTAGGCCGCCAGCCCACCGATCTTGAAGTTCTCCAGCAGCACATCGCACCCAGCCACCAGCTCGCGGATGATCCGCTGCCCCTCTGGCTGGGTGAAATCCAGCGTCAGTGACTCCTTGTTGCGGTTGGCCGACAGGTAATAAGCCGCTTCCGACGTGTTCTCGCCCTGAGCATCCTTCAGATACGGCGGTCCCCAGTGACGGGTATCGTCGCCTGTGCCGGGCCGCTCGACCTTGATTACCTCGGCGCCAAGGTCACCGAGGATCTGCCCGCACCAAGGCCCGGCTAGCACGCGGGATAGGTCCAGAACGCGGATATTGGATAGGGCGCTGGGCATAGGTATCTCTCGAGCAGCAAATAAGATAGAGCGGATCGGCGTTTATGTAGGAGCGAGCTGGCTCGCGAATGGCTGCGCGCGCTCTTCGCGAGCAAGCTCGCTCCTACAGGTCACCGCTTAGAAAAACGCCTGAATCCCCGTTTGCGCACGTCCGAGAATCAGCGCGTGCACGTCATGGGTGCCTTCGTAGGTATTGACCACTTCCAGGTTGACCAGATGCCGGGCCACGCCGAACTCGTCACTGATGCCGTTGCCACCGAGCATGTCGCGGGCCAGGCGCGCCACGTCCAGCGCCTTGCCGCAGCTGTTGCGCTTCATGATCGAGGTGATCTCCACCGCAGCAGTGCCCTCGTCCTTCATCCGGCCGAGGCGCAGACAGCCTTGCAGCGCCAGGGTGATCTCGGTCTGCATGTCGGCCAGCTTCTTCTGGATCAACTGGTTGGCCGCCAACGGGCGGCCGAACTGCTGACGGTCCAGGGTGTACTGGCGCGCGGTGTGCCAGCAGAATTCGGCAGCGCCTAACGCGCCCCAGCTGATGCCGTAACGGGCCGAATCCAGGCAGGTGAAGGGACCACGCAGGCCGCGCACGTCCGGGAAGGCGTTCTCTTCCGGGCAGAACACGTTGTCCATGACGATCTCGCCAGTGATCGAGGCGCGCAGGCCGACCTTGCCATGGATTGCCGGGGCGCTCAGGCCTTCCCAGCCTTTCTCCAGCACGAAGCCGCGGATGGCGCCCTCATCATCCTTCGCCCAGACCACAAACACGTCGGCGATCGGGCTGTTAGTGATCCACATCTTGGCACCGGATAGGCGATAGCCGCCGTCGACTTTCTTCGCACGGGTAACCATGGAGCCCGGGTCGGAACCGTGGTTCGGTTCGGTCAGGCCGAAGCAGCCGATGTATTCGCCGCTGGCCAGCTTGGGCAGGTATTTCTGCTTGGTTTCTTCATTGCCGAACTCGTTGATCGGCACCATCACCAGCGAGGACTGCACGCTCATCATGGAGCGATAACCGGAATCGATGCGCTCGACCTCGCGGGCGATCAGGCCGTAGCAGACGTAGTTCAGCCCGCTGCCGCCGTATGCTTCGGGAATGGTCGCGCCGAGCAGTCCGGTATCGCCCATCTCACGGAAGATCGCCGCGTCGGTGCGCTCGTGGCGAAAGGCTTCGAGCACCCGCGGCGCCAACTTGTCGGCGGCGAACTGCTGCGCACTGTCGCGCACCATGCGCTCTTCATCGGTGAGCTGCTGATCAAGCAGCAGCGGATCGATCCAGTTGAAGCTTGCTTTGCCGGCCATGGGTGGTCCTCTTTGTCGTAGACGGTGAACCGGGCATGAGCCCGGGCAGCATTCGAATGGATTGATCCTAGAAGCTGAGGCCATTGTGCGCAAACGAGTAATCCGCATCGACCTGTGTGTTTTACTCACTCCATCGTATGCTTATCCGCCTAAATTCCGACTTATTAGTGAGGCAGCCGCATAATGCGCCGCAAGATCCCCAGCACCGTCGCGTTGATTGCCTTCGAAGCGGCGGCGCGCCATCAGAGTTTCACCCGCGCCGCCGAGGAGCTGGCGCTGACCCAGAGCGCCATCTGCCGGCAGATCGGTGGGCTGGAAGAATTCCTCGGGCTGGAGCTGTTTCGCCGCTCGCGGCGTGGGGTGAAGCTGACCGAGGCCGGCCAGTCCTATGCGCGCCGCGTCGCCGCCCAACTCGATGCGGTGGAGCGCGATACGCTGTCGGTGATGGGTCAACAGGGCGCGATGACCGTCGAACTGGCCGTAGTACCCACGTTCGGCACCCAATGGCTGGTACCCCGGTTGAAGGATTTCCAAGCGCGGCATCCGCAGATCACCCTCAACCTGACCAACCGCACCCGGCCGTTTCTCTTCGCCGATACCGATATCGATGCCGCCATCTATTTCGGCGATGCCGACTGGTCCGGCACCGAGGCGCACTTTCTCATGCCCGAGGATCTGCAGCCGGTCTGCAGCCCTGCGTTATTGCCTGGTGGAGAGCCGCTGGACGCCGAGACGCTGGCGGAAATGCCGCTGCTGCAGCAGAGCACGCGGCCCTATGCCTGGCGGCAGTGGTTCGATTCACTGGGAATGAAGGTCGCCCGCGACATGACCGGGCCGCGGCTGGAGCTGTTCTCCATGCTCGCCCAGGCGGCGGAACACGGGATGGGGGTGGCGTTGATCCCGCCCTTTTTGATCCAGCGGGAATTGGCCGAGGGGCGGTTGGTGGTGGCGCATCCGCATGCGTATCGCAGTGGGACGCAGCAGGGGTATTACCTGATGATTCCGGAGCGAAAGGTGGAAGCGGCGGGATTAGTAGCGTTCAGGGATTGGCTGAAAGGCGAAGCTCAAGCCTGGCGCGAGAGCCAATGCAGGTCGGGCTTTCCGAAATCCGACGAGCGAGGCATCGGTCTTCAGCCCGCCTGACCGCTCGCTCGTCGGGTCGGGCCGGGACCCGACCTGCGGGATTACCTTCAACCTAACGCCACCACACGAATCACTTCTTCTTACGCGGCTTCAGATACTTGGTCAGCCCCTGGAACCACATCACCAGCGCCGGGTTGCCTTGGATCTGGATGTCTTTGTTCTGGATGCCCTGCATAAAGGCCAGCTGCTTGTTCTTGGCATTCATGGTGGCGAAGCCATAGGCGCTGTCCTTGAAGCCGATGGCGAATGCCGGCTCGTTGGCGGGGCCGCCACGGCTGGTGATGCGCTGATCCTTGACGACGTAATGCCGCGCCACCTTGCCATCCAGCGTATGCAGCTGAAAGGTTAGATCCTTGTCGCCCAGCTGCTGCTGAAAGTCAGAATTGTTGCGGCTGGCCTTGGCCATCAAGCGGCCCAGCATCCACAGAAGAAAACGAAATTTCATGAAGTTGCCGTCCGTCAGCGAAAGGTGTCGCATTGTAGCGACTGCTCTGAACAGCGGAAGTGCGGGAACAGGCAGGTCCGGAGCGGACCGGCGGGTCAAGCAGACCCGGAGCCGCGCGGGCCCCGGGCAGCGCGTATCAGTTGATCGCGTCTTTCAGCATCTTTCCCGGCTTGAACGCCACGGTATTGCTGGCTCGAATGGTGACAGGTTCGCCGGTTTGCGGATTCTTGCCCGTGCGGGCACCGCGGTGGCGCTGTACGAAGGTGCCGAAACCAACCAGGGTAACGCTGTCCTTGCGGTTGAGCGCGTTGGTGATTTCATCAAGTACGGCATTGAGTACACGATTGGCCTGATCCTTGGTGAGATCGGCTTTTTCTGCGATAGCGGCAGCGAGTTCCGGTTTACGCATGGGTAGCCTCTGACTTTTTTGTTTTTGTATTCGCTGTTCTCCAAAACAGCATTCCGAGGCGCTACAACAGCTCTACGCTGCGGCAGCGCACCCTGGGAGCATGGCACGCTGCTAGCACTCGCGCCAGTCCCCGCCGGCGCTTTACCGCGTCAATTCGAAGACTTTAGCGACAGAAGTTGAGGCAGTTCCGCCAGGACCGGCGGCAGCTGCTTATTCAGCTCCAAGCGCTCGCGCACGGCCGCTCCGGTCAGCGCGTAGCCCAACAGCTTGCCATCGAGACCGCAGAATAGAGCCTTGAGGTCGTTGCCCTCGCCTTCCAGATTCCAATGCCCGTCGCTGCCTGCCGCCGGCGGCGATACCACCAGAGGGCAAACCGGCGTTTTCACCGTGATCGGCATCGGTCCGTAGGTCACCGAGGTCTGCTTGTCGACGAGCGTTTGCGCAAGCGCACGCACGCCGCTCATCAGGGGCATCACGTACAGCAGATTGAGTCCACCGACCTCGGCGCAATCACCCAAGGCATAGACATGTTCGGCCGACGTCTGCAGCAACCGGTCGACGCTGATACCGCGATTGACCTGCAACCCTGCCGCCGCCGCGAGTTCGGTGCGCGGACGCAGGCCAACAGCGCTCACCACCAGATCGCAGCTCAAGCGCTGGCCGTCCGACAGCTGCGCTTCGAGGGCGTCGCCTTGGCGGTCCAGGCGCTCCAGCACCGGGCCGAGGTGAAAGCGCGCACCGAGTGATTCCAACCCACGCTGCACCACAGCCGCCACATCCGCCGGAAGCAGTGACGGCATGATCTGTTCGCAGGGCGCGACCAGCTCGACCTCGTATCCGCCCTGGAGCAAGTCATTGGCGAATTCACAGCCGATCAGCCCGGCGCCAAGGATCAGGACGCGTCGCTTACCCTTCGCCGCCTCGCGGAAGCGACCGTAGTCGAGCAGATCGTTGATCGGGAAGATGACGTCTTGCGCATCGCCTGCGACCGGCACGTGAATGGTCTGCGCGCCCCACGCGATCACCAGATCGCGATAGGCCACCGGCTCGTTGCCGATCCACACGCGGCGGTTGTCCGGATCGAGGCGCGTCACCCGGGTATGGGTGCGGATCTCGGCGTTGAGCTGATTGGCCATCTGCCCGGCGCTCATCATGCCGAGGGCATCGGCATCCTTGTTCATGGCAAAACCGGTGGACAGCATGGGCTTGGAGTAGGACCGGCCGTCATCTGCGGTGATTAGCAGCAGCGGCGTTTCGCTGTCGTGCTTGCGTAATTCGCGCGCCAGGTTGTAGCCCGCCAGCCCTGTGCCGATGATGACCAGCGGCGCTCCCGATGTGCCTTTAGTGTTCGATTCGTTCATATCAGCCGATCGCGATCATTTCGAAATCCATCTTGCCCACGCCGCAGTCGGGGCATAGCCAGTCTTCGGGTACGTCTTCCCAGACGGTGCCGGGCGCGATGCCTTCGTCGGGCCAGCCTTCGGCTTCGTCATAAATGAATCCGCATACCACGCATTGCCATTTCTTCATTGAAATTGCCTCGGTCGCTATCGATTGCGCAGCACGCTATACCAGAACGCCGCGATCCGCCAAACCCGCGTCAGGAACTGGCGAAGGTTTTCAAGACAAAACAAAACGGGCGGCCTAAGCCGCCCGTCAGGGTCTTGCACGCCTTAGTTGGCGCTGGCGATTCCCGCCAATGGATCGGTGATACCCATGATGTAGAACCCGATCAGGCCGATGCTGCCAGCCAGGACGAGGTAGTACAGGGTCGGCAGCATGGTCTTGCGCAGGGTCACGCCTTCGCGCCCCAGCAGGCCCACGGTTGCCGAAGCCGCTACCACGTTGTGGATGGCGATCATGTTGCCCGCCGCCGCACCGACCGACTGCAGCGCCACCATCAGCGCACCGGAGAGCCCCAGCAATCCGGCGGTGTTGAACTGGAACTGCGAGAGCATCAGGTTGGACACGGTGTTGGAGCCAGCGATGAAGGCACCGATTGCACCCACCGCAGGTGCGAAGAACGGATAGACGTCGCCGACGCTGTTGGCTACCAGCTGCGCCATGGCGACAGGCATGGAGACCAGGTCGGAGGTGTTGACGCCGGAGTTGATCAGGATCCGTACCATGGGAATGGTGAAGATCAGGACGAAGCCAGCGCCGAGCAATGTCTTGCTCGACTCGGAAACCGCCGCGACCAGTTCACCCGCCTTCATCCGATGCAAGAAGAAGGTGACCAGCACCACCATGCAGAGAATCCCACCTGGCAGGAACAACGGTTCCAGGGTACCGGACACGCCGGTTTCTCCGAGGATGTCCTTCCAGCCGAAACTGACAGACATCAACGCTGCCTTGACGTCGGGGAAGACGCGCGAGATCACCAGGAAGGCGGCGAGCAGCAGGTACGGGGCCCAGGCCATAGGCACGGAGATGGGCGTCTTGCCGGCCACATCCTCGATCTTCATCTCGATCTTGCCCATCCAGTCGGCAGGCCACTCGCTGGCCGGGGCGAAGTCCCAGGTTTCCTTCGGCAGCAGGAACCCCGCCTTGGCAGCCGGCACAACGATGGCCAGGCCAACCAGGGCGCCGATCATCGAGGGGAATTCCGGGCCGAGGAAGACGCCGGCGGCAGCGTAGGGAATGACGAACGCCAAGCCAGTGAAGATCGCGAACGGCGCCATCGCCAGTCCTTCGGACCAGGATTTTTTGCGCCCGAAGTAGCGGGTCAGGATGCACAGCATGATCAGCGGCATGAGGATGCCGCACAGCGCGTGGATGATCGCGACGCGCGAGAAGATCAGGTGAAAGAAGACCTCCCAGTTACTGCCCACCGCCGCTAGCTGCGCGCCGATACCAGCCTGATCGAGGCCGCCACCGACTCCTACAATGATCGGCGTGCCCACCGCACCGAAGGAAACCGGCGTGGACTGCACCATCATGCCCATCACCACGGCGGCCAGTGCCGGGAAGCCCAGTGCCACCATCAGCGGTGCGGCCACTGCGGCCGGTGTACCGAAGCCCGAAGCGCCTTCGATGAAGCAGCCGAACAGCCAGGCGACGATCAGCGCCTGTACGCGCCGATCGGGACTGATGTTGGAAAAGCCCCGGCGAATCGCGGCGATGCCGCCGGAATGCTTGAGGGTGTTGAGAAGAAGGATTGCGCCAAAGATGATCCAGAGGATCGCGGCAGTGAGAATCAGGCCTTGCAACGTGGAAGCCAGGACCCGGTTGAAGGTCATGTCCCAGGCCAGGAGACCGATCAAGGCAGTGAGCACGAAAACCAGCGGCATTGCGTATTTGGCCGGCCAGCGAAAGCCGATCAGCAATACACCCGCCAGCACCAGTGGCACGAAGGCCAATATGGACAGCAGTGTCTGACTCATTGTTGGGTTCCTTGTTTTTTGTTGTGAACCGCTTCTTTTTTCTCCGGGAAACCCCGGCGCCCCGCATGGATGTCATAACTCATGCCATCCAAAGGTGCCGATCGACCGTTACGTCGACCTGCCCCCCATGCTCGAAAAGCCCAGGCGCCTTTCAGCGCCCAAGGCCTACAAATTACGCCAATGGCCGGCTTAAGCCAGCCATCAGCAATCTGCTGAATACCGCCAAACTCAGCCCTGCTGCTTGAAACGCTGGCGCCAGGCATGCAGCAGCGGCTCGGTATAGCCGCTGGGCTGCTCGCGGCCCTTGAAGACCAGATCGCAAGCCGCCTGGAAGGCAGCCGACTGAGCGTAGTCAACGGCCATCGGGCGATACAGCGAATCACCGGCGTTCTGCTGATCGACCACCTTGGCCATGCGCTCGAGAGTTTCGCGAACCTGCGCCTCGCCGACCACACCGTGGTGCAGCCAGTTCGCCAGATGCTGGCTGGAGATACGCAGGGTGGCGCGGTCTTCCATCAGGCCGACATCGTGGATGTCCGGCACCTTGGAGCAACCGACACCCTGTTCGACCCAGCGCACCACGTAGCCGAGGATGCCCTGGCAGTTATTGTCCAGTTCCTGCTGGATCGCCTCGGCGCTCCAGTTGCGGTCCGTTGCCACCGGAATGGTCAGCAGATCATTGGTCAGCTTTTCGCGCTCGCTGGCCAGGTCGATCTTCTCCAGCTCGGCCTGGACCCCCTGCACATCCACCTGGTGGTAGTGCAACGCATGCAGGGTGGCGCCGGTGGGCGACGGGACCCAGGCGGTGTTGGCGCCGGCCTTGGGGTGGGCGATCTTCTGCTCGAGCATGGCGGCCATCAGGTCCGGCATGGCCCACATGCCCTTGCCGATCTGCGCCTTGCCGCGCAGACCACAGTTCAGGCCGACCAGCACGTTGTTGCGCTCGTAGGCCTGGATCCAGGCGGTGCCCTTCATGTCGCCTTTGCGCAGCACGGCGCCGGCTTCCATGATGCTGTGCATCTCGTCGCCGGTGCGGTCGAGAAAGCCCGTGTTGATGAAGGCCACGCGGTTCTGCGCGGCGCCGATGCAGGCCTTGAGGTTGACGCTGGTGCGGCGCTCCTCGTCCATGATGCCGACCTTGAGGGTGTGACGCGGCAGGCCAATCAGGTCTTCGACGCGACCGAACAGCTCGTCAGCGAAGGCGACTTCGGCCGGGCCGTGCATTTTCGGTTTGACGATGTAGACGCTGCCGGTGCGCGAGTTGCCGCGGCGCTCGAGGTCATGCTTGGCGATCAGGCTGGTGACCACACCATCGAGGATGCCCTCGGGAATCTCGTGGCCTTCGCCATCGATGATCGCCGGGTTGGTCATCAGGTGACCGACGTTGCGGATGAACAGCAGCGAACGGCCATGCAGCTTCAGGCTGGAACCGTCGGCGGCAGTGTATTCACGATCAGGATTGAGCTGGCGGGTCATCGCCCGACCACCCTTCTGGAAGGTATCGGTCAGGTCACCCTTCATCAGGCCCAGCCAGTTGCGGTAGACCAGCACCTTGTCGTCGGCATCGACGGCGGCGGTGGAGTCTTCGCAGTCCATGATGGTGGTCACGGCGGCTTCGATCAGCAGGTCCTTGACGCCCGCAGGGTCAGTCTGGCCGATAGGGCTGTTCGGATCGATCTGGATCTCGATGTGCAGGCCATTGTTCTTCAGCAGTACGGCGGTGGGCTCGACGGCCTCGCCCTGATAGCCGAGGAACTTCTCCGGCTGCTTGAGGCCGGTGACGCTGCCATTTTCCAGGGTGACCTTGAGCTGGCCGTCCTGCACGCGGTAGCTGATAGCATCGGCGTGGCTGCCTTCGGCAAGCGGTGCAGCTTGGTCCAGCACGTTGCGGGCGAAGGCGATGACCTTGGCGCCGCGCACTTCGTTGTAGCCCGGGCCTTTCTGCGCGCCATTCTCTTCGCTGATCGCGTCGGTGCCGTAAAGCGCGTCATACAGCGAACCCCAGCGGGCGTTGGCGGCGTTCAGCGCGTAGCGGGCGTTGCCGATCGGCACCACCAGCTGCGGGCCGGCCTGGCTGGCGATTTCGCTGTCGACGTTGCTGGTGCTGACCTTCACCTCGCCCGGCTCGGGCTGCAGGTAGCCGATGGATTCGAGAAAGGTGCGGTAGGCCGGCATGTCGGTGACGGGGCCCGGGTTAGCCTTGTGCCAGGCGTCCAGCTCGGCCTGCAGGCGGTCGCGCTCGGCGAGTAGCGCGCGGTTCTTCGGCGCCAGGTCGTGGACCAGCTGATCGAAGCCGCTCCAGAACGCACCGGCTTCGACGCCGGTACCGGCCAACACTTCGTCTTCGATGAAGCGCTGCAGGTTGGCCGCGACTTGCAGACGGCCCAGGGTTACACGTTCGCTCATGACAAATCCTCTCTGTTCGTTACCGGCCCATGCCGGGTAGCGGCGGGCTACGGTTCGGCCGGCGCTTCATGCGCCTGCCGCTTCTCGTTGCACCGCTCGCACCTTTTCCTCTGTCTTGGCCGCTCAGTTAGCGACGGCAGCCACACCGGCCTTGGCCACCTGCGCGTCCTGGGTAGCGGTTACGCCGGACACGCCCACTGAGCCGATCACCTGGCCATCGACGATCACCGGCACGCCGCCTTCCAGCGAGCAGACCACCGGCGCGGACAGGAAGGCGTTGCGGCCGCCATTGACCATGTCCTCATAACCCTTGGTTTCACGACGACCCACTGCGGCGCTGCGCGCCTTCTCGGTGGCGATGTAGGAGGCGATCGGCGCGCAGCCGTCGAGACGTTCCAGTGCCAGCGGATGGCCGCCATCGTCAGCCACGACGATGGTCACGGCCCAGCCGTTGTTCTGCGCTTCGCTACGCGCGGCGGCGAGGATCGCGGCTACTTCGGTCTGGGTCAGCATGGCTTTGGTTTTCATGTGCTCTTCCTTCAGGGTATTTATGGAAAGATGAAACTTCGAGAAGACAAGTGAACACGGCACATGTCACCCGTTGTAGGGCTCGGATATGACCATTGAGGCATGGCGGGCACAACATCGACGGGCTCGCTACGGAGAGTCGCGTGGGCTCGCTCCTGTCGCGGTGTAATCACGAGCCAGCTGCATAAAGCGACCGAGTGGTCACCCAAGCGAGATCCTACTAGACCACACAACCACGCAATCGTGTCTTCGATGCGAATCGGCTACGACGCAACCCTCTGCTATGCGACATCCGAGCGCAGGTGCCAACCAAATTCGATTATCTGTTCCAAATGTCGCAACAGTCCATGGACCACGCCGCTGGTCCTACCAGTTTTGTTTACGGGGTGCTTTCGGCAGGTTCAGCCTGGACGTTGCAGCTTTGGCTTTTAGAAGAAGGGGAAAGGAGCCAAGCTCCTCGGATGAAACGCGTGAAAACCGCGCCGTTGCTCGTTGAAACCGTTGCCGAATGACCGGGACGAGAGGAGCCGTAATGGTAACAAGGAGTTGCCAGCGGTCGGAACAGACGCCCGTTCCGAGCCACTTCTGCCTACCTTTACAAACTGGTCCTACCAGTTTACGGACGAAAAAAACCATCCTCCCTGCGAGAGGGCGGTGTCGTTCGCCTGTAAGACCCTTGGCAGACGAGCCCTGAGCGGCGGGAGGCAGGAATCTACTGACCTAGCCGCCGAGCCTTAAAGCAATTCAGATGCAGCCACGGCAAGGGTCTTCTTTGTTACTCATAGCTGATCGAGTAATACAGTCGCTTTGGTGAACGTCTCGATGTTGTCGATCAGCTGATCGAGGGATCGCGCAGCCTCCTTCGAGTCGCCCTCGGCAATCGCCGCGGCGACGGCGGCGTGCAGCCGGGCCATCTCAGGCAGATCGGCAGCCTGCTTATAGTGCAAATACCAGAAGCGCCGCGAGAGCCCGTTCAGCGAGCGCAGTGCGCTTTCGGCGAACTCGTTCTTCGCAGCAACCAAACACAGCTCGTTGAACTCCCGATCGGAACGCATAAAGGTGACATCGTCATTGTCGACGGCCGCCGCGTTGAACTCCTCAGCCAGCCGCGCGAAGGATTTTCGCTGCTGTTCATTCGCCCGCTTGGCGGCACTGCGGCACACCAGTCGCTCGATCTCTCGCCGGGTTTCGATCAGCCGTAGCTGCTTGCGAATATCGATGGACGGGATCAACAAACCCCGCTGCGGCATGACCAGGATCAGATGCTCGCGCGCAAGGCGCTGCACCGCCTCGCGCAAGGGCGTGCGGCCGATGCCGGTCATCGCACTCAGCGACTGCTCGGAAATGAGCGTCCCGGGCGGAATGCGGAGTGTGACTATCGCTTCTTCAAGCTGTTGATAAGCGATATCGGTGAGCTTGGCCTTCGATTTTCCCGTCAGGTTGGGAAGAGGCGTCGTTAGGGTGCTGCTGTCCATTCGGCTGTTCCTTTAAATCCACTCGCAGCATAGCAAAAGTAAATCACGATCAGCTAGACTAATATATCAGCTGTACATCGAAGGAAATAACAATGACTCAGACATCGATGGAAACAGGCCGGATGACGCTGCTCGCTGTGCATGGCATTCAAGGCACTCGCGCTGCATGGACATCCGTCGCCGAAGCCTGTGCGGCACAAGCCCGCTTCATTTGTCCCAACCTGCGCGGCAGAGGTGACGCCGTCCGCGGGCAGGCACCCCAGGACTACAGGCTGCAAGCCTTCAGCGCGGATCTTTCGGCGGTAGCGAAGCCCCTCGATGGCCCTTTCATCCTCGCTGGTTGGAGCATGGGCGTATCCGTGGTGCTCGAATACCTGCGACGGAACGATGGACCACAGCCGTGCGGTTTGATTCTGCTTTCCGGCAGCCCTCGCCCCGGATTCGCGCCCTGGTTCAGTGAGCAAGGTGACCGGCTGCTGGCGGAAATCGCCGCACGCGAAAAGCGCCTGAACCTGGCCATGGCCGCCGACCACCAGGCGGTCGCCTGGACCTGGGAAGGGCTACAGGACGTCGATCACTCCGCCAGCCTCGCGGGCATCGAACAGCCCACCTTGGTCATCCAGGGCAGCGCCGATCCGGATACGCCTACAGAGCATGCCCGCTGGCTTTCCGAAGGCATCCCAAATGCCGCGCTGCACATCATCGAAGGCGCCGGGCACAGCCTGCTGACGGAAAACGCCGCCGAAGTGGCCGCGCATATCCAGACCTTTATCGCCGAGCTTCATCACACCCAGGAGCGACCATGAGAACCGAAGACCTGATTCATTTCTGCGCGCCCGGCCGCCTGATCATCGGCAACGGCTCGCGCCACCAGTTGCCACAGTTGCTCGCCCGGTTGGGCTATCGCTCCGGCGTCATCGTCACCGATACCTTCTTCACCGAGAAAACACCCTGGGTGGTCGAATACACCGAGGCTGCCGAGCGACTCGGTATCGACACGCTCGTCTACGCCGGCGGCCTGCCCGACCCGACGACAGGGTTGTGCGACGAAGCCACTGCAGTCCTGCGTGAGCAGTTGGGTGACAAACAGCTCGACCACGTCATCGCCCTGGGCGGTGGCAGCAATATCGACCTGGCGAAAGCCCTGAGCCTGACGCTGCCGCACGGCCGCCCCATTGCCGAATTCACAGGCGACATCGGCGGTTGCAAGCCGCTCCCGCTGATCGCCCTGCCAACGACTTCCGGCACCGGTTCGGAAGCGACTCCGGGCGCGATCCTGCTCGACCCGGCAAACGCAACCAAGATCGCGGTGATGGATAACGCGCTGCGCCCGCAAATCGCCCTGATTGACCCGGAGTTCACCTACACCTGCCCACCGAAGGTGACGGCCGATGCCGGCATCGACGCCTTTACCCACGCTATCGAATCCTTCCTGACGCTCGATAGCGCGCTGTTCGAGCGCGCCGGCAATCCCGATCCGGGCTATAGCGGCCGTTCGCCGTTGACCATGCTTTTCGCCCGGGAATCCATGCGCCTGTGCTTCGCCTGGATGGAACGCGCCTACCAGCAGGGCGACGATACCGAGGCGCGCGTCGGCATGGCCTACGCCAGCATCTACGCGGCGCTGTCCTACGGCACCGCCGGCCTCAACGCGGGTCATGGCATTGCCTACGCGGTCGCCGGCCAGACCCACAAAAGCCACGGCAGCACCAATGCGGTGATGCTCCCCTACGTGCTTGATGCGCTCTGCGAGACACGCCAGAGCGAGCTGGCCGAAATCGCAGGAATGCTGGGCTTGGCGACCGGTTGTCCCGAGGAATCCGCACGCCGGGTGCCCGTGGCGGTCCGCGCCATGATCGAGCGACTGGACATTCCCAGCAATCTGAAAGCCTTCGGCATCGAAGAGGGAACCCTGGACGACCTGATCACCGATGCCCTCGCGGTAACGCGGCTGGCCAAGGCCTTCCCGGTGGCCGATCCCGCCCTCGCCTATCGTCAGATCGTGCTGCATGCCTGGGAAGGGCGCCTCAGCGGGCAACTCTGATAAACCACAGAAAAGGCGCTGTTCGGGCAATGCGAGCAGCGCCTTTTTATCCATTCCGATGTTGTGTGGTTGTGCTGACTTGCCCAGCCGTTTTTTCCTTCCAGCCCAAGCAATGAGCTACTTACCTCGCACCTGCGCGCTCAGTTATTCAAAGGGCGGCTCGGTCCGGTTCCTCGACAGATAGCTCGAACCTCTGCGTTCGACTGGGTTCAGTTTAAGAGCGATGAAGGCTACAGCGGTGACAACGCTGGGCTGGGCTTGAACGCACCCCGCGTGCAGTGCCACGCGCCGAACGAGGAGACATCTTTTGCAAAAGCACCTGGGACGCAAGGAGCTTCATGCAGACGAGCGACCGTCCTGTTGCAACAGACAAAGCGCGGCAAAAGGGTTCGATATCGATTTCTATGACGGATCGAATGCTGAACTCATCGACCACATCATTGAGGCGAGCGAGCGCGCGTTCAGCTATATCGTCACCCCGAACGTCAACCATGTGGTCCGGCTCGAAGATGATCCCGATCTTCGTCGCGCCTATGCCAACGCCAGCCACAGAATCTGCGACAGCCAAGTGTTGAAAGGCTTGATGACGCTGCTGCGCATCCCTGTCCCGGAGGTCATTCCCGGCAGCAACCTGACCGGAGAACTGATGCGCATCGCCGAGGCGAAGGCTTGGCGAGTGACGGTGATAGGCAGCGACGTTACGGAAATACGGACGATGCGTCAGCTATACCCGAATGTATTCTTCTTTCATCACAACCCGCCCATGGGGTTCTTCGACCACCCCCAGGACGTTCAGGCTTGTCTGGACTTCGTCATCTGTCACCCCGCTGAACTCGTGGTGCTTGCCGTGGGTTGCCCGCGTCAGGAAGTTCTGGGGCGGTTGATCCGAGTAGATGGACGAGCGCGAGGGGTTGGACTCTGCGTCGGCGCATCCATCGACTTCCTCTCCGGCAAGGTCAAGCGAGCGCCGAGATGGATGCAGCGCATGTCGCTTGAATGGCTGCATCGTATGTGCACCGAACCGCGGCGCCTGGTAAAGCGCTACGCCAATGATGCGGTGCGCATGATCCCTATCGTGTACCGGCAGTTTCGTTGATCTGCGCTTTTACGGAAGCATCGCTTTAGTCCTTGCAGAAACAGAAACGCCTCGCCGAATCCTCGGCGAGGCGTTTCTGGTTAAGGCCTTGGCCTGCGATCAGTTGGAAACCTCCTCCAGCGAGCGACCCTTGGTCTCAACACCCAGGAAGATGATCAGCAGCGCGGCGATGACGAAGGAAATCGCGCCCATCGAGAACACCCCTCCCTGCCCTGTGATCGGTAGCAGCACCCCGACGATGTAAGGACCAAGCAGCGCGCCGAAACGGCCGATGGACGAGGCGAAGCCGGTTCCGGTTGCGCGCAGGCGAGTCGGATAGAGCTCCGGGGTGTAGGCGTAAAGCACCGACCACATGCCGAACAGGAAGAACTGCATGAACAGACCAGCGGTGATCAGCCATACAAGAGGCGCGGCGGTTGCGGCGGCTTGGCCATAAAGGAAGGCCGAGGCCGCGCTGCACAGCAGCATCAGCACGCAGGTGCCCTTTCGTCCCCACGCCTCGACCAGCCAGGCCGCGAAGACGAAACCGGGTATGCCCGCCAGCGAGATGTAGACCGTATAGAGCGCCGACTGGGTGGCTTCATACCCGGCGTTCTGCAGCAGCGCGCCCAACCAGGCCGTCAGGCCGTAGTAACCGAGCAGTGCGAAGAACCAGAGCCCCCAAAGCATCAGCGTGCGCTGGGCATACTCACCCTGCCAGATGTCACGAAAGCGCGCCTTGGCGACCAAGGCACTGGCTGCGTTTTCCATATTGCGCGTCACCACCGGCAGCGCATTCATCTGAGCAGAGCGCATCACCGATGTCTCGAAGCGATCCATGATCTTGTCGGCTTCATCGTTACGCCCTACCTCGGCCAACCAGCGCGGTGACTCAGGCACGTAACGACGCACGATGAATACGAACATGGCTGGGAAAGCCAAGGCGATGAAAATTCCGCGCCAGCCGATTATCGGCATCAAGAAGTAGGCAAGCACCCCCGCGCAGATGAAGCCCAACGGCCAGAAGCCTTCAAGGATAGCGATGTAGCGACCACGACTCTTGGCCGGAACGATCTCCGACACCAGCGAGAGCCCGATGGGAAACTCCATCCCCATGCCGAAGCCGAGCAGAACGCGGAACCACATCAGCTGCTCAACGTTTTCGGCGAAGCCACACAAGAGGCTGCCAACGCCCCAGAAGATCATGCTTATCTGAAAGACCGGCTTGCGGCCGAACCTGTCGGCGAGCATGCCGGCGATGGCCGCGCCGAGAAACATTCCCACGAAACTGGAGCTGGCCAACAGGCCCGCCTGCGTCGAGGTGAGGCCGAATTCGGCGGAGATCGAACCGAGCATGAAGGTCATCATGCCCAGGTCCAGTGAGTCGAAAAACCATGCGGTCGCAATGATCGCGAAGAGCTTTCTTTGATAGCCCGACATAGGCAGCCGCTCGAAGCGGGCTGCGATATAGGCAATCGTGGTCATAGCCTTACTCCATATTTTGTTGTTGTCTGGAAGCTTGCACGCCACTGATATATTAGCCGTATTCCACAGATACGCTAGCGCAATCTTGAAAGTCGATCTAATATATCAGTCGTGTACAACAACAATGCCGGAGAGCACCGCCATGATGACTGAACGCCAGCGTAAATTTCGTGAAGAGTACAAAGCCGATATCAGCCCCCATTACAACGGGCTGCTGCACGTCGCGGTGATGTATGGAGTGGGTCTCACAGCGGCCTGGTACTGCCTTTCGCAGATACAGGGCGCGACGTGGGAATGGTTGCTGATGGTGCCGGTGTTCATCGCCGGGAATTTCGTCGAGTGGTTCATGCACCGCTACGTCATGCACAAACGCATCGATGTCTGGGCCTTGCGCGCCATCTATGAACGTCACACTCGACAGCACCACCAGTACTTCACCGATGTGGAGCCGACCATCGACTCCAGCCGGGAATTTCGCATCGTCTTCTTCCCCTGGCGCGTACTTGCGACCCTGGGCGTAGCGGGCACTTCCCTCGGCTATCTGACGTATCTGGTCTTCAACGCCAACGCGGGTTTCATCGTGTTCCTGACGATGGTCCTGCAGTACCTCATCTACGAAACCTTCCACTACTGCTGTCACGTGCATGAGAACTGGTTCGTGCGCAACGTGCCGTTCATCAACACCATTCGCCGCCACCACACGGCCCACCACAACTGGGGAATCATGATGAAGTACAACATGAACCTCACCTTTCCCATCGCCGACTGGTTCATGGGCACCACGGACCTGCGCCGCGGGCTGCTGGGCCACCTGTTCAACGGCTACAGTGAAAAGCACGTCAAGGAAGAGCTGAAGCCGGTCATCGCGAAATTCCGCAAGGGCGAAAAGCACGTCACGCTCGATGGCCCGGAACTGGACGAAAACGAACTGGGCGCGATGACCGTTCGCTAAGAGAAGTGACGCAGCGCAGGATGGGCGCCTCCCCCGGCGCTCGTCCTGCGTTGCGTCACGATCGGTTATGGTGTTTCGACCTGAGGATGATCCTTCAGCCTTACCGCAATCCCTGAGTTCGCGAGGCATCGCATGTCCCGTCACGACCGTTTCAAGCCTGCCAGCCGCTATCAGCCTTATACCGGCGCAGCCGGCGGCTGGGGTGCACTGCGCAGCGTTACCGGGCACTGGCTCGGTAGCGACAATGCGCTGAAGAACATCCGCGCCCTGCTCAAGACCAATCAGCACGGCGGTTTCGATTGCCCCGGCTGCGCCTGGGGCGAATCCGCCGAGAGCGGGCCGATCAAATTCTGCGAAAACGGCGCCAAGGCGGTGAACTGGGAAGCCACCAAGCGACGCGTCGACGCCTCCTTTTTCGCCCGCCACAGCGTCAGCCAGTTGCGCGAGCAGAGCGATTACTGGCTCGAATATCAGGGGCGCCTGACCGAGCCCATGCGTTACGACCGCGCCAGCGACCGCTACCGTCCCATCGGCTGGGACGAAGCCTTCGCCCTGATCGCCGGTCACCTCAAACACCTGGACGATCCGAACCGGGCCGAGTTCTACACCTCCGGGCGCGCCAGTAACGAGGCGGCCTACCTCTATCAGCTGTTCGTCCGGGCCTTTGGCTGCAACAACTTCCCCGATTGCTCGAACCTGTGCCACGAAGCCAGTGGCGTGGCCCTGGGCCAGAGCATCGGCGTGGGCAAAGGCACCGTCAGCTTCGAGGATTTCGAGCATGCCGACGCGATCTTCGTGCTCGGCCAGAACCCGGGCACCAATCACCCGCGGATGCTCGAGCCGCTGCGCGAAGCCGTCCAGCGAGGCGCCCGCGTGGTGGTGTTCAACCCATTGAAAGAGCGAGGGCTCGAACGCTTCCAGCATCCGCAGAAGGCGCTAGAGATGCTCTCCAACCGGGATCGCGCGACCAGCACCGCCTATTTCCGGCCGAATCTCGGGGGCGACATGGCGCTGGTACGCGGCATGGTCAAATACCTCTGGCAATGGGAACGTGAAGCGCAGGCCAAGCAACAACCGGCGCTGTTCGATCATGCATTCATCGCCCAGCACACCTATGGGCTCGACGCCTACTTGGCACTCGTCGAGGCGACGCCCTGGGAGCAGATCGAAGCCCAGTCCGGCCTTGCCCGCAATGAAATCGAGCAGGCCGCGCGCCTGTATGCCGAAGCCGAGCGGGTGATCATCTGCTGGGCCATGGGCATCACCCAGCATCAGCATTCGGTGGCGACCATCCAGGAAATCACCAACCTCGCGCTGTTGCGCGGCAACATCGGCAAGCCCGGCGCTGGCCTGTGCCCCGTGCGCGGTCACAGCAACGTGCAGGGCGACCGCACCATGGGCATCAACGAACAGCCGACGCAGGCGTTTCTCGATGCGCTGGAAAAGCATTTCGGCTTTGCCGTACCACGCCAACATGGGCACAACGCGGTCGCCGCGATCAACGCCATGCTCATCGGCCAGGCCCGGGTCTTCATCGGTTTGGGCGGCAACTTCGCCCAGGCCACGCCCGATTCAGCGCGCACCCATCAGGCACTGCAGAACTGCGAACTCACCGTACAGATCAGCACCAAGCTCAACCGCAGCCACCTGACCTGCGGACGCGAGGCGCTGATTCTTCCCTGTCTGGGCCGCACCGATATCGACCGGCAGGCCAATGGGCCGCAGGCGGTGACCGTCGAGGACTCGTTCAGCATGGTCCATGCCTCCCATGGCCAGCTGGAGCCGCTGTCGCCTCTGATGCGTTCGGAACCGGCGATCATCGCCGGTATCGCCGCGGCGACGCTCGGTCCTCAGCCCGTCGACTGGGCCTGGCTGGTCGAGGACTATTCACGCATTCGCCAACTGATTGCCGCGACCATTCCGGGCTTCGACGACTTCGAGACCAGACTCAGGCAATCGGGAGGCTTCTATCTGGGCAATGCCGCCTCTCGCCGACAGTGGAATACGCCTGAAGGCAAGGCGGCCTTCAGCACTCACGCCCTGCCGGAAGAACTGCTGCCGCAGCAGGTACGCAAGCTCGGCGTAACCCCGGATCTGATCCTGCAAAGCCTGCGTTCACATGATCAGTACAACACCACCATCTATGGCCTGGAGGATCGTTACCGGGGCGTGAAAGGCATGCGCGACGTGATTTTCGTCAACCCACAGGATATCCAGCGGCTGGGTTGTGAGCCTGGACAGAAGGTCGATCTGATTTCCCTCTGGGACGACGGTATCGAGCGCCGTGTGCGCGGCATGACGCTGCTGGCCTACGACACCCCGCTGGGTCAGGCGGCGGCCTACTATCCAGAGACCAACCCTCTGGTGCCGCTGGAAAGCCATGGTGAGGGAAGCCATACGCCTACTTCGAAGTTCATCGCCATTCGCCTGGAGAAGACTGTCGAAGCCAGTCTGCTGACATCTCCTCTGGCCAGCGCTCAGAGCTGAATAACGGGCGGGCGGGTTAACGCCCGCTCGCTCAGGCTTCCTTGCTCAAATCCCAGATATTGGGCAGCTGCTCATTGCTATAGCCGGAAATGAACGGCTTCTCGCTGCCATCTGCCTGATAGACCGCACGCTTCACCGCACCGATATTGCCGCCGTAGACATGAATGCTGATCGAGACACGGTCATCGAAAGCATTGCTGACCTGATGGATATCGCCGATGGCCGGCGACACGCATTCGACATCGCCGCGTTCGAGTCGAAGCGGCTCGCCGCACGGCAGCAACGAACCATCGGCCTGGCGTTCGAAGTGCTGGCCAAGCTCGGCGCCGCGCAGCATGCCGATCATGCCCCACACCCGATGATCGTGTACCGGCGTGCGCTGACCGGGCCCCCAGACAAAGCTCACCACGGAGAAGCGTTGCAGCGAATCGGCATGCAATAGGTACTGCAGGTAATGCTCGGGGTGCGGTTGCGCATATTGTTCGGGCAACCAGTCGTCGTGTTCGACCAGTTCTCGCAACAATGCCTGCCCCTGATCGAGGAGCATCGCTTCAGCAGGCCGCCCCTCCAGCAGGCCGGCAAACTCGGTGACGAACCGGCGAAGCCGATCCAGGCGCAAGGCTTTGCTCATAGCGGATACTCCGATCGATTGCTTGCAGGCAGTTTCAGGCCATCGATTCCTCGACGATTTCGATCCAGTGCCGCACCGGTGTGCGTCCAGCGCCGTCGAGGTGGGTCTGGCAACCGATGTTGGCGGTGACGATGACTTCCGGCTTGCCGCTTTCCAATGCGGTCAGCTTGTTGTCGCGCAACTGTTTGGAAAGCTCCGGCTGGGTGATCGAATAGCTGCCCGCCGAACCGCAGCACAGATGCGCGTCCGGTACGGCGGTGAGCTGGAAGCCCAAACGGGTAAGCACGTCTTCCACCGCGCCATTGAGCTTTTGTGCGTGCTGCAGCGTGCAAGGGCAATGGAAGGCCATGCGCTTGTCCGCCTTGACGTTGAGCCGCTCCAGCTCGGCGCTGCGCATGACTTCCACCAGATCCTTGGCCAGCACACTGACCCGCGCGGCCTTGACCGAGTAAGCCGGGTCATCCCGCAGCAGATGGCCGTAATCCTTGATGAAGGCACCACAACCGCTCGCCGTCTGCACGATGGCTTCGGCGCCACCTTCGATGGCCGGCCACCAGGCGTCGATGTTGCGGCGGGCGCGGTCGAGGCCGGCTTCCTGGGCGTTGAGGTGATAGTCCACGGCGCCGCAGCAACCGGCTTCACGCACGTTTCTCACGCTGATGCCGAGACGATCGAGCACCCGCGCGGTAGCGGCGTTGGTGTTCGGCGACAGGCTCGGCTGCACGCAGCCTTCGAGCATCAGCACGTGACGCGCATGCATGACCTGCGGTCGCGCCTTGGCCGGGCGCACTTCGCGTGGCATGTGCGATTTGAGCGTCGCCGGCATCAACGGACGCAGCATGTTGCCGGTGCCGAGCAGCGTCTTGAACAGGCCCGGACGCGGGATCACGGTGCGCAGGCCGGTGCGCAGCAGACGCTCGCCAGCTGAACGCGGCACCTGCTGTTCCATGAAGTCACGACCGATATCCAGCAGATTGTGGTACTGCACGCCGGACGGACAAGTGGTCTCGCAATTGCGGCAGGTCAGGCAGCGATCCAGATGGGTCTGGGTGCTCTCGGTAACTTCGCCACCTTCGAACATCTGCTTCATCAGGTAGATGCGCCCGCGCGGGCCGTCCAGCTCGTCACCCAGCAGTTGATAGGTCGGGCAGGTGGCATTGCAAAAGCCGCAATGCACACAGGAGCGCAGGATGCTCTCGGCCTCCTCGGCACGCGGCAGCTTTTTCGCGGCTTCGCTCAAATTCGTTTGCATGATTAGGTCGTTCTCAACACGAATGGCTCTTTGCGTTGGCGCTTCGCACCAACCCTTCGGGACGCGCCCCAGAAGGCGCAATCCATCGTTGTTCGTCGTTCATTTGGAATTACCAAACTTCTCTCCTCCCGCGATCCACAAGGATGTGGTGAATGCCGCTGGCCCGCCGGGAGCGGGCGCGGCCTCGTCTTGCACCTTCTGGCGCAGCGTCGCAGCGGCCAATCGTGCTGAGCACGACCTAGACCTCGGAATACATACGGCCGGGGTTAAAGATCCCCTGCGGGTCGAGTTGCGTCTTCAGCTGGCGGTGGTAGCGCAGCAATGGCTCGGCCAATGGCTGGAACGGGGTATTGCAAGCGTCGGCCGTGAAGCACATGGCATGGCCGCCGACTTCGCCGGCAATGGCACGAATGGTTTGCGCATCGGCATCGGACTTCAGCCAGCGCTGAGCGCCGCCCCAGTCGATCAGCTGCTCGCCGGGCAGTGCCAGTTCGGCGGTATTGGTCGGCAGCGACAGGCGCCACAGCGGCCGCGCATCGGCGAAGAAGCCCAGGCGCTGTTCGCGCAGCTCGTTCCAGTAACCGGCATCCAGTGCTTCGCCACCGATACGATCGCAGGCGGCATTGACCGAACCTTCACCGCCTTCCAGGCGCAGATGCAGCGCACGGCCGTCGTGGCTGGCCGCGGTGATCGGCACCGGTTGCTGGCCCCATTCGGCGAGCTTGAGCAGGGCGCGATCGACCGGCATTTCGATCAGCAGATTGCGACACAGGCGCGGCTTGGGCAGGACTTTCAGCGAGACTTCAGTGAGCACGCCGAGGCAGCCGAAACTGCCGGCCATCAGGCGCGACAGATCGTAGCCGGCGACGTTCTTCATCACCTCGCCGCCGAAGCGCAGGTGCTTGCCGTGGCCGGTGAGCACGCGAGTACCCAGTACGAAGTCACGTACCGAGCCGGACCAGGGCCGGCGCGGACCGGACAGCCCGGCGGCGATCATGCCGCCGACGGTGGCGCCTTCGGCGAAGTGCGGCGGCTCGCAGGGCAGCATCTGCCCGGCTTCGTCGAGCGCCGCTTCCAGCTCGGCCAGCGGCGTGCCGGCGCGAACGCTGATCACCAGCTCGGTCGGGTCATAGGTGACGATGCCGCGATGGGCGCGGGTATCCAGCAGCGTGCCCTCGACCGGTCGCCCGAGAAACGCCTTGCTGCCGCCGCCCTGAATGCGCAGCGGGGTATTGCTGGCCAACGCCTGGTTGACCTGCTCCAGCAGCTGCTCGCTGGCGTCAAAGGAAACCGTCATCAGAAGCGCTCCAGTTCGGGGAAAGGCAGCTCGCCGTTGTGGATGTGCATGCCGCCGAATTCGGCGCAGCGATGCAGCGTCGGGATGTTCTTGCCGGGATTGAGCAGGCCACTCGGGTCGAAGGCCGCTTTCACCGCGTGGAACAGGGTCAGCTCGTCGGCGTTGAACTGGGCGCACATCTGGTTGATCTTCTCGCGGCCGACGCCGTGCTCGCCGGTGATCGAGCCGCCGACCTTCACGCAGAGTTCGAGAATCTTGCCGCCCAGCGCTTCGGCGCGCTCCAGCTCGCCTTCGGTATTGGCATCGAAGAGGATCAATGGGTGCATGTTGCCGTCGCCGGCGTGGAATACGTTGGCGACGCGCAGACCGTATTCGTCCGACAGGTCGGCAATGCCCTTGAGCACGCCCGGCAGTTCGCGGCGCGGAATGGTGCCGTCCATACAGTAGTAGTCCGGCGAAATCCGCCCGACCGCCGGGAAGGCGTTCTTGCGCCCGGCCCAGAATTTGACCCGCTCGGCTTCGTCCTTGGCCAGCCGCACTTCGGTAGCGCCGGCCAGCTTCAATACCTCGCTGACACGCGCGCAGTCGTCGACCACATCGGCTTCGACGCCATCCAGTTCGCAGAGCAGGATCGCCTCGGCATCCACCGGATAACCGGCGTGGATGAAGTCTTCGGCAGCGCGGATCGACAGGTTGTCCATCATCTCCAAGCCGCCGGGGATGATGCCTGCGGCAATGATGTCGCCCACCGCACGACCGGCCTTCTCCACCGAGTCGAACGCGGCCAGCAGCACCCGCGCCACCTGCGGCTTGGGCAGCAATTTGACGGTCACTTCGGTGACGATCCCGAGCATGCCTTCGGATCCGGTGAACAGCGCCAGCAGATCGAAACCGGGCGAATCCAGCGCGTCGGAGCCGAGCACCATGCGCTCGCCTTCGACGGTGAGGATTTCCACCTTGAGCAGGTTGTGCACGGTCAGGCCATATTTCAGGCAGTGCACGCCGCCGGCGTTCTCGGCCACGTTGCCACCAATGGAGCAGGCGATCTGCGAGGATGGATCGGGCGCGTAATAAAGGTCGAACGGCGCCGCGGCCTGGGAGATGGCCAAATTGCGCACGCCGGGCTGGACACGGGCGAAGCGACCGGCCGGATCGACTTCGAGAATCTTGTTGAAGCGCGCCATCACCAAGAGGATGCCCTGTTCCAGCGGCAGCGCCCCGCCGGACAGACCGGTCCCGGCGCCGCGAGCGACTACCGGCACGCCACGCTTGTGGGCGATCTTCAGCAGTGTTTCGACCTGCTCGATGCGTTCGGGCAATACCACCAGCATCGGCGTGGTGCGGTAGGCGGACAGGCCATCGCACTCGTAGGGCTTCAGGTCTTCGCCGCGATGGAGAATGTCCATGTCGGGCAGTTGCGCCTGCAACTCGGCGAGCAATGCCGCCTTGTCGACTTTGGGCAGCTCACCATCGACGCGTTCGTCGTAGAGAATATTCATGCAGTCGGTGCTCTTCTTTATTCACCATCAGCACGGCCAGCTGCGGTGGTTTGCCGCATAATCGGTCCGCCCCACCTCTTCGTCCACCCATAAAACCACTGGTCCTACCAGTTTTTCCCGAACGACTTCCGATATCGTCAGCCAGAACAGCCGGATTTAGGCGGCTTGCGCTTTTCCCAAGCATCCGCGTTAGACTTAGGCCGAACTGGTCCTACCAGATAGGGAGTTGCCATGCTGATCGAAAATATTCGGGAACGGCGCCAACTGGCCGACGTGGTCGCCGAACGGATCGAGCGCTTGATCGTAGATGGCGTGCTCAAGGTCGGCCAGGCACTGCCGTCCGAGCGTCGCCTGTGCGAAAAGCTCGGCATCTCGCGCTCGGCCCTGCGCGAGGGGCTGCGCGTGCTGCGCGGGCGCGGCATCATCGAGACCGCACAGGGCCGCGGCTCGCATGTTGCCAAGCTGTCCGGCGAACAGGATGCCAGCCCGCTGATGCATCTGTTCAGTTCACAGCCGCGCACGCTGTTCGACCTGCTCGAAGTCCGCGCCCTGCTGGAAGGCGAGTCGGCACGGCTGGCGGCGCTACGCGGCACCGACGCCGACTTCATCCTGCTGCGCCGCCGCTACGAGGAAATGCTCGCCGCGCATACTGAGGAAGGTGGCGACCCACGTGAACATGCGCGCCTCGATCACGCCTTTCATTTGGCGGTCAGCGAGGCCTCGCATAATCCGGTGCTGGTGCACACGCTGCAGTCGTTGACCGACCTGATGCTGTCCACCGTCTTCGCCTCGGTGAACAACCTTTATCACCGGCCAACCCAGAAGCGGCAGATCGATCGGCAGCATTCGCGGCTGTTCCATGCCATCACCGAACGCCTGCCGGACCAGGCCCAGCGCGCCGCCCGCGACCACATCCACAGCATTCGCGACAACCTCAAGGAAATCGAACAGGAAGAACAGCGGCTGGTGCGTGCAACCATGCGGCTGGAGGGGTGGACGTGAAAAGCGGCTGAAGGCTAGAGGCTGGAAGCGGGAGCGGCTCTTCCGTCCAGCTTTCCAGCCTCCAGCGCCTTTGTCGTCTTGGGCTATTCAGCGCTCTGGTCGGCTTTCTTGCTAGACTCCCCGCCTCTTTCCGTTACCCCCTATTGCCCGTGTCCGAACTTCACGACTGGCTGACCGCCGACCGCCTCTCCGCACCGCTCGATCCGCTGCAGCATGACTGGCTCTACGTCGACAAGGGTTCGCTGACCCGTCGCCTGACACTGCTGGCCGAAGGCGCGTTCAGCGTGACGCCGCTGCGCGAAGGCTGGCAAGCGCTGCGCGACGACGAATGCGCGGCGCTGGGCGTGGCGCCGGGTAGCCAGGGTTGGGTGCGCGAGGTTTACCTGCGCGGGCACGGCGAGCCCTGGGTGTTCGCTCGCAGCGTGGCGGCGCGCAGTGCGCTGGAGAACTCTGGCTTCGACCTGCAGCAGCTGGGCAGCCGCTCATTGGGCGAACTGCTGTTCAGCGACCAGGCCTTCGCCCGCGGCCCGCTGGAAATCATGCGCTATCCCGAAACCTGGCTGCCCGAAAGCTGTCGCCAGCCGCAGCTCTGGGCGCGGCGCTCGCGCTTCAGTCGAGGCCCATTGAGCGTGCTCGTCGCCGAGGTGTTTCTGCCCGCTCTGTGGCACGCGGCGCAACAAGATCGTTGAGCAGCGGCAGCCAATACCGCCATTTCGTTAGGAGACCGCCGATGTATCAGAAGCTTCTGCAATCGAGCAATCGCCTGCACCCGCGCGCCTGGGACTTCATCCAGCTGATGCGCCTGGAACGCCCGATCGGTACCTACCTGCTGCTCTGGCCGACGCTCTGGGCGTTGTGGATCGCTGGCGAAGGCTCGCCCAGCGTGAAGAACGTGGTGATTTTCGTACTCGGCGTGATCCTCATGCGCGCCGCCGGCTGCGTGATCAACGACTTCGCCGACCGCAACCTCGACGGCCACGTCAGCCGCACCAAAGGGCGCCCGCTGGCCACCGGCAAGGTCACGCCGAAGGAAGCCTGGATCTTGTTCGCGGTGCTGGTGGCCTTGAGCTTCGGGCTGGTATTGCTGACCAACGCCGCAACCGTCTGGCTGTCGTTCGGCGCCCTCGGCGTCGCCGCGCTCTACCCCTTCATGAAGCGCTACACCTATTACCCGCAGGTGGTGCTGGGCGCGGCGTTTTCCTGGGGCATGCTGATGGCCTTCACCGCCGAAACCGGTAGCCTGCCGCCGGAAGCCTGGCTGCTGTTCATCGCCAACGTGGTCTGGACGGTGGGCTACGACACCTACTATGCGATGGCCGACCGCGAGGACGATCTGAAGATCGGCATCAAGTCCACCGCTATTCTTTTCGGCGAGGCGGACCGGATCATCATCTTTACCCTGCAAGGGCTGATGCTGTTCTGCCTGATCCTCGCCGGGGTGCGCTTCGAGCTCGGCCAGTGGTTCCATCTAGGCCTGTTCATCGCCGCCGCCTGCTTCGCCTGGGAGTTCTGGAAGACGCGATCGCGCAAGCCGCAGGTCTGCTTCAAGGCCTTCCTGCATAACCACTGGGCGGGGTTGGCGATTCTGGTCGGGATCGTGATGGATTTTGCGACAAAGGCGGGCTAAGGCTGGAGGCTGGAGGCTGGAGGCTGGAGGCTGGATAAGCGTGCGACAACCCCCGTTTCGAACTTCAAGCCTTGAGCCGCTCTTCTCGTCCAGCTTTCCAGCCTCTAGCGCTCTTATCGGCCTTGTAACATCCCTGCAACATTTCCGTTATCTAATGCCGAGCGACAAGAAACGGACCGAGAGCGGACATGAACGGTAAATGCATACTGATCGTTGATGACGAAGCACCGATTCGCGAGATGATCGTGGTGGCGCTGGAAATGGCCGGCTACGAATGCCTCGAGGCGGAAAACACGCAGCAGGCCCATGCGCTGATCATCGATCGCCAGCCTGACCTGATCCTGCTCGACTGGATGCTGCCCGGCACATCGGGTATCGAGCTGGCGCGGCGTCTCAAGCGGGACGAGATGACCGCCGACACCCCTATCATCATGCTCACCGCCAAGGATGCCGAGGACAACAAGATCCAGGGTCTGGAAGTGGGCGCCGACGACTACATCACCAAGCCCTTCTCCCCGCGCGAACTGGTGGCACGCCTGAAAGCCGTACTGCGCCGCGCCGCGCCGAGCGATAACGAGACGCCGATCGAGATCGGCGGCCTGCTGCTCGACCCCATCAGCCACCGCGTCACCATCGATGGCACCCCGGCCGACATGGGCCCCACCGAGTACCGTCTGCTGCAGTTCTTCATGACTCACCAGGAACGCGCCTACACGCGCGGACAATTGCTCGACCAGGTCTGGGGCGGCAACGTATACGTCGAAGAGCGCACCGTGGATGTGCATATTCGGCGGCTACGCAAGGCGCTGGGCGAGACCTACGAAAATCTGGTACAGACCGTGCGCGGCACGGGTTATCGCTTCTCCACCAAGAGCTGAATGAAACCGCGTGTTCGACCGAACGCCGCGCCAGCGCGAGGCCTTTATTCGGCCCGATCCACTGAACGTGCGGCGCGGCAAGGCTTTCCGACCGACCCCAGGTTGCTTCAAGGAGCATTAGCGTGAACCAAGATTGGCAAGGCACACTAGTGCGTCAGCTGCTCGTGCTGTTGGTCGTATGCCTGCTGATCGGTCTGATTACCGGCGAGTATGCCTGGGGGCTGGTCATCGGCCTGACCGGCTATCTCGGCTGGATGCTGTATCAGATGCGGCGCTTGCAACACTGGCTCAGACGCAGCCAGCCCGACGACCCGCCACCGGATGGTAACGGCCTGTGGGGCGATATCTTCGACAATCTTTATCAGATGCAGCGCAGGGACCAGCGACTGCGCGGCCAGCTGCAATCGGTGATTGATCGCGTGCAAGGCTCCACAGCGGCGCTCAAGGATGCCGTGATCATGCTCGACAGCGAAGGCAATCTGGAATGGTGGAACCCCGCCGCCGAGCGCCTGCTGGGCTTGAAGCGGCCACAGGATACCGGCCACCCGGTCACCAATCTGGTGCGCCACCCGAGTTTCAAGGAATATTTCGACAGCGGCCGTCACGAAGAGCCGCTGGAACTGGCCTCCCCCGTCAGCGACCGCCTCTGGCTGCAGATCGCCATTACCCGCTACGGCAACAGCGAGCATCTGATGGTAGTGCGCGACATTACCCGCCTTCATCTGCTGGAACAGATGCGCAAGGATTTCGTCGCCAACGTTTCGCATGAACTGCGCACACCGCTGACGGTGATTGCCGGCTATCTGGAAACCATGCTCGAACATACCGACGAGCTGCCGCCGCGCTGGTCGCGGGCGCTGAATCAGATGAATCAGCAGGCCGACCGCATGCAACATCTGCTCAATGACCTACTGCTGCTTGCCCAGCTGGAAGCCACCAACCCACCAGCCAACAGCCAACCGGTCAATATTTGCGCCCTGCTGCAGTCGATCAAAAGCGACGCGCAAGCCCTGTCAGCCGACCAGAACCATGTCATCAACCTCGAAGCCGACCCCATCCTGCTGCTCAAAGGCAGCGAGTCCGAACTGCGAAGCGCATTTTCCAATTTGATTTTCAATGCGGTGAAGTACACCCCGGCCGACGGTGAAATCCGTATCCGCTGGTGGTGCAACGAATACGGCGCGCACCTCGCCGTCCAGGATTCGGGGATCGGCATCGAACCCAAGCACCTGCCGCGCCTGACCGAACGGTTCTACCGGGTCGACTCGAGCCGCGCCAGCAACACCGGCGGCACCGGTTTGGGGTTGGCCATCGTCAAGCACGTGCTGCTGCGCCATCAAGGGCGTCTGGATGTGGACAGTACGCCGAACAAAGGCAGCATCTTCACCTGTCACTTCCCGCTCTCCCAGGTCACGGTTCGCTAAATACCAACTGTCACCTGACGAAGGCGGCACGGATTCGCGCCTTGAAATATCTAGTAACCGGCCCCATTCTTGGGCCGTCACCGACTACCCGAACCCCTCATGGACCCTTCTCCCAGCTACGCTGCACCCTCCTATTTCGCCGATGTCGGCCTGATTCTCTTTGCCCTGTTCCTGGTCTTGCTCAACGGCTTCTTCGTGGCCGCCGAGTTCGCCATGGTCAAGCTGCGCGCCACCAAGGTCGAAGCCATCGCCAAGGAACATGGTTGGCGCGGCCATATCCTGCGCAAGGTCCACAACCAGCTGGATGCCTATCTGTCGGCCTGCCAGCTGGGTATTACCCTGGCCTCGCTCGGCCTCGGCTGGGTCGGCGAACCGGCGTTCGCTCACCTGCTCGAACCGTTGCTGGCATTGATCGGCATCGACAACGAAGCAGTGATCCACGGGGTCGCGTTCTTCACCGCATTCTTCATCATTTCCTATCTGCACATCGTCATCGGCGAGCTGGCGCCCAAGTCCTGGGCGATCCGCAAACCCGAATTGCTGTCGCTGTGGACGGCCGTGCCGCTGTACCTGTTCTACTGGGCGATGTACCCGGCGATCTACCTGCTCAATGCCAGTGCCAACGCAATTCTCCGGCTCGCCGGGCAAGGCGAGCCGGGCGACCATAACGAGCACCACTACAGCCGCGACGAGCTGAAGCTGATCCTGCATTCCAACCGCGCGCTGGACCCGGCCAACCAGGACATCAAGGTGCTGGCCTCTGCCGTGGAGATGAGCGAGCTGGAAGTCGCCGACTGGTCCAATTCGCGCGAAGACCTGCTGCAAATGGAGCACGACGCCTCGCTGCCGGACATTCTCGAACTGATTCGCCGCCACAAGTACAGCCGCTACCCGGTGTTCGATACCGAGCAGGGCGAATACATCGGACTGCTGCACATCAAGGACCTGCTGCTGGCGCTGGCCAGCGACACCGAGCTGGCGCAGCACTTTGACCTCTCGGCACTGCTGCGCCCGCTGGAACGGGTGTCCCGGCACCTGCCGCTGAACGCGCTACTGGACCAGTTCCGCCAGGGCGGCGCGCACTTCGTGCTGGTGGAAGAAGGCGATCACAAGGTGGTGGGCTTCCTGACCATGGAGGATGTGCTGGAAGTATTGGTGGGCGATATCCAGGACGAGCATCGCAAGACCGAGCGCGGCATCCTCGCCTACCAGCCCGGCAAGCTACTGGTACGCGGCGACACCCCGCTGTTCAAGGTCGAAAGGCTGCTGAACGTCGACCTCGACCACATCGAGGCCGAGACACTGGCCGGCCTCGTCTACGAAAGCCTCAAGCGCGTGCCGGAAGAGAACGAGGTGATGCAGGTCGAGGGCCTGCAGATCGTGATCAAGAAGATGCGCGGTCCAAAGATCGTGCTGGCCAAGGTGTTGAAGCAGGAATAAAGCGGCTGGACGGCTGGACGGCTGGACGGCTGGACAGGGTTCGACCCACTACAAACATTGTCGAGCTCTAGCTCGACGTTCGCCGCCGCTTTTCTCGTCCAGCTTTCCAGCCTTCAGCGCTTTTATCGGCTTTTACTTACTCGCCTCCCACCGCAAAATTCGGCAGGCTGTCGACCGGCCGGGAGAAGTCGAAGGGAATCGACTCGACGGCCAGCCCGACGTTGCGCTGGACCACGAAGTGCAGGTGCGGGCCGGTGCTGTTGCCGGTATTGCCGGAGCGGGCGATGAGCGCTCCGCTATCGACACGCTGACCTTCTTGGACCTTCACCGAGCCCTTCATCAGGTGCAGATAGACGCCCATGGTGCCGTCGTCATGCATGATCCGCACGAAGTTGCCTGCGGGGTTGTTACCACGTCCGCTCTGGCTGTTTTCGATCTTCACCACCATGCCGCCACGCGCCGCGATGATCGGCGTGCCTTCGGGCATGGCGATATCTGCGGCGTAGCGGCCTTTCGGCGTGAAATGGCTGTATTTGCCATTGGCGCCCTGGGTCAAGCGGAACGGCCCGCCGCGCCAGGGTAGCGGGTAACGATAGGGTTTGGGCAGCAGGCGCGGATCGCCCAGCGCATGGCGCAGTTTAGGGGTGTATTTCAGCGGTTTGGAGGGATCGATCGGAGCCAGTGTTGCCAGGCGAATCTGGCTACGCGGCGGCAGTACCCAGCGGATCGGCTTGTCCGGTACGCCAACGGCGTTCTGCACGCCGGTCAGTTTAAGCTCGATATCCACCGGCGCGAAGAGATCGTTGCGCACCAGCAGGGTCTCGCCGGCAGCATGCTTGCGCGTCTCCAGTTTGACCTGATTATCGAGCGTCTCGACCATGCGGTCGTTGAAAGTGAACACGGCAGCGCCCGGTGCGGCTTGGTCGGTATAAGTGACCACGCCGTTGGCGTCGGTGTACTTGTAGATGGTCAGGGCCGACGCAGGCAAGGCCAGCCAGCACGACACGAAACAGAGAAGGATACGCCCCAACATAACGGCAGACTTCATGGTTATGTATTCAGAGCGCTGCAGACTAGCAGCGCAGCGGGGCACACGCGAGCCACCGACCGTCGGGCTGTGAATTCGTTCCTTTGAACACATCCATTTCCGGACGAGCGGCTTTGAGAATTCGCCGTTACGGCTATGGATTCAGCTCAAGCACCCGGTACGAAATGTCGTTGTGCGGTACCGCGAGCGATCAATCGCGACAGGTAATCGAGCTTCTGCGGGTCGCGGTCGACGAAGCGGAACGTCAGCTGCAGCCACTCGGTATCAGGCTTCGGCTCCAGCGCCGCAACGGCGTGCAGATAGCCATTCAGACGCGCCACCTCACCACCCTCGCCCTGCTCCAGATCGAGCACAGCGCTCTCTAATACCTGTGGCGGGTTCTCGCTGCGTTTGATGACCAGCAAACCTTCCTTGAGGCTCAACGCCTTGATCACGCAGGCGAGCGTCCCGGAAGCCAGGCGCAACTGGCCCTGACCGCGCCCACCACTCGCGGCCGTGGGCTTGGCCGCGCCCGGTTGAACCAGCGGCGAGGCAAATGCTGGCGAGCTGGCTGGCGCGGCCGCAGGCTTTATCACTTCGGCCTTGCCGCCGGTAAGCGCGGCCAGCGAGTCGTTGGCCATGCCGGTATTCGTCGGCCGTACCGGCGCGCTGGCCGCCAATGCATCGAGTTTGCCGGCGCGGCCCAGCGCCTTGCGGACCTTGGTGGTCAACTGTTCGTTGGAAAAAGGCTTGCCGATGAAATCGGATACGCCGGACTGGATCGCCTGTACGACGTTTTCCTTGTCGCCACGGCTGGTGACCATGATGAACGGCGTGGTTTTGAGATTCTCGTGAGCGCGACACCAGGTGAGCAGTTCGAGCCCGGACATCTCGGGCATTTCCCAGTCGCAGAGAATTAGATCGAATCGGTCGCGATCAAGCATTTGCTGGGCCTTGCGGCCATTCACCGCTTCCTCGATGCGGATACCCGGAAAGTGGCTACGCAAGCCTTTCTTCACCAGATCCCGGATGAAGGGCGCGTCATCTACTACCAGCACACTGACCTTGCTCATCAATCGCTCCTGCTTGAGTGATGGCCAGCATAGCGGCAGCCGGCTTTTGAAAAAAGCACAGCCGACCAGCGTAGACCTGCGGCGACGCTTGTTGTTTCGTGTTCGGCTCCAAAAGAGGCGTGAGCGGAGAAATCGTCCGCACATTCAGCGAGGCGTCTGTTTTATTTTTCCAGCAGCGAAGCTTAACGCGAGCGTCAACCTGGCGCGTTGCGCCAAGGGCTATGACCAAAGTCGGCTCGCTCCTTCGCTGCGACCGGTTGCGTCTGGTCGTTGCCCTGCTACGTTTAGTTTCTAAACAACAAAAACAAGAACAGTCATATGGATCGAGTGACCCCGCCTCCGCAACCTTGCCCTGCCAACCTGGCACGGAAGCAGAGCAGCATTTCCGGCGCCATCGCCGCCACAACCCTCACCCGTTTTGTCATCGATACGGCCCATGATTTGCGCTCATGGTGTCAATCGATACCGACCGTCGTAACGAAAGGCAGCCCCGTCTGCCAACCCCCTGACCTACCGAACCGTCCAGTCGCGGTGGCCCATACGGGCCGTCTGTAAGCGGTCAACCCTGCAAGGAGATAGGTGATGAAGCTTCTGTCAATTGCAACGGCAGTACTGAGCGCAGCGGCGGCGATACCCGCATCGGCTGCGGAGATATCCGATGGCAAGGTAAAAATCGGCATCCTCAACGACCAGTCCGGCGTCTATGCCGACTTCGGCGGCAAATGGTCCTTCGAGGCGGCGAAGATGGCGGCCGAGGATTTCGGCGGGACGGTGCTAGGCGCACCCATCGAGATCGTCACCGCCGACCATCAGAACAAACCCGACATCGCCTCGAACATTTCCCGTCAGTGGTACGACCGCGAGCAGGTCGACTCCATCATGGAGCTGACCACCTCCTCCGTCGCACTCGCCGTGCAGGGCATTTCCAAGGAAAAGAAGAAGATCAACCTAGTGACGGGCGCCGCCACCGCCGAACTGACCGGCAAGCAATGCTCGCCCTACGGTTTCCACTGGGCCTACGACACCCACGCGCTGGCGGTCGGCACCGGTGGCGCGCTGGTTTCCCAGGGCGGCGATAGCTGGTACTTCCTCACCGCCGACTACGCCTTCGGCTACTCGCTGGAAGAGCAGACCAGCGCATTCGTCAAAGCCAAGGGTGGCGAGATCAAGGGCGCGGTGCGGCACCCGCTGGCGACCAACGATTACTCATCTTTCCTGCTGCAGGCGCAATCGTCCGGTGCCGAAGTCATCGGCCTGGCCAATGCGGGCATGGATACCGCCAACGCGATCAAGCAGGCAGCGGAGTTCGGCATCGTTGCCAGCGGCCAACGGCTGGCGGCGCTGCTCTTCACCCTCTCCGAAGTGCACGGGCTAGGTCTGGAAGCGGCGCAAGGCCTGACCCTTACCGAGAGCTTTTACTGGGATCGTGACGACCAGTCCCGTGAATTCGGCAAGCGCTTCTTCGAGCGCACCGGGCGGATGCCGAACATGATTCACGCCGGCACCTACTCGGGCGTGCTGCAGTACCTCAAGGCCATCGACAAGGCCGGTACCGATGAAACCGAAGCGGTCGCCAAAGCCATGCATGAGATGCCGGTGAACGACCTCTTTGCCCGCGATGCCAAGGTCGGCGCCAACGGACGCCTGATCAGCGACGTCTATCTGATGGAAGTGAAGAAGCCGGACGAAAGCAAGGAGCCCTGGGACTACTACAAGGTTCTCGCCACGGTGCCGGGCGACGAGGCGTACATCAAACCAGCCGAGAGCGGCTGCGACCTGGTCAAGCAATAAGGATGGTGGCCAACATGGGCAACGCCGCTGGGGAAGCCGTGGCTTCCCCAGACACTGGCGACCAGCCGCGCGTCGTGCTGTCGGCGCGCGGACTGCGCCGTGATTTCGGTGGATTCGTGGCGGTGAACAACGTCGATCTGGACGTCCATCACGCCCGGGTCCATGCGCTGATCGGCCCCAACGGCGCCGGCAAGACGACGGTGTTCAATCTGTTGACCAAGTTTCTGCAACCCTCGAGCGGCAGCATCAGGCTGCTTGACCAGGACATCACTCGCACCGACCCGGCCAAGGTGGCCCGCATGGGACTGGTGCGGTCCTTCCAGATTTCTGCCGTATTTCCGCATCTGAGCGTGCTGGAGAACGTTCGCGTGGCGCTGCAACGGCCCGGCGGATTGGCCACTCAGTTCTGGCTGCCGCTGCGCTCGCTGAACCGGCTGAACGAGCGCGCCATGGCGCTGATCGAGTCGGTCGGGCTACAAGACGCCTGCAACAGACCCGCCGCGGACCTTTCCTACGGGCGCAAGCGCGTGCTGGAAATCGCCACCACCCTGGCTCTGGAGCCGCAGGTGCTGCTGCTCGACGAACCCATGGCCGGCATGGGCCATGAAGACGTGCACACCGTGTCCGAACTGATCCGTGAGGTCGCCCGCGACCGCGCCGTGCTGATGGTCGAACACAACCTGAAAGTTGTCGCCGATCTCTGCGATCAGGTCACCGTTCTGCAGCGCGGGGAGATTCTCACCTCCGGCGATTACCGCAGCGTGAGCCAGGACCCGCGCGTCCGCGAAGCCTATATGGGGACGGAAGATGAGTGAGGCGACCCCACTGTTGAGCGTGCGCGAATTGAACGCCTGGTATGGCGAAAGCCATGCCCTGCACGGCATCGACCTGGACGTGCGTCAGGGCGAGACCGTGACGCTGCTTGGCCGCAACGGCGTCGGCAAGACCACCGCGCTGCGCTCGATCATGGGCATCATCCGCAAGCGCAGCGGGACCATCACTTTCGATGGGCGCGACATGATGCGCGTGCCGCTGCACCGAACCGCGCATACCGGGATGGGCTTCGTGCCGGAAGAACGCGGCATCTTCGCCACCCTGACCGTCGAGGAAAATCTCACCCTCCCGCCGATCATCGCCAAGGGAGGCATGAGCGTCGGCGAAATCTACGAGCTGTTCCCCAATCTCAAGGAACGCCGCCACAGCGCCGGGACCAAGCTATCCGGCGGCGAACAGCAAATGCTGGCCATCGCCCGAATCCTGCGTACCGGAACGAAATTGCTGCTGCTCGACGAACCCACCGAAGGCTTGGCGCCGGTGATCGTCCAGCGCATCGGCGACGTCCTGCTGACCCTCAAGCAGCGCGGCATGACCATCCTGCTGGTGGAGCAGAACTTCCGCTTCGCCAGCAAGGTCGCTGACCGCTTCTATCTGGTCGATCACGGAAAGATCGTCGACACCTTCCATGTCAGCGAGCTACCCGATCGCATGACGATACTCAACGAAACCCTGGGGGTCTGATGACGGAGATCTTCGGCGTACCCATTCAGGCCTTTCTCGGGCAATTGCTGATCGGCCTGATCAACGGCTCCTTCTACGCCATGCTCAGCCTCGGGCTGGCAATCATTTTCGGCCTGATCAAGGTGATCAACTTCGCCCACGGCGCGCAGTACATGATGGGCGCCTTCGCCGGTTATCTGCTGCTGGCGGTACTGGGCATCGGTTACTGGCCGGCGCTGATCCTGGCACCGCTGATCGTCGGGCTGGTCGGCGCGGCGGTCGAACGGCTGGCGCTATCGCGCCTGTACAACCTCGATCACCTCTACGGCCTGCTGTTCACCTTTGGTTTGGCGCTCGCGTTGGAGGGCGCGTTCCGCTACTACTACGGCTCATCTGGCCAGCCCTACGCGGTGCCGAGCCTGCTATCGGGCGGCTACAACCTCGGCTTCATGTTCCTGCCCAAGTACCGCGCCTGGGTCGTGCTGGCCTCGCTGCTGATCTGTCTCGGCACCTGGTTGCTGATCGAAAAGACCAAACTCGGCGCCTATCTGCGAGCGGCGACCGAGAACCCGACATTGGTACGCACCTTCGGCATCAACGTGCCGCTGCTGCTGACCTTTACCTACGGACTGGGCGCCGGTCTGGCGGGGCTGGCCGGGATTCTCGCGGCGCCGATCTACCAGGTCAGCCCGCTGATGGGCTCGAACCTGATCATCGTGGTGTTCGCGGTGGTGGTGGTGGGCGGCATGGGCTCGATCCTCGGCGCGATCATCACCGGCTACCTGCTTGGCATTCTCGAAGGGCTGACCAAGGTGTTCTATCCCGAGGCGTCCAACATCGTGATCTTCGTGGTCATGGCGATCGTGCTGCTCGTGCGCCCTGCGGGCCTGATGGGAAGGGATGGCTGATATGCAAGCGACCGCAACGTCCGCAGCAAAGCGAAAGCATTGGAATCCGGAACGGATGCTGATCCTTCTTGGCATCGTCGCGCTGGTATTGGCGCCGCTGTATTTCTACCCCGTGTTCCTGATGAAGGTGATGTGCTTCGCGCTGTTCGCCTGCGCGTTCAACCTGCTGCTCGGCTACACCGGCATTCTCTCGTTCGGCCATGCCGCGTTCTTCGGCGGCGCCGCCTATTTCACCGCCCATGCGGTCAAGGAATGGGGCCTGACGCCGGAGCTGGGCATTCTGGCCGGCGTGGTCGGCGCTGCGTTTCTGGGCTTGGTGATCGGCTTTCTGGCGATCCGCCGGCAAGGCATCTACTCGACGATGATCACCCTGGCGCTGTCGCAGATGTTCTTCTTCTTTTGCCTGCAGGCACCCTTCACTCACGGCGAAGACGGCATCCAGGGCATTCCTCGCGGCCACCTGTTCGGGCTGATCGATCTGAAAGAGCCGCTGAGCATGTACTTCTTCGTGCTGACGGTCTTCCTGCTCGGGATGCTGGCGATCTGGCGCATCGTCAATTCGCCCTACGGCATGATCCTCAGGTCGATTCGCGAGAACGAAAACCGCGCAATCTCTCTCGGCTATTCGGTGTTCCGCTACAAGCTCGGCGCCTTCGTCATGTCGGCGGCGCTGGCCGGGCTGGCCGGAGGGTTGAAGGCGCTGGTGTTCCAGTTCGCCACCCTCACCGACGTCAGCTGGCAGATGTCCGGCGAGGTGGTATTGATGACGCTGCTCGGCGGCATCGGCACGCTGGTCGGCCCGGTGTTCGGCGCCGCGCTGGTGACCAGCCTGGGCAACTACTTCGCCACCTCGGAGCTGCCGGTCACGCTGGTCACGGGCATCATTTTCATGGTCTGCGTGCTGATCTTCCGCCGCGGCATCATCGGCGAGCTCTACGCCTCACGGCTCGGGCGCAAGATCGAAGGCTCGCGCGACGAGTGAATCAGCGGCCCTCCAGATGCGCATGCAGCGCGACGAACTGCTGAGTCAGCTTGTGCCGCGGGTCATAATGAATCAGCGGCATGCAGACCTGATGCGATTCGCGCATACGCACCGAGCTCATCAGATGCACCGGCAGCACCGGTAAGCCATCGGCCAGCAGCTCATTGATCATCTGCTGCGGCAGCGCCGCCCTCGGCTGAAACTGATTGACCACAATGCCCTCGACCTCGAGCCCCTCGTTGTGGTCTTCCTGTAACTCCTCGATCTCGTCGAGCAAGCTGTACAGCGCCTGCCGGGAGAAGCTGTCACAGTCGAACGGAATCAGGCAGCGGTCCGCGGCAATCAACGCGGATACGGTGAAGAAATTCAGCGCGGGCGGCGTATCGATGTAAATCCGCTCATATTCCTCGGAGAGGCTTTCCAGCAGCTTTCGCAGCTTGTTGATCTTGTGCTTGGCTTCGAGCTTCGGTTGCAGGTCTGCCAGTTCGGCTGTGGCGCAGACCAGGTGCAGATTATCGAAGCGGGTCTCGCTGATCGGCGGCCGCGCCTTCTTGCCCGCTGCGCCACCGGCGAGTATCTGTTTGAAGTAATCGGCGATGCCGGTGGGTAGATCATCCCCTACTAACCCGCTGAGGTAATGGCTGGAGTTGGCCTGGGCATCGAGGTCCACCAGCAAGGTGCGGTAGCCTTCGGCCGCACTCACCGCCGCAAGATTGCAGGCGATGCTGGATTTACCGACACCGCCTTTCTGATTGAACACTACCCTGCGCACGCCTGACCTCCCGAAAACACAATCGGCCGAGTCTATAGCGCCATTGTGACAATCAGGTTATCGGCGACGAAGAACCTGACCAGCGTCCGATCAGACGGCTACCGGCGCCTTGATGTGCGGATGCGCTTCGTAGCCAACCAGCTCGAAATCCTCGAAGCGGAAGGCGAACAGGTCTTTTACGTCGGGATTGAGCTTCATTGTCGGCAGCGGCAGCGGCTCGCGGGTCAGCTGCAGATCGGCCTGCTCCAGATGGTTGGCGTACAGATGGCAGTCGCCGCCGCTCCAGATGAACTCACCCGGCTGCAGATCGCAGACCTGCGCCACCATCAGCGTCAGCAGCGCGTAGCTGGCAATGTTGAAGGGCACGCCGAGGAAGATGTCCGCCGAGCGCTGATACAACTGGCAGCTGAGCTTGCCGTCGGCAACATAGAACTGGAATAGCGCATGGCATGGCGGCAGCGCCATTTGGTCGACCAGCGCCGGGTTCCAGGCCGAGACGATCAGCCGCCGCGAATCCGGATTGCTTTTGATCATCTGCACCAGCTTGGCGATCTGGTCGACCGACTCGCCATTGGGTGCCGGCCAGTTACGCCACTGGTAACCGTAGACCGGCCCCAGCTCGCCATTCTCGTCGGCCCACTCGTCCCAGATGCGCACGCCGTTTTCCTGCAGGTAGCGCACATTGGTGTCGCCCTGCAGGAACCACAGCAGCTCGTGGATGATGGATTTGAGGTGGCACTTCTTGGTGGTCACCAGCGGGAAACCGTCGGCCAGATCGAAGCGCATCTGGTAGCCGAACACGCTATAGGTTCCGGTGCTGGTGCGATCGCTCTTGAAAGTGCCGTTCTTGCGCACATGGCGCATCAGGTCGAGATACTGTTTCATCGATGGGCTCGAAGCGGGCGCCGAGGCGCGGTGAAAGGAACCTGCGAATAGTAAGAGCAGGCGCCAGGCTTGTCTTGCGCTTGGCGACAAGCCGGGCTGCGTGGCTCAGGCAGACGCCTTGACCGGCTCGTGGCGATAGCCCCAGGCGATCATGCCGAGACCAATCAGCACCATCGGCACGCACAGCACCTGACCCATGGTCAGCCAGCCGAAGGCCAGGTAGCCGAGCTGGACATCGGGCACCCGCACGAACTCGACGATGAAACGGAAGATGCCGTAGCACACTGCGAATAGCCCGGACACCGCCATGGTTGGCCGCGGCTTGCTCGAATAGATCCAGAGAATGATGAACAGCGCCACGCCCTCCAGCGCGAACTGGTACAGCTGCGAGGGGTGCCGCGCGAGTTGCTGCGGATCGGTGGGGAACACCATCGCCCAAGGCACATCCGTCGCCTTGCCCCACAACTCGGCATTGATGAAGTTGCCGATGCGTCCGGCGCCCAGGCCGATGGGTACGAAGGGTGCGATGAAATCCATCAGTTGGAAAAAACTTTTGCCGTTGCGTCGGGCGAAGATCCAGGTGCACAGCAGCACGCCGATCAGACCGCCATGGAACGACATACCGCCCTTCCAGACCTGCAGGATCAGGCTCGGATCGTTGAGGTAGGACGCCAAGTCATAGAACAGCACGTAGCCCAGCCGCCCGCCGACGATCACGCCCATGGCGACCCAGAAAACGAGGTCGGAAAGTTTGTCCTTGTTCCAGCTGGGGTCGAAACGGTGCAGGCGACGCGACGCGAGCAGCCAGGCGCCGCCGATGCCGATCAGATACATCAGACCGTACCAGTGAATCTGCAGCGGTCCGAGCGAGACGGCTACCGGGTCTATCTGCGGATAAGGCAACATCCGGGTTTCCTCAGATCAAAAAGTTGATACCAACGCAAAGCAGCAACAGCGCGAACAAACGCCTGAGCATCAGCGCCGACAGTCGGTGCGCCAAGTGAACACCGATACGGGCGAAGAACATGCTGGTGATCGCGATGCCCACCATTGCCGGCAGATAGACGAAACCGAAGCTCCATTCCGGCAGGTGCGCATCCTGCCAGCCGACCACCACGAAACTCAACGCGCCGACCAAGGCGATGGGCAGACCACAGGCCGCAGACGTCGCGACGGCCTGCTGCATCGGCACGCTGCGCCAGCTGAGAAAGGGCACCGTCAGTGAGCCGCCGCCAATCCCGAAGATCGCCGAAGCCCAGCCAACCACCACGCCCGCCAGCGTCAGCCCGGGCTTGCCGGGCACGCCACCGCTGGCCTTGGGCTGCAACGAGAAGGCCATCTGGATCGCCATGGCGATGGCGAACACGCCGATGATCTTCTGCAGCATCGGCCCCTGGATCGCCGCGGCCGTCACGCTGCCCAGCGCAGCGCCGAGCAGAATGCCAAGGGTCATCCACAGCACTACCGACCATTGCACCGCGCCTTTGCGGTGGTGGGCCAGGATCGAGTTCAGCGAGGTGAAGATGATCGTCGCCAGCGAGGTGCCGACAGCAAGATGAGTGAGCACCTGCGGGTCGAAACCTTGCACGGTAAAGCTGAACACCAGCACCGGGACGATGATCATCCCGCCGCCGACACCGAACAGCCCGGCCAGCACACCAGCGAATCCGCCTAGCAGCAGATAAAGCACGAACTCCATCGGACCGTCCTGAAAAAGCAAAGCGGCATGGTAGCGGAAAAGCGGGCTGGAGGCTGAACGCTGGAGGCTTTACATGGGCCGCGAAACCGTTGAGAAAAAACAGAATACGTCTGCAAGCCATCGGAGCTAGCGTCTTGACCGCTTTTTCGTCTAGCCTCCAGCCTCCATCGCCTTTTTCGACGCCTATGTGCCTAATCGTCTTCGCCTGGCGCCCGACCCATGCGCTGCCACTGATCGTCGCGGCCAACCGTGACGAGTTTCATGCGCGCCCCAGCCAGCCTCTCGCTGCCTGGGAGGACGCACCGCACATCGTCGCCGGCCGCGATCTGCAGGCCGGCGGTACCTGGATGGGCGTCGGGCGCGAAGGCCGCTTCGCCGCGCTGACGAATATCCGCGAGCCTGGAGCACCGCTCGGATCGCGCTCTCGGGGCGAATTGCCGGAGCGCTTTCTGCGCGGCCAACTGTCGCCTGAGGCTTATCTGGTCGAGCTGGCCGGCAACCTGCAGGACTATTCGGGCTTCAATCTGCTGGTCGGCGACGCGCGTGAATTCTGGTATCTCAATTCACACAGCGGGATGCCGGAACAGCTGTCCGCTGGCATCTACGGTTTATCCAACGCGGCATTGAACACGCCCTGGCCGAAACTGGTGCGCGCCCGCTCAGCGCTGCACGAATGCCTGACCGCACCGCAAGCGGACGATCTGCTCCGGCTGTTGAGCGACGCAAAGCTCGCCACAGACGCCGACCTGCCCAGCACCGGCGTGCCGTATGAGTGGGAAAAGAGACTATCCAGCATATTCATCGCCAGCGCCGATTACGGAACCCGCGCCAGCACCGCGCTGATTCGCCGCGCCGATGGCTCGGCGGAGATCATCGAACGTAGCTTCGGTCCAGCCGGCGTGCTAGGCGAGAGCCGCGTTAGTCTGCCGCCGTTGCCGGGCGAGGTTCACCGAGAAATTGAGGCGTGAGCGTATAGCCGGGCCAGGCGCCGCTAATCGTGGGGACGCGCCAACACCGAATACTGTTTCAGATCACTAGATCGCCGCCGATGGGTTGAGCATGCGATCGAGGCCGAGATTGCGCAGGGTCAGCTGCACCGTGGCATGAATCACCTGCGGGCTGTCCATCAGCATCACCTTGGCCAGCAGTTCGCGAGACATGGATGAACTGATCTGGCGCAGCATCCATTTCACTTTCGGCAAGTTGGTGGCGTTCATCGACAGGCTGTCGAAACCCATCGCCAAGAGCAGGATAGCCGCACCGGGATCGCCTGCCATCTCGCCGCAGATGCTCACCGGCTTACCCTCGTCGTGGGCCTCGCGAACGATGCGCTGCAACGCCTCGAGTACCGCCGGGTGCAGATAATCGTAGAGATCGGCAACGCGCGGATTGTTGCGGTCGACCGCCAGCAGATACTGAGTGAGGTCGTTCGAGCCCACCGAGATGAAGTCCACCTGACGCGCCAGCTCGCGAGTCAGATAAACCGCCGCCGGCACTTCGATCATTACGCCGATCGGCGGCATCTCGACGTCCGTTCCCTCATCCCGCACCTCGCCCCAGGCACGGTGAATAAGGTGCATGGCCTCTTCCAGTTCGTGAATACCCGAAATCATCGGCAGCAAAATACGCAGGTTGTTCAGCCCGGCGCTGGCCTTGAGCATCGCACGGGTCTGCAACAGGAAAATCTCCGGATGATCCAGGGTGACGCGGATGCCGCGCCAGCCAAGGAAGGGATTCTCTTCCTTGATCGGAAAATACGGCAGACTCTTGTCGCCGCCGATATCCAGGGTGCGCATGGTGACCGGCAGCGGATGGAAGGCTTCCAGCTGCTCGCGATAGATCGCCATCTGCTCCTTTTCGCTGGGGAAGCGCTCCTTGATCATGAAAGGCACTTCGGTGCGATACAGCCCGACGCCTTCGGCACCGCGTTCCTGCGCGCGCACCACATCGGCCAGCAACCCAGTATTGACCCACAACGGAATGCGCAGGCCATCGGTGGTTTCGCAGGGCAGCTCGCGCAAGATGTCCAACCCTTCGGAGAGTTGGCGTTCCTGCTCGGCGAGCACCAGGTATTGCTCGCGCAGCACCTTGGCCGGGTTGGTAATGATCTCGCCGCGCGTGCCGTCGATGATCAGCTCAATGCCATCGACCTTTGAATACGGCAGGTCCACCGCACCCATTACCGTGGGAATGCCCATGGCACGGGCGAGGATGGCGACATGGGAGTTGCTGGAACCCAGCACGGAAACCATGCCAGCCAGCCGGCCTTCCGGCACTTCGCCGAACATCGCCGGAGACAGCTCTTCGCTGACCAGAATGGTCTTTTCGGGATAGGTCAGGGTCTGCTTGCGTGCTTCCTGCAGGTAGCCGAGCAGGCGCCGGCCGATATCCTTGACGTCGGAGGCACGCTCGCTGAGGTAGGCATCGTCCATCATTTCGAAGCGCACGACGTGGGCACCAACCACTTGACGCAATGCGCCCTGCGCCCACTGGCCGGTGCGAATGAGCCGGGTCACCTCGCCGCCCAACGCGGAATCGTCGAGCATCATCAGGTAGACGTCGAACAATGCGCGCTCTTCCTTGCGCATCTGGCTGGCAAGCCGCTCGGACAACGCACGCATATCGGCACGTACGGCCTGCAGCGCCGATTCGAAAAGCGCCAGCTCACTTTCGACCTCTTGCTTGCCAATCGACTTGTCCGGCACCACATCGAGGTCCGCCGGTGGCAGCACCACTACCGCGGTGCCGACAGCCGCACCCGGCGCGCCGGGAATGCCGATGAAGCGGGTTTCCTGGATGCCCTTGCCCTGTCGGCCGAGACCGCGGATCGAGCCGGTCGCCTCGGCATGGGCGATGACGCCGGCGAGCTGCGCGCTCATGGTGACGAGGAAGGCTTCCTCGCCCTCATCGAACAGACGCTGCTCCTTCTGCTGGATGACCAGCACGCCCATCACCCGCCGGTGGTGAATGATTGGCGCACCGAGGAACGAGGCATAGCGCTCCTCCCCGGTTTCGGCGAAGTAGCGGTAGCGCGGATGCTCGGAAGCGTGTTCGAGGTTGAGCGGCTCCTCGCGGGTGCCAACCAGCCCGACCAGGCCCTCGTTCGGCGCCATGCTGACCTTGCCGATAGCTTTCTTGTTCAAGCCCTCGGTAGCCATCAAAACGAAACGGCCCGACTCGGGATCGAGCAGGTAGACCGAGCAGACCTGGCTGCCCATGGCCTCGCGAACCCTCAGCACGATAATGCCCAATGCCGCCTTGAGGTCCTTGGCGGCATTTACTTCCTGGACAATCTTGCGCAGCGTGCCGAGCATGCTCAGAGGCTTTCTCCCGTCAGTCCCGCGCCATCAGGCGCGGGGCGAGTTCTTTTAAGGCGCGACGATAAACCTCGCGCTTGAAGGTGACGACCTGGCCCAGCGGGTACCAGTAGCTGACCCAGCGCCAGCCGTCGAATTCGGGTTTGCCGGTCAGATCCATGCGCACCCGATCCTCGGCGCCGGTCAAACGCAGCAGAAACCATTTTTGCTTCTGCCCAATGCACAGCGGCTGACTATGGGTGCGCACCAGACGTTGCGGCAGGCGGTAACGCAGCCAGCCACGGGTGCAGGCGAGGATCTTCACGTCCTGCTGCTCGAGCCCGACTTCTTCGTTGAGTTCGCGGTAGAGCGCCTCTTCCGGCGTCTCGCGCGGATTGATACCGCCTTGCGGAAATTGCCAGGCGTCCTGATTAATCCGTCGTGCCCACAATACCTGCCCGTCATCATTGGTCAGGATGATGCCGACATTGGGGCGAAAACCATCGGAGTCGATCACGGCATACAACCTCGCAAACGCATGTCGCGGCATTGTTCCACAAAAAGCCGACAAGCAGAAAGCGCGCTGAGCATGCCAATCATCCACCAGTGCTGAGGTCCGGCTGGAGCCTTGCAGGTGCCATGCACCGGGCAATCCCGCTATGCTTCGCGTCCCTTCATCGCTTCGAGGAACGCAGCGTGCGCCTGGCTCTATTCGATCTCGACAACACCCTGCTGGCCGGTGACAGCGACCATGCCTGGGGCGAATTCCTCTGCCAACGCAACCTGGTCGACGCCACCGATTACCGGGCGCGCAACGACGCCTTCTACCAGGACTACCTGGCAGGCGAGCTAGATGTGCTGGCATATCAGAACTTTTGTCAGGAACTGCTGGGTCGTAGCGAGATGGCGCAGCTGGAGCAGTGGCATAACGAATTCATGCGCGACCATATCGAGCCCATCGTGCTGGCCAAGGGCGAGGCCCTGGTGCGCCAGCATCACGAGGCCGGAGACCGGGTCGTAATCATTACCGCCACCAACCGCTTCATCACCGGGCCGATCGCCAAGCGCCTGGGGGTCGATACGCTGCTGGCCACCGAATGCGAGATGATCGACGGACGCTATACCGGTCGCCTCACCGATGTGCCCTGCTTTCAGGAAGGCAAGGTCACACGGATCGAGCGCTGGCTGGAGGAAAACGACCAGAGCCTGGATGACGCCTACTTCTATAGCGATTCGCGCAACGACCTGCCGCTGCTCGATCGGGTCAGCCACCCGGTTGCGGTCGATCCCGATCCGACCCTGCGCGAGATTGCGCAGCAGCGTGGCTGGCAGATTCTGTCGCTGCGCTAGGATCTGTTGCGCTTCACGGTGCGTTCGTAGGGCCGAATGGATCGGCCCACAGGTTACGCATCAGACCGGCTTGGCGCCCATCAAACCCATGATGGCGATCAGGATCAGCAGGATCAAACCGGCATAGACCAGCGCAAAACGCGGAAGCGAAGAAGGCGCCGGCGTATCACCCAGCCCCTGCCAGGCGCGCAGGCGACCGCTGAGCAACAACCCGAGCGGCACCAATAGCAGAAACAGCACCGAGCTGGTGAGCAACCACAGCTGACCGAGCGGAAAGCGCGCCAGATGTGCCAGCCACCAGCCGGTCGCCGGCAGCAACAGCGCCAGCACCGCGAGCAACGGCAGCGACATCAGCCGGGTTCTACGCAGCTTTTGTTGCAGCACGGCAGGATCGGCTCGCCGCCAGGCCTTCCAGAGCATGGCAATGTGGGCAATCAGCCCGAGCGTCAGGATGACCGCCAGCGCGGCATGGGCGATGTATAGCAGCTTGTAATGTTCCATCTGTTCTCTCGTCAGCTCAGGACGCGTCAGCCCAGAAACAGCTGATAGGCCGGGTTGTCCGTCTCGTCCCAGTAGCGATAGCCGATCTTGTCCAGCGCCGCCGGCAGCAAGTGGCGTTCGTCGGCCGGCACCTGCAGCCCGGCGACCACGCGGCCATCGGCTGCGCCATGGTTACGGTAGTGGAACATCGAGATATTCCAACGCCCGCCCAGGTTGCTGAGGAAGTTGAACAGCGCACCCGGACGTTCGGGAAATTCGAAGCGGAACACGACCTCGTCGCTCACGCCCGACGCATGGCCGCCGACCATATGACGAATGTGCAGCTTGGCCAGTTCATTGTCGGTAAGGTCCAGTACCGGGAAGCCCTTTTGCTGCAAGCCCGCGACCAGCGTCGCACGCGGATCGTTTTCTGGATGCGTCTGCACGCCGACAAAGATGTGCGCCTCGCCGTTCTGGTGGAAACGGTAGTTGAACTCGGTGATCTGACGCTTGCCGATCGCCTCGCAGAAGGCCTTGAAGCTGCCCGGTTGCTCGGGGATGGTCACGGCGATGATCGCCTCGCGCTTCTCGCCCAGCTCGGCACGCTCGGCGACGTGGCGCAGCCGGTCGAAGTTGACGTTGGCGCCCGAATCGACGCCCACCAGCACTTGATTGGTGACGCCATCACGCTCGACGTATTTCTTGATCCCCGCGACGGCCAGCGCACCGGCCGGCTCGGTGATCGAGCGGGTGTCGTCGTAGATGTCCTTGATCGCCGCGCAGATCTCGTCGGTGCTGACGGTGATCACCTCGTCGACATAGTTTTTGCAGAGCTCGAAACAGTGCTCGCCGATCTGCGCCACCGCGACGCCATCAGCGAACAGCCCCACCTGCGACAGCACCACGCGCTCGCCCGCCGCCATCGCCTGCTGAAGGCAGTTGGAATCGTCCGGTTCGACACCGATGACCTTGGTTTCAGGATGCAGATACTTGATGTAGGCCGCGATACCCGCGATCAGCCCACCGCCGCCGACCGGCACGAACACGGCATCCAGCGGCCCCTGATGCTGGCGGAGAATTTCCATCGCCACGGTGCCCTGCCCGGCGATTACGTGCGGATCGTCATAAGGGTGGATATAGACGTAGCCTTTTTCCTCGACCAGCTTCAGCGAATGGGCCAGCGCGTCAGGGAAGGCGTCACCATGCAGCACCACCTTGCCGCCACGGGCGCGCACGCCCTGCACCTTCAGCTCCGGCGTGGTGCGCGGCATGACGATGGTCGCCTTGATTCCCAACTCCCGCGCCGCCAGCGCCAGCCCCTGGGCATGGTTGCCGGCCGATGCCGTGACCACGCCGCGCGCCAGCTCCTCAGGGGACAGCTGCGCCAGCTTGTTGTAGGCGCCACGAATCTTGAAGGAATACACCGGCTGCAGATCCTCGCGTTTGAGCAGAATCTGGTTACCGAGCCGCTCGGAAAGCTGGCGGGCGGGCTGTAGCGGGGTTTCGACCGCGACGTCATAGACGCGCGAGGTGAGGATCTTCTTGACGTACTGTTCGAGCATGATGGGCATCTTGGCGGGCTTTGCGGGGTCAACGAGTCTACCCCGCGCAAAACCCATCGACCACCGACAATCGAAACGCCGACGCAGCTGGGTAATGGCGTTATTGCGCAGCACGCCATTCGATCAAAGCGCTGAAGGCTGGCGGGCTACAACCGGCAGTTCGCGCTCAAGCCCGGGCCGCTTGTCGTCCAGCCTCCAGCTTTCCAGCGTCTTTTCGGCTCTTTCAGCGCATGGCGCGATTGCCCTGCCGAAGCCCGACGGACAAGACCCGCCGCCGGCGCAGGGCTATAATCGTCGGCTCGTCTTTCCCGCCCGGACTCCCCCATGACCCAGGATCAACTCAAGCAGGCCGTCGCCCAGGCTGCCGTCGACCTCATCGTGCCGCAGCTCAACGACCGCAGCATCATTGGCATCGGCACCGGCTCGACCGCCAACTTCTTCATCGACCTGCTGGCCAAGCACAAGGGCTTCTTCGACGGCGCCGTGGCCAGCTCGGAGGCCACCGCCGAGCGCCTGAAAGGCCACGGCATCCCGGTCTACGACCTCAATTCGGTGCCGGAACTGGAGTTCTACGTTGACGGCGCCGACGAAGCCAACGACCACCTGGAACTGATCAAGGGCGGCGGCGCGGCCCTGACCCGCGAGAAGATCGTCGCGGCGGTGGCTCGCACCTTCATCTGCATCGCCGACGGCAGCAAGCGGGTCGAGCGCCTCGGCGAATTCCCACTACCGGTGGAAGTCATCCCCATGGCGCGCAGCCATGTGGCACGCGAACTGGTCAAGCTGGGCGGCGATCCGGTCTACCGCGACGGCGTAGTCACCGACAACGGCAACGTCATCCTCGACGTGCACAACTTGATGATCGGCTTTGCGCCGGATGTCGAAGCACAGATCAACAACATCGTCGGCGTGGTCACCAACGGCCTGTTCGCCGCTCGCCCGGCTGATGTGCTGTTGCTGGGGACCAAGGATGGAGTGCAGACGCTGAAGCGTTAAGTCCGCTCAGCCGCTCGAAAGAGCGGGCTAACCGCCCTTGCGAAACACGTAGAACAGGTTTGGCTCGCTGACCATATAGAGTGTGCCGTCCAGCCCCATGGCGATGCCTTCGGCCTGCGGCACATCCTTTTCCAGACCATTCTTGCTGGCACTCAGCGACAGGCTGCTGATGGGCTTGCCCGCTACGTCCAGCTCCACCACCAGACGCGATTCGTCGGACAGCGCCAGCAGGTGGCCGCTCTGCGCGTGGTATTGCAGGCTGGACAAGTCCCGCAGGAAGAGATCGGCGTCCCGCTCGCGGTTCTCACTGACGTGTATGGAGAGCAGTCGATCATCCTCGGCAAAGGGAAAACCGGTGATTTCGTAAATCCGCACCGGGTCGCGCTCCTTGGCCACGAACAAGCGATTACCTACCACGTCATAGGCCAGCCCCTCGAAGCCCTTATTGCCGTTCTGCCCGATACCTAGCGATAACTGCTGCACGTTCGCGGCATCGACCGATTGAGTCTGCTCGTCGATCTCAACACGCAGCAGCCGCTGCAGGCGTTCGTCGCTGACCACATAAACACCACGCGAGATATATTCGATCGCCTCCGGATCACCGAAACCAACTAAAGGAATTGCCCGCAGCAGTTCCCCTTCCAGGCTGAGTTCGAGCAGCTGCGGATTGCCATTAGTCACTGCGATCAGGCTTTGGCGATCCGGGTCGTAGGTCAGCGCAGAAAGGTCGTCTTCGATACCCAGCACCGGCATGGCCTGTATCACGGCACGATAGTCTGGCAGCCACAACGAAGCGACCGGGCGCTCATCGGCCTGATGCCATTGCGAGATCGTGAACCAGGCTCGCTCGAATAGTTGGTAATGCACGCCAGCCGCGACCGAAAGCAGCAGGATCAGCGCGGCGAATGCAGCCAGAAATATCTTGAGAACCCTATGCATGTTGCTACCCGACAAGAACGAAAAGACCGCGATTGTGCGCCTTCATCCTGAGCCGAACCTTAACAGGCGAGACGGCGGGTGACTTGAAATCAATGTCCGCAGTGGTGTCACCGCTTACGGCTGAAGACATAGAAGCGGTTGGGCTCGCCGACGACATAGATGTCGCCGCGCTCGTCCATGGCAACACCTTCGGCCTGATCGATGCCTTCCACCAAGCCGTTGAGGCCGCCTAACAGACTGATGAAGCTGCTAGGCCGCCCCTGCAGGTCGAGTTCGACCAACAGCCGTGATTCATCGGAGAGCATCAGGGTGTGACCGGTTCGAGGGTCGATGGCCACCGAGGAAATATCACGAACCAGCAGCGGCTGAGCAGGCAGCGCCTCGAGCACGCCGGCAGCGCCGTCTTCACCGGGAAATGGCAGTTCGAACAGCCCCTGCGGGTCGCGCTCTTTGGCGAGCAGCATGCGCCGGGTACGCGGGTTCCAGGCCAGCCCCTCGAAGCCCTTGTTTCCCGCGTCGTCGAAGCCCAGGTCATAAAGCGCGAGATCGTCCAGATCCAGGCTTTCAACGCCCGGAGCCAACCGGAACACCGCCACCAGCCGGCGGCGCTCGTCGACGATAGCCAATCGTCCGTCGTCCAGCGCTTCAACCGCTTCGGGATCGGAAAAGCCTGTCAGCCGAATGCGCCGCAGCACCACACCGCCGCTGGTGAATTCCACCAACTGCGGGTTTTGCCCGGTAACAGTGAACAGCGTGCCGGTTTCAGGGTTCCAGGTCAGACCCGAGGTTTCGTCTTCCTCCAGCCCGGCCAGGGTGGTTTCCAGCACCAGCTCGTAATCAGGCAGCCAGATGCTCGCCGCGCGTTGCTCGGCATCCGTGGTTTGTTCCTGCCAGTAGAGTTTCAGCTGATCGTCCCAGTGCAGCAGCAAGCCGGCGACGACTATCGTGGTAACGATGAAACCGAGCAGAAGATAGAAAGACAGGCGCAGGCGGGAAAGGCGTGAAGATCTGGCTGGCATGAACGAACCGACACAAGAAAGAGCGCCGGATTACAGCACGAGCCAGGAAGGTGGCGATACGAAAAATATGGCCGGATGGTTGGCGCGCATCCGGCCGGATTGATCAGAGCACCTGGCTCTCGAAGCGAGACAGCCCGACGAGTTCGAGCACCACCTGATCGCCCTGATTCAGCGGGCCGACTCCTGCCGGCGTGCCGGTCAGCACCACGTCACCCGGTTGCAGGCTGAAATGCCCGGCGATGTGTTGCAGCAGCGGCAGAATCGCATTGAGCATCTGGCTGCTGTTGCCGTCCTGGCGCACTTCGCCGTTGATGCTCAGGCGAATACCAAGGTCGGTCAGATCCTGTACCGCATCGCCCGGCACGAACGGCGCCAGCACGCAGGCACCGTCGAAGCTTTTGGCGATCTCCCAGGGGTGGCCCTTTTCCTTGAGCTTCGCCTGCACGTCGCGCAGGGTCAGGTCCAGCGCCGGAGCGAAGCCGGAGATGGCATCGCGGACTTCTTCCTCGTTGGGCTTGCGCGACAGCGGCTTGCCGATCAGCACCGCGATTTCCGCTTCGTAATGTACCGCGCCGCGGTCGCCCGGAATACTGAAGCCGCCTTCCAGCGGCACCGTGCAACTGCCGGCCTTGATGAACAGCAACGGCTCGGTGGGCACCGGGTTGTTCAGTTCCTTGGCATGCTCGGCGTAGTTGCGGCCGATGCAAACCACCTTGCCCAGCGGGTAATGAATCGGCGTGCCGTCGGTGTACTGGTGTTTGTAAGTCATGGGAGATCCTTTTTGATCCGTAGGGCGGGTGCAACCCGCCGATGCCCTTGGCGGGTTACACCCGCCCTACTTCAAACCGCGAATATCTTGCCGGGGTTCATGATGCTGTTCGGATCGAACGCCGCCTTGATCGCCTTCATATAAGCGATTTCTGCCGGCGAACGGCTGTATTCCAGGTAGTCGCGCTTGGTCATGCCGACGCCGTGTTCGGCGGAAATCGAACCGTTGTATTTTTCGACCGTCTCGAATACCCACTTGTTGACCGAAGCGCACTTGTCGAAGAACTCGTCCTTGGACAGCGACTCGGGCTTGAGGATGTTCAGGTGCAGGTTGCCGTCACCGATGTGACCGTACCAGAGCACTTCGAAATCCGGATAGTTGCCGGTAACGATGGCGTCGATGTCGGCGAGGAAGGCCGGCACTTTGGAAACGGTGACCGAGATGTCGTTCTTGTACGGCGTCCAGTGGCTGATGGTCTCGGAGATGTACTCGCGCAATTTCCACAGGTTCTGCAGCTGCTGCTCGCTCTGGCTCATCACCCCGTCGAGCACCCAGCCCTCATTGACGCAATGCTCGAAGGTCGCCAGCGCCTGCTCGGCGCGCGCTTCGGTGGTGGCCTCGAATTCGAGCAGCGCGTAGAAGGGTGCGCGGGTCTCGAAGGGCGCCGGGATATCGCCGCGACCGAGAATCTTGTCCAGGCACTTGTCGGAGAAGAATTCGAAGGCTGTCAGGTCCAGCTTGTCCTGGAAGGCGTGCAGCACCGGCATGATCGAATCGAAGTCCGGCGTGCCGAGGACCATGGCGGTGAGGTTGGTCGGCTGGCGCTCCAGACGCATGGTCGCCTCGACGACGAAGCCCAGGGTGCCTTCGGCGCCGATGAACAGCTGGCGCAGGTCGTAGCCGGTGGCGTTCTTGATCAGGTCCTTGTTCAGTTCCAGCAGGTCGCCCTTGCCGGTGACGACCTTGAGCCCGGCCACCCAGTTGCGGGTCATGCCGTAGCGGATCACCTTGATGCCGCCGGCGTTGGTGCCGATATTGCCGCCGATCTGGCTGGAGCCGGCCGAAGCGAAATCCACCGGGTAATACAGGCCCTTGTCCTCGGCGAACTGCTGCAGTTGCGCGGTGATCACGCCCGGCTGGCAGACCACGGTACGGTCCATTTCGTCGAACGACAGGATCTGGTTCATGTAATCGAAGGAGACCACCACCTCGCCGTTGGCCGCCACGGCCGCTGCGGATAGCCCGGTGCGCCCCCCCGACGGCACCAGCGCGACCTTGCGCTCATTGGCCCAGCGCACGATGGCTTGCACCTGCTCGACGGTCTTCGGAAAAACGATGGCCGAGGGCGCCGGGGCGAAATGCTTAGTCCAGTCCTTGCCATAGGCGGCAAGCGAATCGGCGTCGATCAGCACCTTGCCGGGCTCGACCAGGGTCTTCAGCTCATCGATCAGGGCAGCATCGGTCATCATGTGAACTCTCATTCGATTCATGGTCACCCTGAGCACGCTTCAGCTCAGGATATGGGTGTTTCGAGGGGGCCGTATGCTAGCATACGAGCCCCTTTAAGACGTGCCTCGGCAGACTTCCGACACCGCCAATACCGGGTCGGCCAGCCCTCGCTGGACACTTCAGTTATCCCTCGGCCTTAAGGTTTTAACGCAGATGAGCCAGACCTCTCTCGACAAGAGCAAGATCAAGTTCCTTCTCCTCGAAGGCGTGCACCAGAACGCTGTCGACACTCTCAAGGCCGCAGGCTACTCCAATATCGAGTACCTCAAGACCGCGCTTTCCGAGAGCGAGCTGAAGGAAAAGATCGCCGACGCGCACTTCATCGGCATCCGCTCGCGTACCCAGCTCACCGAGGAGGTCTTCGACTGCGCCAAGAAGCTGATCGCTGTTGGCTGCTTCTGCATCGGCACCAACCAGGTCGACCTCAATGCCGCCCGCGAGCGCGGTATCGCGGTGTTCAACGCGCCCTACTCCAACACCCGCTCGGTAGCCGAGCTGGTTCTCGCCCAAGCCATCCTGCTGCTACGCGGCATCCCCGAGAAGAACGCCTCCTGCCATCGCGGTGGCTGGATCAAGTCGGCGGCCAACTCCTTCGAGATTCGCGGCAAAAAGCTGGGCATCATCGGCTACGGCTCGATCGGCACGCAGCTGTCGGTACTCGCCGAAGGCCTGGGCATGCAGGTGTATTTCTACGACGTGGTGACCAAGCTGCCGCTGGGCAACGCCACCCAGATCGGCTCGCTGTACGAGCTACTGGGCATGTGCGACATCGTTTCGCTGCACGTGCCGGAGCTGCCGTCCACCCAATGGATGATCGGCGAGAAGGAAATCCGCGCCATGAAGAAGGGCGGCATCCTGATCAACGCCGCGCGCGGCACCGTGGTCGAGCTGGATCACTTGGCCGCTGCGATCAAGGACGAGCATCTGATCGGCGCGGCGATCGACGTGTTCCCGGTCGAGCCCAAGTCCAACGACGAAGAGTTCGAAAGCCCGTTGCGTGGCCTGGATCGCGTCATCCTCACGCCGCACATCGGTGGTTCCACCGCCGAAGCTCAGGCCAACATCGGCCTGGAAGTCGCGGAAAAGCTGGTCAAGTACAGCGACAACGGTACCTCCGTGTCCTCGGTCAACTTCCCGGAAGTGGCGCTGCCGTCGCATCCGGGCAAGCACCGCCTGCTGCACATTCACCAGAACATCCCCGGTGTGATGAGCGAGATCAACAAGGTCTTCGCCGAGAACGGCATCAACATCGCTGGCCAGTTCCTGCAGACCAACGCGAAGGTCGGCTACGTGGTGATCGATGTGGACAAGGAGTACTCCGATCTCGCGCTGGAGAAACTGCAGCACGTCAACGGCACGATCCGCAGCCGCGTACTGTTTTAAGCGACAGTCCGGCGAGTGGATGATCAGGGAGGCTTCGGCCTCCCTTTTTTATAGGAGCGCTCAGCTTCTCGGCGTGGAACCGTTTTCGGCTCCGGGCCGCTCAGGACTCGATTCAGGCCGCTGCTCACTCGGCTCGATCGGCGGTATCTGCGGCGGCGCTTCGAGCGTAGGCGGCCTTGACAGAGCGTCACTTTCATCCTGCCGCTCGATGATGTCCTGCCGAGGTTCGCGATTGTCCAACGGATGTTCGCGGCTTTTCTCCGGCAGCGTCGGGCCGGTGCCGGTCGCCAAGGCAGCGGATGCCAATATCAGGGTGGCGAGAAACAACGGGATACGCGGTTGCATGGCTAACTCCTGGGCTCACTCCTGGAAGTGACAGCTCGGCGCCCCGCGTAAGAGAATCAAAGACACGCAAGCGTCTGCGCTGCTACCAAAAAAGCCCCAGCCAGAGGCTGGGGCCATGCTGCTACGCATCAGTTACCCGCACCGCTACCTGCGCCGCCTGAACCACCCGATCCGCCTGTGGCAGACCCAGTACCGGTTGCGCCGGTCTCGCTGTTACCGGTTCCGGTGCTATTGCCAACGCTGGTGCCGGTACCTGTTCCAGGACCCGCCTCCGCGCCCGAGCCGGTAGTGGTGCCCGTGCCGGTGGTCATGCCCGAACGGTTGGTGTCATCGGTGGTTACACCATCCATCGACTCGTTCATGGTTTCGCCGCTGGTGGCGCTGTCGTTATCAGCAGTGCCGGCCGCGAAAACAGCCGTGGACATCAGGCTAGCCAAGGTCAAAGCCGCTATTTTCTTCGCTTGCATGTCGATCTCCTATCGTTAGGCGTTACCTCTATTCGGGCACCCGCCTAACGTCAGGGTTGCATCCTGCGCGTTACAAATTCTTTCTGGCGGCCTAAAAGCGCCGAGCTAGCGCACCCGCGGCATACGACCGTTCGTCAGCTACGCATGAAGTCGTCCGTTGGTCGGCGTTGCGGTGTGAGAAGCGGCATCAAATTACGGACTCCATCCAATGGGTGATTGACTAGCCCCGGTCATTAAGCCCGCCCAACCGCCTCATCAACCGCCCGTCGGTTTATCGACCTCCTGATGCAGATGGCAGCCTAATCCCTACCGATACGCTGAACTTAGCCATTTCTGGCCGGTCGTTTAGTAACTTTTATTCAGCAGCATAACGGCCCATACCAAGGATCGAACATGGACGACGCGGACCTCACCCCCCTGGAAGCTAACCAGCCCACCGTCACCCTGCTTACCGGCAACGAGCTTCTGGGGTTGTTTTTCAAGCACTTCCTCGGCGAACAGGCCCAGTTGGACGTATCGCTCAACCGGCTCGAAGAAGCGGCCAAAGGCACCAGCGACCTTTATCTGGTCGATGCGGGCAACAGCCAGACCGAACAGCTTTCGACTCTCCTCGATCAGCTCGACGAACAGACTCCCGTGGCGCTGGTGAACATCGCGGCGGAACAGGCGGAACAGCTCGTCGACAAGCACCCTGGCATTCGTGGCGTGTTCTATAGCCACGCCACACGCGAACACCTGCTCGATGGCATCCAGGTCTTGCTCGAAGGCGGCGACTGGCTGCCCCGCGTATTGACCGAACGCCTGCTCAGCCAGTGGCGACGCATGCGTCAGATGGCTGGAAGCAAGCCGTCGTTGACCCTGCGCGAGCGGGAGATTCTCAGCCTGGCGGGCAAAGGCCTGTCCAACGCCGAGATCGCCGAACAGCTGTGCCTGAGCCCGCACACAATCAAGAGTCATATCCATAACCTGTTGCGCAAGATCGGCGCATCCAACCGTGCCGAGGCGGCATTTCTGCTGCGTGGTCGGCTGGATTGGTCCGAGTCATGTCACGCCTGACGCTCGGTCTGCTGCTCCTGTGCCTGCTCGGCCCGTTGCAGGCGCAAGAACAGCAATCGGCGCAGGCCAGAAGCGAGGCGGAACTGAGCGGGTTGATCATCGACAACACCATCTCCCGCTTCGGCCATGATTTTCACCGTTATCTGAGCTTTCAGCTGCAGGACGCCGCAGAGCTGGAAAACGACCTGGTCGTTCGCGAGCGCCCTTCGGCGCGCTGGGGCAGCCTGGTCTGGGTGGAATACGGACCGCGTACCGTCTACCGCCGCTTCTTGCAGCCGAACATGACCGAGATCGAGGCGATTGCAGAAGACGCCGCTCGGGTAATTCTCGACGACATCAGCCGCAGCAAATTGCAGAACCTGTTGCAGGACACCTTCGACATGGATCGAGACGAGCTATGAATGCTTTTGGGATTAAGCCGAACCGCACGTCACCGCCCGATCCTTTTGCACCATTCGATGGATGTTCAGCCCCGCTCCGCCAATCAAGAATCCGAGCACTATTTCGAGGTGCTTGCATGGATCGTCCAGCGCTGTTCCGCCGCGGCTTGTTCGCCGTTCTCCTGCTGACTGCCACTATTCCCCTTCACGCCGCCGATCTGATGGATAACGCCGATCTGGCCGGCGGTTCGCTGGGCCTCGAAAGCCCGGCAGCGCTTGGCCCGCAACTGGTCGATGGCCAGACCGCGCAGGTACTGCAGCAAGGTAACGACAACCTGGCCGACCTCAACCAGACCGGCGCGAACCAGCTGTCGAGCATCGTCCAGCAAGGCAGCGACCAACAGGCCTTCATTCTTCAACAGGGTGAGAATCAGCTCGCCACCATCCTGCAGATCGGCCAAGGCAACTTGGCCGACATCAGTCAGATCGGCAGCGACAATCAGGCCGCGATCGCCCAGGTAGGTTCCGACAACAATGCCAGCATCGAGCAGCTCGGCAGCGGCCTGAGCAGCAGCGTCATTCAATACGGAAGCGGACAACGCGTTCAAATCGTCCAGCATCGATAAAGACAAGGAAGCACCATGCGCCACTTGCACCCCATCGCACTCGCCGTGCTGCTTGCTACCTCCAGCAACCTCTACGCAGACAACAGCGTCGAGCTTGAACAGATCGGCGATACCAACAGCGCCACGGTCGATCAGACCGGACTTCTCAACCAGGCCGTCATCAGCCAGCACGGCAACGATAACGACGCCAACGTCTATCAGGGTGATATCGCCGAGTCGAACCAGGCGGGTATCGAACAGCTCGGCGACGACAACAACGCGTCGATCTACCAGGCACTGGACAGCCATTTCTCCACCGCGAGCGTCTATCAGCAGGGCAACGGCAACCGCGCCGACGTCGAGCAGACCTGGCGGGTCAACGAACTGCAGATCAGCAGCATCGGCAACGACAACTACGTCTCCGCGACTCAGACCGGCTTCGCAAATGCAGTGGCCAGCCAGATCGGCAATGGCAACTCGCTCACCTTTGTCCAGAACGGCTCGTTCCGCGGTTTGTCCATGGCGGTCTATCAGGTCGGCGATGAGAACCTCGCCAACATCCAGCAGGACGATGGTAACGGCCTACAGCTGATACAGACCGGCACATTCAACGTCGCACAAGTCCAGCAGCTGGGCTACTTCAACGAACTCGACTTCAGCCAGAGCGGCGATGACAACCTGCTCACCGTCGAGCAGAGCGGCCGAGGGCAGAGCATCCAGGGCTCATCAGCGGGCAGCGGTAACCGCATCGACATCGCTCAGGCCTACGAAGGCAACGAAGCCGAGGTATTGCAGAACGGCACAGACAACCTCGCTTCGATCAACCAGATCACTGCCTACAGCCAGGCGGCGATTTCGCAGCTGGGCGCGTCGAACCAGGCCTTCATCATGCAGAGCGCCGAAGGCGTGAGCGCGATTATCCAGCAGACCGGCAGCGGCAACATGGCGACAATCAACCAGCAATAGTCATCGGGCGGCAAAAACAGATAGGGCATCGTTATGCTGAGCGCCGCGCTGGCGACCTGGATATTGGCAGCCACACCCTCCCCGGTCGACGCACAGCTGGAGCTGACCCCCGATGGCAGCGGCCGCGTCAGCTTGCGGCTATGCTTCACCAGCCAACAGCCCCACCAGCTGCGCTATCAATTGGAAGTGACGTCCACCAGCTCTGCCGGCACAAACCGTTCGCGTCAGGCCGGCGAGCTGATCAGCGGCAGCCGTCAATGTCCGCTGAGCAATCGAGTCAGCGTTGCAGAAGGCGGGCGGCTGGAGGCAACGTTGAACTGGACGGTCGACGGCCAGCCACAAGCGCCGATACAGCGCGGCTACCCGGTGGCGGCACCAGCGAGCCCGCAACCGCAATCCACGCCATCCGACGAACCCGCACACGAAACCGAACGACTGGTGGCCGCCGTTCGCCAGACGCCACCGTCCCGGCAGGCCGACGATTCGTCAGGCCCCGGACAGCCGTAGCGGCTCGCTGCGCACCAGTCGGCGGCCCATTTCGATTCCCTTCAGCTCCACGTAGTGATACGTCAGGCTGGACACCGCCAGCACCATGCCCAATTCCAGCAGCGTCAGCAGGTCATCCACCAGCACGCTACCGCTGCTGATGTAGCGCATGATCTGCTCGCTACCAGGCTGCTGGAGAATCATGGTGTATTCGCTGCCCGAGAGTTTGGACAGCACCACCGCTGCGCTGGTGAAGGCAAAGATCACCGCCGCATGGGTCAGGTAGATCGAAAACGACAATTCACCCAGGCGGGCAAAACCTCGCCGCTGCAATAGCGCCGACACCGCTCCGCGCTCGCTGGCGAACACCAGCACCACGACGCAGAACAAGAGGCTCGCCAGGATGCCCTGATGCGGCGTCTCGTGGATCAGCGTGCGGTACACCAGCAACAGGCAAAGCAGCTCGAGCACGGTGAAGCATGAGCGATTGCCCAGGCGGCCGATTGCCGGCTCCAGTTTCTGATAGAGCCGATAGGTCAAGGCGCCAGCGAAGAAGCACGAGGCGCCACGCCAGATGAACGGCTTGATCACGTCTAGCTCGACATACAGCGCGGCGAAGGACACCAACGTCGCCAGCGCCAGAATTCGACCGCAATACCGAGGCATGGCCAGCAGAACCAAGCCCAGCACCATGTACAGGTAGTACTCGATGCTGATGCTCCAGGCCGGCGTATTGAACGACAGACTATTGAAGCTGCCGATCCAGCTCTGCAGCAACAGCGCATTGGGCAGAATCTCGCCGGGCGCCGTTTTGCCGCTGAACGCTGCGTCGTTGAAGGAGAACCCATGGTGCTCCGCCCACAGTTTGCCGAACTCCAGCCCAATGAAGACCAGCAGCATCACCAGGTGCAGCGGATACAGACGGAAGGTACGACTGATGATGAAGCGCTTGAGTACGGCGGGGCCGAACTCGCGCCTGCCGTAGGCGTGAAACATGACGAAGCCGCTGAGCACGAAGAAAAACTCGACGAACAGGTCGGCATGCCGGAAGAAGCTGAGCTCGGAAAAGCTCAACAATATTTGGGTATGAAACAACACCACTGCGACCGCACAGATACCGCGAAAACTATCCAGCACAACAAAGCGTTTCATTCCTTGCACCTTGCTACATCCAGGACATGCGCGGCGCGAAAGACCTGCAAGAACCTGATCGACGGGGGATACGCGCGGGAAACCCCCGAGCCAAATTGAGAGCAATTGGCCATCAAAGAGTTCCGTTAAGCGTTCCGATGTTTTGCGTTCAGCGCGGCCGGCGCGGGTGGACGAGCCCCGGGTTTGCTCGTACGTTTGCGCTTCCTGCCGAATCCAGACGCCGTGGTTGCCTTGCCACGCTGGTGCCACCCATCGAACCTTCTTCGCGCGGCTGTCGCTCTGGGTATCGCCGCCCTGCTCGCGCTCGGGCTGATGGCGTTTCTCGAACGCAACACCTTTGCCCGCTTCGACACCCTGCAGGGTCCGCAGAACCACAGCCAGATCGCCGCCGACACGAGAACCGACTGGCGGATATACGCGAATGGTGAAGCCTCGCGACTGGCGATCCTGCTGACCGATGAGGATTGCGCCTGGCTCGGTCTCGCGCATGGTTTGAAGAGCATCGGCGTGCCGTTCACCATCACCCCGTGATGCGGCCGAGGCCACCCGGCACAAGGTAGTGCTCGCCTATCCGACCATTTCGGGACGCGTGCTCGACGAACCGGCCCTGGTCGCGTTGCGCCAGCACGTGGCGAGCGGCGGCACGCTGATCGCCACTCAGGTTCTCGGCGGTGGCCTGCAGGATGTGTTCGGTTTCGACGCGGTAAGCGAATCACGCAGTCATCCCGCATCGATTTCGACATCTCCGCATCGGCCACGGAGCCGTCACTGGACTGGTTGAGCCACCCGCACGAGCATTCAGTGCTGCTTGGCAATCCCAAAAACCCTGACAGCTGGATCGGAACCCAGGTCTACGAGGGCGCCGAGACGACCCTTGGCACGTTTCGACGACGGCTCACCTGCTCTGACTCGGCACCAGGATGCCAGCGGTGGCTCGGCCTATGCGCTGGGCTTCGACCTCAGTTTCTTCATCATGCGTCCTCACGGCGACCGCAACGACCAGGGTTATCGCAGCTATGCCAATGGTTACGAACCCTCGGTGGACGTCTGGCTGCGCTGGCTCCGCGAGCTGTACCACCAGCACGAACCGCTGGCCGTCACGCTGGACAGCGTTCCCGAAGGCAAGCCGCTCGCCGCCGTGGTGACCTTCGATGTCAACTTCGTCCAGTCGATGGAACATCTTAGGGTCTATAAAGACTTGCTCAAGCGCCTGCACGTGCCGGCGACCTTCTTCATCCAGACCAAGTACTACCGCGACTTTCAGGACGAAGGTTTCTTCAACGACAGAACGCTCGAAGCGATCACCGAGCTGCAAAGCGCTGGAATGGAAATCGCCAGCCACTCGGTCAGCCACTCCGACATGTACGCCTCGGCTCCCCTCAGCGATGGGCGCGAAACCTTTCCGGAATACCAGCCACGGGTGAAGACCCACAGCGACACCCGCAACGCCAGCGTGCTGGGCGAATTGCGGGTCAGCAAGTTTCTCCTCGACCAGTTGAGCGATACCAAAGTGGTCTCGTTTCGACCTGGCTACCTGGCCACACCACCGAGCCTGCCCCAGGCGATGGAAGCGTCGGGATATCGCTTCGGCTCTTCGCGACGGCGTGCAACGTCACGACCCACCTGCCCTATCGCAGCAACCATGATCGTCTGTATGGCCGCGAGTCCTCGATCTATGAATTCCTGATCGCCGTCGAGGACGAACTGCCGCCGCTGATGGATTTGCGCACGGACGAGGCCGTCGAGCTGGCACACCAGCTTGCCGCCTATGGTGGGAGCTTCGTCATCCTCGTGCACCCCAACGAGATCGAGCACAAATACCGCTTTCTGGAAAACGTCATTCCGCATCTGCAGCCCTTCGCCTGGTTCGGAACCCTGGCGCAACTGGGCGGCTGGTGGGCCGCGCGTGATCAATTGAGCGTCGACGTCGCCCGTGAAAAGGCCGCCACGGTCATCAGCCTGACCAGCGCCGAGCCGATCGACGGCATCAGCCTGCAACTGCCGGCAGGCTTGAAAGTCAGCGCCCCATCGCCGATCGGGGAAGCGCTCGACGGCAACCGCCTGCTGATCAGGCATCTGCCGGCGGGGACCACACGGATCCGCCTGGAATGACCGCTAGCCTTCGACGGGCACTGCCATCCATCGTCTGCCTGGAACCTGCAACGGGCCTACGGCTTCTACCGAGCCAATCCATCGCTGCCGTACCGAGGAAGTCCGATGCGCATTTCTCTGAAACCCTTGCACGAACAGGTCATCGTCATTACCGGCGCCTCGAGTGGAATCGGCCTGGCGACAGCCCGCCTCGCCGTTGAAAGAGGCGCCAGAGTGGTGCTGGTGGCACGCAACGAACGGGCGTTGGCCGACATCGAGCGCGACCTGAACGCTGGCGATCGCGTGATGCACGTCATGGCCGATGTCGGTCAACGCGAGCAGCTCGAACGTGTCGCCAGCGAGACCATTGCGCATTTCGGTGGCTTCGATACCTGGATCAACAATGCCGGCAGTTCGGTTTGGGGACGCTTCGACGAGGTCAGTGACGAAGACCACTACCAGGTCATGCAGACCAACTTCTGGGGCACCCATTACGGCTCTTCCATCGCCGTGAAACACCTGCGCGATAAAGGCGGCGCGCTGATCAACATCGGCAGTGTCGAGTCGGCCAACGCCTTGCCTTTCCACAGCAGCTACAGCGCCAGCAAGCATGCGATCAAGGCCATGACCGACGTGCTGCGAGTCGAGCTGCAGAAGTCGCGCACGCCGGTGTCGGTCACTCTGGTGCGCCCGTCCTCGACCGATACCGAGTTCATGGACCATTCGAAGAACTACCTGCCCAGCGCGCCGGTGTTTCCACCGCCGGTCTACTCGCCGGACGTGGTCGCGCAGGCGATTCTGCATGCCGCCGAGCACCCGCAGCGCGACGTCTACATCGGTAACGCCAAGCTGCTTTCCAAGCTTGCGCAGAACGCGCCACGGCTGGCCGACTGGATCAACCGCACCTTTGTCTACGATGCCCTCCAGAGCGGGCGTCCGGACCGTCATCGGCAAGGCGCGCTGCATGCCAGAGACGTCGGCAGTGCCGGCGACGGCAAGGCCAGCGGCGATTATCCAGGCATGGTGCTGACCCGCAGCCTCTATACCCGCGCCACGCAACATCCGGTCGCCACAACGGTGGCCGTGGCGGTGGGCGCAGCGGCGTTGGCCGCGGTGCTGGGTCGTCGCGGACGCTAATCGCATACCGCCCGGTCGTTCAGCTCGCGTTCAGCCAGGGTTCAGGCGCTGTTCAGGGGGGCGTAGGCAGGATGGATACGTACTTTTTCCAGTCCTGCCCAATCCTGCAGAGGAGCGACACATGAAAAAACTGCATACCCTGGCCATCGCCACCAGCCTGAGCCTTTTCACTTTTGGCGCCCATGCCGCCGAGAATTTCGCCGGTCTCACCTGGGGCAAAAGCACCGTCAACATCGACCGCTCCGGCACCCTGAAGCAGAACATGGGTCAGGATCGCTTCGATGACATCATCAAGAACAGCGGCACCTGGGGTATCCGTGCCGGTCAGATGACCGACGAGGCGCGCTACTATGCCACCTACGAAAACGTTTCCGATGACTACGGCAGCACACTCAAGCTGCGCCAGCAGAATCTGATCGGCAGCTACGACATGTTCCTGCCGGTCGGCGACACCACCCGCCTGTTCGGCGGCGCCAGCGCCGGTCTGACCAAGTTGGAGAACGAGTCCAGCGGTTACAGCCGCGACAGCGACATCGGTTATCTGGTCGGCCTGCAGGCCGGTGTGCTGCAGAAGGTCGGCGACAACACGTCGATCGAAGCCGGCTACCGTTACCTGCGCAGCAATGCCGGTACCGAAGTGTCCGAGCGGGGCGTCGGCAAGATCGGTTCGATCGACGTGCACAGCAGCAAGCAGGCCTATCTCGGCGTGAATTATCACTTCTAAGCCGTCCGGCTTGCTTCAACAGGACCACGGCCGGGATCGTCCCGGCCGCTTGCATGACAGGAGCAGCAAATGAAAGTGCTGGTGGTGGAAGACGAGGCGCTGCTGCGCCACCACCTACAGACTCGCCTGAGAGAAAGCGGCCATGTGGTCGACGCGGTGGCCAACGCCGAAGAGGCGCTCTACCAGACCCGCGAATTCAACCATGACCTGGCAGTAGTCGACCTCGGCCTGCCGGGCATCAGCGGCCTGGACCTGATTCGTCAGCTACGCAGCAATGGCGAGCGCTTTCCCATTCTCATCCTGACGGCGCGCGGCAACTGGCAGGACAAGGTCGAGGGGCTCGCCGCCGGCGCCGACGATTACGTGGTCAAGCCGTTCCAGTTCGAGGAGCTGGAGGCGCGGCTCAACGCGCTGCTGCGTCGCTCGTCCGGCTTCACCCAGGCCAGCATCGAGGCCGGGCCGCTGAAACTCGATCTCAATCGCAAGCAGGCACTGGTCAATGACGAGCCGCTGGCATTGACTGCCTTCGAGTACCGCATCCTCGAGTACCTGATGCGCCATCAGCAGCAAGTGGTGGCCAAGGAACGCCTTATGGAGCAGTTGTACCCCGATGACAACGAGCGCGATGCCAATGTCATCGAAGTGTTGGTTGGGCGGTTGCGACGCAAGCTCGAAGCTCAGGGCGGGCTGAAGCCCATCGATACCGTTCGCGGCCTGGGATATCTCTTCACCGAGCGCTGCCGATGAGCCGGCGCTGGCGCCGCTGGCTGGTAGAGCTGCGAGCCTCGCGCAACGGTAGCTTGTCGCTGCGCTTGCGCCTCATGCTGGGCGCAACCTGCCTGGCAGTCCTGTTCATGCTGGCCCTGCTGCCGGTGCTGCAGGCTGCATTCAGCCTCGCCTTCGAGCGCGTCATCGAGGAACGCCTGGCCGCCGACGCCAACACGCTGATCACCGCTTCGCGCATCGAAGAAGGACAGCTGATCATGCCGGATCGGCTACCGGACGAGGAGTTCGATCTGCCGGATGCCAAGCTGCTCGGCTACATCTACGACCCGCAGGGCAAACGGCTGTGGCAGTCGCGTTCGGCCGAAGATGAAAGCATCGACTACCGGCCGCGCCTGCACGGCGACGTCACTGAATTCCGCCGAGTGAGTGACATCGAGGGCGTTGAATACTTCGTCTACGACGTCGAGCTGCGCTTGACCAACGATGATCAGCGCCAGGCGTTCAGCTTCGTCACCATGCAACCCACCAGTGAATACCGCAGCCTCTTCGAAGAATTTCGTCAACAGCTCTATCTCTGGCTTGGTGGGGGTTTGCTGGTGCTGCTGACGCTGCTTTGGCTGGGCCTGACCTGGGGCTTTCGCTCGCTGAAGCGTCTCAGCCACGAGCTGGATCAGGTCGAATCGGGCCGGCTGGACCGGCTCAGCGATGAGCATCCCCGTGAACTGCTGCGTTTGACGCGCTCGCTGAACCGGCTGCTCGATGGCGAACGTCGCCAGCGCGAGCAGTACCGCAACTCCCTGGGCGACCTGGCCCATAGCCTGAAAACGCCATTGACCGTGCTGCAAAGCGTGGGCGAGGTGATCAGTGCGCAACCGGACAATCGCGAGCAGGCCCGCGTCATGCACGCGCAGATCGAACGCATGAGCCAGCAGATCGGCTATCAACTCCAGCGCGCGAGCCTGGGCCAGAGCGGTCTGGTGCGACACCGGGTTGCGTTGCAGCCGCTGCTGGTGCGTCTGTGCAGCACGCTGGACAAGGTCTATCAGGACAAGCGCGTGCGGGTCGACCTCCAGATTCCACCGAACGCCACCCTGCCGCTGGAACAAGGCGCCCTCATGGAGCTGCTCGGCAATCTGCTGGAAAACGCCTACCGGCTCTGCCTGCATCAGGTGCGCATCAGCCTGCAAGAAGACGGCGATCGACTGTTGCTCAGCATCGAAGACGACGGCCCCGGTGTACCCGTCGACCAGCGCGCTCGCATCGTCCGTCGCGGCGAGCGGCTGGACGCCCAGCACCCCGGCCAGGGCATCGGTCTGGCGGTGGTCAAGGACATTCTCGACAGCTACGGCGGCGAGCTCAGGCTCGATGATTCCAGCCTTGGCGGCGCTGCGTTCCGGTTACGCCTGCCGCTCGACTGAGCGCATGCAGGGCAACCGCAAACTCGCCGCTACGCCGAGCAAGTCTTGCCCTGAGGAGCCGCCGAGTCCGAATATTCTGAGCTGTGCTCGGGTTACGCGGGACCTCGGTCTGCGGTCATGATCGACACGGGTGTCACCAGGACTGAACCTCGCCGTACTTGCTGCACAGCGAAACGGGAAATTGATTAGTCATGGCCGTTTCGTCAAAAACTCTGGTTTCAATTGACTAGCCTGTAACTGTATTTCCCTGGCTGGACTTATCCATCACGACGGTCGATTAGCACTATCAATCCGTTCGCGTTTGTCTCCGTAGTTCTCGCTCGTAGCATAGGCCTCGTACCTGATGCCCACCGAGGACAACACTATGAAAACGCTACTTGCAAGTTTGATTCTGGCAAGCGCCGCCTCCACCGCCTTCGCCGCTCCAGCGAGCCATCCACAACCGCTATTGGGCGAAGCGCAGGGCAGCGGCCCGGTACGCGAGCACCTTCCGACTGGCCTCACCTTGGGGGAAAATGGCTCCGAGCGGACCCCGCTGGGCGAGAAGCTGGCCGAAGACGGCTTCGATATGACTCCACTTGGCGAACAACTGGCAGACGATGGGTTCGACCGAACGCCGATGGGGCAACGGCTTGCAGAAAATGGAAGTGACCGAACCCACCTGGGCCGGATATGAAACAACCGATCCACTCAAGGCGCCGTTGGCGCCTTTTTAATTTGCAGGTTTTATGGGTCACAGACATCACTCCACATCTGAATGAATGCCTAGAACAACCAACGCAACGGGCAGCATGACGTTGTTCTGCAAACCAACACAACGATCCAACCGTTAAGAAAATGGCTTTTAATTGAACCTGAGCAACGTTTGATTTCCGTTCGAAAAGCTCACCACAACCAACCCAACCACAGCAAGGCCACCAGCAGCCAAGTGCTTACGGCGAGCGTGCCGGTGTTCCACAAGCGGTTCCAGCGCCTTTCCCGCTGCCGCCAGCGCGGCTGGTCCGGTTCGGCGTTCGGCACGGCCAACGGTGGCCGCTGCAACAGCCGCTTGAGTCGCAGCGATAACCAGAGCGACTGCCTCGAACCCACAGCCAGCCGTTCAGGCACTTTCCAGCCGCAGTGCAACGCCAGCGCAGCCAACCCGAGCGCCAGCAGTAACGGCCATAGCGCGGCCCAGATGCCGCCGGCATACAAGCCATGCAGCATAGGCTCACGCAAAGCCGGCCAGAGCCACGGCAACAACAACGAGAGGCTGCTCAGCAGCGCCCAGGGCAACAGCTGCAATAATGGTGGCCGAGTCGCCGGCGCATCGTCAGCGTCGCGGCGCAGTAGCCACAGCGCGCGGATCAGCAGCAAAGCAGTGGTCAGGCCGCTGACGCTCAGCCAAACCAGCCAGCCCTCGAACTCGCCGCTGTGCCAGACGTCTTTCATTGCGGTTTTGACCGCCCCGCCACTGGTCAGCGGCAAGCCGATGATCGCCAGCGCCGGTACGGCCAGCAGCAGCCAGCCGATACGCGGCAGGCGCCCGGCGTGAATCAGCCCGGCCGCAAGGAAGAGCGCGCCCTTGGCCAAGCCGTGATGCACACCGTAAAGAATCAGCACTGCGGTCAGCGCCTGGAGCTGCTCTGGATGCCGCCAGGCCAGTGCCAGCACCATCAGCAGATAGCCCATTTGACTGACCGACGAGTAGGCCAGCGCCGCTTTGGCCTTGCTGCTGCACAGCCCCAGCAGGGCCGGATAGATGGCACCGAAGATACCAACGGCGAGCAGCACGTCTGCCCAGTTCGACAGCAGCGGATCGTCCTCCGGCAGGCAGCGCCAGAGACCAAGGAAACCCGCCTTGAGCATCGCCCCGGAAAGCACCGCGCTGGCGGGCGCCGGTGCCGCCGGATGCGCCAGCGGCAGCCATACGTGCAGCGGCCAGAACCCGGCTTTCAGGCCGAGGCCGATCAGCAACAGCAGCAGCGTCAGACTGTCCATGGGCAATGACTGCCAGGCGGCGAAGGAGAAATCACCATCGGCGGCATGACTGCGCAACATCAGCGCAGCCAGCAGGGCCATCTCGCCACAGATCGCCAGTTGCAGATACAGGCGCCCAGCGCGGCGTGGGCCTGGGCCGCGCCGATGTACGATCAGCCCGTAGGCGGAAAGACTCATGACGCTGAAGCCAAGGTAGAAACTCAACGCATCGGTGGCGATGATCAGCAACAGATTGCCGGACAGTGCCAGTGACCAGAACGTCCAGAAGTGCCGGCGTTTGGGATCGTCCCGCTGGCTGCTGCTGGCGAACACCCCGGCGCAACCCCAAAGCAATGCGGTGAAGCCCAGCCAGGCCCGGGTCAATTCGTCATCCGCACCCCAGCGCACGCCCTCCCAGAGCATCGGCAGATCCAGTGCCGGCACCGGCCAGAGGACCATCGCCAACGCCGGCAAGCAACCGAGCCAAAGCCAGCCGGCTGCACGCTCGCGGAACAGCGGCAGCGCACCGAGCAGCAAGGGTGCCAGCGGGACGAGCAGCCACAGCCCGCTCATATTTCGAATTCCCTATCGACGATCAGCTGCGCCCAGCCTAGTGGGCTCAACGCGGTGCCGGCCAGCAAACCGACCAGCAACGCCAGCAGCGCGGTGAACAACGCCGGCAGCAGCAACATCCAGTGCGTCTCCCAACGCTCCTCGCGCCAGTTGTCTTCATGCCAGTCGGCCGGTTCGGCGAACCAGCCGCGCCACAACAACGGCAGAAAATAACCGGCGTTGAGCAGCGCCGAACCCATCAGCACCAGCAATACCCAGTCCTGGCCGACTTCCAGCGCGCCCATGCCCAGTGCCCATTTGCTGACGAAGCCGGCTGTCGGCGGAATGCCGATCATCCCCAGCGCACCGATACTGAAGGCAGTCATGGTCAACGGCATGCGGCGGCCCACGCCATTCATCTCGCGGATGCGATGAATGCCCAAGGTTTCGGCAAAGTTGCCAGCGCAATAGAACAGCGTGACCTTCATCAGCCCCTGGTGCACCAGATGCGCCAACCCACCGACCGCCGCGATTGGCCCGAGCAGCGCCACGCCAAGGGTCACGTAGGACACCTGGCTGATGGTCGAGTAGGCCAGGCGCTTCTTCAGTTCCTGTTGCTGCAGCGCACGCAGCGAGCCGTAGAGAATGGTCGCCGCGGCAAGCCACAGCAGCGGCCCGGCCATGTCCAGCCGGGACAGCGCCTCGGCACCGAACACGTCGTAGACCACCCGAATGATGCCGAAGGCACCGGCCTTGACCACTGCCACCGCATGCAGCAGCGCACTGACCGGCGCCGGCGCCACCATCGCCTTGGGCAGCCAGCCGTGCAGTGGAATCAGCGCCGCCTTGACGCCGAGCCCGGCGATGAGCAGGACGAACGCCACACGCAGTGCCAGATCATGCTCGCCGACCTTTTCCAGCAGATACCCGCCAGGCTGGAAATCCGGCCCGCCCGCCAGGCCGTGCAGCAGCGCCACGCCCATCAGCACCAGTGCTCCGCCGCCCACGGTATAGGCCAGATAGACACGCCCGGCACGCAGCGCCTCGGGCGTGCCGCGATGTACCACCAGCGGGAAGGTGGCCAGGGTGAGCATCTCGTAGAACAGCAGGAAGCTGACCAGATTGCCCGCCAGCGCCAGCCCCACGGTGGCGCTGACGCAGAGGCTGAAGTAGCCGAAGAAGCGCGAGCGCAGCGGCGAGTTTTCCAGATAGCCGATCGCATAAACGGTCGTCGCCATCCACAGCACCGAAGACAGCGCGACGAACAGCAGCGACAGTGCATCACCTTGCAGAACCAATGGCGCGCCGGGCAGGAACGGCAGACTGAAGCGGAATTCCAGGCCGCGGCTGACGCCATAGATCATCGCGCCTACCAACAGCAACTTGATGCCGACCCCCAGCAGATTGAGCGCCACGCGGGTGCGCTGCTGATCCTCGCGCAGGGTGAAGATCAGCAGCCCCGGCAGCAATGAGCTGAGCACGATGGCCAACGGCAGCCAGCTGGTCCAGGTCATCGGCCCACCCCGCCAAGCCAGAGCAGCAGGGGTTCGCTGATCAACGCCAGGCTCAGGGCCAGCAGCGCCGGCAGCATGGCCAGCCACTGCGCGAGGCGGTCCGGCACGACGCTGGGCGGATTCGGCCGGGCACGATCGAAGCCCAGCGCCACCACACGAAATACGTAGGCCGCGGACATCAGCGTGCCCAGCAGCACGCCGAATGCCCAGGGCCAGTGCTGCGGCTGCTCGAACAGCGGCTGCAGCAACAGCCACTTGGCGAGAAAGCCACCGCTGGGCGGAAAGCCGATCAGGCTGCCACCGGCCACCGCGAACGCCGCCATGGCTACCGGCATGTTCTGGCTGGCGCCTTTCAACCCCCGCACCCGCCGCGTGCCGAGCACCCGCTGCAGCTCGCCGGCAGCGAGAAACATCGACACCTTGGCCAGGCCATGGGCGATGACGAACAGCCACAACGCGGCGGTCATGCGCGGTTCCTGCCAGTGCAGCAGCAGACCCAGCGCCAGCAAGGCGTAACCCAGTTGCGCAACCGTCGAATAGGCCACCAGCATCTTCAAGCGCGGCGCGCGCAGAGCCGACCAGCCGCCAGACAGCAACGCCAGGATGCCCGCCGTGGCAAACAGAACGCCGGCCTGGCGACCCAGTTCGGGCGGCGCGATCTGGGTCCAGACCAGCCAGAGAATGTAGATCGGTCCTTTGACCACCAGCGCCGAGAGCAACGCGCTGACCGCCGTCGGCGCGCCGGAATGCGCCGGCGGCAGCCACAGGTGCAGCGGCCACAGCGCCGCTTTCAACATCAACCCAACACTCATCAACAGCAGCGCCAGCCGGGTGCTGGCGTCCACTTCGGCCAGTTCCGCCAGTAGCAGAATGTCGAGCACACCGTAGCGGCCATACAACAGCGCGACGCCGAACAGATAAGCAAGCGATCCGGCCAGCGACAGCATCAGGTAGTTGAACGCCGGGCGGTAAGCCTTGCGCCCGGCCAGCGCCACCAGCGCAACCGCCGTGAGGCTGAGCAGTTCGAGGGTGACGTAGAGGTTGAACAGATCGGCCGACAGCCACAGCGCGACCAGCGCGGCGTGCAGCAGGCAGGACAACGGCCAGTAATCCTCGTTGCCGATGGCGTGCGGGCTGCGCGCGGCGTAAAGCGCTACCAGCAGGTGCAGCCCGGCGGTGAAGAGCATCAGCAAGGCGGTCAGAGGCGTGAGCTGGAAGCGGATCGCCAGCGGCGTGTCCCAGCCGCCAATGTTCAGCAGCTGCGGTCCCATCTGCATGACGTGGTGCAGGGCTGCCGCCGCGGCGAGCAGGCTGGTGAAGGTGATCGCAATCACCCACAAACCCTTACGCCGCGGCTGTATCCCTAGCAGAAGCAGACCACCCAGCAGCGGCAGAGTCAGGCTCACCAGTGCAAGCGTCAGTGCAGGCGTCACCGGCGCTGCTCCCGGTCGTCCTGCACCGCGCCCGCCAACCGCAAGGCAAGGGCCGTGGCGCTGACCGCCACCACCAGGCCGGTAACCACCAGCGCCACCAGCAGCGGATCGCTCGGCTGGCTGCGCGTCGCCAGGGCGATCATCACCAGAAACACACCGCTGCCCATCAGATTGAACGCGATGATCCGCCTCAACGCCTGGCGCAGGGTCAGCAGGCCGTGCAGCCCGAGCAGCCAGAGCGCCGCGCCGACGCCCATCCAGAACAGCGCGCCGCTCATGACGACTCTTCGCCTTCGCCGATCACCAGCAGGCTGAGGCTGGCGGCGATCGACAGGGTCGCCAGGGCCTCGATCAGCAGGATGATCAGCTTGGCCGAACCGTCCGGGTAGTTCAGCCAGCCCTCGCCCAGCCAGGCGGTGGCGATGGCCACACCGAGAAACACCAGCAGGCCGCCCAACACCAGCAACCGCAGCGGTGCGAACGACCAGCGCAGCCGTGGCAATAGACTCGACAGGCGCAACAGCACCGCCCCGGCGGCCAGCAGCGCACCCGCCTGAAAGGCACCGCCCGGTGCGCTGGCGCCGCGCCAGAGGATGTAGCCCGCCGCCAATACCAGCAGCGGCGCCAGCACCCGTGCCCAGGCACGCAACAGTGGCCAGGGTTCAGCCAGATCGAGGCGGCGCGGGCCGAGCTGTCGTGCACCGAGCAGCGCCAGCAGCAGGACGGCCAGTTCCAGCAGCGTGTCCCAGGCCCGTACGTTCAGCAGCACAGCCGTGACCGGATGGCTGACGCCGGTATGCGGCATCACCCGCTCAAGCTCATCTGGCAGCGTTGGCGTGCCATCGGCCAGCGGAGCGAGGCCTTGCAGCAGCATGATCAGCAAAGGCAATACCACCGCCGCCGCAGCCAGCCGCTGGCGGGCCGGCGTGATGTCCGGCAATTGCTGGCGACCCGGCTGGCTCGCCAGCGCGGCAAACAGCAACACGCCGGTCAGCCCGGCACCGATGGCGGCCTCGGCCAAGGCCAGATCCGCCGCGCCCAGACGTGCCCAGATCACCGCCATCAGCATGCCGAAGGCGACGAACAGCAGCACGCTGGCATAGAGGTTGCGGCCGTGCAGCGCGCCCAGGGCGAGCGCGAGCAACAGCACACCCAGCGTGCCGTCGAACAGCCATTCAGTCATCGTCCGGGTCCTCGCCTGCCTGGCGCGCCAGCAGCTGACAGGCGGTGGCGCTGGAGGCCAGCAGCAACAGCCAGATCAGCAGCATCTGTCCGACCTCAAGAACGCTTTCGGCGCGGATCGACAAACCGGCGACCACCAACCCGAGGCCGAGGGTATCGGCCTTGGTCAGCGCATGCAGCCGGCTCACCGCGTCGGGAAAGCGCAGCAGGCCGATGCTGCCGGCGGCGAAGAACAGCAGACCGCCGAGCAATAGCGCCCAGCTCAAGACGTCGAGCAAAAGATCAATCATGGTGGCTTTGCCGCAACAGCTGCACCAGCGCGGCACTGGCGACCGCCGCCAGCAAACCCAGCAGCAGCGCCACGTCACGCAGCGCCGGTTGGCCCTGCCACTGCGCCATGACCAGCAGCAACGCCGTGCCGGCGGTGCCGAACAGCTGGATCGCCAGCAGCCGGTCCACCCGCTTCGGGCCCAGCACGACGCGCACCAGACCGACCGCGATGGTCAGCAGCAACAGCGCCGAATACAGCGCCATCAATGCCCGCCCCGCGCCGGGAGCAGCCGGGTCAGCCGCGCCTCCAGCTCAATCAGCGTCGCTTCCCACGGCTGTCGCTCATCCAGCACGTGTATGCGCATGCAGTCGCCATCGATTCGCGACGCCAGCGTGCCCGGCAGCAGCCCGACCAGCGCCGACAGCAGCAGCCGTATCCGCGGCGATTCGCAGCGCAGGCGGTAATCGACCCACGCCGGCTGCAGCGACCGCCCTGGATGCAGCGCGCGCAGCGCCACGTCCCAGGCACCCAGCGCCATGTGTTTGAGGACGAACCAGATAAAGCCCGGCAGGCTTACCAGCGAAGGTTGCCAGGACCGCAGCCCCAGCCAGAGCGACAGCCCAACGGCGAGCAGCACGCTCGGCACGCCGATGGCCCAACCGCTGCCGTCGGCGAACAGCGCCCAGATCGCGGTATAGAGCAGCGCCCAACTCAGCCCATCGATCCAGCGGCGGCGCGGTCCGGTTTCTTTGCTCACGGCGGCTCCTTTCGTTGATCGAAGTGTCGATCCGAAAACGCTCCATGGCGTTCCGTCGCGCGGGCGATGGGCTTGTTTCGGCGCATTGCAGGCGAGTCGACGCCGGCCGCTTACGCCTTAGTCCGAGACGGCATGCGCAGCGACTGGCCCGGTTCGAGCTGTTCCCGGCCCGCCGCGTGATGCACGGTGACCGAGCGGTCGTTGGCGCTGTCGGCCGTGACCGTTAGCTGGCCATCATCCAGCTGCAGATGCAGGCGCGCCTGACGATAGACCAGCGACAGCGACACTTGCCGCAACCCGGCCGGCGGCATAGGAAAAACATGCAGGCCATCGAGTTCTGGACGCACGCCGAGGTAACGACGTTGCAGCACATCCAGCGAGCCGGACATGGCGCCCAGATGCACGCCCTGCTGAGTGCCTTCATCGCCCGGCGTACGCAGGTCGATGTCCAGGGTCTGCTGGAAATAGGACCAGGATGCCTCGCTGTCCACCTCCGCCAGGGCGCCGGCGCAACTGACGTTCGACAGGCTCGACTCATGCGTCAGGCGCGCCAGGTGATAGGCGATGGTCCGATGCTGGGCGTCCTCGTCATGCCGATAGCCAAGCCATTCAAACAGCGCCTGATAGTGGTCTTGCGGCAGCAGGTGGTGCGCCATCAGCACATCCGCCTGCTTGGTCAGCTGGTAGCGGTCACAACTGTCGTGTCGCGCTTCGAGCATCCAGTCCAGCCGTGGGCGATCACCATGCAGCCACTCCTGCGGAGGCGGTTCGAGCTTTTCGAAACCCTCGAACTGGCTGAGCACGTCGTCTTCCACGAAGGGCAGATAGATGCGCCGGCTGATCTGCTCCCAGCCTTCCACCTCGTCCGCTTCGAGTTGCAGCCTGTTACGCAGCGCATCGGCCTTGTCATTGGGGAGCAATTCGAGCACCTGTCGCGCGCAACGGAGCGTCCAAACCGCCATGAGATTGGTATAGGCGTTGTCGTCCAAGCCGGGCTGCGCCGCGCCGGGATAGCCGTCGTGATACTCGTCAGGGCCGATCACGCCGCAGATCAGGTAGCGCTGCCGCGACGCGTCGAAACGCGCCAGGCTGGCCCAGAAACGCGCCACCTCGATGATCAGTTCGCCAGCCGGCCCGGCCAGCAGCGCCTCGTCACCGGTCGCGAGATAGAGCTGCCACGCATCGAAAACCACCGCCGAGCCGATATGGCGCTGCAGGTAGGTGTGATCGGGCATCCAGCGACCCGACATCGGGTTGAATTGCCAGGGCGGGGTTTGCTCCTCGCCACTGTCGGCACTGCGCCAGGGAAACATGGCGCCGCGCAGCCCGGCTCGACGCGCCCGTTCGCGGGCCGTATCCAGGCGTCGATGGCGATAGTCGAGCAGGTTGCGCGCCAGCTCGGGAAAGTGCGTGACGAGAAACGGGAAGGCGAACAACTCGTCCCAGAACACCTGACCGTAATAGCCCTCCGCCCAGCCGCGCGGCGGGAAGCCGAGATCCTTATCGACGCTGTGCGGCGACACCGTTTGCAACAGATGGAAGGCATGAAAGCGCAGCGACAATTGCAGCCGTGCATCGTCCGACTCGATCGGCATCCGTTGCCAGAGCCCCGCCCAGGCTTCGTTGTGGGCCTGTTGCAGACTGTCGTAATCGGCAGTCTGCAGTTGCTGGAGCAGCCGCTCGCGCGCCTGGCCATCGTCGGCCGGGCGCTCGTCATCGACCTGCACCAGCACCCGCTTCTCGATGACCAAGCGCCCGCCGGCCGGCACCCTGCACGCGGCCTGTTGAATCAGCCGCTGCTCGATCAGCTGGCCATGCCAGCGCAGATCCGGCTCCGAGGTGCGGATGCCCACGGCCATCGCCAGGCGACGATGATCGTTGTGCACCCTGGCACTCAGCGCCGCACGCCCCTGCTCGTCGTGCTGGATGTCCAGCGCGCCGAGACGCTGCCCTTCGTAGGCGCTGTTGCGGCGGATCGCGGCATTGCGTACGCCGCCGTCGAGCGTGGCGCGAAGACGCACATGAGTGACGCCACGGGGCACCCTCAGCGCCCAGCGCAACACCGCCAGCTGCGGCGATGCCATGCTGACGAAGCGCGTTTCGTGCAGCTGCACTTCATGCCCGGCCATGACGAAATCAAGCTCGCGTTCGAGCAGACCGCTGTCCAGAGTCAGGCACTGGCGATACCCGCGCAGCTCGACCCCGTCGAGGCTGTACCAGTCACCGTCGTCCAGCGCGAAACTCAGGCCGAACGGATCGGGCAAATTGACCAGCGCGGCCATCTGCACCGCCGTACCGTTGACCTCGCGCGCGGCATCGTCGTACCAACCGGCCCGGTAAAGCCCGGCATAGTGGTCGCCGCCATTGGCCGAGTGCAGCGCGGCGGCTTCCGGCGCGCTGGCACGGCAGGACAACAGGCCATTGCCCAGCGCCAGCAGCGCCTCGCGGCGACGCTCGTCATCCGGGTCATAGACATCGAAAACCACCTGGCTCGGCGCGCTCGGCTCACCCATGAAGTTTCCTTGCCGCTCGCAACAGTTGCTGTGCCATCGAGGCGACCCGTTCGCGGTCGGGATACGCCGGCTGCGAGCCATAGACGGTAATGGCCAGGTTGGCCGCAGCCACGCCCCAGGCAGCGGCTTCGTGAGGCGGCTGTCCTTCCAGCAGCGCGATGGCGAAGACACCGGTAAAGGCATCGCCGGCGCCTGTGGTATCGACTGGCTCTACCTCGCCCGGCGGGATGTGCAGGGTCTCTTGCGCGCAGGCCAGAACGCAGCCGCCGTCACTCAGCTTGATACAGACGAACTTCGTGCCGGCCCGCTGCAATTCGCGTGCAGCTTTGGCCGCAGCCTCGATGCTGTCGACCGGTTTTTCGACCAGCGCTTCGGCCTCGTCGGCGTTCGGCGTGATCGCGTGCAGCATGGGCAGAACGTCGCGCTCCAGGCGATCCGGAAACGAAGGGTCAAGCACCACCGGAATGCACCGATGTGCCGCAGCCTCGACAGCGCGGCGCACCACCCAGGCCGGGATTTCGTAGTCGAGCACCAGGCAGGCCGGGGTTTCGCTGTTTTCGATACGCGCACAGACGGCATCGGCAGCCGCCTCGTCCCAGCAGTCGTTGGCATTGGTCGCTAGCACGATGTACTTCTTCGCATCCGGCGGCACCATGATCATCGAAACGCCGGTGGACTGGCCCGCCGCGCGGCTGACGCCTTCGACCGATACCCCGACCTCGCGCAACGGTCCGAGTGCCTGTTCAGCCAGCTCATCATCGCCCACCCGGCCAAGCAGCAGGCTGCGATGGCCGAAGCGTGCCGCGAGGTAGGCGGTATTGCTGGCCTTGCCACCGGACAGGCGACACAGATCGTGCGACAGCAGGGTCTCGCGACGGCCCGGCGGCTCATCGACCCGCACCTGAAAATCGGCATTGATGCTGCCCAGCGACAACAGCGTGAGGCGCTTCATGAACAGGCTCCGGTGGTTCAGGCTCGTCCTTCAACGGACCCGCACGACCAGCAGGGGTTCGCGTTTCGCTGTCGACCGGGGCGCCGACGAAAGGTATTCAGAACACCGTTATCTGTGAACCACAGCACTGGCACAGTGCCACCCCTGTTTGTAGACTCCGCGCCGCAGTCTGGCTGCCCGGCATCTTCGTCGGGTGTGCGCTTGGACAAGGATCGTTAGTCATGGACGCGCTGTATTGCCCCCGCACTCTCCCTGCCTATCCCTTCCCGTCCCGCCCTGGCTCGTCCAGCGCTCGCGTAGCCGTATAACAAAGGCCCATGGCCAAACCGCCCAACACACATTTAACGAGATCCATGAGATGAACACGAAGCTTATGGCCGGCCTGGTCGGTATCAGCATTCTGCTCGGCGGCTGCGCCACCGAGCAGTCGCGCACCCTGGAAGTCGCCAAGGTCACATCCGCCAGCAGCGTCTATCAAGGCCAGCGCAGCCCAATTTCCGTCGGCAAATTCGATAACCGCTCCAGCTATATGCGCGGACTTTTCTCGGACGGCATCGATCGCTTGGGCGGTCAGGCCAAGACCACCCTCATTACCCATCTGCAGCAGTCCAACCGCTTCAACGTGCTGGACCGCGACAACATGAACGAAATCGCTCAGGAAAGCGCCATTTCCAACAAGCGTGCGCAACTGCGAGGCGCCGACTTCGTGGTCACCGGTGACGTCACCGAATTCGGTCGCAAGGAAGTCGGCGATCATCAGCTGTTCGGCATTCTTGGACGTGGCAAGTCGCAGATCGCCTATGCCAAGGTCAACCTGAACATCGTCAACGTGAGCACTTCCGAAGTGGTGTTTTCATCCCAAGGCGCAGGCGAATACAGCCTGTCGAACCGCGAAGTGATTGGCTTCGGTGGCACCGCCAGTTACGACTCCACGCTCAACGGCAAGGTTCTGGATCTGGCTATCCGCGAAGCCGTCAACAACCTCGTCTCAGGCATCGATAGCGGTGCCTGGCGTCCGGCGCAATAACCTCAAGGAAGAATCCGTATGAATCTCTTTCCACGCCATGGCGCGGCCCTTGCCGCCCTGCTTTTGGCCGCATTGCTGACCGGCTGCGCCGGCAACCAGACGCCCCAGCTGTATCACTGGGAGGCCTATCAGCCGCAGGTCTACGAGCACTTCAATCACGAAACCGGCCCGCAGGAGCAGATCGCCGCGCTTGAGGCCAGCCTGCAAAAAGCCCGCGCGGCCGACCGCTCTCCGCCACCTGGCTTCCATGCTCACCTGGGCATGCTCTACGCCGAAGTCGGCAAGGCCGATCAGGTTCGCCAACAATTCGAAACCGAAAAAGCCCTGTTTCCGGAGTCCGCTGCCTACATGGACTTCCTCATGCGCAACGTAGCGAAGTAAGAGGTCATGATGCGTTCAACTTTTCTCAAGCCGCTGCTGGTACTCGCCGCCATCGCATTGATCACCGGCTGTGCCACGCAAAAAACGCCCTATGACTACAGCGCGTTCGAGCGGAACAATCCGACCTCGATCCTGGTACTGCCGCCGGTCAACACGTCACCGGACATCAAGGCCAGCTACAGCGTACTGTCCCAAGTGACCTATCCGCTCGCCGAAGCCGGCTATTACGTACTGCCGGTCGCGGTCGTCGACGAGACGTTCAAGCAGAACGGCCTGATGAACCCGGACGAGATGCACATGGCGCCGCCGACCAAGCTGCGCGAGATATTCGGTGCCGATGCGGCGCTCTATATCGAAGTCAGCCGCTACGGCAGCAGCTACAAAGTGCTGACCAGCGAAGTGGCGGTCGAAGCGAGCGGCAAGCTGGTCGACCTGCGCAGCGGCGATGTGCTCTGGGAAGGGCGCGCGCTTGCCAGCACGGCGGAAAATCAGAACAACTCGGGCGGTGGTTTGGTGGGCATGTTGATCACCGCGGCCGTCAACCAGATCGTCAACAGCCTGAGCGACCGCAGCCATGAAGTGGCAGGCATTGCCAGCCATCGCCTGCTGACGGCCAACCGTCCAGACGGCATCCTCAGCGGCCCCCGCTCGCCGCTGTACAAGCAGACTCGACTGGCCAACCGCTGATCGAACCGGCTGCGGCGATCGCGCCGCAGCCAACCGACAAAATTCTCCCGCCCGCCCCCTTCCCAGAACTTCGAATCTCCGTATAGTGCGCCGTCGTCCTGCGGATGAGCCGGCTCACAAGGCCTGCGCTGCCTGACGATCAGGGCGATGACCTTTGCCTGAACCCCGCGCAGCCCACCATCCCGGTGCTGCGTTTCGCCGAATGCCTTATCCGGGCTGTCGGTCCGCTGCTGGAGATACAGATGTCTACCGAACCCGTCACGCTGATGGTGGCCCGCCGTGTGCGCGATGGCCGCTACCACGACCTTCTCGCCTGGTTGCACGAAGGCGAACAACTGGCTGCAGACTTTCCCGGCTATCTCGGCTCCGGCGTGCTGGCACCGCCGCCTGGTGACGATGAATTTCAGATGGTCTTCCGCTTCGCCGACGAACAGACCCTGCATGCCTGGGAGCATTCGGCCTCGCGCCGGGCCTGGTTGCAGCGTGGCGGCGAACTCTTCGCTCAACCTCATGAGCAGCGCGTGCACGGAATCGATGCCTGGTTCGGCGGCACCGATAGTCCACCGCCGCCGCGCTGGAAGCAGAGCGTGGCGATCTGGCTGGCGTTTTTCCCCGTCTCGCTGCTGTTCAACGTTTTGTTCGGTGCAATGCTCGGCGAACTCAGCCTGGTCATGCGGATCTTGCTCAGCACGCTGGCGCTCACACCGCTGATGACCTATCTGTTCATTCCCCTGTCCACGCGCTTGCTTGCCCCCTGGCTGCGCGCTTCGCTGCGTGCTCCCGTGCGCCCAGCCAAACAGCCGATTCCGGCACGCTGATCGGCCTTCCAAAGATTCTTTACAACACCATTGCTGCCGTTTGTCTGGCGCCATTAAAGTGCCAGGCAAGGGTGCCGCTAAAGGCAGTGCCATGGCGAGTCCCAGTCGCTGCGGCCTGAACGCGAGTTGGTCCGCTAGCGGGCGAACCCAAGCTGAAGATTGCCAAGCCCTGCCGACACTGCGAATGCAGACTCCGGCGCCGCCTAGCGGAGGAGCGATGAATGCATAAAAAGACTTTGGTGCCATCGCAGGCGCGGCGACTCTGCGGCGCGTCTCTCATAGCGACGAGCCTGCTGTTTCCGTCCACCACCATTCAGGCCGCCGAAACCCTGACCCTGCTGAACTGGGAAGAATTTCTCAGCGAGGCGGTGATCGAGCGTTGGCAGACCGAAACCGGTGTGCAGATTCGTCAGGTTTATTTCGACAGCGGCGACAAGCGCGACGAGGTGCTCTCCGAGCCGAACCACCGGATCGACATTGCCCTGACCGAGCTGATCAGCGCCAACCGCTTCGGCGAACGCGGGCTGCTGGATCCGATCGATGACAAAGCGCTGCCCAATCTGAAGCACACGCCGCAACGCTGGCGCGCGCACTGCGGAGCCCACGCGATTCCCTATCTCTGGGGCACGCTCGGCATCGCCTATCGCTCCGACCGCCTGCCCGACGCGCCCCGCTCCTGGGCCGACCTGCTGCAACCGGCCGAGCACGACGCGCCGCACATCATCATGATGGAAGACCACGAGGACATCCTGGCCGGGCCGCTGCTTTACCGGCGGCACTCGATCAACACCTCGAGCCTCGACGAGCTGAAGGCCGCCTACGAGTTGCTGACGGCGCAATCGAGCGCCGTGCTCACCTATGAATATGCAATCACTTCGTTACGCAGCCAGCGCTTTCTCGACAGAGCCGACATGGCGCTGGTCTACAGCGGCGACCAGCAAGTGCTAAACGCAATCGAGGGTGTGAAAGGCGAACCCTGGCGCTACGTGGTTCCGGAGGAAGGCACGCTCTTGTGGGTGGACTGCCTGTCGGTGCCGGTCAACAGCCAGAAGAAGGCCCTGGCCTACCGCTTTCTGAATTTTCTCAACAATCCTGAAATCGCCGCCCTGAATACTGCCGAGCTAGGGGTCGCCACGGCCAATACGGCGGCTATCGCGCGACTGCCCGATGAGATCCGCCAGGACTCGCGCATCTATCCACCCGAGGCGATCCTGCAAAACAGCCAGGTCTATGAGTCGCGCCCGCACGAGGCAACGCAGACCCGACGACGCATCGTCAACGCATTGATCAACGCCCATGACGCTCGGTAAACGCGCGCTGCTGGTGATTTTCCCGGTCATCCTGATCATCCAGCTGCTAGCCGCCACGACCGCTTATCTGACCCAGCGCGCATCGCTGCTGGGCCTCGAACAGGCGCGTCTGGCGCAACAACTGATAGCGCTCAAATCCGCCTATCTGGATTACGAGGCGTTCAACCGCAGCGTGCTTCACTCGATCGCCGAGAGCGAAGCGCTGTTGCTGTTCTTGCGTGAATCGAACACCGCCTACCGTGACGAAACGCTGGGGCTGCGCATCCAGCAGAGCATCCGCTCGCTTTCGACCACCCGTCTGCCGTTCGTCTCGTTCGCCATCGTCCAGCCTGGCGGTAAGGTCGCTTACTACTACGAAAGCAGCCTGTCGCCGTTCGCCACCATGAGCGACACGCAGCAACAGGTCGTCAGCGAAGCCAAGCAGACCCCGCACACCGGCGAGATGATGTACCTGGAAACCGCCGGGAGCGGCCTGCTGCTGGACACCGATTTCATCCTGCCGGCCACTGGCGGCCGCCCATTGCCGAGCCAGCGAGCGGAAGCCTTCGCGCTGCAACTGGCGGTGCGGCCAGAGACATTCATCAGCTTCAAGCGCAGCCTGGAGGCCGAATACGGCGCAACGGTGGAAATCGCACCCAGGCTGAAACCGGCACCACAAGGGCTGTCGGAGGACATCGAGCTGTCACGCTCGTTGTTCGCACGCCTGACACCGTCACCCGATTACCTTGCCAGGCGGCTGCAGCCGCTGGGTCTGGCATTTATGCTCGGGGCCGTGCTGATCTGCGTCCTTTCCGTCGGCCTGTTGTTGCTGCTGATCTGCCGCTACGTCACCGATCCGATCAGCCGGCTCGACCGTCAGCTCACCGAGCTGTTGCAGGGCAAACGCCAAGCCTTGGGCAACCCTCGCGACGGTGGCGAGATCGGCCGCCTGACGCTGAACATGAAAACCCTGCATGAGCGCAACACGGTCGCCCTGCAGCGCATCCAGGAGATTTCCTGGACCGACAGCCTGACCCACATCAGCAACCGCGCCCACTTCGGTCTGCTGGCCAGCGCCATGTACGACCAGTGCGCACGCGACGGACGGCAACTGGCCCTGCTGTTTCTCGATCTCGATAACTTCAAGCAGGTGAACGACCAGCACGGCCACGATGCCGGCGATACGCTGCTGCGAATCTTCGCCCAACGCATGCAAGGGGTGCTCGAGCGCCACCGCCAGGCCCACCCTGACGACGAGACGGCGCTCGCCCGGCTTTCCGGCGACGAGTTCGCCATCCTGCTGCTGACCGGCACCGAATACGACAGCTTGCCGGCGCTGACCGAGGGCCTGCTGGGCCTGTGCCGCAGCGGCTTCCGTCTCGAAGATCGTCTCTACCCGGTCGGTGTCAGCATCGGCACTGCCCGCTATCCGGCCGACGCCGATTCCATCACCCAGCTGCTGACCCGTGCCGACAGCGCGATGTATCAGGCCAAGGCCGACGGCAAGAACCTCGCGGTGGCCTTTTCGGCCGAGTTGGAGCAACGCAACCAGCGCATCCGGCTGGTCGAGGAGCAGCTGCGTCTGCTCGATGGCGACGAGCAATTACGCCTGGTGTACATGCCGGCGGTGGATCGCGAAGGCCGCGTGGTCAGTTGCGAGGTGCTGCTGCGCTGGCATTCGCCGTTGCTCGGCACGGTTTCGCCCGGCGAATTCATCCCCATCGCCGAACGCGCCGGGTTGTTTCCGAAGATCGATAGCTGGGTGATCGACAAAGCGCTGGCTGGTTATTCGGAACTGGTCAGGCTGTTTGGCGAAAGCACGATCCTGGCAATCAATGTCTCGTCGGCGCAACTGACCGACGACCATATCTGCCGCTACCTGATCGAGCGCGCCGCACACCATGGCGTCGCGCCTGGCAGTATCGAGATCGAGCTGACCGAAACCTACGCTGCCGAACTGAGCAACAACACCATGGAGGTGGTGCACGCCATCCGCATGGCGGGCTTCCGGGTGGCCATCGACGATTTCGGCGTCGGCTATACCTCGATCCAGCAACTGCTCGAATACCCCGCCGACACCATCAAACTGGACATGGTCATCGTGCAACGCCTGACCCAACCGGAGATGCAGGAAAGCCTGACCGCGCTCGTCGCCTTCTGCCAGGCGCAGGGCAAGCGGGTCAATGCCGAGGGCGTGGACACGCTGGAAAAACAATCCGCACTGCTGCAGGCCGGCTGCGACCTGTTCCAGGGTTACCTGATATCGCCGCCACGTTCGGTGGCCGAGCTGGATGAATGGATGGCGATACGCAACCGCTCGTTGACCGAGCTGCGCCTCGAACGGCTCAGCGACCCGGCGATACCGCGTGAAGTCGAAGCGGCCACGGGAACCCGACTCTGAGCGTTCAATACCCAAACACATCAGCTGCCGGACGCTGTTCGAGGGCGCACTTCGCTTGGCGCTCAGGCGCGATCGATCGGTGTTTGGCAGTGGCGCCAACGCGGTACCGACCCTATTGTTCCGTCAGGAGGGTGGCGCACGGCGGTGCCACCGGCGAACTGACTAGGGCGTTAGCCAATGCGTTTTGATTCACTGCGGGCTTTCATGCTTTTCGTGCTGCTTGCCGGCTACTGTGGCCTGGCCGCCGCCGATGTCACGCCGACACAAATCGCTCAGAACGTTCACGAGTTGCGGGTAGGCGCCCTCGAGTATGCCGTCGGGCATGGCGAGGCGGACTTCGAAACGGCTCATACCGCCGCCTGGGATTGGCAGCCGCTGCAACGGCCGAACCTGAAAAAGCAGCCGCAAGGCGTATGGCTGCGCTTTACGCTGGACAACACGACCGCGCCGCCCGGCACCTGGTACCTCAGCCTGAAATGGCCGGTACTGGACGAAGTCCGCGTGCGCCTGTTCTACCCGGCCCGAGACCAGTGGGGGCCGTTGATGCGGGCCGGCGACACCGTGCCGATGCGCGAGCGGCCCCAGGCTGATCACAAGTTCGTCTATCCGTTCGAGCTGGGCGCAGAAGAAGCGGCGGTGGTCTACCTGCACGTCAAGTCGAGCGAATTGATTTCCCTGCCGCTGACCATTGCCGACGAAACGGGCTTCATCGCGGCGAAAATCACCGAAGTGGCGATGATCAGCCTGTTCTTCGGCGGCATGCTGGCGATTCTGCTCTACAACTGCAGCCTGCTGCTGTTCACCCGCGACATCAATTACCTGCTCTACATAACCTATCTGCTCAGCGCGCTGTTCTATGTATTGAGCATCACCGGCTTCGGCCAACTCTTCCTGTGGCCTGACCTGCCGCCCTTCACCCACCGGTTCTACATCCTTTCGGCGAGCCTGACGTTCTTCACGCTGCTGCTGTTCGCCATCCGCTTCCTGAACATCAGGCGCTACGGCGGTTGGGTCTGGCTCGTGGCGCTGCTGCTGTTCGGCTACTGGCTCATTGTGCTGCTGACGGTCCTGTTCGCACCGTCGCTGATGCAGCACTTGGCGATCGGCACGATGGCGCAGGTCCATAACGTGCTGAGCATGGTTGTGATCATTACCCTGTGGCGACGCGGGAACGCCTCGGCCCGTCTGTTCACCATCGCCATGTCGACGCTGATGGTCCTGACCTTCGTGCATCTGCTGGCACTGGAAGGGTTGCTGCCGCTCAACGCACTGACCCTGAACGGCCAACTGATCGGCATGTTCACCGAGTTCGTGCTGCTCTCGATGGCACTGGCCGAACGCATCAACCATGAGCGCCGACAGCGCATCGAGGCACAAAAAAGCGAGCTGCACGCCTTCGAGGCGCTTGCTCAGGAGCGCGAGTCGCGCCTGCTCGCGCAGCAACAGACGCTGGATTTGCAGCGCAGCGCCAACGAAGCGCTCGAAGCCCGCGTGGAGGAACGGACCCGCGCGCTGGAAGAGGCCAAGCGCGGGCTGGAACAGATCAACGCGCAGCTGACCCGCATGAGCATTACCGACGCGCTGACGCAGCTGTCCAACCGAGGCCACTTCGATCTGATGTTCGAGCAGGAGATACGGCGCGCGCAGCGCGCAGGTACTTCGCTGTCCGTGTTACTGCTGGATATCGACCATTTCAAACAGGTCAACGACACCTATGGCCACCCCTTCGGCGATGAATGCCTGAGCCGGGTCGCGGCCATCCTCAAACAGCACGGACAGCGCGCCGGAGACGTGGTGGCGCGTTATGGCGGCGAGGAGTTCGTCATTGCGTTACCAGGCGTCGACCGTGATCAGGCCCGCGAGCAGGCCGAGCGAATCCGCGCGGCGTTGGCGGAGCTGCACCCTACCTACGGCGACATCCGCCTCAATCTGACGATCAGCATCGGCGTGGCCACGCTGAACCCACATACGCCCTGCTCACCGGCGCAGCTGCTGGCCGAAGCCGATGCCGCGCTCTACCAAGCCAAGCGAAGTGGTCGCGATCGGGTGATCGTCGCCGAGCCGCACTGACTCAATCGAGCGTTGGCGCAAAGCGCAGTCTGACCAGCAGCCCGCCCAACACGCCCTGCTCCAACTCGATGGTGGCACGATGAGCACGGCAGATCTCGCCGACGATGGCCAGCCCGAGCCCGGCGCCCTGCCCCTTCTGCTGCACCCGGTAGAAACGCGCAAAGACTTTGTCGCGCTCCTCGGGCGCGATTCCCGGACCATCGTCTTCGACTTCCAGCACGCCATCATCCTTTACCCGCAGCACCACATTGCCGCCGCTCGGCGTATGCGCGAGCGCGTTATCCAGCAGGTTGCTCAGCAGCTCGCTGAGTAACGTCGGCTCGCCGTGAATCCACACCGGGCGATCCGCTTCGAGGGCAATGGCAACGCCACGTTTATGCGCCAGCGCGGCCATTGCCAGGCCCAGCTCGCGGGCCAGCTGGCTCAGGTCCAGACGCTGCGCGCCACCCTCGGCAATTGACTGCGCGCCACTCTCGATGCGCGCCAGGGAGAGCAGCTGGTTGGCCAGGTGAACGACCCGGTCGGTATGCGCCTCGGCTTCTTCGAGCGTTTCCAGCCAGCGCTGCGGCTGCTGTTCTCGCAGCCCCAGCTCGATCCGCGCCTTGAGCGCCGCCAGCGGCGTGCGCAACTCATGCGATGCATCGGCGATGAACTGCGCCTGGCGTTCGAACTGGCCGCGCAAGCGGTCGGTGAAATGATTGAGCGCGCCCACCAGCGGCTTGAGTTCGCGTTGTACCGCCACCAATGGCAAGGGCCGCAAATCGTCAGGCTGGCGCAATTCCACGGCTTCGCTGAGCTTGCCCAATGGTCGCAGCGCGGCACTGACCGCCAGCCAAACCAGCAGCAGCGCGGTAATCGCCAGCAAGCCGACCCGCCACAGAGTGTCGGTGAGCAGGCTGCGCGCCATGCGCTCACGGGCGCCGAGAGTTTCGGCCACGCGAATCTCGGCGATGCCGTTGAGCTCCGGCTCGCTGACCGGCTGCAACAGGCTGACCAGCCGCACACCCTCGCCCTTGAACTCGCCATCGTAGAACCGAGCCAACGCAGGATAGTCATCGGTGCGCCGGATATCGGCGCCCGCAGCGGGAAGGTCCTCGTAGCCGCTGACCAGACGGCCACGGGTGTCGAGCACCTGGTAGTAGATGCGCCCGGCGCTGTCATAGGCAAAGGTATCCAGCGCCACATAAGGCACATTGGCGCGCAGCTTGCCGTCATTGGCGACCAGACCATCTGCGATGGCGCGGGCGGAGGCAAGCAACGTGCGGTCGTAGGCGGTATCGGCAGCGGCGCGGCCATTCCAATAGGCGCTCCAGCCACTGAACACCAGTAACAGCGTCAGCAGCACCGCCAGCCGGCGCAGCAGCCGCCCGCGCAGGCTGCCGACCTCAGCCATCGATGGCCTCGAGCAGGTAGCCGAGACCGCGGAATGTCACGATGCGCACCGGCTGACCTTCGAGCTTCTTGCGCAGACGGTGGATGTAGATCTCGATGGCGTCGGCGCTGGCATCCTCATCCAGCCCGAAGAGCTGCGCGGCAAGCTGATCCTTGCTCATCACCCGCCCGGGCCGTGCGATCAGCGCCTCGAGCACGCCCTGCTCGCGGGAAGTCAACGCCAGCGGCTCGCCGGCCAGGGTGAAGCGCCGGGCATCCAGATCATGAGCCAGCACGCCGCAACGTTGCTGACGCTCACCACCACCGACGCTGCGTCGCAACAGTGCCTTGACCCGTGCTTCGAGTTCGGACAATTCGAACGGCTTGGCCAGATAGTCATCGGCGCCGAGATTGAGCCCATGCACGCGATCAGTGACCTCACCGCGCGCGGTGAGCATGAGAACGGGTAGCGTCTTGCCGCGTTCACGCAGCCTCGCCAGCACCTGAAAGCCGTCGAGCCGAGGCAGCCCGACGTCGAGAATCGCCAGTGCGTAATCCTCGGTGGCCAGCGCAAGATCGGCCGCCACACCGTCTTCCAGCAAGTCGAGCGTCCAGCCGGCGGCGCGCAGCGCCTGGGCCACGCTGGCAGCCAGCTGGGGATGGTCCTCGACCAGAAGAATCCGCATTGCCTGTCCTCTCATACGAACGGAGCGCAAGTGTACCGGTTAGCCAGAAGGCTGCTCACGCAAGAGGCCGTGAGACTCAAAGCATGCCTGGGGGCTGGCCTCCCAACGGCTTTCATCCTGAAAGCTTGGTGAAAGCTTGGGCGCCTAGGATCGCTCGCAGGTGGATCGATCCACCTCGGCACTCGTTGCCGTCACAACAAAAACAATAGCGGAGATACTTCTATGCTGACTGCCGTCAGGCTCTCGGGTCGACCGACCCGTCTTGCTCTCGCCGTCACAGCCGCCTCGCTGACGCCGCTGGCCCAAGCCGATTTCATCGAAGACAGCCACGCGACCCTGCAAACCCAGAATATCTACCTCAACCGCGATTTCCGCGAAGGCACCGGCCAGTCCAAGCGCGAAGAGTGGTCGCAGGGCTTTCTACTCAACATCGAATCGGGCTTCACCGAAGGCACCGTGGGCTTCGGCCTCGACGCCATGGGTATGCTCGGTATCAAGCTGGACTCGGGCGGTGGTCGTACCGGCACCGATCTGCTGCCGGTGCACGACGATGGCAGCACACCGGACGAATTCAGCCGCCTCGGGCTGACGGCCAAGGCGAAGCTCTCCGAGACCGAGCTGCGCTACGGCAGCCACATTCCCGAAACGCCGGTGGTAATGGCAAGCGACAGCCGCACCCTGCCCCAGATATTCGAGGGCGCCATGCTGGTGTCCCAGGAAGTGACCGGTCTGACCCTGAGCGGTGGCCGCCTGGACAAGGTCATCGACCGGGCCTCGACCAACTCCCAAGAGCTGCAGATCAACAACAAGAACGGTCGCTTCGACAGCGCCGCCGAAGCCGATCATCTGACGTTCGCCGGGGCCAAGTACGAATTCAGCGATCGGTTCACCGGCACCTATTACGCCGCCGAGCTCGACGATATCTATCGCCAGCATTTCTTCAACCTGCAGGCGGTGCAGCCGCTGAGCGAGGATTCGGCACTGACTGCCGACCTGCGCCTGATGGTCAGCGATGACACCGGTGCGGCCAACGCCGGCAAGATCGACAACCAGGCCTGGAACGGCATGGTCGGTTACAGCCTGGGCGGCCACAAGGTCAGCCTCGCCTATCAGCAGATGAACGGTGACACCGGCTACGCCTACATCGATGGCGGCGACCCGTACCTGGTCAACTTCGTCCAGATCAACGACTTCGCTAACGCTGATGAGCGTTCCTGGCAGGCTCGTTACGACTACAACTTCGCCTCCATCGGCATCCCTGGGCTGACCTTCCTGACCCGCTACATATCCGGCGATAACGCCGAATACGACGGCGGCAGCAACGGCAGCGAGTGGGAGCGTGACATCGAGCTCAAGTATGTCGTGCAGACCGGCCCGCTGAAGAATGTGGCCGTGCGCATGCGTAACGCCATGTTCCGTTCCGATTTCGCCCGTGACGCCGATGAAAACCGCCTGATCGTCAGCTACAGCCTGCCGATCTGGTAAAGCCGTCCACAATAAGAATCAAAGGAGACACCCATGAAAACTGCTATCCGCCGTATCGCCCTGCTCTCATCCTGTCTGGTCCTGTCCAGCCAGTTGTTCGCCGAGCCCAAGCGCCCCGAATGCATCGCACCAGCCAAGCCCGGCGGCGGCTTCGACCTGACCTGCAAATTAGCCCAGAGCGGTCTGAAGGACGAAGGCCTGCTCAAAGCGCCGATGCGCGTCACCTACATGCCCGGCGGTGTCGGCGCGGTGGCTTACAACGCGGTGATTGCCCAGCGCGCTGACGACCCGGCGACCATCACGGCATTCTCCAGCGGCTCGCTGCTGAACCTGGCGCAGGGCAAATTCGGTCGTTATGACGAGACCAACGTGCGCTGGCTGGCCGGTATCGGTACCGACTACGGCGCCATTTCGGTGCGGGCCGACGCGCCCTACCAAAACCTCGACGACCTGATCAAAGCGGTCAAAAAGGACCCCGCCAGCGTCGTCTTCGGTGCTGGCGCCACCATTGGTGGCCAGGACTGGATGCAGACCGCGCTGATCGCCCGAGCCGCCGGCGTCGATCCGAAGAAACTGCGCTATGTCGCCTTCGAAGGCGGCGGCGAGACGCTCACCGCCATGCTCGGCGGCCATGTCCAGGTCACCAGCAGCGGATTGGGCGAGGTCGCACCCCAGCTCGAAGCCAACAAGATCCGTATTCTCGCGGTGCTTTCCGATGAGCGCCTGCCGGGCAAGCTGTCGAACCTGCCGACCGCCAAGGAGCAGGGCTACGACATCAGCTGGCCGGTGATCCGCGGCTTCTACATGGGCCCGGAAGTCAGCGACGAGGATTTCAACTGGTGGAAGACCCAGTTCGACACCCTGCTCGCCGATGAGGACTTCGCCAAGCTGCGCGAGCAACGTGATCTGTTCCCGCTATCGATGACGGGTGATGAGCTCACGGCCTTCGTCAACAAGCAGGTCGCCGATTACAAGGAACTCGCCGGCGAATTCGGCCTGGTCAAGTAACACCCCGTGGGCAGCAGCTTTCAGAGGGGCGCTGCTACCCGCTCCCTTCGAGGTAATTCACCATGTACGTTCGTGCCTTCGCCGCGGCCTGGCTGCTCGCCTGTGCCGCTCTCGCGCTGCTCGCCTGGGGTTTCGAGGCGCCCTTCGCCTACGACCCGGTCGGCCCGCGCGCCTATCCGTTACTGCTGCTGTTTTTGATGGGCTGCGGCGCACTTTGGCTGCTGTGCAAACCACACGGCGAACCGACGCCACCGTTCGACTGGACGATGGCCCGGCGAGCCCTGCTCTGCGTACTGGTCCTGCTGGCGTATGCATTGCTGTTCGAGATGCTCGGCTTCGTCATTACCACGGCACTGGCCACCTTCGCCCTGGGCCTGCTGTTCAACGGTCGTCTGCTGCCTTGCCTGATCAGTGGCGTGCTGATGGGCGTGCTGCTCTACGGCCTGTTCGACCTGTTGCTTGATGTGCCGCTGCCGCTTGGCGTGCTGCGCTTGCTGGAGAGCTGAAAATGGAAACCTTGAATTTCTTGATGCAGGGCTTCGACGTCGCCACTCGACCGACCAACCTGCTGGTGGCGCTGTTCGGCGCCTTTGTCGGCACCGTCGTCGGCCTGCTGCCGGGACTGGGGCCGATCAACGGCGTGGCGCTGCTGCTGCCCCTGGCCTTCGCCCTCGGCCTGCCGCCGGAAACCGCGCTCATCCTGCTGGCTGCCGTGTACCTGGGCTGCGAATACGGCGGCCGTATTTCGGCAATCCTGCTCAACGTCCCCGGCGACGCCGCGGCCGTGATGACCACCCTCGACGGTTACCCGCTGGCGCGCCAGGGCAAGGCCGGTATCGCCCTGTCGCTGTCCGCCGTCAGCTCCTTTATCGGCAGCATCATCGCCACCTGCGGCGTTGTGCTGTTCGCCCCGCTGTTGGCGAAATGGGCGGTCGCCTTCGGCCCGGCGGAATATTTCGTGTTGATGATATTCGCGATCGCCTGCCTCGGCGGGATGGTCGGCGACAAGCCGGTCAAGACCCTGATGGCCGCGCTGATCGGCCTGGGCCTGGCCACGGTCGGCGTGGATTCGACCACCGGCGTCTACCGCTTCACCTTCGGCAGCGTCAGCCTGTCGGATGGCATCCAGTTCGTCGTCATCGTGATCGGCTTCTTCAGCGTCAGTGAAGTGTTGCTGATGCTGGAAAAGACCCACAGCGGGCAGAAAGCGGTCAAGGCCAGCGGGCGTCTGCTGTTCAACTTCAAGGAATTCTGCCTGACCTTCTGGACCATGGTGCGCAGCGCCCTGGCCGGCTTTGTCATCGGCACCCTGCCCGGCGCCGGTGCGACCATCGCCAGCGCCATGACCTACATGAGCGAAAAGCGCATGGCGGGTGACAGCGGCAAGTTCGGTGAGGGCGACCTGCGTGGTCTGGCCGCGCCGGAAGCCGCCAACAATGCCTCCGCCTGCGGCTCGCTGATCCCGATGCTGACCCTGGGCGTACCAGGCTCGGGCACCACCGCGGTGATGATCGGCGCGCTGACGCTGTACAACATCACACCAGGTCCGCTGTTGTTCGAACAGCAGCCCGACGTGGTCTGGGGCCTGATCGCCTCGCTGTTCATCGGCAACGTGATCCTGCTAGTGATGAACATTCCGCTGGTTGGCCTGTTCTCCAAGATGCTCAGCGTGCCCAACTGGATCCTGGTGCCGGCGATCACGGCGATCAGCCTGGTCGGCGTCTACTCGGTGCACAGCACCACCTTCGACCTGGTGTTGATGGTCGGTCTCGGTGTGTTCGGCTATCTGCTGCGCAAGCTGGAGTTTCCGCTGTCCTCGCTGATTCTCGGCTTCGTGCTCGGCGAGATGATGGAAGACAACCTGCGCCGTGCCCTGTCGATCTCGGCCGGTGACCTGGGCATCCTCTGGAGCAGCCCGATCACCCTCGCGCTGTGGGCGATGGCCGCGCTGATGCTGGCAATGCCGGGCCTGCGCTGGTGGCGCCAGCGCCGCCGCACCAAGCTGAACGAGGCGCATGCCTGACATGCCGCAGCGCAGGCTTCCTGGATGGTGGGCGACGCCCCTGGTCGGCGCCCTCGGCGGCTGGCTGGCCAGCCTGGCGAATTGGCCGCTGCCCTGGATGATCGGTTCGCTGTTGGCAGTCATCGCGGTGCGCTGCAGTGGCTGGCTGATCGCAGAAGTGCCTCGCGGCCGGCAAACCGGACAGTGGTTGATCGCCAGCGCCATCGGCCTGCATTTCACCAGCGAGGTGATGCAGCAGGTGGTCGAGCATTTCGGCGTAATCCTTGCCGGTGCACTCTGTACCCTGCTGCTGAGCCTGATCGGCATCTTCATCCTGTTGCGCAGCGGCAGTGATCGCGCCACGGCGTTCTTCGCCAGCATGCCCGGAGGCGCCAGCGAGATGGTTAACCTAGCCAACCGCCATGCTGCGCAGCCGGCGATGGTTGCTGCCGCGCACAGTCTGCGCTTGCTGCTGGTGGTACTGATCGTCCCGGCGCTGTTCACCTGGAGCCTGCCGCCGGTGGATGCACCGCCGCCGGCGCCTGTGAGCTGGCCGTGGCTGGCGGTGTTGCTGCCAGCCGGCGCGCTGCTGGCGCTGGTGTGGAAGCGGCTCGATCAGCCCAACCCCTGGATGCTCGGTCCCTTGACGGCATGCGCCGCCGCCAGCGCCCTCTTCGACCTGCATCTGGGGCTGCCCCAAGGCGTAGGCCAGCTTGGCCAATGGCTGATCGGCTGCTCGCTGGGTTGCCACTTCGACCGTCCCTTCTTTCGCAGCGCCCCGGTATTCCTGCTGCGAATTGTATTGTTCACGCTGCTAGCGATGCTCGCCGCGGCAGGGCTGGCCGAGGCCTTGGGCTGGATGGCCACGCTCGATCAGACATCGCTGATGCTGGGGATGATGCCGGGCGGCATTACCGAACTGTGCCTGACCGCCGAAGCCCTGCAGCTATCGGTGGCGCTGGTGACCGCGCTGCAGGTGCTGAGATTGTTTCTGGTGATGTTTCTTGCCGAGCCGTTGTTTCGGTTGTGGCAGCGGGTCGTGCCTTGATCGGCTACAAGGCGGACCTTGGGGACATCCTTATATAAGGCGGTTGTCTGGACTGGCAATTTTGGGTGTTGCTGTGGCTGAAAGTTTTGATTCAAGGCCATTATCGAGTCGTTTGATAGTGCGGTTTCGCCCTGCTGGGCGAGTCACTTTTTCTTGTTTGGCCAAGAAAAAGTAACCAAAAAGAAGGCCACCCCAACATCCGGGTTTTGCTTCGCAAAACTTCCCTCACTCCGGCGCCGCTCCGGGGGTCGGCGCGAAGGGCCATCCATGGCCCATCACTCCTCGCTCGGCGTCCTGCCTCGCGACCCCCTGCGCAACGCCTGCGTTCGGCCTCCTGAAGGGGATTCGAGACCGAGTCGTCTGGAAGTGCTCAAGCAGCGATAGAAGCAAAGCGCTTTGCTTGTTCACATGCACGGCCTAACAGACGACACCAAACGCCCCATCAGGAGGGTGAGCGGAATTGTCGTGGAAGGGGTTGAGCGGCATGGATGCCGCGAGAGGCGCGATGGGCCATGGATGGCCCTTCGCGCCGTGCCCCTGGAACGGCAATTGCGCGAACGAACCCTGCGCGAAGCGCAGGGCCGGATGCAGGGGCAAGCGTTTTTGGTTACTTTTTCCGCGTCTGGAAAAAGTGACTCGCCCAGCAGGGCGAAACCATGCCATCAAGCGACTCGATACCCGCTTTGAGACCAACATTCAAATCAACAACACACAAATTGCCAGCCCGACATCAACCCACCACCGCCCCGCTTAATCCACAAAGAACTCATCATCGATACCCCCCCCGCTTAGCCATCAGTTACACGTCGAGACCCCCCCTTTGCATCAAATCGACGTATCACCCAAAGAACCAGTAGCAAACCAGAACCGCCGCCACCACACCGGCGAAATCGGCCAGCAGCGCGCAGCCCACAGCGTGCCGCGCACGCTGGATGCCCACCGCGCCGAAGTACACCGCCAGCACATAAAAGGTGGTCTCGGTACTGCCCTGCATCGTCGCGGCAACCAGTGCGGGGAAGCTATCGACGCCGTGGTTCTGCATGGTTTCGATCAACATCGCCCGCGCCGCACTGCCGGAGAAGGGTTTGACCAGCGCCGTGGGCAGCGCATCGACGAAGCGCGTATCCCAGCCCAGCGCTTCGATCAGCCAGCGGATGCCGTCGAGGCCGAACTCCAGCGCCCCCGAGGCGCGCAAGGCGCCGACCGCCACCAGCATGGCGACCAGATAGGGCAGCAGGCTCTTGGCCACATCGAAGCCTTCCTGCGCGCCCTCGACGAAGCTTTCGTACACCGGGACCTTGCGCAACGCACCGACGACCAAAAAGGTGATGATCAGGCCGAACAGGGTCAGGTTGCCGAGCAGAGACGACAGCTGGGACAGCGCCACCGACGACAGGCTGGCCAGCAGAGCCATAAAGGCACCCAATAGCAGCGCACCGGGAATCAAATAGGCCAGCACCACCGGATCCCACAAGCGCAGGCGCTGCATCAGCGCCACCGACAGCAGCCCGGCCAGGGTCGAGGCGCTGGTGGCGAGCAGGATCGGCAGGAACACCAGGGTCGGGTCCTCGGCGCCTTGCTGCACGCGATACATGAAGATCGACACCGGCAGCAGCGTCAGCGACGAGGCGTTGAGCACCAGAAATAGAATCTGTGCGTTGCTCGCCGTGGTGCTCGACGGATTGAGCTCCTGCAAGGAACGCATGGCCTTCAGACCGATAGGCGTGGCGGCGTTGTCCAGGCCCAGGCCGTTGGCGGCGAAGTTCAACGTGATCAGCCCCAACGCCGGGTGTCCACGCGGCACCTCGGGCATCAGCCGGGCGAACAAGGGGCCGAGGGCGCGACCCAGCAACTCGACCAATCCTGCCTTTTCAGCGATGCGTAGAAAGCCCAGCCACAGCGTCAGGGTGCCGAACAGCAGGATCATCACCTCCACGCTCAGCTTGGCCATCGCAAACAGACTCTCGACCAAGGCGGCAAACACTGCCGGATCGCCGCCCACTAGCCAACGCCCCAATGCGGCAACGGTGGCGATCAGAAAAAAGCCCAGCCAGAGGCCGTTGAGCATGTGATTCTCCCGATTTTTACTGCACGCGATGATAGCGGTGCGGCTGATGATCGACCATGCGCGTCCGAAACGTTCGACGGAATATTGAAGGAAGGAAGTGTGGCCAGGGAGGCCAGGAGCATCGCTGCGCAGCGCCCCAAGGGTCGGTTGCACGAGCGTGAAGGTTTGCAGATGGGAAATCGCAAGCCGAAGGTGGTAACTCCACCTTCGGTTGCCTTTCGCTGAGCCTGGTCCTGAAGGAAGGCACTCCATGTACCCTTAGGTCGCTCCGTCGAACAGAGCGTCCCGACCCCTTGGCTTCCCCGCTACACGGGCTGACTGGTGCTCGCCGGGCGAATCACCTCAGTATTTCTATCGGCCTTCGCAACCATCGTGCGAAGGCGCTGCATTCTGGCATCCCGCCTGTACTACATCCGTGGGCGTTGCAGCCGCCCTTACGGGCGGCATCATTGCGTCAGACACGCGGACCGCGGCCTCGGCCGAAGATCAACGAAGCGACGAACAGAACCAGGAAAACCACGAACAGGATCTTGGCGATACCCGTTGCGGTGCCGGCGATGCCACCGAAGCCCAGTACAGCAGCGATGATGGCGATGATCAGAAATGTAATAGCCCAACTCAGCATGGTGTCACCTCTCTTCGGTTCAGGACATCTTTTGCGGGACCGATATCAGCAATTGATCAGCTCGCGGATTACCACTAGAAAACCCAACGTTGCTCCGACCGCACCTGCAAGTAATCAATCGTCTTCGGTGCAGGGCCGGTTTGCACGATCCCTACTGGTTGAGCGTCGTACATCCGGATTCGTTCCGCTGATTCATGCTGTGCCTGGCTGAGCGGTTGCGACATCGGACGCTCGGCACCAACGATGAGAGTAACTACAGCTGCGGTCAGAAAACCTTTGCCAACCAGTGAGAAACGCGCCTGACGATTCATCCTCAAACTCCTTCTAAGCATGCGGGGCATGTCTGTCTTACCTATTACATTGCAGACGCCATGCCAGTCTTAGGAAGAACAATTTCTCTTTAATTTTCAAATACTTAACTTAACCGTTCGTCCGTTCGTCAACTTATATTGCACGATGCCCGTTTCGATCACCTTGCGATTTGCACGACGGACTTAATCCCCGTCTCGCTCTCAACGAGCCGAGCGATGATTGAGCTTGTGAATTTTCTCGTGGCAGGCGCGTAGTTTCGGCAACTCGATGGCTAGCAATGCCCTGACATCCGGCTCAGCGGAATTCAACGCATCCTCGAACGCGGCAAGAATGCGTTCTTCCGTCTGGTCCAGTTGATCGATGTACACAGCATCGGCATCGCCCAGGCGCGCCTTAGTGTCGGCATACATCTCGCGCAGCTTCCCAGCGGTGGTGCCGCCCTGTGCTGGTTGCTCCTGATAAGCGGCAACTTTCACCGACAACGCCTGGATGACGTGTGTCTTGGATTGAGCCAGGTCGCGGAACAGATGCTGCAACTCAACGTCCTTTACGACTTCGAGCGCATGTTGGTAGAAATGCTGGCCGTCACGGGTGATCTCGATGAGTTCGTTGAGCTGGCTCATGTTCTGGTTCATATGACCTCCGGATTGACTGCTACGATGCGCGAACCGAACCGGTCCGGCAGATTTCGAAGGTTTGGCCGCAAGCTGCGTGCCAGACAAACATAATGCCAAGCCCCTTTGTAATCAGGCACTTGCATTGCCGCTTCGCTTGCTGATTGATTGCAGGCTGCAGGAAAGGCTCGTCGCGACCGTGCAACTTGCAAGCCTTTTCATAGACTAAAGCAGGCGCCAACATAGGCGGCTATCCGAACACTCGACACGACACGATCATTCCACCCGATTCGTCAGAAAAGACCGCCTTTGCCTGACTGGAGCATCCATGGACCAAACGACCGACAACGGTGGGCGCATTCTCCTGGTAGATGACGAAGCCGCGATCCTGCGTACTTTCCGCTATTGCCTCGAGGACCGGGGCTACACGGTGGTCACGGCCGCCAGCGCCGCGCAGGCTGAAGCGATTCTGCAACGTCAGGTCTTCGACCTGTGTTTCCTCGACTTGCGCCTCGGCGAAGACAACGGCCTCGACGTCCTGCAACAGATGCGCGTACTCGCGCCCTGGATGCGCGTGGTGATCGTCACGGCGCATTCGGCAGTGGACACTGCGGTAGACGCGATGCAAGCCGGCGCTGCGGATTATCTGGTCAAGCCCTGCAGCCCCGAGCAGCTGCGCCTGTCGGCGGCCAAACAGTTGGAAGTTCGCCAGATGGCGGCGCGGCTGGAGGCGCTGGAAGGCGAAGTACAGAAGCGCAGCGACGCGCTGGGCTCCTACAGTCCGGCAATGATGGGTGTGCTGGAGACGGGCCGGCAGGTGGCTGACACCGACGCCAACATACTTATCCTCGGCGAATCCGGCACCGGTAAGGGCGAGCTGGCACGAGCGATCCACAACTGGAGCCGCCGCGCAAAGAAAGCCTTCATCACGATCAACTGCCCATCGCTGTCGGCGGACCTGATGGAAAGCGAGCTGTTCGGGCACAATCGCGGCGCCTTCACTGGCGCAACCGAAAGCACCCTCGGGCGCGTTAACCAGGCCGACGGTGGCACGCTGTTCCTCGACGAAATCGGCGATTTCCCGCTGGCTCTGCAACCCAAGTTGCTCCGGTTCATTCAGGACAAGGAATACGAACGCGTCGGTGATCCGGTCACGCGGCGCGCCGATGTGCGCATCCTCGCCGCGACCAACCTGAACCTTGAGGAAATGGTGCGCGAAGGGCGCTTCCGCGAGGATCTGCTCTACCGCCTGAACGTCATCACTCTGAATCTGCCGCCGATGCGCGAACGTCCAGAAGACGTTCTGGCCCTGGCCGAGCGCTTCCTCGCCTTCTTCGTCAAAAACTACGGCCGCCCGGCGCGCGGCTTCAGCGACAGCGCCATCGCGGCACTGAGAACATATCGCTGGCCTGGCAACGTGCGCGAATTGCGCAACGTGGTCGAGCGCGCCAGCATCATCTGCCCGCAGGAGATGATCGAAGTCAGCCATCTCGGCCTGGCCGATCAGACTGTCAACAACGCACCGCGCATTGGTGAACCGCTCAGCCTGGAAGATTTGGAAAAAGCACATATCTCCGGCGTGCTGAGCACCAGCGACACCCTTGAACAGGCCGCCCGGATTCTCGGTATCGACGCCTCGACGCTCTACCGAAAGCGCAAGCAATACGGCTTATGAAAATCCAGATGAAGCTGAGAACCCGTCTTTTCCTGGGCTTCTCGGCCTTGATGACCGTGGCGCTGCTGGGGCTGGTGCTGGCATTGGTCAGCGTGGTGCAGATGGCCCAGAGCCAGGAAAAGCTCATCCGCGACAACTTCGGCGTGATCGAGGTCAACCAGCAGTTGCGCCAGGCACTTGGCAATCATCTGCTGCTGCTGGTGCGTGAGGAGCGTGACAGCACCGCCTTCGGGGAATCGCGCCAAGTGTTCCAGACGGCGTTGTCCCGCGGTCTGGCCCAGGCAACGGATGCGGCAGATCGGCAGGCGTATCAAACCATCGGCGAGGCGTACGCCAATTTCACCGATCAACTGCAAACACCGGCCAGCCTGGATTTGACGCTGCTGGAAGACAATGCCTTGAGCCAGTCTTTCAATCACGTCCGTGAACTGATGGTCGAGATGCAGCAAAGCGCGTACGACCAGATCCGCGACACCGAGATTCGCAGCCGTGAACGGGCGCAGCTGCTGGCCGGGCTGCTCGGTCTGACCGGGATTGCGGTGCTGTTGATCGGCTTCATCACAGCGCATAGCTTCGCCCGCCGCTTCGGCGATCCGATCGAGCAGCTGTCCGGCGTGGCCGACCAGATTGGTCGCGGCGATTTCAGCATCGACCTGCCCACCTCGCCCATCGCCGAACTGTCCTCGCTGATCCGCCGTTTCGGCCTGATGGCCCAGGCGCTGCACCAGTTCAAGCAAACCAACGTCGAGGCACTGGTCAATGGCCAGCAGCGCCTGCAGGCCTTGCTCGATAGCATCGACGACGGCCTGCTGATCATCGACCGTCAAGGCCGGCTGGAGCATGCCAACCCGGTCGCGCAACGGCAGCTGGCCTGGGAAAACGAGCATCTGGGTTCAACGCTCGGCCAGGCTCTGGGCTATCCGCAGCTGGACGAGGCCGCGCAACAGGTGCTGAACGACAAGTCCCTGTCCGGTCCGCCGGAAGATATGGTGATCGAGGCGGACGGCGAACGTCGGCTGCTGTCATGGCGCTTGAGTCCAGTGAACCATCACGATGGACGCATCAGCGGCGCGGTGATGGTGCTGCACGATGTCACCGACCAGCGCACCTTCGAGCGCGTACGCAACGAATTCGTCTTGCGCGCCTCGCACGAGCTGCGCACGCCGGTCACCGGCATGCAGATGGCGTTCAGCCTGCTGCGCGAACGCACTCATTACCCGGACAGCAGCCGCGAGGCCGATCTGTTCAGTACCGTGCATGAGGAAATGCAGCGTCTGGTCACGCTGATCAACGATCTGCTGAATTTCTCGCGCTATCAGAGCGGCCAGCAGAAGCTCGAACGCGAGCCGTGCAGCCCGGCCGAACTGCTCGAACAAGCACACCAGCGCTTCCATGCCGTTGCCGCGCAGAGCGATATCAACATCAAGCTGGAGCTGCAGGAGCCGCTGCCCACCCTGTTAATGGACCGGCAACAGATGGAGCGGGTGCTCGACAACCTGCTCAGCAACGCATTGCGGCACACCCCCGAGGGTGGCGAGATCCGTCTGCTGGCACGACACCACGGCGAGCGGGTCATCCTCAGCGTCGAGGACAATGGTGAAGGGATTCCCTACAGCCAGCAGGCGCGGATTTTCGAGCCGTTCGTACAGATCGGTCGCCGCCGCGGTGGCGCCGGGCTGGGCCTGGCCTTATGCAAGGAAATTGCCCAGTTGCATGGTGGCCGTATCGGCGTGCATTCGCGAATCGGCCACGGCACCATTTTCTATATCGCCCTGCCGATCTAAGCGCGGAATCAAGAACGGCATATACCAGCGGACGCACAACGGCGTACACAAGCCGAACGCTACGCTGGCGGGCTCACAGCCTGAATCAGGACTGCGATGCCAGCGCGGCGAGAATTGCCGCGGTTTCGGCATCCGGCTCGCCATCGAAGCGCGTCGGACGGTACTTCATCTGAAAGGCCGCGATCACGTTGCGGGTTTCCAGATCCAGATGGCCGTGCTCCGGCACCTTGTAACCCTGCTTGACGAGTTGCGCCTGGAACCAGGCCACATCCGGCAGCGCCATAGCGAACAGGCTGCGCTGGCGGGCGACCTCGGCGGCGTCCGGCCACGGCATAAGTCCAGCATCGGCCAGACGCTTCCAGGGGAACAGCGGACCGGGATCGACCTTGCGCTGCGGAGCGATATCGCTGTGACCGACGATGGCGCCGGGCTTCAGGCCATGACGCTGCATCATGTCCTTGAGCAGCACGATCAGCGCGTCAATCTGTTCATCCGAATAGGGATACCAGAGCCGCCCACGCTCGCTTTCGACATAACCACGGTTAACCAGCTCGATGCCGATGGAGCTGGAGTTGAGCCAGGTGCGGCCATTCCACTGGCTATCGCCGGCGTGCCAAGCGCGGCGATTTTCGTCTACCAGTTGGTAGATGGTCGCGGGCGACTCGCCGATCAGGTAATGACTGCTGACACCGTCACCCTTGAGGATATCGAGCGAGCGCTGAAGATCGGTGGACGTGTAGTGCAGGACGATGAACTGAACCCTGCTGTCCTGGCCAATTGAGGTATAGCGGGTATCGATACGCGGGCCACTGGCGCAACCTGCCAGTAGCAGCGCGCACGCGGCGAGAATCAAGGCTTTCATCGGCACCTCTGGTCGACAGCGAAATGACGCAGACATTGGAAGCTGAAAGGGGCGCGATTATACCGGTGCGCCCGCACCGCTCCCAGAGCGGCTGGTCAGCCGGCTTCGATCCGGTTGCGCCCGGCATCCTTGGCCCGATAGAGCGCACGGTCGGCGCGCTCGAACACCTGCTCGGGCTGTTCAGCCTCGGCAAAGCTTGCGAGCCCGCCCGAGAGGGTCACCTGGATGCGCTCACCTTTGAAGTGGAACGGGCAGTCCTGAATGCCCATACGCAGGCTCTCGAGCACTTGCAAGCCCGCCTCCGCCGGCGTTTCGGGCAGCAGCAATGCAAACTCTTCACCGCCGAAGCGGGCGATGAAGTCGGTCTTGCGCAGCCGTTTACGCAGCTCACCGGCGACGATTCTAAGAACACGATCACCGGCAAGATGGCCAAAACTGTCATTGATACGCTTGAAGTGGTCGACATCCAGCACGGCCAACAGCAGCATCCCGCCGTAGCGTTGGTAGCGCGCCACCTCCAACTCAAGGCGTTCGTTCCAGCCGGCACGGTTGGGCAGCTCGGTCAGCGGGTCGCGCAAGGCGATCTGCCGCTGCTCTTCGAGACGATCGCGCATGGTGCTGGCTGCCTGCTCCAGGCTCGCAACCCGCCCGACCAGGGACGTGAGCCGCTCGCTTACCGTCTGTTCATGTTCGCCGCGCTGCTGCTCATAGGTGTCGACCGTCTCGAGCAAGCGATCGATGCGGGCCTGAACGGCCTCCTTAAGTGTCGGCAGGTCCTTAGCGCTGAGCATGCTGTGCTGCAGACCATCGACTTGATGACGCAGTTGCTCATCCAGCGCCTGGGCGGTTTCCCTGCTCTGCGCATGGCCCTCATGGGCGACGCGCAGGTTGTCATGCATAGTCGCCAAGCGCTCGTTGAGCTGCTTGAGGTAAGTCTCGAACTCGCGCTGCCCCTGGTCGGCCGCCGCGATTATCAGCTGCGCCAGGTCGTCCAGAAGCGGTACCAGCTCATACCAGTTCAGCCCCTGCTCGATCCGAGCTCTAAGGGCCATCGACTGCGGCTGCTGGTATTCCGGCAATTGCAGACCGTCGATCAGGTTATACAGGGCGGACTCCACCCGCTCGGCAATCGCGCTGTAAGCGTGCTCGGGCGACGCCGGAAGCGCATGGGCATCTTCCACCGGCGCGACAGCCATGGGTGCAGGCGCAACCTCAACACAGAACACCCCGGTTACGTCAGCACGATCGGCCCCGGCCAGCACTTGTGAGTCGCCTTCGGGCAACGGCTCGCTTTGCGGAATTGATGCGGCCTCGGCGGGCTCCGACAGGTCCATTCGACCGTCTTCGGCCAGGCGCGAAGCGCCTACGACGCTAGCATCCGGCTGTCGGACACGCTGCCCGAACAGCCTGCCAAGCAATCCTACCGAGCCGCCAGTCTCGTCTCGCTGGAGAGTCAGCGCTCGATCCTGAAACTCACCCAGTTCAATCAGCAAAGCCGGCAACTCGGCCGGCTGTGAGGCCCGCTCGTCGAGCTGGCGGGAAAAGCGCTTCAACGGTTGACGTATTTCGCGCGGCAGCGGCAACGCCAGCAGCTGCGCCACCAAGCGGTGCAAGGACCGACTCAGGTGCTCCAGACGCTCCTTCTTGTGCCGCTCGGTGTCCAGCACGGCGCGTTCGAGACGCGGCACCAGCGCCGCCAGGCGCTCTTCCGGCACATCGTCGCGCAGGGCATCGCGAAGTTCCTGCATGCATTGTTCGACGGCCGGATCGGTGCCATCCACCGCGTAGCTGCTGCGCACCAGGCTGCGTCGTAGCAGATCGAGATGTGAGTTCCAGCGCTCCTCGAGCCGTTCCTGCTGTTCCACCAATTGCAGGTATTTTTCTTTCCAGCGCTGCGCATCGTCATTCATATTGGCGTACCTACCGGGATCGGCAGGGTATCTCCTTGCAGCGAGTCGGGCAGGCGAATCTCCACGGCTACGGGCAGATGGTCCGAACTGATCTTGGACAACACCTCGACGCGCTCAAGGGTCAGGCTCGGGCTCAGCAATATATGGTCGAGACAGCGCTGCGGACGCCAGCTGGGAAAGGTCGCCTCGATCTGAGGGGCCTGCAGGCCGAGGTCGCGTAACGGAGAGTTTTCGAGCAGATCACTAGCATGGGTATTCATGTCGCCCATCAACACCTGATGGCGGTATCCGCTGATCAGGTCACGAATGTAGGCCAGCTGGCGCGCTCTGGTGCCGCCACCGAGCGCCAGATGCATGACGACCACCACCAGTGCATCCTCGCCTTCGCCAAACCGTAGCAGGATGGCACCGCGGCCGGACGGGCCGGGTAACGGGTGGTCTTCCAGCCCCTGAGGCTCCAGACGGCTGAGCAGACCGTTGCTGTGCTGGGCAAAGCGACCCAGGTTGCGGTTCAGCTGCTGATACCAGTACGGAAAGGACCCGAGCTGTGCGAGGTGTTCGACCTGGTTGATGTAGCCGGAGCGCATGCTGCCGCCGTCTGCTTCCTGCAACGCGACCAGATCGTAGTTGCTGAGCAACTCGCCAATGCGCTGCAGATTCCCGGTTCGTCCCGGATGCGGCAATAGGTGCTGCCAACTGCGTGTCAGGTAGTGATGGTAGCGCTCGGTGCTGATGCCAACCTGGATGTTGAAGCTAAGCAGGCGCAACCGGCCGTTGCACGGAAGCCCGGAGGCATCCAGGCAGAGAGGGTTGAGCCGTGCCTGGCCGGGACCAGCCAGGCGTGGTGAACTCCAGCGACGGAGCATGTGGCGCTTACCGGGCTGACCGTTCTTTTTCGATCAAGAAGTCGGCGACTTCCAGCGCGCGCTCCGGGCCGCCTGCAGAGCCGATATCGAAACGGTACTTGCCATTGACGATCATGACCGGTACGCCAGTGATCTGATAAGCCATGGCCTGCTTTTTGGCCTGCTCGGCGCGGCTCTTCACACCGAAGGAGTTATAGGCCTTGAGGAACGCCTTCTGATCGACGCCTTCACCGGTAAGGAATTCAGCCATCTTTTCCGGCGTGTCCAGCTTCTTGCCGTCGCGGTGATAGGCATTGAATACCGCATCGTGAACCTTCTGCTCGACGCCCATGGATTCCAGCGCCAGGAACATTTGGCCATGGAGGTTCCATACGCCACCAAACATGGCCGGGATGCGCTTGAAATCCACGTCATCCGGCAGCTCTGCGACCCAGGGATTGATGATTGGCTCGAACTGATAGCAATGCGGGCAGCCGTACCAGAACAGCTCGACCACCTCGATCTTGTCCGGCTCGGCTACCGGTACCGGCGTCTTCAGCTCGACATATTCCTTGCCCGCCTGGAATTCCGCCGCGTGTGCCGACAAGCCGAACAGGCTGGCGGTAACGAGAACGGCACTGAGAACGAGTTTACGCATGGTGACTCCTTGGCTTTGAACGGCTGACCGATAGCGCCACAGGCTGCAGCAAATCATTCGTGCTCGCCAGCGCTTTTCGCCGCTTTTCAATATCTTGACAATCATTGTAGCGGCGCAAAACAAAAAGGGCGTTCAGGCTCTCACCTGAACGCCCTCCGTAACGGCGCCGTTCCTGTCAGTGCAGGCCCTGGATGTAGCTGGACAGCGCTTCGATGTCCTTGTTGCTCAGCTTGGAGGCGATGCTCCGCATGATCATGGCGTCACCGTCATTGGTACGGTTGCCTTCGCGGAAATCGGTCAGCTGCTTGGCCGTGTATGCAGCGTGCTGGCCACCCAGCTGCGGGAAGGCCGCCAAGTCGTTACCGACACCGTTCGGCGCATGGCAGCCGGTGCAGGCGGGCATGCCCAGATCCAGCTTGCCGCCGCGGAACAGCTTCTCACCCTGCTCGACCAGCGCCGGATCGGCCATGCCGACGGTCATTTTCTGGCTGGAGAAATAAGCGGCGATATCTTCAAGATCCTGATCGTTAAACGGATCGAGCATGCCGGTCATTTCCAGCACCTTGCGTCCTACACCTGGCTCGGAAGTAGGGCTGCTGCCGGCCTTGATGTCGTGTAGCTGCTTGAGCAGATAGCTCTCGCCCTGACCTGCCAGTTTGGGGAAGTTAGGTGCGGGACTGTTGCCATCGGCACCGTGGCAGGCGCCACAGACGACAATCTTTTCCTGACCGGCTTCGGCATTTCCAGCCGCGTGGGCGATACCGGTGATGCCAAGGGTCAACAGCAGACTCACGAGTACTTTGTTCATCAGCTCATCCAACTACGGCTAAAGGGTTAAAAAGAATCTTATTCGGCAGGCCAGCGACTGAGCCTTGGCATGCTCGTTCGAAGGTGGATATGGTCTCGCACCGAGCGCGTTAGCGATAGCTCCCGCCACAGCCGGCAAGCCGTTGTACAGGCTCTTTCAAGACCAAAGCGCACACAAAATCTGCGGCATTATATACTGGCGGCCCTGAAACGGAAATGAACCATTGCCGCACCCCGCGCGCCCACCGGAAAGCCCATGCTCCCCAAAAACCCGATTCTCGGCCTCTGCCAGCAAGCCACGTTCATGACCAGCGCCGCCAAGGTCGATCAATGCCCGGCCGACGAGGGCCTTGAGGTCGCGTTCGCCGGCCGCTCGAATGCGGGCAAGTCCAGTGCGCTGAATACCCTGACCCATGCCAGCCTCGCCCGAACCTCGAAGACGCCGGGCCGCACCCAGCTACTCAACTTTTTCCGCCTCGATGACAATCACCGTTTGGTCGACCTCCCCGGCTATGGTTACGCCAAGGTGCCGATTCCCTTGAAGCAGCACTGGCAGCGCCATCTGGAAGCCTACCTGAGCAGCCGCGAAAGTCTCGCCGGGGTGTTTCTGATGATGGATATCCGCCATCCGCTGACCGAGTTCGACCGGATGATGCTCGACTGGTCCACCGCCAGCGACATGCCGCTGCATATCCTGCTGACCAAGTCGGACAAGTTGGCCTTCGGCGCGGCGAAGAACGCATTGCTGGCAATCCAGCGGGATATTCGCAAGGGCTGGGGCGATGGCGTCAGTGTGCAGTTGTTCTCGGCGCCCAAGCGTCAAGGGGTGGAAGAAGCGCAACTGAAACTGGCGCAATTGCTGGGGATGATTGGAGACAAAGAGCAGGCTGAAGGCTGAAGGCTGGACGAACCTACCCGAGCGCACGGATATTACGGTTAGGCCAAGCAAGGAACATTCGCCTAGCACTGGAAGCTGAAGCCTCATTCGCTTTAGCTTCCAGCCTCCAGCCTCCAGCCACCAGCGCTTTTAACGGCTTCTCGCTTTAGCTCCGATAATCCTCGACCGGCACGCACGCACAGAACAGGTTGCGGTCGCCAAAGACGTTGTCGACCCGATTCACCGCCGGCCAGTACTTGTGCGCCTGAGCGTGCGCGCTCGGCGTCACGCCTTCTGCAATGCTGTAGGGGCGATCCCAGACGCCGGTCACATCCGCCAGGGTATGCGGCGCATGCACCAGCGGATTGTTTTCGGCGGACCAGTCACCGCTCTCGACCTTGGCAATTTCAGCACGAATGCTCAGCATCGCCTCGACGAAGCGATCCAACTCAACCTTCGATTCGCTTTCGGTAGGTTCGATCATCAAGGTGCCAGGCACGGGGAAGGACATGGTCGGCGCATGGAAGCCATAGTCGATCAGGCGTTTGGCGACATCTTCTTCAGTGATGCCAGTTTGCGCCTTCAGCGGCCGCAGATCGATGATGCACTCGTGCGCCACGCGACCGTTGCGGCCGCTGTAAAGCACCGGGAATGCCTCGTCCAAGCGCACTGCTAAATAGTTCGCACTGAGGATGGCGATTTCCGTAGCGTCGCGTAGCTGCGGGCCCATCATCGCGATGTACATCCAGCTGATCGGCAAGATGCTCGCGCTGCCCCACGGCGCCGCGCTGACCGCACCGTTCTCCGGATTCGGCCCCTGCAGTTCGATCACCGGATGGTTGGACACGAAGGGCTGCAGATGCGCCTTGATGCCGATCGGTCCCATGCCGGGGCCACCGCCGCCATGTGGAATGCAGAAGGTCTTGTGCAAGTTCATGTGCGAGACGTCGGCACCGATGTCCGCCGGCCGCGCCAGCCCGACCTGGGCGTTGAGGTTGGCGCCATCCATGTAGACCTGACCGCCCTGGGCATGAATCGCCTCGCAGATCTCGCGGATATCCTCCTCGTAGACGCCATGCGTCGACGGGTAGGTGATCATCAGACAGGAAAGCTTGTCGCCCGCCTCGGCTGCCTTGCGCTTGAGGTCTTCCAGGTCGACGTTGCCCGCCTTGTCGCACTCGACGATGACGACGCGCATGCTGACCATCTGCGCCGAGGCCGGGTTGGTGCCGTGAGCGGAGGATGGGATCAGGCAGATATCGCGCTGCCCCTCACCACGGCTCTCATGGTATTTGCGGATCGCCACCAGCCCGGCGTACTCGCCCTGCGCGCCGGAGTTCGGCTGCATCGAGATCGCATCGAAGCCGGTGATGCTGCAGAGCCAGGCTTCCAGCTCGTCGATCATCAGTTTGTAACCCTGCGCCTGCTCGCGTGGCGCGAAGGGGTGCAGGTTGGCGAACTCCGGCCAGGTGATGGGGATCATCTCGCTGGTGGCGTTCAGCTTCATGGTGCAGGAACCGAGCGGGATCATCGCCTGGTTCAGCGCCAGATCCTTGCTCTCCAGCTGCTTGAGATAGCGCAGCATCTCGGTTTCGCTGTGATGGGTATTGAAGACCGGGTGCGTCAGGTAGGCGCTGCTGCGCTGCAGCTCGGACGGGATGCCGCCGGGGATGTCACCCTCATCCAGCTTGGCGATTTCCAGCCCGTGATCGGCGCCGAGAAAGACAGCGAGCAGCTGCTCGACCGTCGCCTCGCTGCTGGTCTCGTCAAGACTGACGCCGAGCTTGCCATGTCCGAGAATGCGCAGGTTGATCCGCGCCGCGCGTGCGCTTTCGAGAATCGCCGTCTGCGCGCCGCCGACTTCCAGGGTCAGGGTATCGAAGAAGTGTTGGTTGACGCGCTTGATGCCGTTCTTCTCCAGCGCACTGGCCAGGATCGAGGTCAGCCGATGGGTACGCTGGGCGATGCGCTTGAGCCCCTCCGGCCCGTGATACACGGCGTAGCAGCTGGCGATATTGGCCAGCAGCACCTGCGCGGTACAGATGTTGGAGTTGGCCTTTTCGCGGCGGATGTGCTGCTCGCGCGTCTGTAGCGCCATGCGCAGCGCCGTGTTGCCGCGCGAATCCTTGGACACACCGATGATCCGCCCCGGCATTGCCCGCTTGAACGCATCGCGCGTGGCGAAGTAGGCCGCATGCGGACCGCCGTAGCCCATCGGCACACCGAAACGCTGAGTCGAACCGAGCACCACGTCGGCGCCCAGCTCTCCCGGCGGAGTCAGCAGCAGCAGACTGAGCAGGTCGGCGGCGACGCAGGCCAGCGCCTGCTTGGCGTGCAGCTGTTCGATGGCCGGACGCAGATCACGAATCTCGCCGTGGGTATCCGGATATTGCAGCAGTCCGCCGAACAGATCTTGCCCATCGATCTCCTCGACCGCACCGACTATCAGCTCGAAGCCGAATGCCTCGGCACGGGTCTGCATGACCGATAGCGTTTGCGGATGGCAGTTCTCGTCGACGAAGAAGCGGTTGCTCTTGCTCTTGGCCATGCGCCGCGCCAAGGTCATCGCCTCGGCCGCTGCGGTGGCCTCGTCGAGCAGCGACGCGTTGGCCAGATCCAGCCCGGTCAGGTCGATGGTCAGCTGCTGGAAATTCAGCAGCGCCTCCAGGCGGCCCTGGGCGATCTCCGGCTGATAAGGCGTATAGGCGGTGTACCAGCCCGGATTTTCCAGCACGTTACGCAGAATGACCGGCGGCGTGACGGTGCCGTGGTAGCCCATACCGATCAGGCTGGTCCAGAGCTCGTTCTGCTCGGCATAGCTACGCAGCCGCGCCAGCGCGCCCTGTTCATCCAGCGCCGGCGGCAGGGCCAGTTCGTCTTTCAAGCGAATCGCCGGCGGCACAGTCTGCTCGATCAACTGCTCACGACTGGACAGCCCGAGCAGGTCGAGCATGGCCTGCTGCTCAGCCGCATCGGGACCGAGATGACGACGCAGAAAGGCGTCAGGTTGCTGGAGTTGGGAAAGACGCGGCATTTGCGGCATGGCAGCTAATCTCAAAAAAGGAAAGCCCCGACATAGCGGGGCTTCTTGATAGGGAACGCTTAGGCGTCAGCGTCGCAGGAGGCCTTGTAACCTTCTGCATCGAGCAACTTGTCCAGCTCAGCGGTATCGTTCGGCTTGAGCTTGAAGAACCAGCTACCGTAGGGTTCGCTGTTGACCATTTCAGGCGAGTCGGTTAGCTGGTCGTTAACGGCTACCACTTCCCCCGAAACCGGAGCGTAGATATCGGAAGCGGCCTTCACCGATTCCACTACGCCTGCCTGCTGCCCGGCGGCGAGCTGCTGGCCGACTTCCGGCAACTCCACGAACACCACGTCGCCCAGCGCTTCCTGGGCGTGATCGGAAATACCGACAGTCACGCTACCGTCGGATTCAAGGCGGGCCCACTCGTGGCTGGCGGCGTAACGCAGATCGCTGGGGATATCGCTCATTCTTATGTCCTCGAGAAACTGTCGGTTTGCGGGCACGAAGCAGGTTCTGCGGCCCGCTGCAATGAAGCAGTCGGCCGAATTTACACCAGTACTTTGCCGTGACGCACGAAAGTCGGTTGCACCACGCGCACGGGATACCATTTACCGCGGATTTCGACTTCGGCGCGATCGCCGGTTGCGGCAGGGACGCGCGCCAGCGCAATGGCTTTGCCAAGCGTAGGCGAAAAACTGCCACTGGTAATTTCGCCTTCGAGGCCATTGACCCGCACGATCTGATGCGCACGCAGCACGCCGCGCTCTTCGAGCACCAAGCCCACCAGCTTTTGCAGATCGCTCTGGGACTTTTGCGCCTCCAGTGCTGCGCGACCGATGAAATCGCGCTCGGCCGGTTCCCAGGCTACGGTCCACCCCATATTGGCCTGCAACGGCGAGACATCCTCGTTCATGTCTTGGCCGTAGAGGTTCAACCCGGCCTCCAGGCGCAGCGTGTCACGCGCGCCCAGACCAATCGGTGAAATGCCGGCCCCGACCAGCTCGCTTAGAAAATCCGGAGCCTGTTCGGCCGGCAGGACGATTTCCAGGCCGTCTTCACCGGTATAGCCGGTGCGACCGATGAACCAGTCGCCGACGGCACGGCCCTGGAATGGTTTGAGTTCGTTGATCAGCGCGGCACAAGGTTGGCTGACCAGTTCGGCAGTCCGAGTACGCGCATTCGGACCTTGGATAGCCAGCATCGCCAGCTCCGGACGCTCGTTCACCTCGACCGAGAAGCCCTCGGCCTGCGCCTGCAACCAGGCCATATCCTTGTCGCGAGTGCTGGCGTTGACGACCAGGCGATAGCCCCAATCGGTGAGGTAGACGATGAGATCATCGATCACCCCGCCGCGCTCATTGAGCATCGCCGTGTAGAGCGCCTTTCCGACCTGCCCCAGACGGCTCACATCGTTGGCCAGAAGGTACTGGAGATAAGCCTTGGCATCGGTGCCAGCGACGTCGACGACCGTCATATGGGAGACGTCGAACACTCCGCAATCACGCCGCACCTGATGATGTTCTTCCACTTGGGAGCCGTAATGCAGCGGCATGTCCCAGCCGCCGAAATCAACCATTTTGGCGCCAAGTGCGAGGTGCTGATCGTAGAGCGGTGTACGCTGACCCATGGGTTTCTCCTTCTGGGCAGGTCGCCGAAGCGGCGTGGGTGAAGCTTATTAGGGCCGAGCACAGGCCCGACGATTTTTGGCTGGCGCATTGTAGCTCCAAGGCCGGGACAGGTCACGGCGAGGCGATGGAGCGAGATCAACCGATCCGGCGGGCCGAACGGCGGATCAGCAAGATGACCGGCAGCAACCCGACCAGCACCAGCGTCAACGCGGGTAACGCGGCGCGCGCCCACTCACCTTCGCTGGTCATTTCGAAGATCCTTACCGACAGCGTGTCCCAACCGAACGGCCGCATCAGCAGCGTAGCCGGCATTTCTTTCAGCACGTCGACGAACACCAGCAACGCGGCACTCAGCGTGCCGGGCAACAACAACGGCAGATATATCCGGAAAAACAGCGCCGCCCCGCCCACGCCAAGACTGCGCGATGCCTGCGGCAACGAAGGCCGAATCCGCGCCAGTGCGCTTTCCAGCGGCCCGAACGCCACCGCCATGAAGCGGATCAGATAGGCCAGCAACAAGGCACCAAGGCTGCCGAGCAGAATCGGTTTCCCGGCACCACCGAGCCAAGCGGAGAGCGGAATGACCAGTTCGCGGTCGAGATAGCTGAACGCGAGCATGATCGAAACAGCCAGCACCGATCCCGGCAGCGCATAGCCCAGATTCGACAGGCCGACCGCCGCTTTCACCGAGCGCACCGGCGCCTGACGCCGGGCGAACGCCAGCAGCAGCGCCACCGCAACAGTGATGATCGCCGCCAGCCCGCCCAGATAAAGCGTGTGCAGGATCAGCGAGGTGTAGCGCTCATCGAAATCAAAGCGCCCGCGCTGCCAGAGCCAGACAAGCAGCTGCAGCACCGGAATCACGAATGCACAGAGAAACACCAGGCCACACCAGGCGCTGGCCGCGAAGGCCTTGAAACCGCGAAGACGGTACAGCACGGCAGAGCGCGCCCGATCATTGGCAGGCCGTGCTGCACCGCGCGCGCGACGCTCGCCATAGAGCACCAGCATCACCGCCAACAGCAGAAGACTGGCCAGCTGCGTGGCGCTGGTGAGGCTGAAAAAGCCGTACCAGGTTTTGTAGATAGCGGTGGTGAAGGTATCGAAATTGAACACCGCGACGGCACCGAAGTCGGCCAGCGTCTCCATCAGCGCCAAGGCCAAGCCGGCGCCGATCGCCGGTCGCGCCATAGGCAGCGCGATGCTCCAGAACGCCTTCCACGGCGACTGCCCGAGCACCCGCGCCGCCTCCATCAGTCCTTTGCCCTGAGCGAGAAATGCCGACCGGGCGAGCAGATAGACGTAAGGGTAGAACACCAGCACCAGCACGATGATCACGCCGCCCGTAGAGCGGACCCGAGGGAAGCGCATCCCAATGCCGAACCATTCGCGGGCTAGCGTCTGCACCGGGCCGGAGAAATCCAGCAGGCCGATAAAGACGAATGCCAGCACGTAGGCCGGAATCGCGAAGGGCAACATCAGCGCCCAATCCAGCCAGCGTCGCCCCGGGAATTCGCACAGCGAGGTCAACCAGGCCAGACTGACCCCGAGCACCGTCACCCCGACTCCGACGCCCAGCACCAGCGTCAGCGTGTTGCTCAACAGCCGCGGTATCTGGGTCTGCCAGAGATGCGACCAGATACCCGTATCGATATCGCCCCAACTGAACAGCAGCACACTCAGCGGCAACAATACCAGTGCGGCAACTGCAAAGGAGATGAGATACCAACGGCGCTCGACGGGGTGGGACACACAGACCTCGGAAGCAGAAAAGACGACGCCCCCGGCAAGCGGGGGCGTCGAGTATATCGGTACTGCAAGCTGCAAGCTGCAAGCTGCAAGCTGCAAGCTGCAAGCTGCAAGCTGCAA
>DALZYJ010000013.1:0-145124 GCA_031988485.1 Pseudomonas sp.
AGCAATTTTGCCAACGGCATGGGGAGTTCGCTACTTTTTCAACAGAATCGGCCAATAGCAGCCATTCACGTTTGGCTGCTTACGCAACCCTTTGCAGGTATTACTGGCTGCCCTCTGGACTCACCACTAGCTACGGTTTCTTGTCATCTTTCGGGCGTGAGTGGCTCAGTTTTGCGCTACGGGTGCGCGAGCCTCTCCCGAGGCGCGAAGGCGGTGAAGCAAATCCGGCATTATGTATCCGGCATCTGGCCCTACGCCTCTGAGGGTTGCAGAAGCAAAGTTGCGTTGCTTAGGCAGGCCCACAAAGTACAAGCCGGGGACATGCACGGCTCGCCCGTCACGTTGCGTCACATGGCCTCGTTCGTCGATCACGGGCAGGCCTTCGAGGAATGGCAGGTTCGGACGAAAACCGGTGGCGAACACAATGCTATTGACGGCTTCATGCTGCCCATCGGCCCAAACAACACCTTTTGAAGTTACCTGAGTGAACATTGCGGCTTGTTTGAATAATCCGGCTTTCAGCGCCTTTCTGTAGGTGCCGTCGTCCAGTACAGGTGTGCTTTGGTCGTTCAGCCAGCGGGTTTTCTCCAGGCCTGTCCATTTCAGCCAGGTATGGAAATCTGCCCCCAATATCCGTTGTGGCACGAACCGAATCGCTTCTCGTGTGGCCAACGTAACGGTGGCCACTTTGGCTAAGTCGTAAGCGATCTGTACAGCGGAGTTCGCCGCGCCAATTACGACGATGCTTTGCCCACTGAAAGCCTCTGCATTCCGATAGTCGGCACTGTGAAGTCGAGTGCCGCTGAAGCTTTCGAGCCCAAGAATGCTTGGTATGTAGGGGCGACTAAAGGCTCCCGATGCCACTACCACCGCCCTCGCCCAAAAGCGTTGCCCGTCGGCGGCAGTTATTTGGAATCCTTCATCTTCCTGATCTACCCGTGTGACCTGAACGCCGTGGAGGATAGGTAGTTGGAAGAGGTAGGCGTACTGCTCTAGGTAACGCACCACTTCATCACGAGCGGGGTAGTGGTTTGGTGCTCCGGGGAACGGCATCCCCGGTAGAGCTGAGTAAGCTGCCGGCGAGAACAGTTCGAGGCTGTCGTAGTAGTTACGCCAGTTCCCACCAGGTTGCGATTGCTCATCGAGAATAATGAAGTTGAGCCCCTGCTGTTTCAGGTGCCAGCCGCTGGCCAACCCTGCTTGGCCAGCACCGATGACAACGACATCGAAAGGTTGGTCTTTTGTGTTCATATATGCGCACTCATGCACGTTATTGGATAAATGAAATCAGTCCTGGCTGCCTGGACAGCAGAACGGGGCGATGCTTTTTGTGTGGAGGAGGATATTTTCCAGACGCTGGATAATGGCTAGGCCATCCACTTCGTAGAACATCTGCCGTCCAACCTTCGAGGCACGAACGATCCCGGCTTCAAGCAGTACCTGAAGATGACGTGAGACTACCGAGCGCTCCTGAGGCAGCTCAGCCGCAATCTCGGTGACATCTGCTCGGCCTAATTGCATAACGCGTTTCAACACGGCGACTCGTGGTGGCTCGCACAGGGCTTTGAAGAATGCACCATCAAGTGATTCGATGGCGGCCTCGATGGCTTGGGTTCGGGTCGGTGATGTAGTCATGCGGCGACTATATGTGCATCTGTGTGCACGTGTAAAGCGCTGATAGGACGCTAGGCACCACCCCCTCCAGAGTAGAGAGCAGTGCCTTGTGCGGATTACTTCTTAATTGCTTGCAGGTAGTCCTTCAGAGTCGACTCGTCGGCAGACTTGACGGTCATGCCTTCAGGGCCAGTGCCGATGTCGGTGAACTGCTTAGCAGGCTCGCCTGTTTTTTTGAACTCTTCCAGCTCCTTGGAGCCTTCGCGGAATACCCACAGGCGACCATCTTCAACCTCGGTGACAAAGCCAGGTTTATCGTACTGGCTGGCCAAGGCGGCGGTGGCGAACAGGCTGGTCAACAGCATTGCAGTCAAAGTTAGTTTTTTCATCGCAAGGTTCCTGCTTGGGTTAGAGATGCGATAAAGCCTAAAGCTCTCCTGATGACGGAAAGATTACAAAATATTGTCCGAAAGCGGTGACCTGATATTTCCTCTGGTAAGGAATGAGCGACCGTGCCCCTTCGAGGTTTTCCGTTGCGACGTGAGGCCTGCTCCGATTAAAACTCCCGAGATACGGCAAAATGCCAGCATACAATTGGAGGCGTCGCATTTTCACCATACGAATGCTTTCCCTGCCATGGCTGATCGGGCAGGAAGAGCCCATCCGAGCCGCTCCAGCCGCACTCACCAGCCGGCGTGTTGCGTGCGCAGGGCTACATTACCGCCCACCCGGACGCTGCTGTAGATTATTCAGCAGGCCATCTCGATGGGGCAGTAACACAGTTGCATCTTCGTCGTGCAGGACATAACCTGAAAGCAGGTTCCGGAAGCCCCTGCCCTTCCCCAGCGCAACTTGCGCCACGGTGAATGCCTTCCTTTCTCGCGTCAGCGGATCGCGTCAAACCATACATTGGGTCAATCCTACGATCTTTGAATCGTCTGGAACGGGGGAGCAGATGCAAACCAGATCTGAGGAAGCCCCGTATGTCCCTATCTCGCAAGCAAGTCCTTGAACTAGCCAAAATCCTGCATTTAACGACCAAAGCCCTTGGTCAAAGCAGCAAGCTATCTGCACATCAAGAGAAACTCAGCCATTTGCTGGGCTTCCGTCATTGGAATGCGGCAAGTGCTGGCCTTCCAGAGACGATCCCTGAGGAAAATGCGGCAGCGATCGCCTTGGTGGAGATTCCTGGGCGAACACCAATGACATTTCTGGCACATGGGCGTGCCGCGCCTTGGAATATGCCATTGGTGATTCGTGATTACCTGATTGGCCAATCCTTGAACCCCGATGGGTTTGGGGTAACCAGCTACACCAGGCCTGCCCCTGTGGTGGCTCAGAAGCCTAGATTCCTCACCATTGGCTTTAGCAGCGCTGTCGGCGAGTACACCGAGCACAGAGAGCCGCTAGACCCCAATGACATCAGTTACTGCCATCAGAACCACACCCCTATCGTGGTGACCTTCGCTGATCAGGCAGGAAAGTTTTCCTTCAAGCTGACTCTCTGGCTTGTCACCTTCTACGCCCTGAGTGATTCACCGATTTACTTCAACGGTGCCTCGCACAAGCCTATGTACAACAGCATTGTTGAGACGATTACTGGGGTAGAACCCGTCAATCGCAAGGGCTATTGCTTGGTTAATAGTGATGATGCGCGGAATCCACATGCCCTTATGAAGTGCGATGAGCAGGGTAGAGAGATTGAGCACATCAGAAACCTCCCGCCCCTATCCGAGAGTGAGCTTTGGGCCGAACTCAAGGCCTACAATGACCAGCTGAACCTATCCCTCACGGACGCGGCAGAGATAACGCAGACTACGGTGTACAAGTACGCCGAGTATGCTTGAGGAGAAACCTTCGACTGAGGGTGATAGAAGTGAAAAGCCGCCTCCGGGGGCGGTTTTTTGTGTCCCGCGGAAGTCAGACCAGGCGGGTGAGCCCGTCGAATATGGCCACGGTCATGCCCCGGTTAGTGGATGTCCGATTGGTTGAGTACTCATTCCATGTAGACACTGCCGTTGCTCACTGCTCTGCCGTTAGCCACTGGCTGCTTTTGGCCGGAAGCGGACGCTCTGGCGATGTTTAGACATCTAAACGAAAGCTTGTCCAGATGCACCACGCGGCAGGCGGTTTCGGCCTGGCAGTTGCGCCAGACGCTGCTGCCATTCGACTCGAGGTGACGGGCCGGGGTTGGCCTTTGCAGCCTTGGCCGCAGCCGCCGCGGTTTTCTCAGCCTTTGCAGCCGCTCTCAATTCAGCAAGGCTTGGCGTCTTGCGTACAGGTTCGCTGGCTGTCTTCTCGACAGAGCGAAGGCAGAGCTTGCAAGTGACCTGGGTGATTTCCCGTGTGTTATTCAAGCTCGTCGCAGTGCGTCCACATGCAACATTTTCCTCGGACGCAAAAAAGTGAATGACCAACGTATCGTCTCCTGCATTTTTCGGGCGCGGGATTCTACATGGTTAAACGAGCCAAGGCCGAAAAAACATAGATACGAACGGGGCCGATAGTTCGAACAGACGATGTTGTGAATATCACAGCAGGTTAGGTTCGGAGGTAAGCAACCTAACTATCGTGGCTGATTTCGCATCCGCGTTACATCAATTGTGGGCCAGCAACCCAACTCTTGAGGTGCGCGACAACGGTTTCAGATCACCTGCCCGAACAGGAAGGAAATGACGATGTCTCGCAGCAATTTTGAACTCGATTTGGTAGAGATGGCGACATCCGCGCGCCTCGTTCCAGATCCTTCGGAGACTGCCGATCTTGCTAGCGCGGACAGAGAATCACCGCACCCTGTTTCAAACGGCATTGAGCGTGACGGCATACTCGTTCCAGAGCATTTCGTTCCGACTCCCACGACAATCAGCGCCCCGGCGCAGGCGATATTGCGTGCTATGCCGCATGTAGGTGGCGGTGTGCGTCCAGCATCACGCGATGATGTCGAGGGTTGGCGAGCTTACCGGGCCCATCTCGATGCAGGCATGCTGAGGGTCAGCAAGCCTTATGCCACGCGCTACCCGGCGGACGTCGTCACCCACCAACTTTCAGCATCGCAACTTTATGAAGTAACACCGAAGGATCTGGCGCCGGAAAATAGCGACCTGGCACTCATCTACATCCATGGCGGCGGTTTCATGGTCGGTGGCGGCGATGCGGCAATGTACCCGGCGATGCAGTTGGCCGGGATGGCACGGTGTAAGGTCTACTCCGTCGATTATCGCCTTGTGCCGGATGTCACTTTCCCGGCGCCGCTCGATGACTGTCTTGAAGCCTATAACTTTGTGCTGGCGCTGCATGAAGCGCAGAACGTGTCCGTGTTCGGCCCATCGGCCGGCGCGAACCTCGCGGCGGCGATGATACTCAAGGCGCGGGATCTCGGCGTACCGATGCCCGCAGCCTGCGCGATGCACTCATGCCCGTCCGACATGACCAACTGGGGCGATTCCGGCTATACCAACGACACCGTCGATATCTTTCTGCGCCACGTCTCCTTCGAGTTCATGACCGATTACGTAGGAGGGCATCAACCGAAAGACCCGTATCTTTCACCGGTTTATGCCGACTTCACGAAGGGCTTCCCGCCGAGCATCCTCAGTTCCGGCACGCGCGATCTCTTGCTCTCCAGTACTGTCAGGCTGCACCGCGCGATGCTGCGGGACGGAGTAAAAGCGGAATGACACGTTTGGGAAGCCATGGCCCACGCTCCCTTCTATAATGCTCCCGAAGGGGAGGAGCTCTATTTGCAGAACATCAATTTCATGCTCGGTAATATGAAGCGAGCCTAGAGGCTGCCTCTTTACCGTGATTTCGTTGGTTAGAAATCTGCCCCATGCCTCTAGCCCATCCCTTTCTAAAAAGGGTATGGGCTTGGCTCCTCCTCAGATCACCCGAGCTGGGTGCTGCACGCGCGGTTCACCGAGCATGTCGCGGTAGACGGCGGCTGACGACCTTCAGCTTCACTGATGCCGTAGCCGCATGCCAGTCGGCGCTGATCAAACCTCACAACCGCAGCGCTACCGCCGTGGCGCTGTGGATGGCTCCGTCGATGTAGCCCAGTTCGCCGCCGTCGCCGATCCGCTGCACGTTGAGGCCAGCAGCTTCCAGGCTGGTGGCCAGGGTGTCGTCGGGTTCGGCGCCGATGGCCAGGACCACCGAGTCGGCCGGCAGTTGCTGGCGTTCGCCGTTGGCGTCGCGGTAGTCGATGCCGTTATCGCGGATGCGCTCGACGCTGATGCCTGTCTTGAGCGGCACCTCGTGGTTGCGCAGGTTGTCCAGCACCCGCCAGCGTCGCACGATGGCGAGTTCTCGGCCGAGGTGGCTGCCGGGTTCCAGCACGGCGACCTGGCGGCCGCGCTCGACGAGGAATTCAGCCAGCTCCAGGCCGACCAGGCCGCCACCGACGATGACGACGCGTTTGCCCAGCGGCATCCACAGGCGCGACAGCGTCTGGATGGCCTCGGTGCTATTGGTGGCGCCGGTCAGGCTGCCGGCTTTCATCAGCGTGCGCTGGGTGAGCGACAGCTTCTGTTTGGCGATCTCCTCGGCGCGGTCGCCGGTCATCAGCCGGCGCAGTTCGTCGCCGCTCCAGACATGCTTGAGGTCAGCGCCGGGGATCGCAGGCGCAGCGCGGCGGGCGCCGTTGGCCACCAGCACTTCATCCACCTCTAGCGACTTTAGCAGTTCAGGCGTTGCGGCGGTGCCGAGACGGATATCGATCGGCAGGGCACCGACCTGATGCACCAGGTTGTCCAGCAGCCGGCCGTTTTCGTGATAGGCGAGGGCGGCGAAGAACAGGGTGCCGCCAAGCCGTTCGCTGCGCTCGACCAGGGTGACCTTGTGTCCGCGCAGGCTGGCGATGCGGGCCGCTTCCAGACCCGCTGGGCCGCCGCCGACCACGGCGATGTGGCGCGGCCGCTCGGCCGGCATGATGACCGCCTCGTGCTCGTGTCCGGTGAAGGCGTTGACCGCGCACTTGACCCGCTGGTTGATGAAGATCTGGCTGACACAGGTGTAGCAATAGATGCACGGCCGGATGCTGTCCGGGTCGCCGGCGGCGAGCTTGTTGGGCAGCTCCGGGTCGGCCAGGAGCTTACGTGCCATGGCGATGAAATCGCATTTGCCCTCGGCGATGGCGCGGTCGGCGACGTCCGGCTCCAGGCGGCCTACGGCGATCACCGGAATCCCAACCGCTGCACGCACTTCAGCTGCCCAGTCGAGATAGCCGGCCGGTTTGTGCAGCAGCGGTGCGTCGGTGAAGGCGGTGCCGGTGGTGACCCGCGCATAGGCCGAAACGGACACCGCATCGGCGCCTGCAAGTTCGGCCATTTTGGCCACCTGACAGGTTTCCTCCAGCGTGATGCCGCCGGGCGTGTGCAGCTCGTAGGCGTCCAGCCGCAACCAGACACCGAAGGTATCGCCGACGCGCCGGCGGGTCTCGGCCAGCACCTCGCGTAGCAGCCGCGAACGGTTCTCCAGACTGCCGCCGTATTCGTCGTCGCGGCGGTTGTGATAGGGCGAGAGGAAGCCGGCAATGATGTAGTTGTGTGCGGCGTGAATTTCCACACCGTCGAAGCCGGCCTGCTGGGCGCGTACGGCCGCGGCGGCGAACCATTCGACCATCTGCGCGATGTCGTCGCGGTCCATCACGCGGATGCGCGGGCCGGAGCCGATGCCCCGCGATGAACTGACAAAATTGGCTATTTCCTCCGGGGTCAGGGCGTCCATGATGTCGCTCTTGACCGGTGTCGGCATGGACGGCACCCAGAGTTCGCGGCCTTCGGCCATGTCACGCACCGACACTTTGCCGGCGTGCTGCAGCTGCATGGCGATCTTCGCGCCGTGCTTGTGGACCCGTTCGGCCAGTTGCGCGAGGCCTGGGATGAAGTCGTCACGCGATACGCCGACCTGCCAGGGCTCGGCGGTGCCGGCCGGGTAGGCCACGGCACAGACACCCATGATCAGAAGGCCGGCGCCACCGGCGGCACGGGCCTCGTAATAGGCCTGGATGCGCTCGCCGCAGTGGCCGGTTTGCTCGGCGAAGTTCGAGCCCATCGGCGCCATGACGATGCGGTTGCGCAACGCGAGGTTGCCCAGCCTGCCGGGGGAAAGCAGGTGCGAATAGCGAGTCATGTGAATGTCCTTCTCCGTGGCGGCGGTTCAGTCTTCCTGGAGGAATTCGAGGCACTGGCGGTTGAACAGCTCCGGGTGCTCGACCTGAACCCAATGGCCACAGCGGTTGAGCAGCGTGAAGCGGGCGTTGCGCGCATGTTCGAGCAGCTTGAATACGCCGCTCGGCGGGTTGAACACATCGTCGTTGCCCCAGAAGCCGAAGATCGGGCAGTTCAGTTCGCCGAGGCGCTCGGTCATGTTCGGCACCAGCATGGTGGAGAACAGGTTGGCCGGTTGGCTGGGTGCTACCGCAGCGCGTTCGGCGAGGATGGCTTCGGTCAGGTTGGACGGATCGAATACCTGCAGCTGCATCACGTGACGCATCTGTTCGATGCCCATGGGGCCTGCGGCAAAGGTTTCCACCATGCGCTGGATGCCCTTCATCTTGAAATAGGTCTCGCGTTCCTCGACGCCGCCTGGTGCCAGCAGGATTAGCTTCTCGACCCGCTCCGGGTGGGCGAGCGCGGTGCCCAGGGCAATGGCGCCGCCTAGCGAATTACCCAGCAAGGTGCAGCGGTCGATACCGAGTGAATCGAGCAGCGCGTGCAGGTGGGTGATGAAGAAGTCGAGATGGTACTGGGCATCCGCCGGCTTGTCGGAACGACCGAAGCCGGGCAGGTCGACGATGATGTTGCGGTACCCGGCCTGCTCGAAGACCGGGTAGTTGCCCTTGAAGTTGCTATAGCCGCTGGCGCCGGGACCGCTGCCGTGCAGCCAGACCACTATCGGCCCTTCACCGATATCCAGATAGTGCAGGGTCAGGCCGGTTTTCAGGGTGACGTACTTGCCGGTGGGCAGCGGCAGGTCATGGCTTTGCTCGGTCATCGGGTAGTCCTCGTCTCAGGCGGTAACGGCTTTGGCTTCGGCCTTGGGGTTAGGGGCGGCGTCCAGGGTTTGGCGTCGGTAGCGGGGCACCGCCAGGGACAGGCAGATCACCGGTACCAGCAGCAGGGCGATGGTGCTGGCCATGGCGTAGCGCAGGGCTTGGTCGCCGATGGCGGCGCGGTAGAAATCGCTCAGCACGCCGACTATCAGCGGGCCGAGCCCGACGCCGACGAGGGTGACGCCCATCAGGAACAGCGCGGTGGCCTGGGCCACCTTGGCCGGTGGGAACAGGCCGCTAATGGCGCCGAAACAGGGCACCGTCCACCAGGTGGCAAAGAAGGCGAAGCCTATATAGAAGAAGAAAGCAGCCGGTACGCTGTTGCCCGCAATGGTCAGGGCGACGCCGTCGGGCCAGAAGAAAAACAACAGGCCGAAGGGCACACTGATGAGCGTGCCAAGCGCCGCCACACCGACCTGCCAGCCGGCATCGCGCGCCGTCAAACGGTCGGTGACGATCCCGCAGGCAAGCGTGCCGAGGGCTGCGGCTGAACCGCCGACGATGCCGATCAAAAAGCCGGCTTCCTGAATGCCTAATCCGTGGGAGCGGATCAAGAAGCTTGGATTCCAGGTGGCGACAGCATTGCCAGCCACGGCGGCCAGGCTACCCGCGATCAGAATCAGTCGATAAGACGACAGGCCGAGCATGCTCTGCACGGTTTTCAGGAATGACTCCTGGCGAATCTGCTGCGATACCGGTGCGGGGCGCGGCGCCTTCACGGTGAAGGCCAGTAGCAGGCCGATCAGGATGCCCGGCGCGCCGATGATGATGAACGCCGCGCGCCAGCCGTAGTGCTCGGCTACCCAGCCGCCCGCGCCGAGGCCCAGCGCCAGGCCGAGCGGGGGTCCCATCATGAAGATCGACAACGCCCGCGAGCGCAGCCGCGCCGGGTAGAGATCGGCCACCATCGCCACCGAAGGCGCCGAGCCGCCGGCCCCGCCGACCGCCACCAGAATGCGGAACGCCAGCAGCATGGCGAAGCTGGTGGCCACGCCGCACAGCATGGTCATCAGGCTCCAGGCGATGCACGACAGCACCACCACGGGCTTGCGTCCGATGCGGTCGGCGAGGCGCCCCATGGGTAGGCCGAACACGGTGTAGAACAGCGCGAAGGCAACGCCTGTTAGCAGGCCGATGAGGGTGTCGGACACACCGAACTCGAGCTTGATCGGCTCGATGAGGATCGAGACGAGATACCGGTCGATGTAGTTGCAGACGTAGATGAGGGCCAGCACGCACAAGGCGTAGTGGCTCTGCAAAGTCACTCGCGGGGAGCTGCTCAAAATAGGCGTTCCTGTCTTGTTCTTGTCGTTGTTGACGGGATCATCGGGGGGGAGTCGGCGAGTCACATCGTCCATTCAGACCAGTGCCGAACTCGTCTCCCGGCCCTGCGAGTCGGCTGCCGGCCCTTAGGGTCTGTTGACGTTTCGCTGCGCGCCGCGTTGCTGCGCCAAATATCGCCAGGCTAGGCGCGGGACGCCGGCAATGGCCTGGGCCGGCCGCGTCGGTCCCTGCCAAGTCCCGCAACGCCGCCTGGCGATATTTGCCGCGCAACCTAGGCGGCCCCACCCGTAGGGACGGGCCGGTTTTTGCGCGATACAGCGTTTCTCGTCGCTTATTTGAACGACCAAACTGCGCGACTCGTGCCTTGTCTCGCGCAAAAACCGGCTCCGTCGCGGCCGCGACGAAACGTCAACAGACCCTTAGTCTCAACGGACGATGTTTCGCTTGCTGGCGGCATGAATCATCCGCTCCAACGCAATTGGCTCGTCAGGCCCGAAAGCCGACGACCCAGACAGGAGGAGCAGGCATGAGACTCGAAGGCAGAATCGCATTTGTGACCGGAGCCGGGCAGGGAATGGGCCGTGCCATCGTCCGGCACTTTGCCGAGCAGGGCGCCACCGTGTACGCGGCGGACATCAACGCCGAGGCGCTGGAAGAAACCGTTGCCGGGCTGGGCGAGCGGGGCCGCGTGCAGCGCTGCGACGTGACCGACGAGGCTTCGGTGAAGGCAGCATTCGAGCGCGTCGTCAGCGAATCGGGTCGCCTGGACATCCTGGTCAACAACGCCGGCATCGGCTCCCACGATGCCTTTCTCGACACACCGCTGGAACACTGGAACCGGGTGATCGGGGTGAACCTGACCGGCGCGTTCCTCTGCAGCCGCGAGGCGGCCCGGCTGATGAGTCAGGCCGGCGCTGGCGCCATCGTCAACCTGGCCAGTACCGCCGCCATGACGGGCGAGGGGCCCAGCCATTACTGCGCCAGTAAGGCCGGGATCATGGGGCTGACGCGCAGCACCGCCCGTGAGCTGGCCGCCAATGGCATCCGCATCAACACCCTGGTTCCCGGCCCGACCGACACGCCGATGATGGCCGGCATTCCCGCCGAATGGATGGAGGCGATGGTCAAGGCCATTCCTCTGGCTCGCCTGTGCCTGCCGGAGGAAATCGCTCGGGTTGCGGCCTTCCTCGCCAGCGACGACGCCAGCTTCATCACCGGACAGAACGTCGCCGTCAACGGCGGCATGGCCTTCCTCTGAGGACACGCACATGACATCTCGCATGACAGGAAAGATCGCATTCATCACCGGCGGCGGCTCCGGCATCGGCGCGGCCACGGCTCACCGCCTGGCCGAGGAGGGCGCCACGGTGATCGTCTGTGGCCGCCGCGAAGCGCCGCTGGCTGAAGTGGTCGAGAGCATCCGCAAGAACGGCGGACGCGCTGACTTCAAGGTGGCTGACGTCAGTGATGAGCAGGCCTTCGTCGGTGCCATCGAGGCGGTGGCGGCCGAGCACGGGCGCCTCGACGTGATGGTTAACAACGCCATGGCCTTTACCTGGGGCGCGGTGGACAGCATGTCCACCGAAGATTGGCGCGCCAACTTCGCCACCACCGTGGACGGCACGTTCTGGGGCACGCGCACCGCCATGCGCCTGATGAAGGACAGCGGCGGCGGTTCCATCGTCAATATCGCCTCCATCTGCGGCCTGTTCGGTACCGCCTGGATGTCCGGCTATTCGGCGGCCAAGGCTGCGGTGATCAACTTCAGTCGCGCAGTGGCCTCCGAAGGCGCAGCGGTCGGGGTGCGCTGCAACGTGGTGGTGCCCGGTGTGGTGGCGACGCCCTCGACGGCCGGCATGCTCTCCGACGACCAGACGCGCATCAACACCGAAAAGCTGATCCCCATGCGCCGCGTTGCCCGGCCCGAAGAGCTGGCCAACGCCGTGCTGTTCCTCGCTTCTGACGAGTCCTCCTACATCACCGGCGCCAGCCTGCCTGTCGATGGCGGGCGCAGTTCGGACCTCTACACGGTGCTGGAGTGATTCCCGGCCCCGCCGTGCAACCGAACCGACAGCAAGGTGAAACCATGGACCAGCAGGCACTTGTGCAACGCATCGACCGGCTCGAGTCGATCGAAGCCATCCGGCAACTGGCGGGCAGGTACTCCCTGTCCCTGGACATGCGCGACCTCGATGCGCACGTCAATCTGTTCGCCCCGGACATCCGCGTCGGGCGCGAGCGGGTCGGCCGGGCGCACCTCAAGGCCTGGGTGGACGACACCCTGCGCCACCAGTTCAGCGGGACCTCGCACCACCTGGGCCAGCACATCATCGAGTTCGCCGATGCCGACCATGCAACCGGCGTGGTGTATTCCAAGAACGAGCATGAGGCCGGCGCCGAGTGGGTGATCATGCAGATGCTCTATTGGGACGACTATGAGCGCATCGACGGGCAGTGGTACTTCCGCCGCCGCCTGCCTTGCTACTGGTACGCCACCGACCTGAACAAGCCACCGATCGGCGACATGAAGATGCGCTGGCCGGGACGCGAGCCCTACCACGGCACCTTTCACGACCTGTTTCCTTCCTGGAAAGCGTTCTGGGCAGAGATGCCTGGCAAGGAGGAACTGCCAGAAGTGGCGGCACCTGCTCCGCTGGAAGGCTTCCTGCGGCATATGCGCGGCGACACGCCGGCGCCGCGCATCCGGGTCCGCTGAGGAGGCACGCCATGAATACGCTTTTCGCACCCGTACGCTTCGGTGATCTGGAGTTGGCCAACCGCATCGTCATGGCCCCGATGACGCGCAGCCGAGCCGGCAGCGACCATGTGCCCACCGCTGTCATGGTGGATTACTACGCCCAGCGCGCCAGCGCCGGGCTGATCGTCGCCGAGGGCACATCGCCTTCGGCCGACGGCATTGGTTACTGCCGCACACCGGGCATCTACAACGACGAACAGATCCAGGCCTGGCGCCAGGTGACCGAAGCGGTGCATGCGCGCGGTGGGCGGATCGTTCTGCAACTGATGCACTGCGGCCGTGTCGCTGCTCGGGCCAACAAGCCGGCCGGTAGCCGCAGTGTTGCGCCCTCGTCAGTGGCGGCTAACGCCAAACTGTTTACCGACACTGAAGGCATGGCCGATACCGACCTGCCGCATGCGCTCACGCTGGACGAGATCGCCGAGGTGATTGGCGACTATCGCCAGGCAGCGCTCAATGCCCGCGCCGCCGGCTTCGACGGGGTCGAGCTGCACGGCACCAGCGGCTATCTGCCGATGCAGTTCATCGCCACCAACAGCAACCAGCGCGAGGACCGTTACGGCGGGCCTCTGGAAAACCGCATCCGTTTCACGCTGGAAGTGCTGGAGGCCGTGGCCGGTGCCATCGGAGCCGGGCGCGTCGGCCTGCGCCTGTGTCCGGGCAACCCCTACAACGATGTCGAAGACCCCACTCCCCACGCCACCCTCGACGTGCTGCTGGCCGGTATCGACGGCCTGGGCCTGGCCTACCTGCACATCATGCGTTCCGCAGTGCCGGGTCTGGATGCCTTCGCCATCGCCCGCCAGGGCTTTAGCGGCGCGCTGATCGTCAATGACGGCTTCGATGGCGACAGCGCCGCACGCCAGCTGGAGGCAGACGCGGCGGATGCGGTGTCGTTCGCCCGACATTACATCGCCAACCCGGATCTGGTGGAGCGCCTTCGCGAGGGGCAGGCATTGGCCCGCTTCGACCGCCACACCCTTTATTCACCCGGACCCGCTGGTTACAGCGACTACCCGAGCCGGGCCCTGGAATCTGTCCTGGAGTAAGCATGAGCACGACCGGCATGGCATACGCACAAGAACAACAAAACCTGCAATCGGACGTGATCCCGCGCGAGCAGACCCAGCAGATGCTGGACCGGCGTTCGGCCGCCGCTGGGGCGATCAAGCCGGCGGATCTTTACACCCTGGCCGACCGTCTGGAGGCGCAGGCTGCACGCTTCGCCACGCGCGATTTCCTGATCTATCAGGGCCGTCGATACAGCTACGCCGAGGTCGATGCGCGGGCCAACGCCTTCGCCCATGCGCTACGCCAGCAGGGCTTGTCGCGCGGTGACGTCTGCGCGCTGGCGATGGAGAATCGCCCCGAATTCTTCTTCGCCTGGTTCGGCATGGCCAAGCTCGGCGTGGTGGCCGCGCTGATCAACCACAACGCCACTGGCGCGCCGCTGCTGCATGCGCTGCAGACTACCGCTGCCAAGGCCGTGGTGGTCGGCGAGGAATGCCTGCAGCCTTTCGCCGATACGCCGGACACCGCGCGCTACCCCTTGCTGCTGGTGCGTGACGAGGAAAAGCCGGCCGCCGCCGAGCTGCTGCGCCTGGCCGATGTCGGGTTCGACGATGCCTTGGCGCAGGCCTCAGAGCAGCAGGTCGATCCGGCCTTGCGTGCCGGTATCCGCGCCGAAGAAACCATGCTGCTGATCTTCACTTCCGGCACCACGGGGCTGCCCAAGGCGGCCCGCTACAGCCACATGCGCTGGATGTCTTCGGGCGACGTGATGGAAGTAACCCTGGGTGTCGAGCCAGAAGACGTCTTCTACTGTTGCCTACCGCTCTATCACGGCGCGGCGGCCACCTCGGTGACATCCACCGCGCTCAAGTCCGGCGCCTCCATCGTGGTGCGGCGCAAGTTCAGCGCCAGTGGCTTCTGGCAAGACGTACGTGCGCACGGCGTCACCGTGTTCCAGTACATCGGCGAGATCTGCCGCTACCTGCTCAACCGCCCGGTGCAGCCCGATGATCGTCAGCACAGCTTGCGTTGCATGCTCGGCGCCGGCTTGTCGCCCGAGACGTGGCAGCGCTGGGTGGAACGCTTCGGCGAGGTTCCCATCTTCGAGGGCTGGGGCTCCACCGAGGCCAACTGCGCCATCATCAACCTCGATAACCGCGCAGGTTCCTGCGGCCGGGTGCCGTTCTGGGACAAAACCAACGTGCGGCTGATCCGCTACGACAGCGAGACCGGCACTCACCCGCGTGACGCGCGCGGATTCTGCATTCCTTGTCAGCCGGGAGAAGTGGGCGAGGCGGTGGCGTTCATCGTCAACCACCCGGAAATCGGCGGTGGGCGTTTCGAGGGCTACACCTGTGCAAAGGCCACCGAGAGCAAGATCCTGCGAGGGGTCTTCCAGGACGGCGACGCCTGGTGGAGTTCGGGCGACCTGTTGCGCTGCGACGAGGACGGCTACTGCTACTTCGTCGATCGCATCGGCGACACCTTCCGCTGGAAGAGCGAGAACGTTTCGACCCAGGAAGTCGCCGATGCCATCGGTGGCTTTCCGGGGCTGGAGCTGATCAACGTTTATGGCGTGCAGGTGCCTGGCCACGAAGGCCGCGCCGGGATGGCCTCGGTCCTCATGCAGCCGGGGCAGGCGTTCGACCCGAAGGCCTTTTTCGAGCTCACTGCCTCTCGTCTACCGCGCTATGCCGCGCCGGTGTTCGTGCGGGTCTGCGCCAGCGCCGACCTGACCAGTACCTTCAAATTGCGCAAGATCGACCTGCAGCGCCAGGGCTATGACCCGCGCCAGTTCGATGACCCGCTGTACATACGCGACGAAGCCAGCGGCAGCTACCAGCCTTACAGCGTCGAGCTGCTGGCTGCCAATGATCTCGTGCCTTTCGCCAGCGAGCGCAGCTCATGAGCGCGCCATCGCTGGAACACGAGCTGCGCTTTCCCTGGGCGGAACCGCCGGCGCCGGGCGAGGTGCAGGAAGTCGCCGAGGGCGTGCTCTGGCTGCGCATGCCGCTGCCGTTCGGCCTGGATCACATCAACCTCTACCTGCTGCGCCACGGCGATGGCTGGGTCGTGGTGGACACCGGACTGGGCATCCCGCGCAGCCGGGAAGTCTGGGAGCGTGTATTCGTCGAGGTGATGGGCGGCTTGCCGGTGCTGTCGGTGATCTGCACGCATTGCCATTTCGATCACACCGGGCTGGCGGCCTGGTTGACCGAGCGGTTCCGCTGCCCGTTGTACATGACCCGCGGTGAGTTCCAGGCGATGCACGTCTCGCCTGAGGGCAGCGAACCGGGCTGGGAATTTCAAGACTTCTATCACCGCGCGGGCCTGAACGATGAAGAGATCGCCGGGCTGATGCCGACCATCGAGAGCCTGCGCTTCGATGCAGGGCATCCGCGCAGCTACCGCCGCCTGCGTGAAGGGACGCTGCTGAAAATTGGCACGCGCCACTGGCGAGTCGTGATCGGTGCCGGCCATTCGCCCGAGCATGCCTGCCTTTTGAGCGAGGACGACCAGCTGCTGATCTCCGGCGACCAGGTGCTGCCGCGCATCACTTCCAGCGTGCTGGTCGGGGCGGGCGAACCCTGTGCCAACCCGCTGGGCGACTGGCTCGACTCGATCCACCGGCTGCGTGCGGTGCCCGATGAGGTGCTGGTGCTGCCGGCCCATGAGCGGCCGTTCTTCGGTCTGCACCGGCGCCTGTATCAGCTGCAGCAGCACCACGAGCGGCATTTGGCCGAGCTGGTGGAGCGCATCGAAGGCGCCATGACGGCAGCCGAGCTACGGCCGCTGTTATTCCCCCGCATCAAGGGCGCATTCGATCTGCTGATGTCGCTGGGCGAAACCCTGGCGCATATCCATTACCTGGTCGAGAAAGGAACGCTGACGCGCGAGCAGGCGGACGGGACCTGGCGGTTTCGCCGGACCGACGCGAGCTCCCAAGGGTTAGACCTGCCGGAAGACATTCACATCTGAGCAGGGCGGACATTTGTAGGAAAGCACCTAACGGTCTGTGACCAAAAATCGGGAGATTCACCCATGAAAAACAATAAGAAGACCTGTCCTGGCAATCAGCGGTACGAATTCCGACTCGCGGGGTTGGCGGCGGCCGTCTGCCTCGCTTCGCAGGCCCCTGCGGCACTGGCCGGTGACACGGTGTATTTCGACAATGGCGTGACGATGGACTGGAGCCTGACTACCAGTTACGGCATCGGCATGCGGACCGAGAGTCCTGATGATGATCTGCTGGCGGATATCAATGCCGACGATGGCAACCGCAACTTCGATCGCGGCAGTCTGGTGACCCATCGGGTCAGTGCGCTGGGCGAGATGATCTTGCGTAAGGACAATTACGGCGCCGTGGTGCGCGCCAACGCGTTCTACGACGACGCCTATCAAGGCACGAATGACCACGACGCACCGGCCCGGGTAAATAAATTCGGCGACCATGACGAGTTCACCAGCGGCACCGAATACTACAGCGGCGCGCGTGCACGTTTTCTCGATGCCTATGTATTCGGTGGCTGGCGCTTCGATAACGGCCAGAGTCTGGACGTGAACGCGGGCCGTCACGTGGTCGCCTGGGGTGAGAGTCTGTACTACCCCGGCGTATCCGGCGCTCAGTCTCCGGCGGACGCGGTCAAGGGCTCGCTGCCCGGTGTGGAGGTCAAGGAGATCATCCTGCCGGTGGGGCAGGTCTCGGCGCTGTGGAACATCAACCCCAACTTCAGCCTGGGCGGCTACGTGCAGTACGAATGGAAGGGCACCGAGTTGCCGCCGGTGGGTAGCTACCTGTCCACGTCCGACATCATCGGCCCAGGACGCGACTTCATGAACGTGGGGATTCCGCTCGGCCCCATGGGCACGTTCAACCAGCGCGTCCTCTATGCCGGCACCGACGAGCCTCGTGACAGCGGCCAGTGGGGCGTGCAGGTGCGCTACCGACCGAACTTCGACTGGGAACTCTCCGCCTTCCACATTCGCTACCACGATAAAAGCCCGGCTGGCTTGACCACCTACAACGGCATGGTGGAGGTCGCACCAGGGTTTATGCTGCCGCTGCCCACCGAGTACCGCATCAACTATTACGAGGACATCAAGCTGACCGGCGTGAGCTTCTCGACGCGCCTGGGTGATACCCAGGTCAGTGGTGAGTGGAGCTATCGCGACGGCGCGCCGGTCAACGTCCTCAGCCCGCAAGGCGCCCCTCAGCACACCCGAGGCAGCGGCCAGCAGATGCAGCTGTCGTTCATCCACATCCTGGGTGATCGTCCTTGGGCGAATCAGACGACCATGACCGGGGAAGTCGTTCATGTGCGGGCTGATAGCGTGCGCGACCATCGGCAGAGCGGAAGCGACGACTTTACGTTCCGCACCGCCACCGCCTGGCAAAGCAAGACCGCAACGGCATACCAGGTCGGGGTAGAACTGAGCTACCCGGGCGTGGCCAACGGTTGGGACATGATCGTACCGGTTCGCTTCTCTCACGTGGTCGAGGGCGCGACACCGCTGCAAGGCGCGATCCAAGGCGCGAAGGGCGACATGCGTCTGACCTTCGGCACTACGTTCCGCCGCCTTGGCAACTTCGAAGTCGCCGTGAACTACAACACCTTCCTCGGTGAACCCGATCCGATCCGCCGCAAGCTGGCCGACCGTGACTACGTCACCCTGGCGGCGAAATATTCGTTCTGATCAAGGCTGTTGTTAGCGCAAGCCCCGGAAACTACCGGGGCTTGCTCGTTTCTGGGGAAGACGTTTGCCAATGACCGATGGATGCGTCGGGTCGCTTTGAACTCAAGGCTCGATGCCGGACGCGCTCAGCGTGATGCGTTGCAGGTACAGGTCACCGATTGCGAGAGCATTGCAGTCACTGCCGGCACAGGTTTGCGGTGGCTGTGTGGCAGAGCCACGGGCGGTCTCCCAAGGCATGCTGGGTGATGCAAGCCAAATGACGATGCCGGCAATGGCGATGAAACGAAGAGAGTCGAGCATGGGTCGGCCTGCTGTTGGCTAAGTGGGCGGCGCTGAATCAGTTCTTCGTGTCCATCGCGCTTTGGATGACATAAGCGCGAATGGCCTCGACGCCCGCCTCATCGAGGCTGCTGGAGAACGACGGCATGCCACGCGTTTCGAGCAGCCCATCGAGCGGCGGTCGACGGAATGCGTCGGCGCTCTGTAAATAGGGCGAGCGCCGCAAATCAGGCACGCCGGCGCCCGCCACTGCGGCGGCGCCGTGGCAGACCATGCAGTAACGCGTATACAGCTGTGCTCCGTGTTGCAGGGTAGATGCATCCGCCGACAGCTTCGGCAGCGGCGGCATTGGCGGGCGGGATCCAGGTTCGGGCATGGGCGCCTTGCCGCCGAGCTTCCAGACAAAGACGCCACCGTGGGCCGGCATGCCCTGGCGCGGCAGGAGTGCGCTGGCCGACAGGTGCATCGAGCTGCCAAATCCGGCTGCGGCGGCGATGTACTGCACGCCGTCGAGGCTGTAGCTGATCGGGCCACCCAGAATGTCCAGCCATGTATCGCTCTGCCAAAGGCGCTCGCCGGTTTCGGCGTCATAGGCGTGCAAGCCGCCTCCACCTTGTCCTTGAAAGACCAACTGGCCGGCCGTCGCCAGCACGCCGCCGTTCCACAGACCGGGATGTTCGCTGCGCCAGACCTCACGCTGTCTGGCCGGGTCCCATGCCAGCAGATGCCCGGTCATGCCTTCGCGAGCCTGCGCCAGACTCTTCGCATCGGTCGGCAGCGGGTGGTCCTGTATTCCGGTGTTCCAGCGTCCCGGCTCAACGCGAAACGGCTGCGCTTTCATCATGAATGCCTGGCTTTGCTGCGCGGGGATATAGACCAGGCCGGTCAGCGGGCTCCAGGCCATCGGCTGCCAGTTGTGTCCGCCGATCTGCGAGGGCATCACCAGCGCTGGTTGCCCGGCGGGATAGCGGGCGCCAGGCATTTCCACCGGGCGTCCGGTGGCCATATCCACATGGCTGGCCCAACTGGTGGGGACGTAGTTGGCCGCGCTGAGCAGCTCACCCGTCTCGCGGTCGAGCACATAGAAGAAGCCATTCTTCGGCGCTTGCATCAGCACCTTGCGCATGCGCCCATCGAGCTTGAGCTCGGTGAGGATCAACTGTTGCGTGGCGGTGTAATCCCAGCTGTCGCCAGGCGTGGTCTGGTAGTGCCAGACGTACTCGCCGGTCTGCGCGCGCACCGCGACGATGGAGGATAGGAACAGGTTGTCGCCGCCGCCAGGGCTGCGCAGGTCGCGATCATGCGGGGACCCGTTGCCGACCCCGAAGAAAAGCAGGTCCAGCTGCGGGTCATAGGCCATCGAGTCCCATACCGTTCCGCCGCCGCCCAGCGCCCACCATTCGCCGCTCCAGGTGGGTTCGGCCAAGGCCTTGAGCGGGTTGTCGGAAATCTGCCCGTCGGGTCCATCGGCGGGATTGCCGGGCACCGTGTAGAAGCGCCAGCGCAACGCGCCGCTGGCCGCATCGTAGGCCGACAGGTAGCCGCGCACGCCATACTCGGCGCCGCCGTTGCCGATCATGACCAGATCACCGATCACTCGAGGCGCGCCGGTAATGGTGTAGGGGCGCTCCGGATTGGTGGTCTGTTCCGACCAGAGCAGGGCCCCGGTTTTGGCGTCGAGTGCCTGAAGGCGTCCGTCGATCGTGCCGACGAATACCCGACCGTCCTCCACGGCTACCCCGCGATTGACCACGTCGCAGCAGGCCACTGCGGCCTTGCTCGCTGGCACCTGAGGGGCATGCTGCCAGCGCAGCGCGCCGCTTCTGGCATCCATGGCGTACACCACGCCCCAAGGGCCACTGACGTACAGCGTGCCGTCGACCATGAGCGGCGTTGCCTGCACACCGCGCGGACGGTCGAAGCGAAACTGCCAGGCCAGACCCAGCGTGCCGATGTTGGCGCGGTCGATCTGCGCCAGCGGCGAGTAGCGGGTTTCACCGGCGTCGCGGCCGTGCTGCGGCCAGTCATGGTCGGGCAACGCGGCGCCGAAACCTGCTGGTAGATAAAGCGCCAAGGCGAACGGCAGCAGATGGCGAAACAGGCGGGTTTGCATGGCCCTTCCTTATTGTTGTTTTCAGGAGCTCTGATGATCGTTCCGCTCGGTGTCGGCGGCCTCGTCCAAATGGCGTACGGCGTGCCGGTCCATGTCCAGGGGTTCGCCATAGGCCTTATGGACGATGCTGGCAGCCTCCCTGCGCTGGCACTTTGGGCTCGAACAACAACAAACGAGCGGCCGCGCACCACCGGCCAGAGCTCACCGAGCGTTCGAGACGAGGTAGCGAAGCATGGGACTTAAAGGACAGGCGGCTATCGTCGGCGCCGCACAGTACAAGCCCGAGAAATACGCCACGGCACCGCGCATGTTCCATCTGGAGCAGGTGGCGGATCTGGCCGCGCGCGCCTTGGCCGATGCCGGCCTGAAAGCCGAGGATCTCGACGGGCTGGTCATCAACGGCCCGCATTTTCATGAAGCCTCGGTGTTCGTGCCGGCGATGGCCGCTGAATACTTGGGCTTGGCAGTGAATTTCGCCGAGGTGGTGGACCTGGGCGGCTGCACCGGCATGGGCATGGTCTGGCGTGCGGCAGCGGCGATCGAGCTGGGGTTGTGCCAGGCGGTGCTTTGCGTATTGCCGGCGCGGATGGCCCCGATGGGGCCGGATGAGGACCCCAGCGCGATGATGCGCGCCATGCGCTTCGGCGGCCACAGCACGAACTACGGCGCGCCCGAGGCGGAATTCGACCTGCCCTACGGACACATGGGGCAGAACACCGGCTACGCGATGATTGCCCAGCGCTACGCGGCGCGCTACGGCTACGATCCGGTGGCCATGGCAAAAATCGCCGTGGATCAGCGCACCAATGCCCAGGCCAATCCAGAGGCTATCTTCTGCGGGCAGCCGCTGACCATCGAAGATGTGCTTAACAGTCGCATGGTGGCCGACCCGCTGCGCATTCTGGAAATCGTCATGCCGGTGGCCGGCGGCGCGGCGGTGATCGTCGCCTCGAAGGAAGTGATGGCGCGTGCGCGCAACCGTGGCGCGGTGGTGACCGGCGTCGGCGAGCGACTGGGTTACAAATCGCCGAGCTACTCGCCGGACATGACCGAGACGCCAGTCGGCCCGGCTGCCCGCAGCGCCTTTGCCATGGCCGGGCTGAAACCTGCCGACATGCATGCCGCACAGATCTACGACTGCTACACCATCACCGTGCTGCTCAGCCTGGAAGATGCCGGCTTCTGCGCCAAGGGCGAGGGCATGCGCTTCATCCGCGAGAACGACCTGACCTGGCGCGGCAGCTTTCCGATGAATACCCATGGCGGCCAGCTCAGCTTCGGCCAATCCGGCGCGGCGGGCGGCATGTCTCAGGTGATCGAAGCGTTCCACCAGATCGCCGGACGCGCGGGCGACCGTCAGCTGAAAACCTGCGACAACGTATTCGTGACTGGCACCGGCGGTGTCATGAGCGAGCAGGGCGCATTGATTCTCCAGGGAGCCTGACCATGACGAACAAACCCATGCCGGTGATGACCGACATTTCCGCCCCGTTCTGGAACGCGCTGAAGGAGGGTCGGATCCAGCTGCAGCAGTGCAACGCCTGCCAGGCCTGGACCTTCTACCCGCGCCGGCACTGCTCCAGCTGCCTGGCCCACGACCTGTCCTGGAAGGAGGTCAGCGGTCGCGGCACGCTCTACACTTTCACTGTCGCGCGCATTCCGACCTTGCCGGAGTTCGCTGGTCCCGATGCGCAGATTCTCGCGGTGGTAGAGCTTGAGCAGGGCGTGCGCATCAACACCACGCTGGTGGGCTTGCAACCGGAGGCGATCGAGATCGGCATGCCGGTCAAACCGGTGCGCGCCCGGGTGAAGGAAGACGGCACCGTGCTGCTGCGCTACACCGGCGCGCAGGTCGAGCTGGATGACATCGACGAGGTGGTTCGCGCACCGGAACCGCCAAAAACCGAGAACCTGGCGCCTCGCCGAAAGATCGACGTAGCCGACGAAGCGGCGCTCAAGACGCTGGTGTCCGATCAATTCACTGCCTGGAGCAATCAGGTGCTGGTGGACCAGACGCTGATCGATGCATTCGCTGCACTGTCAGGCGATGATTACTGGATACACACCGACCCCGAGCGGGCGCGCAAGGAAGGCCCTTTCGGCGGCACCATCGCCCACGGCGCGCTGGTGCAGGTGATCATGTCGCGTATGCAGGTGCCGTTGGAATTCGAGATCACTGGCTTCACCAACATGGTCAACTACGGCTCCGACCGCCTGCGTTTCCCTTCACCGGTTCCGGCCGGCTCGCTGGTCCATTCGCGTTGCCGGGTCAAGTCGGTCGAGCGCAACAAGCGCGGCACCCAGCTGACCCTGGAGTTCAACGTGCACGTGGTGGGGCAGGAGCGCCCGGCGGTGATCAACGATCTGGTCATTCTCTATATGTAATGCATGGGGCTGTGCTCCTTTGGGCCGTCTCATGAATTGGCATGGGACGGTCTTTTTTTGGGTGTTCGAATTTCATGGGGATATGGTTGCTTGGCGCTGGACGGGAACGGAGTCCGAGTTGCCTGTAAGGTTGACGATGCTGGCTTTGGCTTGGCTTTTCTTTGCACGGACTGCCAGGCGACATAAAACGCCCCTTCAGGAGGGTGAGCGGAATCGTCGTGGAAGAGGTTGAGCGGCATGGATGCCGCGAGAGCCGTGATGGGCCATGGATGGCCCACCACGGCGGGCCTCTGGAACGATGATGGAGTGAAACGGAGCGTAGCGGAGTAACAGCCGCAGGCTGGCCCGAAGGGCGAGCGAAGCGAGTAACGAACCCCGGCGCAGCCGGGGCCGGATGGCGGGGCAAGCGTTTTTGGTTACTTTTTCCGGGGCCGGCCATCCGGCGTTTGGAAAAAGTGACTCGCCCAGCAGGGCGAAACCCAGCTATCAGACAGCTCTATAAGGTTCCCAAGAAATGCGAAGAACATTTTTTTGCCGTCTATTGTGATGGTTGGAGCCCGTCCAATTGCATGATTAGGCTCCGTCCAAATTCATGATAGGAGAGGATTTCGCACCAAACCGCCAAAGCTGAGGCGCTGATACATGGAACGAGCCGGGTCTTGCCCGGCTGCAGGTGTATCAGGCAACCGGCGCCGCTTCACATGCCAGTTCGTAGTCCTCCAGATTCGGGCAGGCCATGGCTTGCTCGAACGCCGCGTAGTCCCAGGGCCAGGTAGAAGGCACGCCCTCGGCGTCCAGATACCAGCTCGTGCAGCCGGAGCCGAACACGGTGGTTCTGGCCTTTTCCAGTCGGCGCTGCTCGTAGGCGTGCATGGCTTCGCGGCGAACGCTGATCTCGCGGCAGCGGCCGCTTTTCAGCAGGTCGAGCAATTGGCTGATGTACGCCCATTCCATCTCGGCGATCTCGATCAGCGAGAAGTTGCCTACCGGTCCGGTCGGGCCGTTGAGCATGAACAGGTTGGGAAATTCCGGAATGGCGATGGACAGGTAGGCGCTCGGCCGTTTCGCCCAGACTTCGTCGAGACTCACCCCGCCACGGCCAATGACCTGCGTGGGGCGCATGAACAGATGGGCGTTGAAGCCGGTGGCCAGTGCCAGCACGTCGAGTTCGTGCAGCTTGCCGTCACGGGTGCGCACGCCGGTCGGTTCGATGCGCTCGATGCCATCGTTGACCAGCTCGGCGTTGGGCTGCTGGATCGCCTGGTAGTAGTCGGGGGAAAAGATCAGGCGCTTGCAGGCGGCGCGGTAGGTGGGGCGCAGCTTCTCGCGCAGGACGGGGTCGGCAATGCTCTGCTCCAGATGCGTGACGCAGACCGCCTCGATCTGCGCCGCCTCGGGGGACGCGGCATCCGCCACGGCAGTAGTGAAGTGGCGCACCTTGGCCATGTAGGTCGGATCGTTTTTAAGGTCATGCAGCAGCTGCGGATCGCTGCGAAATTCCGCCCGCTGCGTCTCGGTGAAGAGATCGTTGGTCACCGGCATGACCCACTGGGCGGTGCGCTGGAAGTGCTTGACCTGCGCCCGCTTCACCAGCGCCGCGACCAGCTGGGTGCCGGTCGAGCCGTTGCCGATGATGCCGATGCGCTTGCCGTCCAGCGGCACGTCGTGATCCCAGCGTGCGCTGTGAAAGCAGGCGCCCTCGAAGGTTTCCAGCCCGGGAAGGCTGGGGTAGCTCGGGTGGTGCAGCACACCGGTCGCGGCAATCAGCACGTCGGCCTTGTCGTGCTGGCCGGTGCGGGTTTGCAGATGCCACTGGCCGTGCCGGTACTCGCAGTGGACGATTTCCTCGTTGAAGCGGATCGTTTCGCGGATGCGGTAGTCGGCCACTACTCGGCGGAAATAGGCCTGGATTTCCGCGCCGGGTGGCAGTTGTCGGGTCCACTCAGGGTTCGGTGCGAAGCTGTAGGTGTAGTTGTGCGAGGGGGTGTCGCAGGTCAGCCCCGGGTAGGTGTTTTCCCGCCAGGTGCCACCCACATCGTCGCCTTTCTCGTAGACGGTCAGGTCGTGGTAGCCCGCTTCGCGCAGCTTGATCGCCGCGAGGATGCCGGCCATGCCTGCGCCGATGACCACGACGCGCAGATTCCGATCGATGTTCATTGTGCTGTTCTCCGAAAATGGCGTGTGGTTCAGGATTCGCCCAGCAGCGGGGCCGGCTCGCGCCGCGCAAGGATGGCGTCGGTGCGTAGACGCAGGGCGTCATCGATGGCTTCCGGCTGCGGCAGCAGCCAGTACTGGCCGTCGCGGATGCCAGCGAATACGCGTTCGGCGAAGGTTTCTGCGTCAAGGCCGTTGGCTGTCAGCAGTTCGCGCATGGCGCCGACGAATTGCTGTGTCGCCGGATGAATCTCGCTGCCTCCAAAGGGATCGTCGAAGATCGCGCTGCGCACCGGCCCCGGCGCCAGCAGCGATACCTCGACCGGTGCGCCGAGCAGCCTCAGTTCACCGTGCAGGGACTCGGTCAGCGCCACCACGGCGAACTTGGTCGTCGAGTAGGGCGCCATCAGCGGGCTTGGCAAAAAACCGCCGACCGAGGCGGTATTGACGATGCGTGCCGGGCGGCCCGCCGCCAGCAGGCGCGGCACGAAGCTGCGGATGCCGTTGAGCACGCCGCCCAGATTGACGGCCAGGTCCCGCTGCCAGCGCTCAGGCGGGATCTCCCAGCTGAAGCCGGTGCTCATCACGCCGGCGTTGTTGAACAGCAGATCGACCTCGCCGAAGTGTTGCCAGGCCGCTTGCGCCAATGCCTCCATGGCAGCCGGATCGGTGACATCGGTCGGCACTGCCAAGACCTCTGCATCCAGACTCGCAGCAAGCGATTGCAACTGATCGGCATCGATATCCGCCGCGACGATACGCATGCCGAGCGTGGCTGCATGGCGAGCCAGCCCTAGGCCGATGCCGCTGGCCGCGCCGGTGATGACCACGGTTCCGCCTTCGAGGCGTAGTGGGTTTTTGTTCATTGTTTTTGTTCTCCTGGGCGCTGTGTCCGGATCGGACAGAACCGATCATCCGCAGCGGCGCACGGCAGGGTCATCGTTGAAATCGACTAAACGTCGGGGCCGGCGGCGATTCCGTTGCGAACGGGGCGAGTAGTCGATTTCAACGAGGCGCGAACGCCGCCAGCGCCTCGATACTCGCCTGCAGGAAGGCGTGGATTCAGCCCAGGCTGGCCACGCTCTTGAGGATCAGATGAACCAGCTGCGGCTGTCGGGTGACGCCGAGCTTGGAAAAGATCGAGCGCAGGTGTGCCCGTGTGGTGTAGGTGCTGATGTGCAGTGTGGTGGAGGCATCCTCGACGCTGGCGCCGTTGGCCAGCAGGACGGAGAGCTTGGCCTCGGCTGGTGTCAGCTTGAACAGCTCGATCAGCAGGCTGGCTGATGACTCCGCCTGCTGGCCGGGGTCGCTGACGAAGATGGCGAACACGGGAATGCTGGCGCCCTGCGGATACTGCCCCGGCGGAACCGGGCGGATTACCAGGCTGAGCGGCGCGCCGCGTGTGCCGGTCTCCACCAGCATTGCACGGGCGAGGCTCGCGGTTCCGCTTGTTTGTGCCTCGGTAACCTGGGCGAGGAGTTGGCGCAGCCGGGCGTCCTGGCGCTCGTCGGGCAGCTTCAGGCGACCGCCGCGCAGGTACAGCCCGTTGCCGTCGCCGAGTAGACGGTCCGCCAGCGGATTGGTGCGCACCACCTGCTGTCGTTCGTCGAGCAGGAAGGTGGCAACGGCCAGCTGCGACATGGCGCCGGCGTAAATCTCGCGCTCGGTATCGATCTTGCCGAGGCGGGCGTGGATGCGCAGGGCGCGGCAGAAATGCGCTACGAGCAGCGCGCAGAGCTGCTTCTCAGCCTCGCCGAACGGCGACTGAGCATGGCCGCGGGTGAAGCGCAGATTAGCACCGGGGCCGCTCGGGTCATGCAAGTCGACACCGAGGATGTGGGCGATGTCGTACGGCTTCAGGGCCAGACGGAAGAACTCGTCTTCCGGGGCGCTGGCCCCCTCGAGCAGCTCGCTGAGCAGCATCGGCTGGTTTGGTGGCAAGTTGACGAAGGGGTCTAGCGCATAGAGGCGCCGGGCGTAATAGGGCCCATCGGACCAGCCGGTCGGTGTGTTGTCCGCGCTGAGGGTGATGCCCAGGCCGGTATCGGAGGGTCGGCGCAGAATCAGGAAGGCGTCGGTAGCGCCCATGGCGTCGCGTAGGCCGGCGAGCTGGCGCTGCCACGGTGGGTCTTCGAGGGCGCCCTCGTAGATCGAACCGACCAATGCAGTGACGGTTTGAAGTGACGTGCTGTTTTCCATGTGTTTCGGTTTCCGGCCTTGGGACCGAACGCAACATAGCGCAGCGAGACAAGAACAATCGAGCCGAGAAAAGGAAGAAAAACAATGAGCCTGGACCCACAGATCGCTGCGCTGATGCAGCACCTTCACAACCAGCAGATGCCAGCCTGGAGCGAAATGACCCCCGAGGGTCTGCGCGCGGGCTACAAGATGGCGCCGGCAGAAAACCCGGAGCCGGTGGCCGAGGTGCGGGAGCACAGGATTCCCGGTCCCGGCGGCGAACTGCCGCTGCGCATCTACCGACCGGAGCGCGAGGGGCCGTTACCGGTACTGGTGTTCTTTCACGGCGGTGGTTTCGTCATTGGCGATCTGGACAGCCATGACAACCTGGCGCGGGCCTTCTGTAATGCACTGCCCGCGGTGGTGGTGGCGGTGGACTACCGGCTGGCGCCGGAGCACCGTTTTCCCGCTGCGGTGGAGGACGCCTGGGCCGCGACCTGCTGGGTGGCGCAGCATGCCGAAGCGCTCGGCGCGGACGCCAGCCGGCTCATCGTCGGTGGTGACAGCGCCGGCGGTAATCTGGCTGCGGTAATCGCCCAGCTCGCCCGCGACCGGCAAGGCCCGGCCATTGCACATCAGATGCTGCTCTACCCGGTGTGCGACACCAATCTTGAGCGCGACAGCTACCGCCGCTACGGCCAGGGATATTTCCTTGAAACCGAGATGATGCGCTGGATGCTCGGGCACTACCTGGGCGATCCGCAGACCCGCGATACACGCGTCTGTCCGTTGCATACGCCGGATCTGCGACAACTGCCGCCCGCTACGCTGATCACCGCCGAATATGATCCGCTGCGCGAGGAGGGCGAAGAATATGCCGAGCGTTTGCGGCAGGCCGGCGTGCCCGTCCACAGCCATTGTTATCCAGGCGCCATCCACGGCTTCATGAGCTTCCTCGGCACGGTTGCGCTGGCCGACCGCGCCTTCGCCGACACGGTGGCAGCGGTGCGCACGGCGTTGTCGGGGCCGTCCAGCAAGTAACCTTTCGGGCCGGCAGGCAGCGCTCTGCCGGCTTTCCCGCTGTTAGTCTCAACGGACGATGAGTCCCCCGAACATCGGCATGACAATCCTCACAAGCCCAAAACAGGCGCATGAGGAGTTGCACCCATGACCGATATCCGCTCACTGAGCTATTTCGTCGCTCAGATCGAAAACCTGGATGCCTGGCGTCAGTACGCTGAAGAGGTGCTGGGCATGATGACCAGCCCGGCGCCCGGCGGCGGCCTCTATCTGAAGATGGATGAGCGTCCGTTCCGCATGCTGATCGTCGAGGGGCCGCAAGCCTGCTACCTCGCTTCAGGGTGGGAGCTGTCCGGAGAGCGCGCATTCGAGGCGTTGCTGGCTCGCCTGACCAAGGCCGACGTACCTTACGAACTGGGCGATGCGGCGCTCTGCGAACAGCGCGGTGTGCAGGCGCTGGCCATCGTTCGCGATCCGGCGGGCAACCGCCACGAGCTGACATGGGGTCATCGTTCCGACTGCCAGCCATTCGTCTCGCCCCAGGGCGTGCCGCGCTTTCTCACCGGCGACATGGGCCTGGGTCACACTGTATTGCCGGCGCCGCGCTTCGATGAATGCCGGGCGTTCTACCGCGACCTGCTTGGGTTCGAGGTCTCGGACGTCTTCAATTTCCGCGCTGCGCCTGACGCGCCGCCGGTGCGCATCCACTTCCTGCACTGCGCCAACCCCCGTCACCACAGCCTCGCCATTGCCGAATACGACGTGCCCAGCAAGTGCGTACACGTGATGGTGGAGGTGGAAAACATGACCGAAGTGGGTCGTGCCCTCGATCGCGTGACCGCCCACGGGGTGCCGCTGTCGGCGACCCTCGGCCAGCACCTCAATGACCGCATGACCTCCTTTTACGTGAAGACCCCGTCCGGCTTCGACCTGGAGTACGGCTGCGGTGGCCTGCAGGTGGACTGGAACGAGCACAGCGCCTTCGAATTCACCCGCGTGAGCCTGTGGGGCCACGACTTTTCGGTAGGCCGCCAGGCCGCTGCGCAAGGAGAGGTTCAATGAACAAGCTGATGACCCTGAGCGATGTGGTCGGCCAGCTGCACGACGGCATGACCGTCGGCTTCGGCGGCTGGGGCTCTCGGCGCAAGCCCATGGCGATTGTTCGCGAGATCCTGCGTAGCGACGTCAAGGATCTCACCGTGGTCGCCTACGGTGGGCCGGAAGTCGGCATGCTGCTCGCTGCCGGCAAGGTGAAGAAGCTGGTGTTCGGCTTCGCCACTCTCGATGCGATCCCGCTCGAACCCTATTTCCGCAAGGCCCGCGAGGCGGGCACGCTGAACGTGATGGAGCTGGACGAAGGGCTGTTCCAGTGGGGCTTGCGTGCCGCCGGAATGCGCGTGCCGTTTCTGCCCGCGCGCGCCGGCCTGGCCACAGACGTGCTGACCCATAACCCGGACCTGCGCACCGTCACCTCGCCCTATGACGATGGTGAAGTGCTGCTGGCGATGCCGGCGTTGGAGCTGGACGTGGCGTTCGTCCACGTCAACCGCGCCGACCGCCTGGGCAACACCCTGGTGACCGGTGGCGATGCCTATTTCGATCACCTGTTCGCCCGTGCGGCGAAGCAGTGCTTCGTCTCTGCTGAACAGGTGGAAGAACGCCTGGCGCTGGACGCCGACAGTGCGCGTTTCAACACCTTCGAGCGCTCGCTGGTGACCGGTGTGGTGGAGGCCCCGCAGGGCGCTCACCCGACCACCTGCGCGCCGGACTACGGCTGGGACATGCAGCACCTCAAGGATTACGTCGCCAGCGCAGGTGAGGAGGGTGGCTGGCAGCGTTACCTGGACAGCTACGTCAACGGCGATGAAGCCGCCTATCGCGAGCGCAACGGTGGCGCCGCACGCATGGCCAGCCTGCCGCTGCCGATCTTCTGAAGGAGCAACCCATGTCCGAGAACACTTTCAGCCTGGCCGAACTGATGATCGTGGCCGCTTCCGACGCCTGGCGTGACGACGGCGAACTGCTCGCTTCGGGGCTCGGCATCATCCCGCGTCTCGGCGCCAGCCTGGCCAAGTCGAGCCACAGCCCCGAGCTGCTGATGACCGACAGCGAGGCCTTTCTGGTTGAGGAACCGGTGCCGGTCGGCCCGCGTGGCGACTACCAGCCGAAATACGCTGGCTACATGCCCTTCGAGCGCATTTTCGAATGCGTCTGGCATGGGCGTCGCCACGCCATGATCGGCCCGACGCAGGTCGATCGCTGGGCGCAGACGAACCTGTCGGTGGTCGGCGATTACGCCAGGCCCAAGGTGGCGATGCTGGGCGCCCGCGGCCTGCCGGGCAACAGCATCAATCACAAGAATTCCTTCTTCATTCCCAACCACAGCACCCGCGCCTTCGTTGCCGGTGAGGTGGACATGGTCTCCGGCGTCGGTTTCAAAGAGGAGCGCTGGGGGCCGGGCATGCGCCGCGACCTGATGAGCGTCGGCCGGGTCGTCACCGATCTCTGCGTGATGGACTTCAACGGCCCGGACCACGCGTGCCAGGTGCTCTCGCTCCATCCAGGGGTGGATTTCGACACTGTGCAGGCGCGCACCGGCTTCCCGCTGCTGAAGGCCGAAGGAATGGGCGAGACGCCGCACCCGACTGCCGAACAGCTGGCGCTGATCCGCCGACTCGACCCGCACGATCTGCGCAGCAAGCAGCTCAAGGGCAATCCGGCGGGTGTGCGTACCGCCGAGGAGATCGCTGGATGAGCCATGACAACGCCTTCGTTGAGCGACCGGATACAGCCGTTTACGAGACTGACGAACCGGTGCTGTACCGCGTCGAGGATGGTGTGGCGATCCTCACTCTGAGCCGGCCGCAGTTCAATAATGTGCAGAACTCGCAGATGACTTATGCGCTGGATGCCGCCTTCCGCCGTGCGGTGGATGACGACGGCGTCAAAGTCATCGTCCTGGCGGGCACCGGCAAGCACTTCTCCGCCGGTCACGACATCGGTACGCCGGGGCGCGACGTCAACAAGCCGTTCGAGCGTGCCCATTTGTGGTGGGACCACACCAACAAGCCAGGCGGTGAATTCCTCTACGCCCGTGAGCAGGAGGTGTACCTGAACATGTGCCGGCGGTGGCGGGAGATTCCCAAACCGACCATCGCCATGGTGCAGGGCGCTTGTGTCGCTGGCGGGCTGATGCTGGCCTGGGTTTGCGACCTGATCGTCGCCAGTGACGACGCCTTCTTTCAGGACCCGGTTGTGCGCATGGGGATTCCGGGGGTGGAGTATTTCGCCCACGCCTTCGAGATGCACCCGCGCATTGCCAAGGAATTCCTCTTCCTTGGCGAGCGCATGCCGGCGGCCCGTGCCTACGAGCTGGGCATGGTCAACCGGGTGGTGCAGCGCGAGGCGCTGGCCGCCGAGACGCTGGAAATCGCCCGGCGCATTGCCGCTCAGCCGCGCATGGGCTTGGCGCTGACCAAGCAGGCGGTGAACCACATCGAGGATTTACAGGGCAAGCGCAGCGGGATGGAAGCGGCCTTCGCCTGGCACCACTTCGCCCATGTCCACAACGAGATGGTTTCCGGCGACAAGCTGGGCGGCTACGACGGCAAGGCCATGGCCGAGGCGAACAAGAAGCAGGCGGGCCGGGGAGAGTCGTCATGACCCTGCTCCAGACCCGCCTGACCGAGGCGCTCGGCTGTCGCTACCCCATCGTGCAGACGGCCATGGGCTGGGTGGCCGACGCCAATCTGGTGATCGCCACCACCCGTGCCGGCGGCTTTGGCTTCCTGGCCGGGGCGACCATTCCGGCCGAGGCGCTGGAAGGCGAGATTCAAAAAGTGATCGCTGCCACCGGCGGCAGCCAGTTCGGCTTGAATTTCCACATGTTCCAGGACAACGCCGCGCAGTGCGTGGACCTGGCCATCCAGTACCGCCTGCGTGCGGTCAGCTACGGGCGCGGGCCGGACAAGGCGACCATCCGCCGCTTCAAGGACGCCGGGGTGCTCTGTATTCCCACGGTTGGCGCGCTCAAGCATGCGCTGAAGGCCGTGGAGCTGGGCGCCGACATGATCACCATTCAAGGCGGTGAGGGCGGTGGCCACACCGGCGGCGTACCGACCACCATCCTGTTGCCGCAGGTGCTCGACGCGGTGACGGTGCCGGTGATCGCCGCTGGGGGTTATTCCACCGGACGTGGCCTGGCGTCGGCGTTGGCCGCTGGCGCCGAGGGCATCGCCATGGGCACGCGCTTTCTGATGACCTCCGACTCGCCGACCCCGCGCGCGACGCTGGAACGCTACCTGGCGGTGCGCGACACCCAGCAGATTCGCGTCACCCTGGCGGTCGACGGCATGCGCCACCGGATGATCGACAACCCCTTTATCCGCCGCCTGGAGCAAGCCAGCCCGATGGGCCGGCTGTGGATCGCGTTGAAAAGCGCGCGCACCTGGCAGGCGCAGACCGGCATGAGCAGTGCGCACATGCTCAGGACCTTTTTCAAGGCCATCAAGGAAGACCCTTCGGCTCTGTCGCAGGTGGTCATGGCGGCCAACCAACCAGTGCTATTGGAGCGCTCGATGGTCGACGGCATGCCCGACGAAGGCATCTTGCCGAGCGGCCAGGTGGCCGCCGCCATCGACAGCCTGCCGAGCTGCCAGGCACTCATCGAACAGATTGCCGGCGAAGCCGAGCAGTGCCTGCAACGCCTGAACGCGCGTTTGCAGCAGAACCCGGCAGGTACGCCGGTTAACGAACAACAGAGGGCTCACGCATGAGCAGTGCATTCAAGGTCGAGATCAACCAGGGTGTCGCCGAGCTGGTGCTGGCCAAGCCGCCGGTCAATGCGCTGGACAGCGAAGAATGGCTGGCACTGGCCGCCCGCATCGACGAACTGGGCGCCAACGCCGAGGTGCGCGTGCTGATCATCCGTGCCGAGGGGCGCGGCTTCTGCGCTGGCGTCGACATCAAGGAACTGGACGCGCATCCCGAGCGGATCGTGAAGGTCAACGCGGGCAACTACGCGACCTTCAAGGCCATCCATCGCTGTCAGGTGCCGGTGATCGTCGCGGTGCACGGTTTCGTACTGGGTGGCGGCATCGGCATGACCGGCGCGGCCGACATCGTGCTCGCCTCGCGCTGCGCCACCTTTGCGCTGCCGGAAGTGGACCGCGGCGCCATGGGCGGCGGTGCGCATCTGCAGCGCCTGTTTCCGGTGCAAAAGGTTCGCTACATGTTCTTCACCGGCGAGACGGTTACCGCGCCGGACGCAATGCAGTACGGCTTCATCGAGAAGCTGGTCGAGCGCGAGGAACTGCCGGCCGCCGCCCGCGAAATTGCCCTGAAGATCGCCGCCAAGAGCCCAGCGATGATCCGCATCGCCAAGGAAGCGCTCAACGGCATCGAGGACGGCAACCTCGAAGACAAATACCGCTGGGAGCAGGGCTTCACGCTGGAGGCCTACACCCTGCCGGATTCGGCCGAGACGCGCCGTGCCTTCGTGGAAAAAAGAGACACCCAGTTCTGAGGCCGCAACCATGCAATTGACCTACACCGACAAGCAAAAGGCCTTCCGCACCGAGGTGCGCGCCTGGTTGCAAGACAACGTGCCGAGTGAGCCCCTGGCCAGTTACGACACCCGCGAAGGCTTCGAACAACACCGTGAATGGGAGGCCAGGCTCTATGCCAGTCGCCTGTCCATGGTGATGTGGCCGCAACACCATGGCGGCATGGGCTGCGACCTGATCGAGTGGCTGATCTTCGAAGAGGAGTACTACGCCGCTGGCGCGCCCATGCGGGTCAACCAGAACGGCCAGCTGCTGCTCGGCCCGACGCTGATGGAGTTCGGCACCGAGGAGCAGAAGCGCCACTTCCTGCCACGGATCGCGTCGAGCGAAGACATGTGGGCACAGGGCTGGTCGGAGCCCAATGCAGGCTCCGACATGGCAGCCATCCGCAGCAAGGCCACCCTGGACGGCGACCATTACGTGATCAACGGCCAGAAGACCTGGTCGACCCGCGCCAGTTTTGCCGATTGGATCTTTGGCCTGTTCCGCACCGACCCGACCAGCAGCCGGCATCACGGGCTGAGCTATCTCATGGTCGAGCTGAACACGCCCGGCGTGACCATTCGCCCGATCAAGGCGCTCAACGGTAAGGACGCCTTCGCCGAAGTGTTCTTCGATGACGTCAGGGTCCCGGTAAAGAACCTGATCGGCGGTGAAGGGCAGGGCTGGAACGTGGCGATGGCCACCGCCGGCTTCGAGCGAGGGCTCTTGCTGCGCTCACCCGCACGCTTCCAGCAGACCGCGCGTCGGCTGGTCGATCTCTACAAACGTTATCCACAGGCCGCCGAGCGCGATCCGGGCCTGCGTGATGCGGTGATCGAAAGTTGGATGGGTGCCCAGGCCTATGCCTATTCGGCCTATCACACGGTAGGTCTGGTCGATAAGGGCGCCAAGATCGGGGCCGAAGCCAGCATCAACAAGATCGTCTGGTCGGAGCTGGATCTGAAGATGCACGAAACGGCCATGCGCATCCTCGGCGCTCGCGGGGAGCTGCTCGGCAGCGCGCCCGAAGCCGTCGACGAGGGCAGCTGGCTGGAAGGATTCCTCTTCGCGCAGGCCGGGCCCATCTACGCCGGCACGAACGAAATCCAGCGAAACATCGTCGCCGAGCGGCTGCTCGGTCTGCCTAAATCCTGAAGGGGGCGACCATGGACTTCACCTTTACCGAAGATCAGCTCGCCTTCCGCGAAGCGATCAGCCGCTTCCTGATGACCGAAGCGCCGCCCGAGATGCTGCGTGAGATCTGGGAAACCGACGATGGCCGATCTGCCGAGTTGCGCTCGAAGATGGCGGAGCAGGGGCTCACAGCGCTTTGCATACCCGAAGCCCAAGGCGGGCTGGGCATGGACGATATTGCCTGGGCGCTGCTTACTCAGGAGCTAGGTTATTACGCCATCCCTGATTCGCTGGCCGACACGGCCTACGTTGCCGCCAGCCTGTTGAGAGACATGCAGGACGACAGTCCGCTGCGCAGCGTGCTGCTCGAGGGCATCGCTGCCGGCGGGTCGCGTATCGCAGTCGGTCACCCGGTCAATCACTTCGTTGCCGATGCCCATATGGCCGACGTGCTGCTTCTCGAACGCGGCGGTTCGATTTACGCCGTGGAGCGCTCTGCCATCGATCTCGAACACAATCGGAGCATCGACAGCTCACGCCGCCTGTGTAGGGTCAGCTGGAGCCCCGACGCTGCAACGTGCCTGGCAGACGCCGAACAGGCGCGCCGGCTTTGGGCGGCAACCCTCAACCGCGGTGCGCTGGCTGTTGCCGGGCAGAGCCTTGGCCTGGCCCAGCGCATGCTCGATCTGTCGGTCGACTACGTGGTGCAGCGCAAGCAGTTCGGCAAGCCGATCGGCAGCTTTCAAGCCATCAAGCATCACCTGGCGGATGTCGCCAGCAAGATCGAGTTCGCCAAACCAGTGCTCTATCGCGCCGCTCACGCCGTGGCGCACGGTGACGAGCGAGCCGCTGTGCATGTTTCCCACGCCAAGCTGGCCTGCTGCGAGGCGGCCGCGCTCGCTGCGCGGCACGGCATTCAGGTGCACGGTGCCATGGGCTACACGTGGGAAGTCGATCTGCAGATGTTCATGAAGCGCGCCTGGGCCCTGGATTCCTCATGGGGCGACCGCGCCTTTCACAATTCCCGGGTGGCGGCTGCCATCCTCGCCGACGGCGCGCCTGTCGGCCCTCAATACACCTTCGAGGACTAAGCCGTGCCTGAAGCCTATATTGTCGACGCCCTGCGCAGCCCTACCGGCAAGCGCAAGGGTGGTCTTGCCCATGTCCATGCCATTGACCTCGGGGCGTACGGGCTCAAGGCGCTGGTGGAGCGTAACGTGGTGCCCGCCGCTGAATATGACGACGTGATCTTCGGCTGCGTTGACACCATCGGTTCACAAGCCGGAGACATCGCCCGCACCGCCTGGTTGGCGGCGGGCCTTCCACTGAATGTGCCGGGCACTACAGTGGATCGCCAGTGCGGCTCGTCGCAGCAGGCGCTGCACTTCGCCGCGCAGGCGGTGATGAGCGGAACTCAGGACGTGGTCGCGGTCGGCGGCGTGCAGACCATGACCCAGATCCCGATTTCCTCGGCGATGCTTGCCGGGCAGCCGCTGGGCTTCACCGATCCGTTTTCCGGCAGCCGTGGATGGCAGGCGCGCTTCGGTAATCAACCGGTGAACCAGTTCTACGCCGCTCAGCGCATTGCCAGTCACTGGGACATCAGCCGTGCGCAGATGGAGTGCTTCGCGCTGGAAAGCCATCGCCGCGCCCTGGCGGCCATCGAGGGCGGGCGCTTCACGCGTGAAATCGTCCCGCTCGAAGGCGTCTGGGCCGACGAAACGCCGCGCCAGACGACGCTGGACAAAATGGCATCGCTGGAACCGGTCGACCCGACGTACCCGGATATCACCGCTGCGGTCTCCAGCCAGACGTGCGACGCCTCGGCGGCGCTGCTGGTGGTTTCCGAGGCCGCGCTCGCACGCTACGGGCTGACCCCGCGGGCTCGTATTCATCACCTGTCGGTACGCGGCGACGATCCCATCTGGCATCTCACCGCGCCGATCGAAGCGACTCGTCATGCCCTGAAAAAGGCCGGGATGACCATGGCGGACATCGATCTCGTGGAGATCAATGAAGCCTTCGCATCGGTGGTCATGGCGTGGCAGAAGGAGCTGGACTACGACCCGGCCAAGACCAACGTCAACGGCGGTGCCATCGCCCTCGGCCACCCGCTGGGCGCCACGGGCGCCAGGCTGATGACCACGCTGCTGCATGAGCTGGAGCGCAGCGGTGGACGCTTCGGCCTGCAGACGATGTGCGAGGGCGGCGGGCAGGCGAACGTCACCATCATCGAACGTCTTTAGAACAACAGGCCTTGGGCGTGGCAAGCGCTGTTGCGCTTGGACGAGCCGCGTTGAGACCGACATGGAAGACACGTCGGCCCCGGCACTTCCACAGCCGATTCCGCCATGCCTGACCTGCGCTCGCGATGCGTCTGCAGGCGCCTTCGGGCGACCATCACATATTGAAGAAGGAACGAAGCATGGGAATTCTCAACGATCGAGTCGTCATCATCACCGGTGCAGGGGGTGGGCTAGGCGCTGCGCATGCCCGCGTGTTCGCCGCCGAAGGCGCCTGTGTGCTGGTCAATGACATCAACCAGGGTGCTGCACAGGCGGTGGTCGATCAGATAACGGCTGATGGTGGCCGTGCAGTAGTGAATACGTCCGACATCACTCACTACGCCGACAGCGAGAACGCGGTGCGTCAGGCCATCGAGACCTTTGGTGATCTGCATGTGGTGTTGAACAACGCCGGTATCAATCGCGACCGCATGTTTGCTTCCATGACCGAGGCTGACTGGGATGCCATCATGGCGGTGCATCTGAAGGGCCATTTCTGCATCAGTTCGCACGCCGTGCATTACTGGCGCGACCAGAGCAAGGCGGGGCGGAAAGTCGATGCACGAATCCTCAACACGACATCCGGCGCGGGGCTGCAAGGCTCCATCGGTCAGTCCAACTATGCCGCCGCCAAGGCCGGAATTGCCGCACTGACGCTGAACCAGGCTGCGGAGCTGAGACGCTACGGCATCACCGCTAACGCAGTCGCCCCGGCTGCGCGCACCGGGATGACCACGGCCGTAGAGGCCATGGCAACACGCATGGCCAAGCCCGACGACGGCAGCTTCGACTACTGGGCGCCGGAAAACGTATCGACCGTTCTGGCCTGGCTGGCTTCGGCCGAATCGGCACAGGTCACCGGGCAGGTGTTCGAGGCCGAGGGAGGGCGCATCTCACTGGCCGACGGCTGGCGCACCGGAGTCACCCGTGAGAAAAACGAGCGCTGGCAACCCGCCGAGGCCGGCGAGGCCATCGCCCAGATCCTCGCGGAGGCCCCTGCGGCGCAGAAGGTTTGGGGCAGCTGAAAACTCGCGGCTTGGGCCGCGCGGATCGTCATTGTAGGGTGGGCTGGGCGGCGTTCCGCTTCAGCCCACCGGGACTTCAATTGGTGGGCTGAAGCCCACCCTACCGTTGGATGCCGACCGGCCCCCCACCATTTCCACCCCGTCCGTTTTGACGATGCCGGCCCGCCGGCCGCCGCGCTTAGATGGCCTCAGGTTTTCCAATCCGAGGTTGCCATCGTGAAACACGCTCCCGCCTATGTGCCTGGTCACCAGTTGCTGGCCGGCAAGTCCGTTTTGATCACTGCCGCTGCAGGAGGCGGTATCGGCTATGCGGCCGCCCGGCGTAGCGCTGAGGAAGGCTGTCGCGCGCTGATGATTTCCGATATCCATCCCCGTCGTCTGGAAGAAGCGGTCGAGAAGCTCAAGGCCGAGACCGGCCTTGAGGCTGTCTACGGCCAGCTGTGCAATGTCACTGTCGAGGCGGATGTTCAGGCGCTGGTCGCTGCCGCTGAGCAGGCCCTGGGCGGGGTCGACGTGCTGATCAACAACGCCGGCCTGGGCGGCCAGAAACGCGTCGTCGACATGACCGACGAAGAGTGGCTGCGGGTGCTGGACATCACCCTGACCGGCACCTTTCGCATGACCCGCGCCATGCTGCCGCACATGCAACAGCGTGGTAGCGGCGCCATCGTCAACAACGCCTCCGTGCTCGGCTGGCGCGCGCAGAAAGAACAGGCCCACTACGCCGCGGCGAAAGCCGGGGTGATGGCGCTGACCCGTTGCAGCGCCCTGGAGGCCGCCGACTTCGGCGTGCGTATCAACGCCGTGTCGCCCTCAATCGCCCTGCATGACTTCCTGAAGAAGGCCGCCAGCGAGGATCTGCTGGAGCAGCTGACCAGCCGAGAGGCGTTCGGCCGTGCCGCCGAGGTCTGGGAAGTGGCCAACGTCATGATGTTTCTAGCCAGCGACTACGCCTCCTACATGGTTGGCGAAGTGCTTTCGGTCAGCTCGCAGCACGCCTGAGGAACGCTCATGACACGAATATTCAGCAGTGCCGAACAGCTGCACGCGGCGGTAGGTGAGTCGCTCGGCGCAACCGACTGGTTGCCCATCGAGCAGGAACGAGTGAACGGGTTCGCCGAGGCCACGGGCGATCACCAGTGGATTCACGTCGACCCCGAGCGCGCGCGAAAGGGGCCGTTCAAGGGCTGCATCGCCCACGGCTACCTGACCCTGTCATTGGTCAATTTCTTCCTGCCGCAGCTGATGCGCGTGGACAACCTGTTGATGGGCGTGAACTACGGCTGCGACCGGGTGCGCTTCCCTGCGCCGGTAAAGGTCGGGGCACGCGTGCGCGGCACCGGCGAGATCAGCTCCGTGGAATCGCTGCCCAATGGCGCGCTGCAGGTTGTGGTCCGCGTGACCGTCGAGATTGAGGACAGCGACCGCCCTGGCTGCGTGGTGGACACCATCAGCCGTTACACCTTTAACCCCGCACCATGAGGCCTGCTCCATGAGGCCCGCACCATGAGGAATGTAGCCATGCAAGAAGCTGTGATCGTTTCCACCGCGCGTACCGCGCTGACCAAGTCTTTCCGGGGTTCGTTCAACGATACCGAGGCGCCGGTGCTCGGCGGCCATGTGGTGCGCGCAGTGGTCGAACGCACCGGCGTGGCGCCGGGCGAGGTGGATGACGTAATTATGGGTGCGGCCGTCCAGCAAGGCACTCAGGGATTCAACATCGGCCGACTCTGCGCCTATACCGGCGGGTTGCCCGAGAGTGTGCCAGGCATGGCGCTGGATCGCATGTGCGCGTCGGGGCTGATGTCCATCGGCGTGGCGGCCAAGGGCATCGCCTGTGGTGAGTTGGGTATCGCCGTGGCAGGCGGGGTGGAATCCCTTTCGCTGACCCAGAACAAGCACAAGAACGCATACCGGGCGCAGTCCGAAGCGGTGCTGCAGCTTATGCCGACCGCTTACATGCCCATGATCGAGACCGCCGAGATCGTCGCCAGCCGCTACGGCATCAGTCGTCTGGCACAAGACGAATACGCCCTGCAAAGCCAGCAACGCACCGCTGCCGCGCAGCAAGCCGGATTGTTTGCCGACGAAATCGTACCGCTATCGGCTAGCCGGCTGCTGTTCGACAAGGAAGGCAACCCGGCCGGCCACGAAACGGTGGTGGCTGATCGTGACGAGTGCAACCGCGCCAGTACCACCCTCGAAGCGCTGCAGTCACTGAATCCAGTGTGGAAAAACGGCAAATGGGTCCAGCAGGGCGAGCACATCACGGCCGGCAATGCCTCGCAGCTGTCCGATGGCGCGGCTGCCTGCCTGCTGATGAGCCGCGCCGAGGCCGATCGCCGCGGGCTGGCGCCGCTGGGGATCTATCGCGGTATCGCGGTGGCAGGCTGCAGTCCGGAAGAGATGGGCATTGGCCCCGTCTACGCGGTGCCCAAGTTGCTGGAGCGCTTCAACCTGCGGGTGTCGGATATCGACCTCTGGGAGATCAACGAGGCCTTCGCCTGCCAGGTGCTGCACTGCCGCGACGCCTTGGGCATCGCCAACGATCGGCTGAACGTCAACGGCGGCGCCATTGCCATTGGGCACCCATTCGGCATGAGCGGCGCCCGGATGGTGGGTCATGCCCTGCTCGAAGGCCGGCGGCGCGGTGCACGGCATGTCGTGGTGTCCATGTGCATCGGTGGCGGCATGGGCGCAGCCGGGCTGTTCGAGCTGCCTTGAACCGTCACGCCCGGGCGGACACCTACCCATCGGGTGTAAGCCATTTGGACGATGTCCGCTGCCGTCCGGGCGCAGAAGATCGGGCAAAGGCTGCGATCCGGGACATGCGGGATGTTCGTCGGCCGAACCCAAAACAAGAACAACGAGCACCGCTGCGCGTCTGCGCGGTGAGTGCCGACCGGAGGGTGGTGTGCCATGAGCAAACTGATCAGCTACGCGTTCTGTCTCGTCGTCGCGGTGTTGGTGGTCTACGCCTTCTCGCCCCGGAGTGAGGAGGCGGCACGCGCGGCCCAGTTGGACGTCACACGCGTGCATATCAACAACATGACGCGCCTTGACGATACGTTGATCGCCGTTGGCGAGCGCGGCACGATTCTGTTCAGCGACGACAAGGGCCAGACCTGGAGCGGTCGTCACGATCAGGCCGAAAAGCCGGTAACCCTGACCGCCATTGCCGCTTACAGTGACGAAACCTTGCTGGTCGTGGGCCACGACAACCTGATTCTGCGAAGCACGGACCGGGGCCGCCACTGGACCACGACGATGTACGACGCAGCCCTCGGCGAGCCGCTACTGGGTCTCTGGAGCGAGAACGGGCAGCAGATATATGCCTTTGGCAGCTTCGGCAAATTCTATGTCTCCACCGACGCCGGTGAGCACTGGGCCGAGCAGAGCCTCCCGATCAATGGCGAACACCTCAACAGCATGGATGGCGCCGCTGACGGACGCCGAATCCTCGTCGGGGAGATGGGGCTGGTCTTGCGTTCGCTCGATGCGGGCAAGAGCTGGGCGCAGGTCGAGCCGTTCTATGAAGGTTCATTGTTTGGTGTTTCGCGGCTGTCGGGCAGTCACTGGGTCGCCTATGGAATGCGCGGCAACGTGTTCGCCACGCATGACGATGGCGCCACTTGGGAAAAGGTGGAACTCGGCCACCGTTTGCCTTTGTACGGGCATGCCCGCACTGACGATGGCGGGGTGTTGATCGTAGGTAGCGGCGGGGCCTTTGCCCGGCTCGATGAAACCGGAGAGCTGACCCAGACGGGCTACGTCAAAGGGCAGGACACGCTCACCTCGGCGGTGATGCTGCGCGACGGCAGCCTGATTGTGGCCGGTCAGCATGGCTTGAGACTTCAAGGCCCCGATCTCTTCGCGGCCCGTAAATAAGGAATGCTCATGACGAACCGTAATCGCTGGGTTGCCCGCTTTGTCACGGGCAGTGCCGATCGTTTGCTGGCGTGGCGCAAGCCACTGTTGGCGATATTCATCCTGATCACGCTCGGGCTCGGTTATAGCGCCACTCAGGTCCGGCTCGACCCGGGCTTCAACAAGCAGATTCCCGTCTCTCACCCCTTCATGCGGAACTATCTGCACTACAGCGAAATTTTTACCGGCGCCAACAGCCTGTTGGTCAGCGTCCGCTGGAAGGGCGAGGGAGACATCTATAACGAGCAATTCCTCGACACGCTGCGCAAGGTGACCGATGAAGTGTTCTTCATTCCCGGTGTGCGGCGCTCCAGCGTACGTTCGTTGTTCACCCCCGATGTGCGTTATATCGAAGTCACCGAAAATGGTTATGTCGGCGATGTCGTCGTCCCGCCACAGTTCAGCGGCACACCGGAAGACCTCGCACAGGTCCGCAACAATACCGCCCGCTCGGGTCAGATTGGCCGGCTGGTGGCCAATGACCTGAGCGCGGCGATGGTCCGGGCCGATCTGCAGGAATTCAATCCGCAGACTGGTGAGCGGGTGTCCTACGTCGAGATCGCCAAGCAACTGGAGGAAATTCGCGAACGGTTCGACGGCGAAAACATCGAGTTGAACATCGTCGGCTTCTCCAAACTGGTGGGCGACGTCGTGGATGGCCTTGTCGCGGTGATGGGTTTCTTCGTCATCGCCTTCTTCATCACTGCGGCGTTGCTGTGGATGTATTGCCGGTCACTGAAACTGACCGTTGTGGCGCTGCTGGTGGCGTTACTGCCCGTCGTATGGCTGCTCGGGCTGCTGCCACTGCTGGGGCTGGGCATCGATCCAATGTCGATCCTGGTGCCCTTCCTGATTTTCTCCATCGGCGTGTCGCACGCCGTGCAGATGACCAATGCCTGGAAGCAGGATGTGCTGGCCGGCAGCAATGCGGTAGACGCCGCGCACGCTGCGTTCTGCAAGATCTTCGTGCCGGGGGCGCTGGCATTGCTGATGAATGCGCTGGGCTTTGGCGTGATCATGCTGATCGACATTCCCATCGTGCGGGAGCTGGGTCTGACGGCGTGCATCGGCGTCATGCTGATGATCATCACCAACAAACTCATGCTGCCGATCATCATTTCCCATATGCATCTGGAGCGCGGTGCCCTCAAGACCAGCGGTGAGTCCCAAGGTGAGCGACACGCCCTGTGGTGGAAGCTGTCGGTGGTGGCGACGCCCGGTCCGGCGCTGGTGGTATTTGCGATCAGTCTGGTGCTGTTGCTGGGCGGTGCCTGGAAAAGCCGTGACCTGGTCATCGGCGACGTCGGAACCGGCGCGCCGGAACTGCGTGACACCTCTCGCTACAACCGGGACAACGCCCAGATCATCGGCAGCTATGCCATCGGCCTGGATGTGCTGTCGATCTACGCCGACGTGCCGAACGTGACCGAGGCATGCCTGGACCCGCAGGTGATGCGCGCAGTCGAGCAGGTCGATTTCCAGACGCGTAGCGTCGCTGGCGTGCAGTCGGTGCAGAGCGTAGCCGGAATGGGCAAGGTGGCAATTGCCAGTAATAACGAGGGCAACCCGCGCTGGGCGGCCATTCCTGGTGCCGAGCGGGGTTTGCAGCCGGGCTCGATGGCCTACTCGCAATCTCATGGGCTGGTGCTCGACGGCTGCCAGACCATGCAGATCCTGGTGTTCCTGGAAAACCACAGCGGCGAAACCATCGCCCATGCGGTCGATGAAATCGAGCGCATCCTGGCGGGGGTGGACCAGAGCAAGGTGACCTTCAAGCTGGCCGGTGGCAATGCCGGGGTGATGGCCGCTTCCAACGAGGCCGTCAAACACGCCGAAGTGCAGATGCACGGCGCATTGCTTGGCTCGGTGGCGTTGTTCTGCTGGCTGACGTTCAGGTCTTTTCGGGCGGTGCTGTGCATCATCACGCCGCTGGCCATCGTCGCCACGCTATGCAACGCGCTGATGGCCGCTTTCGACATCGGCCTGAAAGTGTCCACTCTGCCGGTGCTAGCGCTCGGCGTGGGGGTCGGTGTCGATTACGGCATCTACCTGTATGAGCGGATGCAGCATGAACTGGCCCAGGGGCGGGATTTGCGCACGGCCTTCTACGAGGCCATGCGCCAGCGCGGTACCGCCGCGCTCTTCACCGCGTTCACCATGTCCATCGGGGTCGGCACCTGGGCTTTCGCGCCGCTCAAATTCCAGGCCGACATGGGCATCCTTCTCGGCTTCATGTTCCTGGTTAACGTGTTTGGCGCGATCTTCCTGCTGCCGGGCCTGGCTGCCTGGTTCGACCGCTCGGCGCGTCTGGTCAAGTTCCGCGGCACACCGGAGGTAGCTGTGAAAGCTGCATCCCGCCGCAAGACTGCCGCGCTGGCGGCCAGCGTGGAGGGGTAGCCGATGCTGACGGGCGCGATTGACGTCGACGGCTATGACCGCTTGTTGGGCAAGCTGTATGCCGCTGCCGTAGACGAACCCGGCTGGAACCAGGCGCTGACGGCGTTGCACGAGCTGTTTGCGGCGAACTACGTGACGCTGATCTTGCGCACCCCGAACAACTCGGACAAGGGGCTGATGATCGTGCTGGGCGATATAGAAGGGCAGGGGAGTGTCACGTACCTGACCTACCCCTATGACGAGACGCCCTTTGTCGATACACCGGCTAACGAGGTATTCAGCGTCAGCGATCTGATGAGCACCAGCACATGGCGCGCCTGTCCGTATTACCGGCGCTACTGCGCGGCCCACGATGTTTTTCATGTCCTGGGCGTGGATATATCGCCACCCGGCAGCGGAATCTTCCGCTTCAGAATTACCCGCCCGGAAACCGCGCCAGACTTCTCGCCAGCAGAAAAGGCGCTGTGTTCACGCCTGGTACCGCACCTCAGTCGGGTGCTGCACTTGAATGTGATGCTCGGCCGTAACGAGTCGCTTCGGTCCATCTACTCCCAAGTCATCGGGCGACTTTCCATCGCGACGCTGGTCGTGGATGCCAGCGGCCGGATCGTCGAGCAGAACCGCATTGCCAGTGAGCTGCTGGCCAGCGGAGATGGCTTGAAAAGCGTCGGTGGGCGTCTGGAGGCCTACTACCCCGGCGATAACCAGCGACTTTATCAGCTGCTCCGAAGTGCGCTGCGCCGGTCCTTGCCGGGTGAGCCGGAGGAGGCCGAGGCGCTTTCCATCTCGCGCCCGTCCGGGCGGGTCAGTTTGGGGCTGGTGGTGGAACCGGTACCGAACGGGGAGTGGACGGATGACAGCGATCATCCGGCGCTTCTGGTTTATGTCCGCGACGCCGAGGGTCGCACCCTGCTGAACAATGCCATCGCTCGGCAGTTGTTCGGCTTTACGCCATCCGAGACCGCCCTCGTCATCGAACTGGCCAACGGCTTGTCGCTGGAGGAAGCCGCCCATTCGCTTGGGATCAGACGCAACACGGCGCGGGCGCATCTGCGCGCCATTTTTTCCAAGACCGGCGTCAGACGACAGACTGAACTGGTCCGTATCATCCTCAACAGCGTGGTCAGCCTTGGGAGAGAACACATTCAGAAAAACCTTCAGCATTCGTCATGACGTAGCATGTGTTCGTTCGCAAGCGGGCTCGGTAGAACGCCGATGCAACGTGGCGAATGAACTTAAAAATAACAATAAATGCTGCGGCGCCATCGGCGCCGACGGTAAGTGAGGTCAGATATGCAAGCAATGCCGCTGTCCATGGTTTCCGTTAACGACACTCCTGCGCCGTACAAAGAACCCCTGTCGCTCGCCGAGTACGACACCCTGGTACAAACCATCCAGGAAGGCTCGCTGGACAGTGACACCCTTACCCGCGCGCTCGAGGCCTTGCGGGTCTGTTTTCGCGCCAACTACGTCACGCTGATCCTCAAAGTCGTCGGCGTGGAGGAGATGGGGCTGATGCTGGTGGCCGGCAACTACAAAGAGCACGGCCGGCTCTGCTACCAGGCCTACCAGGAGGGCTCCACGCCCTTTGGCAACCAGCCCGTGGATACCGTCTTCACCGAGCTGGACGTGCTGTCGGAAGCGGACTGGAAAACCTCGAGTTATTACCTCGATCTGTGCCGTAATTACGATGTTTCCCATCTTATGGGCGTCGATATCACCACCCCGGATTCTGGGCTGGTTCGCTTGCGCGTCACCCGCGCTCACGCTGCGCCCGAGTTCGACGCGCGCGACCGTGAAATCTGCAGACTGTTGATGCCACACCTGCGTCGCAGTCTGCATATGCACAACCTGCTCAACCGCAGCGAAATGATCGGTGCGCTTTATTCACAGGCCATTACCCGCCTCTCGGTAGCCACCATCGTGCTCGACGGAAGCGGCGCGGTGCTACAGCTCAATGAGGTTGCGCGTGAGCTGCTGGAGCGGGCCGATGGACTGAAGCTGATAGGCGGGCGCCTGGAGGCGACCTATCCGAGCGATAACCGCGAGCTGCACAAGCTGATCAACGAAGCGTTTGCCGCTCATCAGGGTCAACGGGCACTGACACGCGATGCGCTGTCCATCTCGCGGCCCTCGGGGGAAGTCAACCTGGGCGTTGTGGCCGAACCCATGCCTTCGGTTGACTGGGTCGAGGGCAAGGGGCAGCCCGCCGTGGTGCTGTATGTGCGCGATGCGGTCGGCAAGTCCCAAGTCAACAATGCGGTAGCCAAGCAGCTGTTCAACTTCACGCCGGCGGAAACCGCTCTGGCACTGGAATTGGCCAACGGCTTGTCGCTCGAGGAGGCGGCGGAGAACCTCAATATCATGCGCAACACCGCTCGCGCCCATCTGCGCGCGATCTTCTCCAAGACCGGCGTGCGCCGTCAGGCGGAGCTGGTGCGGGTCGTGCTCAACAGCGTGGTCGCCCTCGGCGGCAACCAGCTGACGCCGTTGAAAATACCTGTCACGACCTTGCCACGTCCGTTTTTCCGGGACGTGCGCTGACGGCCGCAGACGAGCGTGTCTGCCTGTACGTCATCCGCCGCGGCACGGCTACGCCTCCGCGGCAGCCTCATCTAGTCCATCTGAGGGATGAGGGCATCGCCCTTCTTGTCGATTATCGCCATACGCCGTGTGGTTTTAGCCACGGTTCCAGCGAATAAGAACAATGCCTCTGAGGACCCTGATATGACGCAACTGCTCGATATCAAAGCTGCCGCTTCAACCGGCCAGTATCGCTATGCCCGTGGTTGGCACTGCCTGGGTGTCGCCAACGACTTCCGGGATGGCAAGCTGCATACCCTGAATATCTTCGGTACCCGCCTGGTCGCGTTCGCCAATGAAGCGGGCACCATCAGCATCCTGAACGCGCATTGCCCGCATATGGGGGCCGACCTGTCCCAGGGTGAGCTGGTCGATGGCCAGGTGGTCTGCCCCTTCCACCATTGGAAATTCGAGGCGAGCGGCCGCTGCGCCGAGATCCCGTATTGCAAGCGTATTCCGCCGAAAGCCAAGACCCGCAGCTGGCAGACCTGCGAGGTGAACCATCTGTTATTTGTCTGGAACAACCCGGAGGGCAATCCCCCGGCAGCGGACGTCGAGATTCCTTACTTGCCCGAGATCGACAGCGACGAGTGGGACAACGACTGGCACCTGGACACCATGCTGATCGAAACCAATCCACGAGAGCTGGTGGACAACCTGGCAGACGCCCAGCATTTCGGGCCGGTGCACGGTACGCCCACCACCTACTTCGCCAACGTGTTCGAAGGGCATGTCGGGCACCAGATCTTCCATGGAGATTCGGGGCGGCTGGGCGGTGATCTCATCGCCGAGTCGGCCTATTACGGGCCTGCGACTCACTTCACCCGCATGAAGGCCAACTTCGAGGGCTTGCTGGTCGAAAGTATTTTGCTGAACTGCCACGTGCCGGTCACCCCTGACAGTTTCGAGTTGCGCTTTGGTGTGCTGGTCAAGAAGGTGCCGGGCTGGAGCGAAGAACAGAACAAGGAGCTTGCGCTCCAGTACGTCGCGAACAACCGCACCTCGTTCTATCAGGACGTCGACATCTGGAAGAATAAGGCGCGTATCGACCATCCTGTTCTGGCTGAGGGCGACGGTCCGGTGTACCAACTGCGCGAGTGGTATCAGCAGTTCTTCATGGATGAGGCCGACGTGCCGGCCAGCAGGGCCGAGCGGCAGGAAATCGTGACGGTGGACCGGCACTGATGCAGCGCTGCTGTGCCGGTAGTCAGGCCATTAAACGTTCCGGTGCCAGGAGACACTGACAGTCAGTGTCGGTCTTGGCAGCCGGTACGCAGAACAGGCATGAACCGAGCCATGGCATTGCCTTGCTGAGACCCGGACTCGATGCAAGGCAAGTGGCCAATTGGGCGGCTGAGCACCGGTTGTTTCCAGCGCGCCGCCCAACTTTGAACGGCTGGAATTGATCAACCGTTGAACTCGGGACGTTAGAGCGCGTGCCTGATTCAACCGGGTAACGCTGAGGCGGCTGGATTAGTGCTGATGGCTCCTATCTGTCCGGGCTCTTCGTCGCCCCAATATTCGTTTGGCGTGCGGGCTGTAAATCGACGACAAACTCTACCTTCAAACCATCGTTATAGGCTTCGAAGCGAAGTCGGCAGCCATAACGTTCGGCGATGGCGTTGACGATGGAAAGCCCCAGCCCGCTGCCTTCGCCTTCACTGCTTCGCCAGAAGCGCTCGGTGAAGCGTTCGATCAGCTCGGGTGCAATGCCGGGGCCTTGGTCCTGCACGGTGAAGCACACCTTGTTTTCGCCCAGCTGTTCCAGCGTCAAGTGGACGGTCGTGCCGTCTCGGGTATGGCGGCGAGCGTTGTCCAGCAGGTTGCGCAGGGCTGCGATGGCCAATGCGGGCGGCATCGCCAGTGCAGCGCGGGACAGGTTTTCAGCCGCATGGAGTTCGATGGGCGGTCCGGCCTGCTGGCTGGCGTCAGCGATGGCCAGTTGCGCCACATCAATTGCGCTACAGCGCAGGCCGTCATCGAAGGAAACGCGGCCCTCTACCCGCGCGAGCATGAGCAACTGCTCCAGCGTACGGTGCAGGCGATCGGTGCCGATTTCGGCCTGAGCCAGGGCCCGTTTTGCGGTGTCGCCCTTGGTCATGGATGCGACCTGCAGATGGGTCTTGATGGCCGTCAGTGGGCTGCGTAATTCATGTGCGGCGTCGTCGGTCAGCCGCCGTTCACGCTCAAGCGTCTTGGCGATGCGTGCGAACAGCTGATTTTGCGTTTCGACCAGTGGCGCCAGCTCGCGTGGCAGCCGTTCGATATGCAGCGGTTCGACCGAGTCGGCGCTACGTTGTGCCAGGGCATCACGGATTCGCCTGAGCGGTGAAAGGCCATTGCCGATGCCGATCCAGAGCACGATCAAGCTGCCCAGTAGTGCGACGAACACCGGCAGCGCCGCGGCCAGCAGCACCGAGCGCTTGAGTGCGACACGTTCATCGAGGCGGTCCGCCGTGGTGACGCGCATCCCATGCTGAATCAGGGTGAAGCTTCGCCATGCCGTATCGCCGATCAACTGATCATGAAAACCGCGGCGTTGGGAATCGAGAACGCTGTCCGGCGCCGCATGGCTGCGTGCCAGAACTTCGCCGCGCAAGGAGCTGACCTGGCAGGCGAGGCCATTCTCGATGCCGAGTTGCTCGGCGCTCAAGCGGGTAACGCCGCTTTCGCCGAGCTGCGGTTGAGGGAGCTGAACCAGCAGGCCCGCGACCATCCGGGCCGATGCCGCCAGGCGCTGGTCGAGCGAAAGCATCAACTGGTTGCGAACGTCGAACAGCATCCAGGTCGCCGCCACGGACCAGAGCAGCACGAAGGCCGCGCCGAGGGTAAGTGTCAGACGAAGCCGCAAGCTCATGAATCGGTGTCCTTAGCCGGGTCCGCCGCGTGCCCGGCAGCACCCAGGCGATAGCCGAGGCCGCGCACGGTTTCGACGATGCCATTGCCGAGCTTGCGGCGAAGGTGATGGATATGGACATTGAGCGCGTTGCTTTCGACGTCATCGCCGAGCCCGTATATCGCGTCTTTCAGTTGCTCGGCGGATAACACTCGACCGGGGTTTTGCAGCAGCGCGTGCAGCAATGCCTGTTCACGGCGGGACAGGTCGATGGGTTCTCCGACCATGAAGGCGGCGCAGGCGGCAGGGTCGTAGGTGAGCGGTCCGTGTTCGATCAGATGCGTCGTGCGCCCGGCGCTCCGGCGCAGCAATACATGCAGGCGGGCCGCGAGTTCACGCAGATCGAATGGTTTGACCAGATAGTCGTCGGCACCCGCCTGCAGCCCCGATACGCGTTCGGCCACTGCATCGCGGGCGGTCAGGATCAGCACCGGTAGCTCGATGCCGCGACGGCGCATGCGATGAAGAACGTGCAGGCCATCTTCGTCGGGCAGCCCCAGGTCGAGAATCATCAGGTCGAAGCGGGCGCTGCGCAGCAGCGCGTCGGCCTGTGCCGCTGTAGCGGCATGGGCCACGCTGAATCCCTGGGCTTCGAGCCCGGCGACGATGCCGCTTGCGATGAGCGCGTTGTCTTCTGTCAGCAATACATGCATGGGGTTGGGATCGCTCGAATATGCCGGCCAGTGTCGTGCGTCAGGATTAACGGAGCATTATGGATGGTACGCCGACTCTGTTTGCTGCGGCGCTCGTGACTGTTGTTCCTGCCCTGTCGGTGCCTGTGGTACCGCAATTTCCCATTCGTTAATCGCCTCTTAATCCCCTGTTGCCATGCTCGTCCTCGTATCGAATTACAGGGTGTACGCATGCGCAGGGTCTTTCTTTTTCTGGTCTGTTGCCTCGGCTTCGTTCAACTGGCAAGCGCCTCGCCGTTTACGCTGGGGCAGAAGCAGGACGACTTCTTGCCGGTGGACCAGGCGTTCAGTCTCCACGTCGAACGGCCGGACAGCGGCGGAGCAGTGCTGCGCTGGGATATCGCACCGGGCTATTACCTTTACCAGGAACGCCTGCGATTCGTTGGATTGCCGGCGGGTAGCGAGCCCGTTTTGCCGCCCGGTCAGCCTTATCACGACGAATACTTCGGCGACTCGCAGATCTATCGCGGCAGCCTGGAGGTGGTCATTCCAACTGCGGATGTCGCAACGCTCGAACTGGGATGGCAAGGCTGCGCCGATGCGGGGCTGTGTTACCCGCCGCAGACGCGCCAGGTGGATCTGGGCGGCGCTGGCACGGGCCCGTCAGCATCCGTACAGGCCGATGATCAGGCATTGGCCAGCGGGCTGCAGCAGCAGGCGCTTGGCTGGAGTCTGCTGATTTTCTTCGGGCTGGGCTTGCTGCTTGCCTTCACGCCGTGCTCGCTCCCCATGCTGCCAATCCTGGCCGGCATCGTGGTAGGCAGCCAAACCACTCCGCGTCGCGGTTTGGCGCTCGCCGGTGCCTACGTGGTCAGCATGGCGCTGGTCTATGCGGCGCTCGGTGTCGTGGCCGCGTTGCTTGGAGCGAATCTGCAGGCGTGGCTGATGCAGCCCTGGTTGATCGCGAGTTTCGCCGGGCTGTTCGTCCTGCTTTCCCTGCCGATGTTCGGCTTCTTCGAACTGCAATTGCCGGCGGCCCTGCGTGATCGATTGGAGCATGCCGGGCAGAAGCAAAAGGGCGGCAGCCTGGCCGGCGCCAGCGCGCTCGGGGTGCTGTCCGGATTGCTGGTAGGCCCATGCATGACTGCGCCGTTGGCTGCGGCTTTGCTGTTTATCGCCCAAAGCGGCAATGCGCTGCACGGTGCTTTGGTGCTGTTTGCGCTGGGCCTGGGGATAGGGGCGCCGCTGCTGTTGCTGGTGACGCTGGGCAATCGCTTCCTGCCGAAGCCGGGCGCCTGGATGGATCGGGTCAAGGTCGCGTTCGGCTTTTTCTTTCTGGTCGCGGCGCTCTATGTGCTGCGTCCGTTGCTGGCGGATTCATTGTGGGTGGGGCTGTGGGGCGCGCTGCTGGTGGTCATCGCCAGCGGGCTGCTGCAGCTGGCGCGTCAACTGCAGCGACATCAGGCGCTGAGCAGCTCTGCTGCTGCGTTGGCGGGCGTCTGGGGTGTGGCTCTGGTACTGGGTGCGGCGGGTGGCGCGCAGGATCCGACTCGACCGCTTGCGGTCTTCACCGGTGGCGTCGCTTCGGCAACAGCGGTCGAGGCTGCGCAGAGTTTCGTCGATCTCAGTGAGCCCGCTGCGCTCGACCGTGAACTCGCAGCAGCCAAAGCGGCAGGGCAATGGGTGCTGGTCGATTACTACGCGGACTGGTGCGTGTCCTGCAAGGTGATGGAGAAGGAAGTGTTCGGCAACGCCCAGGTGCAGGCCTCGCTTGAGGGCGTGCGCGTGCTTCGTCCCGACGTGACGAAAACCGATGCCGCCAGTCGAACGTTGCTGAACCGCTATCAGGTCATGGGGCCGCCGACGTTGTTGCTGATCGGCCCGGACGGGGTGGAGCGGCGCGGCCAGCGCATTACCGGCGAGGTCGATGCCGGCCAGTTTCTCAGCAGATGGAACGAAACGATGGAGCGTGGTTGATGTTGACCATCAATGTAGGCCCCCTGGCACTGGCGGTGCCGCATGTCTTGCTAATGGTGAGCCTGTTGCTCGCGATGCTGACCGGTTGGTGGGTCGGACGGCGCAGCGAGCGCAACCCCGAACCGCAGTTGTTCAGGTTGCTGCTGGTGGCGTTGCTGGTCGCGCGGTTGGCCTTCGTGGTGACGTATTTCGAGCATTTTCGTGATGAGCCCTGGCGCGTGATCGATATCCGCGACGGTGGCTTTATCGCCTGGCCGGGTGTTCTGGCTGCGGTGTTGCTCGGCGCATGGCTCGCCTGGCGTGACGGCTCATTGCGCAAACCGCTTGGATCGGCCATCGCGGTGGGCGTGCTGAGCTGGGGCTTCGCTACCTTTGCATTGCATGCCTTCGAGCAGGGCACGCAGCTCCCCGAAATGGCACTGCGAGACGACCAGGGCCAATCGGTTGCCTTGCAGGATTTCGTCGGCAAACCGCTGGTCATCAACCTGTGGGCCACCTGGTGCCCGCCGTGCCGGCGGGAAATGCCGGTGCTGGCCGAAGCCCAGCGCAACGAGTCGGAGCTGACCTTTCTCTTCGTCAACCAGGGCGAGGGCGAGCGGGTCATCGCCGATTACCTCAACGCCGAAGGGCTCGGCTTGGAAAACGTATTGCTCGACACCGGTGGGCGGCTTGGTCAGCACGTTGGCTCCACCGCATTGCCCACCACGCTTTTTTATGACGCGCAGGGCCGCCAGATCGGCAGCCACCTCGGTGAACTGTCTCGCGCCAGCCTGGCGCAGGCCCTGAAAAAAATGAAGGCTCAACCATGAAAAACCTACCACCGCTTTCCCTGTTCCTGTCCGCCATCGCCTTGCTGCCTGCACCGCTGGCACTGGCGCAGACCTTGCCGCCTGCGGTCCAGGCGATCGAAGCCCGTGGCGCCGAAGTGGTCGGCAGTTTCGATGCGCCCGGCGGATTGAAGGGCTACGCCGCACGCTACAACGGGCAGGGCATTGCACTGTATCTGACGCCGGATGGCGATCACGTCCTGATTGGCAGTCTGCTCGATGCAAACGGAGAAGACCTGACCCGCGCACCGCTTGATGAACTGGTGTACGAGCCCCTCGGCAAGGAGATGTGGCAGCGCCTCGAAAGCAGCACATGGATCCAGGACGGCGTAAGCGACGCGCCGCGCATCGTCTATATGTTCTCCGACCCGAACTGCCCCTACTGCAACATGTTCTGGAAGCAGGCTCGGCCCTGGGTCGAGGCTGGTGATGTTCAACTGCGCCACGTGATGGTCGGCATGCTGCGCCCGGACAGCGCCGGTAAATCCGCGGCGTTGCTGGCGGCGAAAAATCCCGAGGCGGCCCTCAACGAACATGAGGCCGCCGGCAAGGCGAGCAAACTCAAGCCGGCCAAGGGCATCTCGCCTAAGGTGAATGAACAGCTCGAGGCGAACCTGACTCTAATGGGTGACATGGGCGCGTCGGCGACCCCTGCGATTTATTACCTGGACGAGGACGGGCGTCTACAACAGCAGCAAGGTGCCCCTCGTCCCGATGTGCTGAATGCCATCATGGGGCCGTTGTCAGCGAAGCGTTGAACCGCTGCAAGCGGCCAAGCGCCGAGACTTAAAACAATAATGGAGGCTACATGCACATCTCTCGCTGGCCCGTAGCAGGGCTCTTTATAGCGATATCCCTGACCACCCAGGCCGCGGACCCGGCCGCTGTCTATGGCAAAGGCGGGGCCAACCCTGCCGCCATGGCGTGCGTTACCTGCCATGGCTCCGAAGGCGAGGGCATGGCCGCAGCCGGCTTTCCGCGGCTTGCCGGCCTGTCCGCCGGTTATATGAAGAAACAGCTGGCCGATTTCGCCTCCGGTGAACGCGCCAATCCGATCATGCAGCCCATTGCCGCGGCCTTGACTGCCGAGGAAGCGGACGCCGTCACGACCATGCTCGCCGACAAGCCGCGACCGCAGGTCGAGCGAATCGGCCGCGCTGCGCCAGCCGCGGACGAGGGCGCCGTGCTCGCCTTGCGTGGCGCGTGGGACCGCAATATTCCTGAATGCGTGGCCTGTCATGGGCCGAGCGGTGTGGGTGTCGGGAACGCCTTTCCGCCGCTCGTTGGGCAGTCTGCGCAATACCTGTCTTCGCAGCTGGTCGCTTGGCAACAGGGGACGCGCAAGAACGATCCCAACGACCTGATGGGGCACATCGCCCGCAGCCTCACCGATGACGAGATCAAAGCCGTCTCGGCGTATTTCGCCGGCTTGACCGACACAGGAGCGGGAAAATGAAAGCTCAAACAAGCGCCTTGCTGCTGATCGCACTGGCCATACCCGCGCATGCGGACGACATCGCGATGGAAGATCAGTCGCAGATCCTCACCGGCGCCGGTGAACCCGCCAGCCGCCAGTATTTTCAGCCCCCGCAGGAAAGCGAGCTGCCCGATAACGCGTTCGGAAAGCTGGTACAGGAAGGGCGTGCCATATTCGTCGATACCAAGAACCGGGCGCCTGAATACGTGGGCAACGGCCTGGCCTGCGCCAACTGCCACCTCGACCAGGGGCGGAAAGCCAACTCCGCACCGCTGTGGGGTGCGTACACCATGTACCCGGCGTACCGGAAGAAGAATGACAAGGTGAACAGTTACGCCGAGCGCGTGCAGGGGTGTTTTCAGTTCAGCATGAACGGCAAGGCACCGGAGGCGGATGGCCCGGTGATCGCTGCGCTCACCGCCTATTCCTACTGGCTCGCGACCGGCGCGCCCACCGGCCAGGAACTTCCAGGTCGTGCCTACCCGGAAGTGCCCGAGCCCAAGGGCGGCTATGACCTGGCGAAGGGGGAGCAGATCTATGCCGCGCAGTGCGCCGTATGCCACGGCGAAAACGGCGGAGGCCAGAAGTCAGGCGAGAACTACGTGTTTCCGCCGCTCTGGGGTGCGGATTCGTTCAATTGGGGCGCAGGCATGCACCGGATCAACACCGCCGCTGCGTTTATCAAGGAGAGCATGCCGCTGGGCAAAGGTGGCAGCTTGTCGGACGAGGATGCCTGGCATGTGGCGGCGTTCATGAACAGCCACGAACGCCCACAGGACCCGCGCCTGATCGACGGCTCGGTGGAAAAGACGCGCGACAAGTTCCACGCCAACGACGGTGTGAATCTATATGGCGAGACCGTGAATGGGCGGGTCTTGGGCAAGGGCATTTAGCAGCGGATGCTTACGGTGGATGGCTGAATCCTGCGTGTGGATTCAGCCCATTCACAAAATTGCTGAACACAAAGTCAGCGTCCGAAGCAGACGACCATTGCCCGCAGTGACGACGGGATGGTGTGTCTCACCCAATGGAGCGCGAGTGGCGATCATCTCCATTGCTTGCTCTCGCTCAGTCGGATGAGCCTAGCGCCCATTCCTCAGGCTGCTCGCGCGTCAGGTCTTGCTCTTCGGCACAACGACCTGATGCGCAACTGAGCCTTCAAAGGCTATTCATCAAGCTCTGGCCGCCGATCATCCTGCTCACCGGCTCGCTCGTAGGCGTCTTCAGCTTCTTGCTCGGTCATGCGTGGGTCTGGATCGACACCGGTCGGGTTCTCGTAGCCATGTGCCGATTCCTCGCCGCTCTGGCTCGGCTGGCTCTGGTGCGCCTCCTGATGGTCGTCCATGGCTTCCTGATTGGCCGCTGCGCCGGTCGCGATCAGCAGGGTCAGAGCAGCGGTGGCGATGCTTGGAATGATCATGATGGGGCCTCGATAGTTGGGTCGGGGGTTCTTTTTCGACCCGCTACCGTGGTGATCGTTAACGCCATCCATCCGCTTGTGTCGTGCCGCATGCATTTAGCGAATCCATCGTTCGCCGGTTGAATGCTCCAGCGCTCAGTGATCCCAAAAGGAACTTAAGCCTCCCACGTCGGTCGAGGTTAGCTGGCAATACTGCCGATCGGCGGAGCCGATTCGGATAGGAGCGCTTGCGGCGCGCAACAGCTGATTGGTTGCGCTAACTGTTGAGAAGCAGCCCGTCCGAGGATGAAGCTGCGATATGGAAAGGGTAGTTGGGTGGAAATCAACCGCGTAAGCGCAAGGGATGTCGACAAGGCACATTATGAGTTGGTCGTTATTGGTTCGGGTTTCGGCTCCAGCTTCTTTCTGACCGAAGCGTTGAAGCACCTTACCGGGCGTGCGCTGATCATCGAATGGGGGGATTTCCATTCCTGGGACTGGCAGATCCAGACGCAGAGCAGTTCAGCGATTACGCCCGAGTCCACATACGACAATCGCGGCGAGAAGCCCTGGAACACCACCATCGCGCTCGGCGGCGGCATGAATTGCTGGTTCTCGCAGACCCCTCGCTTGCACCCCAGCGATTTCGCCACGCACAGCCGCTATGGCGTCGGCAATGACTGGCCGCTGAGCTACGAAGATCTCGAACCCTATTACTGTCAGGCCGAGCAAATCATGTCGATTGCCGGCGACGAGGACATGGCCAAGGTGCTGCCGCGCAGCCAGCCATTCCCACAGCCGCCACACAAAGGCTCTTCGATCGACATGATCATGAAGCAGGCGATGCCTGACCATCACTTCATCATGCCGACCGGTCGGGCTCGGGTGGCGACCGGCACCCGCGGCGTCTGCTGCGCGAACGCGACCTGCAATCGGTGCCCGGTCAACGCCAAGTTCACCGCGCAGAACGGTCTGGCCGAGCTGTTCAACCACCCCAAAGTCGACGTCTGCCTGAAGACGGAAGTCCGCACGCTCGAATACGAAGGCAACACCGTCAAGGGCGCCACGATCCTTTCCGAGGGGCGCGAATTCAAAGTTTTCGGCGATCTGTTCGTGCTCGGCGCCAACGCCATTCAGAGCCCGGCGATCCTGTTGCGCTCGGACATCGTCCATGGCGAAACCGGCATGGGCCTGCATGAACAGGTAGGCGCCAACGTCGAGGTCTATCTCGACGGTCTCGGCAACTTCGATGGCAGCACCATCACCACCGGCCTGAACTATTCGCTCTACGACGGTGATTTCCGCAAGGACCATTCGGCTTGCCTGGTCTACTTCGAAAACCGTTGGCCCTACGGCCTGCGTCCGGAACGCGGACGTTGGAACCAGACACTGCCGTTGATGCTCGTCAGTGAAGACCTGCCCAACGTGGAAAACCGTGTTGTCATCGATCCGCAAAGCGGGCAGGCGATCATCGATTACCGAGGCGAGTCGGACTACGGCATGAAGGGCGTCCAGTACGGGCTGGACAACCTTGAAAAGCTGCTCGCGCCGCTGCCGGTCGAATCGATCAATTTCCGCGAATGGCGTCTGACCGAGTCGCACGTTCAGGGCACGCTGCGCATGGGGCAGGCCGATGACGGCTCGGTGGTCGATGGCCAGATGCTGCATCACCGCATGCGCAATCTTGTCGTCGTGGGCACCGCGACCTACCCGAGCTGCTCGCCGGCCAATCCCAGCCTGACTGCCGCCGCGCTGTCCATTCGTGCCGCCGATCTGCTGTATAGCTAAGGAATGCCCATGAAGCGTCGTACGTTGTTGCTGTCCTCCGCCGCCACGCTCGGTCTCGCTGCCGTCGGCTCGGCCGCCTGGGTGTATGAGGACCGCCAGGTATTCATTCCCGAGTTGCTGCACAAGCTTGTCGGCGACTTTCAGATGTCGGCCGAGGATCAGCGAAAGTTCGTCGATGCGATGGCCGGGCACTATGGTTCGCAGAAGCTCACGGCGCTGATGGGGTTGTACAAGATCCGCCAGCAAACCGGTGTCGGCAGCGCCTATACCGATCTGCGGGTGGATAACTTCGAGCGCCGGTTGCTGACCGACTTCATGGTCTCGACCGATTACCTGCGTCGCCAGCACGAGGCGAATCCGACGGTCGCCTTCCTCGGCTATCGTCTGCCGTGCAGCAACCCCTATGCGCGGTTCGACGGGCTGGCTTGAATTGTCGCCGCCTTCGGGCTGAACTGTTCATTCTGAACGATCCGCCCGGACGATCCGCTTAGGAGGCCAGCCATGCGCGTCGCGGTATTCAGCACCAAAGCCTACGATCGCCGTTTTCTCGATCAGGCCAACCAGACGCATGGGCATGAGCTGGTCTATCTCGACCCTCGCTTGACCGCCGAAACGGCGGCGCTGGCCGCAGGCTTCCGGTGTGTTTGCGCCTTCGTCAACGACCGGCTCGACGCTGAGGTTCTGCAAGTCTTGCAGGCGAACGGTACCGAGCTGATCGCACTGCGCTCGGCCGGCTTCAATCATGTCGATCTACCCGAGGCGCATCGGCTTGGGATGACGGTGGTGCGTGTACCGGCTTATTCGCCACACGCCGTAGCGGAACACGCGGTCGCGCTGTTGCTGAGCCTCAACCGCATGACTTTCCGTGCCTACAACCGTGTTCGCGAGGGCAATTTTTCGCTCGACGGCCTGCTGGGCTTCGACCTGTGCGGCAAAACCGTTGGCGTGGTCGGCACGGGCGAGATCGGATTGATATTCGCCAGGATCATGCAGGGGTTCGGTTGCAAGGTACTGGCCAGCGATCCCTTCCCGAATGCCGATGCCAAGGCAGTTGTGCAGTACGTGCCCCTGGAAACGCTGCTGGCCGAAGCCGACATCATCTCCCTGCATTGCCCGTTGACGCCGCAGACGGATCACTTGATCGATGCCCAGGCCATTGCCCGAATGAAGGACGGCGTCGTGCTGATCAATACCGGGCGCGGGCGCGTGGTCGATACCAAGGCGGTCATCGATGCGCTCAAGCGCGGAAAGATCGGCCGGCTGGGCCTGGACGTGTACGAAGAGGAGGAGCAGCTGTTCTTCCAGGACCTGTCCCAGGGCGTCATCAGCGATGACACCTTCATGCGTCTCACGACATTTCCCAACGTATTGATCACCGGCCATCAGGCGTTCTTCACGGCTGAAGCGCTGACCAATATCGCCGAAACCACGCTGGCAAACATCACCGCTTTCGAGCGGGGCAGCGGAACCCTGCATCGGGTGACTGGCGACAAGCGGGTGTGATGGGCGGTTTTGCTGCGGCTCTCAGCGGGGCGCTTGCTCGCTGATCAGCATCCCGCACGAGACCCGAATAAGCTCATCCCCACGTTTGATCGTGAGCGGAGCGCGTTCCGCGATCACAGCGCCGCGGTCGAGCATGCGCTCGATGTGAGTACGCAACTGATGGTATTGCCTGGTGTAGTCCCGATGCATGTGGTTTCCCATTGCTGTCTGGAGTCGTTCGGTAGCCTGCAGGGTAGGACCAGCAATAGCCGATTCGATTCAAACGGCCTGCCGTCCGTCTGTCTGGACAATGGGAACGTCGAACGCACCGTTGGCACTTGCACGCATCGTCTGTAGTATCAATTTGATATCGCAATCGCGAATCTTTAGCAGGCGAGACAAGACGCAATGAATCAACAGGCCATACCGGTGCTCATCACATTTCTAGCCGTTGCCGGTATCGCAGCTGTTTTGCTGCTCCGGGCGTTCACCACACTGAATCGTCGTCAAAGCAGGAGCGGGGCTAGGCCAACACCGGTTTCGCCTGAGGCGAACGTGGACCCTGCGCAAGCTCAATCCAGACCATAGCTGTAACGCCAGCGCCCGGTTAACAGCCGCAGACAACCCGACGCCGGTGCGATGCTTGAACGACTGGCTCACGTTGGCGGATCGTTCCCGAAGTCAGCGAGGAACCGCAGGTCGATCCGCGAATCGAACACGCCGAGCTGGTGTTCGAGCGGGTTGAGCCATTGATGAAACAGGATTTCCAGAATTTTCACGCCGACCTTTCGGCTCTCGACGATCAGACGATCAACCCGAGCGCGAACGCCTCGCTGGGGCAACTGGTTGATCGCAGCCGCCGCCGTATGCTCAAGGGCGGGCTGGGTCTCGCCGCGTTGGGCTTTCTCGGTGGCGGCCTGGGCGCGTGTCGCAGTGCGGTGCAGCCTGATTCGCTGATTGGCTTCAGCGGTATTCCCGCGCAGCTCGATCCGACGTTCGACAGCGTGCAGGTGGCGCCGGGCTACAGCGCGCGGACGTTCTTTTCCTGGGGCGATGCCGTGCTGGCCGATGCGCCGCAATGGAATCCCGATGCCAGCGACGATTGGCAAGCCCAGCTCAAGCAGGCCGGCGACAACCATGACGGCATGCACTTCTTTCCCTTCCCGGAAAATCCCGACAGTCACGGCCTGCTGGTGATCAACCACGAATACGTCAACCCGCCGCTGCACCCCAACGGCATGACGTTCACCGACGGCAAACGCCCGCTGGACGAAGTGCGCAAGGAACAGGCGGCCCACGGCGTCAGCGTCATCGAGGTAAAGAAGGATGCCCAGGGCCAGTGGCTGCGGGTCATGCCTTCGCGCTACAACCGTCGTATTTGCGCCATGACGCCCATGGCAGTTGGCGGGCCGCTGGCCGGCAATCACGCGCTGAAGACCGCCTCCGACCCGAGCGGACGGGAGATCATCGGCACGTTGAACAACTGTTCCAGCGGTTTCACGCCGTGGGGCACCTACCTCGTCTGCGAGGAAAATTGGCACAACTACTTCGTCAACCACGATGCGGCGGACATGGCCAAGCGCGTCTCGCACAGGCGCTACGGTATTGCCGGCGAGGGCCTGAGCAAGCTTTACGGCTGGGAAACCGTCGACCCGCGCTTCGACGCCACGCCCGACCCGTCGCAGCCTCACGGCGGCCATGTGCATGAGCCGAACCGCTTCGGCTGGGTAGTCGAGCTCGATCCGTTCGATCCGCAGAGCACGCCGGTCAAGCGCACCGCCTTTGGCCGTTATTGCCGCGAATGTTCTGTCCTTTCGCTGGGTGAGGACGGGCGCATGGCCTTCTATTCCGGCGACGATACCAAGGGCGAGTACGTCTACAAGTTCGTGCCCAGCGGGCGCTACGTGCCGGGTGCCGATCAGGCCAACCGCCAGCTGTTGGACAGCGGCACACTGTACGTGGCGCGCTTCAACGCCGACGGCAGCGGCGAATGGCTGGCGCTGGTCCACGGCCAGAACGGCCTGACTGCCTCGAACGGCTTTGCCGACCAGGCCGAGGTGCTGCTCAACGCCCGCGCCGCAGCCGATCATGTCGGGGCGACGCCCATGGACCGGCCCGAATGGGTGGCGGTGCATCCGCACAGCCGCGAGGTCTATGTGACGCTGACCAACAACGACGGCCGCGGTGCGAGGCAACCGACCGACAAGGCCAACCCGCGACCGGACAACCTGCACGGGCAGATCCTGCGCTGGAACGAGCAGGGCAGCGACCCGACCGCCACGGCTTTCACTTGGGAGGTCTTTCTACTGGCCGGTGAGCGACCCGGCGCGAAAGACGCAAACGGCCAGTCGGTGCCAGCTCACCTGACCGGCACCATCGACGGCGATATCTTTTCCTCACCGGATGGGCTGGCGTTCGACGCCGCCGGGCGTCTGTGGATCGAAACCGACTACGGCGACGAAGACCCTGCGATGCAAGCCATGGGTACCAACCAGCTGCTCTGCGCCGATCCCCGGACCCGTGAAGTCCGGCGTTTTCTGGTCGGCCCGCGCGGCTGCGAAATCACCGGCATCACCTGGAGCCCTGATTGCCGCGCCATGTGGATCAATGTGCAGCACCCGGAGCTGAGCTTTCCCGCCAGCGACGGCAAGACCCGACCGCGTTCCTCGACGGTGCTCATCACCAAGGATGATGGCGGCGTCATCGGCACCTGATACAGATGCGCCAAACGCAGCGGTGAACATTTCGCCGAGCGCCCAGCTCTAAACATGCAGATACATTCCCCGTTGCATGTAAACAAGGAGCTGGGCCATGGCAATCCTGCAGCTGCGTACTCGCGTATCCCTCGCCGTCCTCATCGCGTGCGTTCCTCTCGTCAGCCAGGCGGATCTGTATTCGCTGAAGATCGAGAACGACATCATCGCCACCGGTAACGACGGGCACTACACCAACGGCTTCGAGTTGATGCGCTCGTTCAAGCCGGATGCCGATCACTGGACGCGTCGATTCGCCGGGGCCATGCCGGGCTGGACGGCGGAAGGGATTGACAACGTTGCCTACCGCTTCGGCCATCAGATCTACACGCCGAACGAGATCGAGCAGGTCGAGCTGATCGAGGACGACCGGCCTTATGCCGGCCTGCTGTTCGCCGGGATGTCGCTCTTTTCCGATACGCAGCACGAGGATTGGCGTGAAACCAGCGGCCTGCACCTCGACGTCGGCGTGGTCGGGCCGGCTGCGGGCGGCAAGCGGATTCAGCGCTGGGTGCACGATGCGACTGACAGCGACGAGCCAAAGGGTTGGGACAATCAGCTGCGCAACGAGCCCTTCGTCAACCTCGGCTACCAGAAGCGCTGGTGGCTGCAACAGCGCTTCGCCGGGTTGGAAATGGAGTATGGCCCTAGCGCGGGTGTCGCTTTGGGCAATCTCTACACCTACGGCTCTGCCGGTTTGGGCGTCCGTATCGGCCAGGGGCTGGCGCGCAGCTTCAGCATTCCTGCGGTGGCGCCGGCGCAGAGCGGCAGCATGTTCTTCGATCAAGGCGGCGGGTTCGCCTGGAATCTGTTCGCCAATCTCGAAGGCCGCTACATGGCCCACAACATGCTGCTGGAGGGCAACACCTTCAAGAGCAGCCATTCGGTCGACAGCCGCGAATGGGTCGGCGATGCCAAGGCCGGTGTGGCGCTGACCTGGAACAGTTGGCAACTGGCGTTCGCCAGTGTCTGGCGGACTCGGGAATTTCGAGGACAGGACGAGCATGACCAGTTCGGCTCGTTGACGGTCTCGGCCTGGTTCTGATCGATTTCAGGCTACAGCCCGCAGGCTAGATGCTGCGCGGGCGTAGCGAACTAGCAAGAATCATGAAACAAAATGTTTCTTGCACAGTCCACTTTAGTTCCAGGCGGAACGAGTGGGTATCCAAGAGCGGTAAAAAGTCGCTCCGTCGTTCTGTTCCGCCAAGCCCGCTGAGTACGACCGACCTACCGGTCTGCACCCCATTCAAGGGAGCCCGCATGAATGACAACGCTACCCGCGGCCTGACTCGTCGTCAGCTGATCTTTTCCTCCATGACCGGCCTTGCCGTGGGAGCTGCCGCCTCCGCCAAGGCGGCTACGCTGACAGGCATTCCGCCCTGGCAACCCTTCGACCAAAACGGGCCGATGCATTACGACTCGCCGGGGTGGCGTTTCTTTTCCGCTGAGGAAGTCCGGGAGGTGACAGCCATTGTCGACCGTCTGATCCCAGCCGATGACCTGAGCGTCAGCGGCAGCGACGCGGGTTGCGTGGTGTTCATGGACCGCCAGTTGGCAAGCAACTACGGCGATGCCAGCCGTCTATACATGGCCGCGCCATTTCAGGAAGGCACGCCGGAGCAGGGTGATCAATCCCGTTTTACACCGCGCGAGCGGGTTCGCCTTGGGCTCGTTGGTCTCGAAAAGCTTTGCCAGTCCCGCCACCAGCAACCCTTCAGCGCTCTGGCGCCCGAGCAGCAGGACGCGCTGCTCGCCGAACTGGAGAAGGGCGAGGTCGAGCTCGAAGGCATGGGTTCGAAGCTCTTTTTCGAGCAGGTGCTGGGCAACACCATGGAAGGGTTTTTCGGCGACCCGATCTACGGCGGCAACCGCGACATGGTGTCCTGGAAGATGGTCGGCTTTCCCGGCGCGCGGTACGACTACCGCCGCTATATCGCGTTGCACAACCAGAAGCTGGATCTGGTTCCGTTATCGATCATCGGCGGCGAATCCTGGAATGCGAGGGCGTCGAAATGATCAAGAAACTTCCTGCAACCGACGTCGTGGTCATTGGGCTGGGCTGGGCGGGGTCGATCATTGCCAACGAGCTGGCCGACGAGGGGCTTGATGTCATCGCCCTGGAGCGCGGGCCCTGGCGCGACACGGCGCGTGATTTCAACATCGCCTCGGTGACGGACGAGTTGCGCTACCTGCGCCGCCAGGAGTTGATGCTGCGGCCCATGCAGAACGCCGTGACGGTGCGCAACAACCCTTCGCAGACCGCATTGCCCATGCGCGATTGGGGCTCTTTCCATCCCGGTAACGGTGTTGGTGGGGCGGGCAACCATTGGGCCGGCATCACCTTTCGCTTTCAGCCCGAGGAGTTTCGCCTCAAGAGCCACCTGACCGAGCGCTACGGCGCCGACGCCATCCCCGACGAGCTGGTGCTGCAGGATTGGGGCACCGACTGGTCCGAGATGGAGCCCCATTACAGCGCCTTCGAGCGCCTGGCCGGTACCTCGGGCAAGGCAGGCAATCTCAACGGTGAGATTCGCGAAGGCGGTAACCCGTTCGAGGGCAGCCGTTCCATCGAATACCCGACGCCTCCGCTGGATCAGCCCTATGGCCCGATGCTGTTCGCCGAGACGGTGCGCGAACTGGGCTACCGTCCGTTTCCAGTGCCGTCCTCGCTAGCGTCACAGGCCTACACCAACCAGCTCGGCGTCACCATGGGGCCCTGCACCTTTTGCGGCTTCTGCACCAACTTCGGCTGTGCCAACTATTCAAAGGCCAGCGCGATCGTCAACGTGCTGCCAGCCTTGATGCGCAAACCCAACTTCACCGCCGTTACCCATGCCGAGGTGCTTCGCGTCACGCTCGATTCGACCGGTAAACGCGCCACGGGTGTGGTCTACGTCGACACTTCGGGCAATGAATACGAGCAGCCGGCGGATCTGGTGATCGTCAGCGCCTTCACCTTCGAAAACGTTCGACTGATGCTGCTCTCGGGCGTCGGCCAGCCCTATGATCCGGTCAGCAACACGGGCACGACCGGACGCAATTACGCCTACCAGACGGCCAACAGCGTGCAGCTGTTCTTCGATGAGAAGAACTTCAACCCCTTCATCGGCGCGGGTGCCGTCGGCATGGGCATCGATGAGTTCAACAACGACAATTATGATCATTCGGGGCTTGGTTTCTTCGGTGGTGGCAGCATCCGCGTCACCCCGGTTGGCGCCGCCCCGATCGGCACGCGGCCGGTCCCGCCGGGCACGCCGCGCTGGGGCTCGAAGTGGAAGCGGGCCACCGTGGACAACTACCTCAGCACCATGTCCATCGGCTGCGAGGCGAGCAGCTATACCACGCGCACCAATTACCTCTCGCTGGACCCGACCTACACCGACCCGCACGGAAGACCGCTGCTGCGCATCACCTTCGATTTTTCGGAAAACGATCGCAAGATGTCGCGCTTTTCCGTTGAGAAGCTGGCCGAAATCGCGGCACGGATGAACCCGCGGGAAATCGTCAAGACCTACCAGGACGGTCACTGGAACAGCGGCCCCTATCAGTCGTCCCACGTGGTCGGCGGATTCGTGATGGGCGCGGACCCATCCACCAGCTCGGTGAACAAGCATCTGCAGGTCTGGGACGTGCCGAACCTGTTCGTCGTGGGCGCCAGCGCCTTTCCCCAGAACCCGGGCTACAACCCGACCGGAACGGTGGGCGCATTGGCGTTCAAGGCCGCCGACGCCATCCGCCGTTTCTACCTGAAGAACCCCGGGGAGATGATCACCGTATGAAGATGCTCCCTCTTTACGCCAGCCTGCTTGGTCTCATGGCGAGCCTCGCGCAGGCTGCCGACGGCAGCGACTCCTACGACCTGGTTGCCCGCGGCCGTTATCTGGCGGTACTTGGTGACTGCACCGCCTGCCATACCCTGCCAGGACAGGCGCCGTTCGCCGGCGGTGTCTCGATCCAGACGCCGTTTGGCGAAGTGCTGGGCGCCAACATTACCCCGGATGCGGACACGGGGATCGGGCGCTGGTCGTTCGAAGACTTCCAGAACACCATGTCCAATGGGCATGCACGCGGCGGCAAGCGCCTCTACGCCGCCATGCCCTACACCGCGTACACGAAGGTGACGCGGCAGGACAATCGCGCGCTCTGGGCCTATCTGAATTCGCTCGAGCCGGTTCGACACCCGGTCGAAACCAACCAGCTGCCGTTCCCGTTCAACATCCGCACCAGCCTGATCGCCTGGAACTGGCTGGCCTTTGATGAAGGTGAGTATCAGCCTGATCCTGAGCGATCGGCGCAATGGAATCGAGGCGCTTATCTGGTGCAGGGGCTGGGACATTGCGGCAGCTGCCACACCCCCAAGAGCCTGATCGGCGGCGACAAGGACGACGAGTTCCTCACCGGGAGTGCCTTGCAGAGCTGGGTAGCACCCGATATCACCGCCAACAGCCATACCGGGATCGGACGCTGGAGCGAGGCGGAAATCGTCAGCTACCTGAAAACCGGGGCGAACCGCTTCGACATGGCATCCGGGCCGATGGCCGAGGCGGTTGAACACTCCACCCAGCACTGGAAGGACGAGGATCTGAGCGCCGTCGCGATTTACCTGAAAAGTCTTGGCGATAAGGATCAGTCGCCGCCTGAGCCGCTGGCGCAGGAAGACACAACCATGCGCACCGGCGCGCTCATCTACGAAGATCAGTGCTCGGCCTGCCATACGCCGGACGGCGAAGGCATCGCCAATCTGTTTCCAAAGCTGGCGCAAGCGCCGCTGGTCAACAGCCGCGACGCGACCTCGCTGATACGGGTGGTGCTCGCGGGTAGCCGCGCGGTGGGGACCGATGCGGCACCGACTGCCCCGGCGATGCCATCTTTTGCCTGGAACATGTCCGACCAGCACATCGCCGATGTCCTGACCTATGTTCGCAATAGTTGGGGCAACGCGGCTGCTGCCGTGTCTGCCGATGACGTCAAGGCCTTGCGGGACGACATGCAACCCTGAAGAGGGCGCCGAGACGGCATACCCGTCTCGGCGTGTGGGGTTACTTCTTCACCCAGCTGCCGTTGAGCTGAATGATCTGGCCGGACGGGGTTTTCTCGAGGGCCTTCTTGCCGGCAATGGCTTCGACGTCGCTGACGCTGATGCCGTTTTTCTGCGCCAGACGATGGTATTCGGCGCGCCGTGCCTGGTTGATCTGACTGGTGATCTCTTCCGCTTCGCCGCCGCTCTGAACCACGCCGAGATAGCCGTCGGGCTTTTCGCCGAGCTGGCCACTGGCCTTGGCCTGACCGAGAGCGGCCATGGCTTCATTGAGGGTCATGGCGGCGGCGGGCAGGGCCAGGCACAGCGCCAGGAACAGAGCTCCGAATTTCAGATAGGTTTTCATAACTTTCCTTTAGAGCGATGGACTCAGAACAGACCACTGTCTTCGTTGATGATCGAGTCGAGCTGCTTGTCGACCTTGATATAAATCTCGTGCTCGATTTTCACGTTGAGGTTGATGTTGATCGGCTCGTTGGGCACGGCCAGTTCAACTCTCGGGGTGCAGGCGCTGGCGAACAGGGCCAGCGCCAGAATGCTGATCGGATGGCGCAACCGCATGACGGTCTCTCCTGTACTTGGTGCCGATACAGTGCCTAACAGGCCGTTGAAAAACCACCCGGTTTGCTCAACGGTCTTTTCTGAGGTGCTCCTGCACGCGCCGTTGAATGGTTTCGCTGACGCGATCGGACAGTTGCAGGCTGGTCAGCAGGGCCGGAATATCCTCTTCAAGGTTGATAGAAAGGTTGATCGGGCGACCGCCTTCCAACGCCGGGTTGCGCCCGTGCAGCTTGAGTCCCAGGTCGAGTGTGCCGTCGGCGGAGTAGTGCACGTCGCTGGCCAGCAGGTCGTAGTGGAAGTCGTCCAGGGCCTCGGTCACCAGACGCATCGCCGGATTGGATTGGCCGAGCGCCTGAATTTTCGCGGAACGAAACCGCAGGACGCCGCCTGGCTCCCGTGCCTGCAGCGAGCCGCGTTCGATGCTCACGCCAGCCTCGCTGCGCCGCAGCTGCAATTCGCCGTCGATAATGCCAGTACCGGACAGGCCTTCGGCAGGGTAGGCCTCGAGCAATAACGGCAGTTGTAGACCGCGCAGATGTGCGCTCAGCTGTTGCGTGGTGGCGTTCAGGTCCGCCTCGCCGGGGTCGAGCCAGAGCCGGCCGCCCAGCAATTGCACTTCGGCGGTGTTCCAGGCGAGACGGCCCCGATCGAGGTGGTCGATGTCGCCCGTATATTCGCCGCCGAACCGCAGCGGGCCGAAGGTGAAGCCGGGGTTGGCTTCCCGCAGGATCAGGTCGGGAAGCGCCAGGCGCAGCTGGTTTCGCCGCAGCTCAAGTGAGAGATTCGCATCCAATCCGCTCAACTCAGTGCGGTCGTAAATGCCGCCGAGCCCTTTGACGTTAAGCGTCGCGCTCGCCTCGGGAAGCCCCTTGGTAGGCAGGTCGAGTTGACCCTGAGCTTGCAGCCGACCGGTGTTCAACTCCAGCACCTCTGGCCAATCGGCGAGCGTGGCCGCCAGCGGATTGCCCGCGCGCAGGAATAGCTCGGGAAGGCGCGCATTCAGCCGCGTTGCGCCGCTGGAGAAGGTGTGGCCAAGTGTCAGGGGAAGGGTGAGCCCGGCGTCGTTTTGCAGCGGGCCGTCGAGCGAAAGGCGTTCGCGTCCGACAATGAGCTTGCCGCTCCAGCGCCAGCCCATTGGGCGCAGCGCCGGTTGCCGGAGTTCGGCGACCTTTAGCGTGGTCTGGCCTTCGATCTTCAGTTCATCCCATTGGCGATCGACAGTGTTAACCGTCATTTCCAGACTGGAGGGATCGAATTGCAGCTTTTTCACTTCCAGTTCGGCGCCGTTGCTCAGGCGAGCCGCCGCGAGCTGCGAACCTTTCTCGAACTGGATAGTGGCCGTTTCCATGGTGGCGCGGCCACGCAGCCGCAGATCGGCTTCAAGACCGGTCAGGGTCATTTCGGCCAACGAAAGCGCTCGGCTATTCAGCCTTAGCCGGGTCTGTTCGAACGACAAGGCATAGGGTTCGGCGGTTTCGAGCGTGAGCCGACCATTGAGTGCGAGCGGCGTGGCTCCGCTTGCGGTCAGGTGCATCTGCAGCGGCAGCGTGGAAGCCGACCCGGTGGCTGGCGCTGGTATGATTTGCAGGCTGATCGCCTCGGGCCGCAGCGGTGGTGGGAGGTCTTCGAGCAGCGTGGTTGCCGGCCGCAATTGCAGGTCGGCGGATAGCTCGGTGGGCAGCCAGATGCCACGCTCGACCTCGGCAGTCGCATCCAGACGTCCTTGCAATTGACCGATGCCAGGCACCGGCCAAGCCGCGGGTAGATGGCTCGACAGCCGCAGCTCGCCATCATTTACCCGCCATCCGCCAGTCACGTCGTCGCTATCGACCTGCAACGACCAGCCCGCGCCGATGCGCATCTGCTCCGGCAATTCGGGCAGCGATGGCGGCGTGTAGGCCAGCCATTCGCTCAACCATTCCAGCAGCCAGGGCGCTTCCGGCAGCTCGCTCATGGCCAGCGTGCCGCGCCAGAGCATCGAATCGGCTTCCGGTGTCAGGCGGTTCTGCATGGACAGACGCTGCTGGCCGTCCAGTTGCAGTTGAAGGTCGGCATGGGTGTCGATGCCCTGTTCGAGGATGTCCAGCGCTAGCCCGAGCTGGTGCGTGTCATGACCTAGCTGCAGATTCAACGCAGCGGGGAGAACCTCGTCACCGGCGTGCTGCCAGCTCAGTTCGCCCTGTTCCTGGCAGGTGCCGCTGGCGCAGGGCAGGGTGGCGACGAGCGATGCGATATGACCGGTACGGGGCACCCAGGCCGCCCAGCGTTCCAACTGCTGGCGGTCGGGCAAGGTGATGGGTTCACCAGCGTCGCGCGCGTTCTGTGCCGGCTGCCACTGCACATCGATATGAGCGATGCGAAGCGAGCGCAGCGGCAGCGGTCGCCACCATTTCTGGATGCCGATGCGCAGGTCATCAGCCGTTACTGCAAGCCGTTCGTCAGCTGCTGTCTGCCGAATCAAGACAAATTGTCGCAGCCGTAGCTGATCCGTCGACAGGCGCAACCCGCTGACATCGAACGTCACGATGCCGTGTTCGCGCTTGAATTCCTGCCAGCGCAAGCTACCGTAAATGCCTGCACCCAGAACCAGCAGCATCAAGCCCGCGACCGTCCAGCCCAGGATCTTGCGCCCCTTCGTCATGGTTCATCCCGTTGTGATCGATGCCCAAGCATAAGCCGGTCGTTGCGCGCATTGCGATGTTGCCGATCCGAAGAAGGCTGGCGACTGGCAGGGTCATGAAAAGTTCCTTTGTCGTCCCTCAAATGGCCATAAAAGCTGCTTGGGACGGGCCTTTGCGGCCATTGCTCCAGACTTGTGCACATTTCGCCTGCAGTCTTGTCAAGCGCTTATGACAAACTGTCGCAAATTGTATGGATGCATAGATCGTTGATAACTTGCTGAAAAATAAGGAGATTTTTTAGTGGCGAAAAAAGCGTCAGTTTAACTACAGCCCACTAACCACAAGCGCTGGAGAAACTTGTAACCGTATTGCCCACAGAGTTATCCACAGCTTCTGTGGATGAAAATTTTTTGTGCGCTGGAACGCGTTCGGCGGTTTTTTGCAAGCCTTTATCTCCAGCAAAAAAGGAGTAGAGTGCGCGCCCTTGATCCCGAACCCCTCGGTAACCATGAGAACGCGTTCCACCGCTTCGACTTCCATCGATAGCCTGTCAGTTTCTCCGCGCTTGCCGTTGCGCATGGCGCTGTGGCTGCTGGACAACCAGCGTCTAGGACAAACCAAGAGCGTCAAACGCATCGCCGGTCGGATGCTCAAGCAGCCTGCGCGCGAGGGTGTGATCGAAGCGCAAAGCCGGCTCGGGCGGCTGCTGTGCACCGATTGCGACAGCCAGCGCGATCGGCGCATCGGTTTCGAGATGCTGCGGCAGGCCGCCCGTGCCGGCGATTGCCAGGCGCAACTTGAGCTGGGGCAGCTGTATTGCCAGCCTCAGTACCGCGAGCTGAGCAAGGCCCGGCACTGGCTGGAGCAGGCCGCAGCCCAGGGTTCGGTGGAGGCTTCGAGCGCATTGCAGCGCATCCCCACGAAGCGCTGACCGAGTTGCGGCTACAGACCCTAGCTATACTGCCCGGCAATTCAGCCGGAGCCGTTCATGCCTTTTGATCCCACCTATCTGTTCGCCGGGCTTGGTTCCCTTTGTGTGCTGTTGACGGCTGTCGCCGTCGCGTTGCAACTCCGTCTTTCTCGGCGTCAGGCCGAGCTGGCCTTGCTCGACGAGCGGCTCGCCCAGGCCGCCATGGCGCAGGAAGGACTAAGCGCGCAGCTCGAGGCCAGCCGTCTCGCCCAGGCCGACCTCAGTGAATCCCGCTCAATGTTGCAGGCCGAGTTGGCGGCCCTGCGCCGCGAAACCGAGTGGCTACAGACGCAGCGTCTGGAAAGCCGCGACGCGCTCAATGACCTCGAGGCCGAGCGCGATGCGCAGCAATCCGAACTGCGCGCCCTGAGTGCCGCTCATGCCGCCGTCACCGCCGAACTCAACGAACAGCAGAAGACCCACGAGCAGCGCCTGATCGATCTGCAGGGCGCTCGCGACGAGCTGCGCGCGCAGTTCGCCGAGCTGGCCGGAAAAATCTTCGAGGAACGCGAACAGCGCTTTGCCGAAGCCAGCCATGAGCGGCTCGGGCAACTGCTCGATCCATTGAAGGAACGCATCCAGTCGTTCGAGAAACGTGTCGAGGAAAGCTACCAGAGCGAGGCGCGCGAACGCTTTTCCCTGGCCAAGGAGCTGGAACGGTTGCAACAGCTCAATCAGCGCTTGGGCGACGAGGCGACCAACCTGACCCGCGCGTTGCAGGGGCAGAAAACCCAGGGCAACTGGGGCGAGCTGATTCTCGAACGCGTGCTGGAACACGCCGGGTTGGAGAAGGGCCGTGAATATCATACGCAGGTCAGCCTGAAGAGCGCCGATGGCGAGCGCTTCCAGCCTGACGTGCTGATCCAATTGCCGGGCGACAAGAAGGTGGTGGTGGATGCCAAGGTCAGCCTCACCGCGTATCAGGCGCTGACCTGTGCCGAGGACGAAGGCAGTCGCGCGCTGGCGCTCAAGCAGCACGTCCTGTCGCTGCGTAATCACCTGAAAGGGTTGTCATTGAAGGATTATCAGCGGCTCGAAGGGCTGCAGAGTCTGGATTTCGTGCTGCTCTTCGTGCCGATCGAAGCGGCATTCGCCGCAGCGTTACAGGGCGATCCCGAGCTGTTTCAGGAGGCTTACAGCAAGCACATCGTGATCGTCAGCCCGACCACGCTGCTAGCCACGTTGCGGGTGATCGACAGCCTCTGGCGACAGGAACGGCAGAGCCAGAACGCCCGCGAAATCGCCGAGCGGGCCGGGGCGCTTTACGACAAGTTCGCCGCGTTCATTCAGGACCTGGACGAGATCGGCACACGCCTGCAGCAACTGGACAAGGCCTTTATCGGGGCGCGCAACAAGCTCACCGACGGGCGTGGCAATCTGGTTGGCCGCGCCGAGCAGCTGAAGCTTCTGGGCGCGCGTGCGAGCAAGCGGCTGCCGGCAGACTGGCTGGAACGCGCCGGGGCGGAGGCGCCGTTGGAAGAGGCGGGGGAATAAACGTTTGTGCCGGGCTGATGGGGTTGGCACCCATCCTACGTAAGCCGAACGAGCCGGTGATCGAGGCGTGCATCAAGGCTGAGCGGAGCGCGTGCGATTCTGTGAGCGGCGTGATAGCGCCGCCAGCCAGCACGACGCTATTCGGTAGCCAGTGCTCAATGCAGCGGCACGTGCCGGCTCATCAATGCGCGCAATGCGGCCGGTTTGACCGGCTTGGCAAGGAAATCCAGCCCCGCCGCGTGCACGGCCGCAATCAGCTCCGGGCGCCCATCAGCACTGATCACCACACCGGGCACCGGCTCGCCGAGACGGGCGCGCAGCCAGGCCATGACGTCCAGGCCGGTTTCGCCGTGGTCCAGGTGGTAATCCACCAGTACCAGCTGTGGCCGGACGTCGTCCTTCAGCAAGGCCTCGCACTCGGCTCGGTTGCCGGCGGTCCAGACCTGACATCCCCAGCGTGAAAGCAGGCTTTGCATGCCCGTCAGGATGCTGTCTTCGTTGTCGATGCACAGCACCTGGATGCCGGTCAGCGCGGACGTCTGCTGCGCTTCCGCCTTGCTGTTGACCGTGGGCTCGCGGACGACGTTGCTGGCGATCGGAACCGTCACGCTGAACACGCTGCCCTTGCCCGGCCACGAGCGCACCGACAACGGATGGTGCAGGACCTGGCAGAAGCCGTCCGCAATCGCCAGGCCTAGCCCCAGGCCTTTCTCGGCGCGGGTCTGATGGCTATCCAGGCGTTTGAATTCCTCGAAGATGACCTGCAATTTGTCTTCGGAAATACCCGGCCCGCGATCCCAGACTTCCAGGCGCAGGGACGCGCCCTGTCGGCGTACACCCAGCACCACGCGGCCCTTGGCGTAGCGGAAGGCGTTGGTGAGAAAGTTCTGCAGCACTCGGCGCAGCAGGCGTATGTCGCTGTCGACCCGCAGCCGGCTGCCATGCACTTTGAAGTCGACCGCCTGCTCGGCAGCCAGCATGGTGAATTCGGTGCTTAGCGTGTCGAACAGCGTGGCCAGCGGGAACGCGTGACGGTCGGGCGTGATGCGGCCGTTTTCCAGACGCGAAATGTCCAGCAGGTCGGAAATCAGGTCTTCAGCCGAACGCAGCGAGCTGTCCAGGTGCCGCACCAGATCCTGCGCTTCTCCCGGCAGGGCATCCTGCTGGTGCGACAGAGCGGCGGAGAATAGCCGCGCGGCATTCAGTGGTTGCATCAGGTCATGGCTGACCGCCGCCAGAAAGCGCGTCTTCGACTGGTTGGCCGATTCGGCGGTGCTCTTGGCTTCGGTCAGCGCCTGGTTCAGCTTCGACAGCTCCTGGGTCCGTTCGATAACTCGCTGTTCGAGACCTTCGTTGGCATCCTTCAGCCCGCGTTCGGCTTCGCGGAAGGCGGTGATATCACTGAAGCTCATGACGAAGCCTCCGCCGGGCATCGGATTGCCGATCAGCTCGACCACCCGACCGTTGGGGAACAGCCGCTCGGAGGTATGCGCGCGACCCTGGCGCATCCAATACAGCCGTTTGGTCACATGGTTTTCGACGTCGCCGGGTCCGCAAAGGCCGCGCTCGGCGTTGTAGCGGATGATGTCGGCGATCGGCCGGCCGATGTACACCAGCCCTTCGGGGTATTCGAAAATCTCCAGGTAGCGATGATTCCAGGCCACCAGCCGCAGCGACTGGTCCACCACGCTGATCCCCTGGGTGATGTTTTCGATTGCGCCCTGCAGCAGCGCGCGGTTGAACTGCAGCACCTCGGACGCCTCGCCGACGATGCGCACCACGTCGTCGACCTGCATGTCGCGGCCTTCCAGCGCGGCCTTTACCACGGCGCGGGTCGAGGACGCGCCGAGCACACCGGCAAGCAGCCGCTCGGTATGCGCGATCCACTGGCCGTCGGCCTGTTGCTTGGGCGAAAAATCATGGCCATGGTGCCGGGCGAAGCGCTGGAAGCTGAGTTCCGCGCGTTTGGCACCGACGAAGCGCGAAGCCAGCGAGAGCAAGTCGTCGACCTGCACGGCCAGCAGCCGGCGTGCGTTGGGCGTGGCGTTGATTTCCTGACCGATGAAGCGGCTGGCCTGCCAGTGTTCGGCCACACGGGTCTGCGACAGGACCGAGACCCAGAAGAACAGCGTCGCATTGCCCAGCAGCGACAGCATCACGCCGAGGGTCAGGGCGCTGGTTTCGAAGGGTAGCTGGGCGGTGTACATCCATTGCAGGCCGGGAAACATCTCCAGCGGCCAGCCAAGCAGCGGCAGGATCAGCGTATAGACCCAGATCGCCGCGCCGGTGGCCAGGCCGGCAAATACGCCGCGCCTGTTGGCTTGCTTCCAGTACAGCGCGCCAACCATCGCCGGCGCCAGCTGAGTCAGGGCGGCAAAGGCAATCTGGCCGATGGTCGCCAGGCTGGCGCTGGAGCCGAGCAGGCGGTAGCTGACATAGGCCAGCAGCAGGATCGCGACGATGCTGATGCGCCGCACCGACAGCATCCAGTGGCGAAACACCTCGAACGGCTGTTCGGCTTCCTTGCGGCGCAACAGCCAGGGCAGCAGCATGTCGTTGGAGACCATAGTCGACAACGCCACGCTGGCGACGATGACCATGCCGGTCGCGGCCGAGGCGCCACCAATGAAGGCCAGCATCGCCAGCGCCGGATGCGCTTCGGCCAGCGGCAGGCTGATCACGAAGGAGTCTGGACTCACGCCGCTCGGCAGAAGCAATTGGCCAGCCAGTGCGATGGGAATCACGAATAGCGCGGCCAGCACCAGATACAGCGGGAAGACCCAGCGTGCCAGGCGGAAGTCGCGCGGCTCGATGTTTTCCACCACCGTCACATGGAATTGTCGCGGCAGGCAGACAATGGCCATCAGCGCCACGGTGGTCTGCACCAGCATGGCCGGCCAGTTGACCGTTTCTTCCCAGAATCCGGTCAGTTCCGTGGAAACGTACGCCTGATTGAACAGGTCGCCGAAGCCGTCATACAGCCCGAAGGTGACGAAGGCGCCGACGGCCATGAACGCCAGCAGCTTGACCAGGGACTCGAAGGCGATCGCCAACACCATGCCGCGGTGGTGCTCGGTGACATCCAGATTGCGCGTGCCGAACAGCACCGTGAACAGCGCCAGCACCACGGAGACAATCAGCGCCGTGTCCTGCGCACCGGCGCCGGCTACGGCCTCGCTGTGCTTGCCGATCAACAGGTTCACGCCGAGCACGATGCCTTTGAGCTGCAGGGCGATGTAGGGCAGCACCCCAACTAGGCAGATCAGCGTCACCACCACCGCCAAGGTCTGCGATTTGCCGTAACGCGCGGCGATGAAGTCGGCGATCGAGGTGATGTTCTCCTGCTTGCTGATCATGATCATCTTCTGGATCACCTGGGGCGCCAGCAGCATCAGCAGGATGGGCCCGAGATAGATCGGCAGGAACGACCAGAGCTGCTCGGCCGCCTGGCCAACGGCGCCGAAGAACGTCCAACTGGTGCAGTAGACGGCCAGCGACAGGCTATAGACCCAGGCGCGTACACGCGGCGACATATGCGTGCGGTTCCGATCGCCGTAGAAGGCGATGGCAAACAGCACGGCCATATAGGTAAAGGCGACCAGCGCGATCAACCCACCGGACAACGACATGCAAACTCCAGGAAACAGATAAATGGCAGGCTTCAGCTTGGCGGTTCGTATGCCTAGACAATAGTCGGTATGGCAATACGGTCGCGCCGTTCGTGCTGAACAGATCAGCCGGTGCGCTGCGACAGTTCAGCACCGCAATCACCGCTCCGGCGACAGCTCATGCTCGGCAGGCTTGGGCTAACCGAAGGCGGCCGCGTGGATGCGCAGTTTCGCAGTAAACGAGATCGGCGTGTGACGGCTGCGACCTTGGTCGCATGAGACTGGTTGTCACGGATATAACGGGCACAAAGTACCGTACTAGACGATCCCCGGCTTGCTGCGGACCGCTGGTCTGAAGGCTGAAGTGGTGTCTCGCCATGCGCGACCGGGCGTTGCCAGCTACGGATGACGGCACTTACCACCAGCGCTGCGATCACAACAAGCGTTGCCCGAATAGGAGAATCCCGATGTTCACGCCGCGCCCGGTCACCTTGCAGCGAGGCGCCCTGCGCCTGGACCCGCTCGCGGAGGCGGACATCCCGGCCCTGGTAGAGCTCGCCGAGCGCAACCGCGACGAGCTGATCTACCTCAGCGGGCCGCTGCGTCCGGACTGGTATCGCTTCGCCCTCAGCGAGCAGCGCGACGGCCGCGCGGTGGCGTTCACCCTGCGCATGGGCGAGCGCATCATCGGCACGACCCGTTTCGCCGATTTCAATCCGTCGCTGCCCGCTGGCGAACTCGGCTGGACATGGCTGGACAAGGCCGAGCACGGCACCGGCCTGAACACCTCGATCAAGTACCTGCTGCTCAAGCACGCCTTCGAAGAGTGGCAATTGGTACGGCTGCAACTGAAGACCGCCGCCAGCAACCTGCGCTCCCAGCGTGCCATCGAAAAGCTCGGCGCCCAGCGTGAAGGGCTCCTGCGCAACCATCGCCGCCTAGCCGACGGCCGCCTGGACGACACGGTGCTCTACAGCATCACCGACCGGGAATGGCCGGCAGTCAGGGGGGTGTTGGAGGCGCGGGCTATTGGTTGATCGGTCAGCATCGTGCTTGCTCGGTTGATGGGTTTCGCTTCGCTCTACGCCATCCTACGGCGGAGTATTTTCGGTTGGGCTGTTGGCCGCGACCATGAGCGGCCTCAAGACCAACCCAATAGGGCAAAGCGATAACAAACCCGCTTTTATCGCCCTCTCCCTCCGGGAGAGGGCGGGGTGAGGGAAAGCGGCTCCGGCCAGCCCATGAGCCTCACGCGAAGCACGCCCGTCGCCGTCAGGCGCCGACATAAGGTAATGTCTGCCGTTTCCCTCGGGCGGGTTGCCCTGTGGTCATCAACCCGTCTTCAAAGATCCCTACGCTCCGGCCGCGATGGCGGGGCGTAGCTCGTTATCGTTTGCCATACCTAAGGAGCCCCGATGTCCCGCTCGCAAGAGTTCTGGCACGGTTGCCGCGACATTCTTCCGTTGATCGTCGGTGCGGTCCCGTTCGGGATCATCTTCGGCACGCTGTCCATCGGCGCCGGGCTTTCCACGTGGCAGACCATCGGCATGTCGGCGCTGGTGTTCGCCGGCTCCGCGCAGTTCATCGCGATAACCCTGATCACCGGTGGCGTCGGCGCGGCCGTGGTGTTGCTGACGACCTTCGTGGTCAACCTGCGCCACGCGCTTTACAGCGCGGCGCTGCAGCCGTTCGTGCGGCATTTGTCCAGCAGCTGGCGGGTGCCGCTGGCCTTCTGGCTGACCGATGAAGCTTTTGCGGTGATTCAGCACCGCTATGCCAGCGACGACGCGTCGCCGCACAAGCACTGGTTCTTCCTCGGCGCGGCGCTGACCATGTACCTGAGCTGGCAGCTGGCGACGCTGGCAGGAATCGCCTTCGGCCAGGCGGTGCCGAACGTGGCCAGCTGGGGGCTGGATTTCGCCATGATCGCGACCTTTGTCGGCATTGCCGTACCGATGATGCGCACTCGTCCGCAGGTAGCGTCGGCGCTGGTGGCCGCCGTCGTGGCGCTGCTGACCTGGGAACTGCCGTACAAACTGGGCCTGATTGCCGCGGCGCTGGCCGGCATCGTCGTGGGCGTCTGGCTGGAACAGCGAGCTGAGCGCCGCGCGCGAGAGGAGGCAAACCCATGCAAATCTGGCTGCTGATTCTGGGCATGCTGGCGATCACCTTTGTGATCCGCTACAGCTTCTTCGCCTGGCCCGACCTGCGCTTCCCACGGCTGGTGGAGCAGGGCCTGCATTACGTGCCGGTGGCCGTGCTGACCGCCATCGTCGTGCCGGCGATGCTGATGCCGGAGGGCGAATGGGCGCTGGCGTGGGACAACGCTTATCTGCTGGCCGGCTTGCTGGCGATTCTCATCGCCGCGATCAGCCGCAACCTGCTGGCGACCATTGGTGGCGGGCTACTGTGTTTCTTCCTTTTACGCTGGGCGTTCGGGCAGCTGCCGCTGTGAGTGTCACGGCGGGCGAGCCCACGCGCGGAGATTGCCGATGAGCCAGCACTCCCAGTTTCGCCTGCTCGGCACGCGTCGTTTCCTGCCGTTCTTCGTGACGCAGTTGCTCGGTGCGTTCAACGACAATGTGTTCAAGCAGGCGCTGGTGCTCGCCATTCTCTACAAGCTCGGCACCACGGCCGACGTCAGCCTGCTGGTGAATCTCTGCGCGTTGCTGTTCATCCTGCCGTTCTTTTTGTTTTCTGCCTTGGGCGGCCAGTTCGGCGAGAAGTACGAAAAGGCCTGGCTCATTCGTCGGATCAAGTTCGCCGAAATCCTGATCATGCTGGTCGGCGCCGCCGGGATGCTGCTGGGTAATCTACCGTTGCTGCTGATGGTGCTGTTCTGCATGGGCACACAGTCGGCGCTGTTCGGACCGGTGAAGTATTCGATCCTGCCGCAGCAACTGTGCAGCGATGAATTGGTCGGCGGCAACGCGCTGGTAGAGATGGGCACCTTTCTGGCGATTCTCGGCGGCACCATCACCGCTGGCGTGCTGATGTCCGGCGGTGATTACGCCACGCGGGTATCGGGGGCCGTGGTGTTGCTGGCGGCGATCGGTTACCTGGCTAGCCGGGGAATTCCGTTTTCGCTGGCGGCCCTGCCGAGCCTGCGTCTGGACTGGAACCTGTTGCGCCAGTCGCTGCAGATCATGCGGTTAGGGCTGGGCCAGCAGCGCGCCGTGTCGCGAGCGATGGTCGGCAATTCCTGGTTCTGGTTCCTCGGTGCGGTCTATCTGACGCAGATTCCGGCGTTCTCGCGCGATCTGCTGGGTGGCGACGAGGGCGTGGTGACGCTGATCCTGTCGGTATTCTCGATCGGTATCGCGCTGGGCTCGATGCTCTGCGAACGGCTGTCGCGGCATCGCGTGGAGATGGGCCTGGTGCCGCTGGGTTCGATCGGCCTGACGCTGTTCGGCGTGCTGCTCTGGTGGCACGCGAGCAGCGTGCCGCCCGCCGGTGAAATCCGGGACTGGATGGCTCTGCTGGCCGAGCCAGAGGTCTGGTGGGTGCTGTTGGACATCTTCGCCATCGGCGCTTTCGGCGGGCTCTATATCGTGCCGCTGTATGCGTTGATCCAGTCGCGCACCGCGCTGGAGGAGCGCTCGCGCGTGGTGGCGGCGAACAACATCCTCAATGCGCTGTTCATGGTGATCTCGGCGATCTTTTCGATCCTGATTCTGACCATGGCCGGGCTGTCGATACCGCAGCTGTTTCTCGCCGTGGCGCTGCTCAACGTGCTGGTCGCAGGCTGGATCTTCAGTTCGGTACCGGAATTCGCCGTGCGCTTCCGGCTCTGGCTGCTGGGTGAGCGCAGTTCAGCGCCTTGAACAGGCGCTGAGAAATTAGCGGACCGGCTGTTGCGCTCAGGGCGTTGAGTCGCTCGCTTCAGCGATGGGGTAGAAGCGGCGGCGCACGCTCTGCATCTGGGCATGTTGGCTCAGGCGAGCGCTGATTTCTTCGAGCGTTGCCGGGATTGGTCGCTCGCCGAGCAGCATCGGCTTCAGCCGGCTTTCGAACAACGCCCAGAAGCGCTTCATTTCCGGTACGTCGGGCATGATTTCCCCAGCCGCGGCCGAACGGTAGGTGTGCGCGATCAAAGGGTCATGCTGCAGCGTTTCCAGCACTTCCAGATTCGCCACCGCGCCCAGCGGCTTGTCGGCATCGATGCTGCGCAGCCCATCGGCGGTGGTCAGGTAATCGTCGAGAAAGCGCTGTGCCTGCTTCTGGTTCGGGCTGTGCGCGTTGACCGCAGCGGCGATGACCCCCACGAACGGCTTGCCGGGACGGTTGGCGTCGATGCCCGGCACGTCGGCCGCGCCGAAGCGGAGCCCCGCGGCGCGCAACTCATTCCAGACCCAGGGTCCGTTGATCATCATCGCCAGTTCTCCGGCCTTGAACGCATCCATCATCCCGCCATAGCTGGCTTCGGGTGAAAGTGCGCCGAGTTCGAGCAACTGCTGGATCTGCTTGAAGCCCGCAATCGCTCCGGAATTGGCGATGCCCGGATCGGCGAAGTCATACAGACCGTTGCGCTTGCGCAGGCTGTAGCCGCCGCTGCCGGCAATGATCGGCCAGGAAAAGTACAGGTTCGCGTAGTCCCATTCGATGGCGCGCTTGCCCTGGGCGCGCAATTGTTCGTCCAGTGCGATCACCTCGTTCCAAGTGCGCGGCGGCGTCGGCACCAGGTCGCGGTTGTAGATCAGGCTGACCACTTCGGTGGATAGCGGATAACCGTAGATGCGCTTAGCGACGCTGACGGCTTCCCAGGCGAAAGCGGGGGTACGTTGCCGTGCGGCCGGGCTTGGCGACAAGACGGCGAGATGACCGGCATCGAGCCAGGAGCCGAAGCGGTCATGGGCGAAGATGACGATGTCCGGCCCTTTGGCCGTGTTCGCCAACCGGTCGAAGCGAGCGGCCAGATCGTTCGGCGTGGCGACCTCGACGGCGATACCGGTGTCGGCCTGGAAGCGCTTGCCGACCTCGGCGACGCCGTTGAAGCCCTTGTCCTGATTGACCCAGACCAGCAGCTTGTCGCGTTCGAACGCAAGGGCGTTCCCAGGCAGGCAGAGCAGAAGAAGCGAAAGCATTGCGGCGTTGAACAAAGCGATCATGGATGCCTCCTTGCATGACGGCACGCGGCGAGCGGCTGGCCATGCGCAGTTGCGCATCACCAATCCGCACCGGTCCATGCCGAACGGCAGGGCCGGTCCGCTACGTCCTTGTTGATGGATGGACTCAGGCGGACGCGGCGAGATGCCGTCGTCGGCCTGGAGAGCGGTTACTTGATCTCGATGTGCTCGAGCAGATAGGCCTTGGCGCTCGGGTCGCCGACGCGTGCGGCTTCGTCGGCCAGGCGCAGCGCGCGTTCCAGATCCTTCGCCGCCAATGCCGCATCGATGCCCTGGCGGTAGTAGGCCTGGGTTTCCGGCAGCACCGCCGGGGCGGGTACCGATGGCACATCGTTGCCCATCTCGCGGCCGATGCTATAGGCCGGAACATAGGTGTTGGCCTGCTGGCCGGCGACCTTGTCTTCGATCAGCACCATCTTGATCACGCCGGTGGGCGAATGCTGCGCCACGGGATCGGGAAGGCTCGGTGGCTCGTTGCCCAGCGCCTTGGCGTAGGCCTTGGCCGGGTGTTCGAGGGTGGTCTGGCCCTGCATCTGGCGCTCGCCGCTAAAGAGTACGAGGTAGTACTCGTTGCCGGGGTTGTCGAGGTAGGTGCGGTCGATGCGCAGGCGGGCGTCCAGGCTGTCGCCCTTCAGGCCGGAGGCTGGGGCGTAGGTGAAGTCGTCGGCATCGAGCAGGCGCGTGGGGCGCATGCGGCTGTCGAGCAGCATGGCGCTGGGGGCCAGTACGGTCTTGCCGGCCTGGCTGTAAAGGCGAACCTCGAAGGACTTGCTGTCCTTGGGCAGGGCGAAGGCGCGCAAGAAACTTTTGCCGCTGTCGAAGCGGTAGGCCGGAGCCGTGGCGTCCAGCGTCACGTCACCGGAAAAATTCACGGGGATCGGTTGAAAGGGCAGGTTTTCGATCGCGTTGCAGCAGATCGGCGCACTCGCCAATGCCTGGCGGGCGTCGGTCTTGGAGAGCTCCAGCGGGGCGGGCGTGTGCGCCAGGGCATCCACACGGCGCAGGGGTTCGCTGCCGCAACCGGTGATCAGCACGACGGCAAGGCCAAGCAAGGGAAATCGCAGATTGCTCATGGGTAATACTCCAGTCGCCATCGAAAAAGACCCCGACCAGCCATGGTCGGGGTAAAAACACCGTTAAAAACGGTGGGAGCGGAAGTCAGAAGCGTGCCCAAGGCCGGCGCGCGAAGCGGGAGGAGAGAGACCGCCACGCGCCGCCGGCCCTCAGACGATTACCACCAAGCCTCGGCCTGCACGCCGAAGGTCAGGCCATCATCGTCGCCAGCGTCGATGGACTCGCTGGCAGCCTGGTAGCGGCCGCCGTCCCACTGGGCGTAGGTGGCGAACACGCGGATCTGCGGACGTGCCCAGAAGCTGCGGCCCGCTGACCATTGCTGGGCTAGGGTGAGCTTCTTCAGGTCGCGGCTGCGCTCGCCATCGGCCTGCGGGTCGACGCGGTCATAGCCGAACTCCAGGGCGGTGCTCATGGTGTCGTTCCACTTGTAGACCGGACGCACGCCGAAGGAGAGCCATTTCTGGCCGGAGTCGTTGTCGAAGTCTTTGTCTTCGTAGATCTGCACGTACATCATCTCGATGTTGTCGGTCAGACCGACCACGCCCTGGTTCACCACGCGGAGCATGTCGCCATCGCTGTTGGCGGTGCTGTTGCGGCCGGTGCTGCCGATGATGCCGTCGGTGCCGTACTGCACCGCCAACTTGTTATAGCCGCCAAACCAGTTGGCCTGGGTGTGTTCGAGCGTGACCAGTTGACCTTTCTGGTTGATGTAACCCGGGTCGCTCTCCTGCTCGTCGGTGAGGTTGGCCTTGCCGTAGTCGTAGCCGATTTCGAGCTTGCCGTTGGGGTTGACGTCGATCTCGGCCAGACGGATGTCGAGGGTGTCGTTGGCGATGTTGGTGCCGGTGCCCGAACCCTGGTAGGTCCAGTCGCCGTCGGTGTTGCGGATCCAGGCGATGCTGGCCTTGGCGAAGCCCAGATCGATGTCCTCGATGCCGGCGCCGGGACCGGATACGTCCCAGTAGTAGTAATCGTTGATGTGAACATCGTGGCGCTTGTAGTAGCGCTTGCCGGCCCAGATATCGGCGCCCGGCAGGCTCGCGATCAGGTTGTGGCCGACCACGTTGAACTGGCGTATGGCCACGTCACCGCCTTCATCGAAGGGGTGATTGGTGCCGCCATTAGTGTCGGTGCGGGTCGCTTCCCAGTCGTTAGCCTGGCGCGAGTTGTAGGCGATCATGCTGTCGACGTAGAAGCTTTGCTCGCCCTCTTTCCAGACTTCCTGACCAAGCCCGATTTCGGCATAGGTCTCGCACTCGTTGCCCAGGCGGTACTTGGCCGTTGCGCCGTCGGCCTTGAAGCACGCCTGGTCGCCACCGCCCGCCGTAGCGCCGACACCGGAGCGCAGATAGCCGTGGAAATCCACCGCATGGCTCGGCATGGCCGCCAAGATGGCAGCGCAGAGCAGGGTGGGTTGCAAAATACGTATGGGTCGTTGCGGGTTCATCGCGAAAATCCTTTGTGTTCTTGTTGTTGGTCAGTTACTGCCTGCCATGACGCCAACATCGCCCGAACGTGTCCGGACGGGCTGGCGGTGATCGAAAGCCTGCGGATCGGGGCGGCTTGCAACATCCTCCCGGTCGTTTTTTTTCGAGGCGGAGCGGCGGGGCGTAGCGGGGGGGGGAGGGATGGCATCGGTCTGGTCGGTGCGCATTACGCCTGGCCACTAAGCCTGGAAAAAAGGCTGGGGGGAGGTATGGCGAGGGCGCCTGTCGCGGCAGTCTGGCCAGGCGGGCGGCGTTTATCGCGCCGCTTGCGCCCTGTCATCCGGGGAGCCTGTTCCCGCAGTCGGGTGCTCACGACAATTACAAAAAGTGGAGCTACTTCGATGAAACATTGCTTGTCTCCTGCCCGCCTTGCTCTGGCGGTTTCTTCCCTGCTGCTGACCTTGGGCACCGCTCAGGCAGCCGATCTGGCCGGCAAGAGCCCGGCCGGGGTTCGGTACCACGGCGGTGACGAAATCATCCTCCAGGGCTTTCACTGGAACGTTGTCCGCGAATCGCCGAACGACTGGTACAACACCCTGCGCAGCATGGCGCCGACGATTGCCGCCGATGGCTTCAGTGCGATCTGGATGCCAGTACCCTGGCGTGATTTCTCCAGCTGGAGCGATGGCAGCAATTCCGGTGGCGGCGAAGGCTATTTCTGGCACGACTTCAATAAGAACGGCCGCTACGGCACTGACGCCCAGCTCAAGCAGGCTGCCGCGGCGCTGAACAATGCCCAGGTGAAAGTGCTTTACGACGCGGTGCCCAACCACATGAACCGTGGCTACCCAGACAAGGAAATCAACCTGCCGGGCGGCCAAGGCTTCTGGCGCCACGACTGCACCGATCCCGGTAACTATGCCAACGATTGCGACGACGGCGACCGCTTCATGGGCGGCGACGCCGATCTCAACACGGGCAACCCGCAGGTCTACGGGATGTTCCGCGACGAGTTCGCCAACCTGCGCAGCAACTATGGCGCCGGCGGCTTTCGCTTCGACTTCGTCCGTGGTTACGCCGGCGAGCGGGTCGACAGCTGGATGAGCGCGGCGCACGACAACGCCTTCTGCGTCGGCGAGCTCTGGAAGGCACCGGGCGAATACCCGAGCTGGGATTGGCGCAACACCGCCAGTTGGCAGCAAGTGATCAAGGACTGGTCCGATCGCGCCAAGTGCCCGGTGTTCGATTTCGCCCTGAAGGAGCGCATGCAGAACGGCTCCATCGCCGATTGGAAGAACGGCCTCAACGGCAACCCGGACGCGCGCTGGCGCGAAGTGGCGGTGACCTTCGTCGACAACCACGACACTGGTTACTCGCCGGGGCAGAACGGCGGTCAGCACCATTGGGCGCTGCGTGACGATCTGGTGCGCCAGGCCTACGCCTACATCCTCTCCAGCCCCGGCACGCCGGTGGTGTACTGGTCGCATATGTACGACTGGGGGCACGGCGACCTGATCCGCCAGCTGATCAAGATCCGCCGCGCCGCAGGCGTGAAAGCCGACTCGGCGATCAGCTTCCACAACGGCTATTCGGGACTGGTGGCGACCGTCAGCGGGGCCGCTCAGACATTGGTGATCGCGCTCGGATCGAATCTGAACAACCCCGGCCAGGTCAGCAGCGGCAGCTTCAACCAGGCGCTGAATCAGGACAGCGGCCAGGTGCGGATCTGGACCACCGGCAGCACCGGCGGCGGGGATGATGGCAACGGTGGCGGCGATGACGGCAGCCTGGTCAGCGTCAACTTCCGCTGCGACAACGGCGTGACCCAGATGGGCGACAGCGTCTATGCCGTCGGCAACGTCAGCCAGCTCGGCAACTGGAGCCCGGCCAGCGCAGTGCGCCTGACCGACACCAGCGCCTACCCGACCTGGAAAGGCACCATCGCCTTGCCGGCCGGGCAGACGGTGGAATGGAAATGCATCGTTCGCAACGAGGCGAACGGCACCCAGGTACGCCAATGGGAATCGGGCGGCAACAACAGCGTCCAGGTGGCCAGCGGGGCCAGTACCGTCGGGTCGTTTTGAGTCGGTCGCCTTGGCGGTGAGTGGGCGTCATGGTGGGCTGAAGCCGGGCTGCGGCGCTGTAGGGTGGGCTTTAGCCCACCGATTAACGCCGGCGACGGTGAGCCAAAGCGGAGCCGCGCATGCAATGTGATGAACGGCGAATTGGCCATTTCAAATGCAGGTCGGCCGCTATGGTGGGCTAGCGCCGCCCGGCCCACCCTACGGGATGAGGGCCGGCCCACCGAAACAACTACGCCCGCCCACTCCTCCCCCGTCGATAACGCTCGGGGAGGATGTTCGAACGCGCCACCCGGATAATCCTGACGCGACAATAAAAAGCTATCGCGTTTCGCTGTCGCGTCAGGAGCTCACATGTCTGCCCACTCCCGCTTCTCCGTCTTTCGGCTCGGCTTTCTGCCGCGGCTGTATTTGCTGATTGCCGCGCTCGTGGCGTTGCTGATGCTCGTGGCAGGCACCAGCCTGGTTGCCGTCACCCGTCTGCAAGGCAACGCCGAGCAAATCTCGACCACCGCGTCGCGCCTGCTGGTCAGCGAGAGTTTTTTCAGCACGCTGCAGAGCCTGACCCAGAACCTCTCCGATGCCCTGGCCGAAGACCGGCCGGCTCAGCTGGGCGCCTTCACCACGCGGCACCAGGCGCTCCATCAACGGTCCGTCGAACTGCTGAGCCAACTCGACGGCCTGACGCCGGGGCATGCCGACGCCAAACAGCGGCTGAGCGAGATGCTGCCGGAACTCGACCGTCGCAGTCTGGCGCTGATCGGCGCGCATCGCGGCCTGCTCGAGCGTGTCGACCGCAATGCCGTGGCGCTGCGTGATCTTCAATTGCAGTTTTCGCGGTTCAAGCAGGACCTGCTGCAGGCTCAGTTCGTCACCCGTGATGACCTGGCCGCTTATTCGATCAAGCAATTCATCATCCCGCTCGAGCAGGTCGAGGCGCTGCTGTTCGACGCCGTCGGCGCCGCCTCTACACAAAAGCTCGATGAAGCCCGGACGAAGATCGTCGAGCGCCTGCCCGACCTTCAAAAGAAGCTCGACAACATACTGATGGACCTGGCCCCGCATCAGGACAGTCGCACTGACTACGCGCACAGCTTTCGCCCGCCGTTCGAGGACATCCAACGACAGATGGATATCGCCGGGCCGGGCGCGGTGGGGCAGTACTACGCCTGGCTTCGCGACAAGCAGGCCAATCGGCAACAAAAGGACCTGCTCAAGGCCTTGCAGCGCCAGGCGCGTGACGACGTCGGCACGCTCATCGCCAGTGCGCAGGAGGCCAGCGATGAGCAACTGGCCCTGGCTGCGCAAACCTACCAGCAGGGCGTCACGCGTCTGCTATTGATGGCCGCGGTATCGATCGGGCTTGCGCTGTTCATGGGACTGTGGCTGAGCCGCACCATGCGCAAGGCACTCGGCGCCGTCACCGGTACCCTGCGTCACCTGGCGGACGGCGACCTGCGTGGCCAGTGCGATTACCGTCGACCGGACGAATTCGGGCGCGTCAGCGAGCATGTCAACCAGGTTGCCGGCAACATGCGCGACGCGCTGGCGCAGCTCGGGCGCAACGCCGACGAGCAGGACGAGATCGCCCAGCGCAATGCCACGGCGTGTAGCCAGGCGCGCGCCGGGCTGGAACAGCAACGCAGCAGCATCGGTGCGCTAGTTGCCAGCCTGACCGAACTGGAAACCAGCTTCGGCGAGGTCGCCCAGCACGCCGGTGAGACGGCGGCACGGGTCGGTAGCGTCGAGGCTCTGACCCGACAGGGCAGCCACCTGATGGCCGAAACCCGCGAGAGCACCGGGGCGCTGGCGCAGCAACTCGAGGCCAGTGTCGCCGAAATTTCCAACGTGGAAGCCCTGAGCGAGCAGATCGGGCAGATTCTCGACGTCATCCGCGGGATCGCCAACCAGACCAACCTGCTGGCGCTCAACGCGGCCATCGAGGCCGCGCGCGCTGGCGAGCAGGGGCGTGGTTTCGCCGTGGTCGCCGACGAGGTGCGCGGCCTGGCCCAGCGCACGGCGCAATCGACCGGCGAAATCCAACAGCGCATCGAACGCCTGACGCAGGGCATCGCCTCGGCGGTGCAATCGGTGGAGCAGAGCCGCGCGCAGATGCAGGGCAATCTCGACCAGGTCGGCGAGGCCGATCGCCTGATGCAGGACATCCGCCTTCAGGTCGAACGCATCGCGGTCATGTCGCGCGAGATCGACTCGGCCACCGGCCAGCAGCGCCTTGCGGCCGAGGAAGTGTCGCGCGGTATGCATGCGATCGACTCGGCGGCCGAACAGAACATGGGCAGTGTCGTGGCGATCAGCGAAAGCAGCGACCGCCAGGCACGCATGTCCGCCGAGCAGCAGGCGCTTTGCGCGCGTTACTGCACATGAGTTGTAGGGGCTAACAGCTCGCCCCTTACAGGGAAGCCTTCGCATCTTTTAATTGCCGGCGATCTGCCAACCGACAGCTTGCGCTTCGGCCAGAACGAGCTGATCCAGCAGGGCGTCGCGGTTTTCGGCTCGTTCCGTGATCAGCGCTCCGCAGGCGACAAGGTCGGCGTAGCGGGCCCTGACCGTGTCCTTGAGCCAGGCGAGCCGTTGCAGCGTGAGCGGGGTGCAGGTCTGGCCATCAAGGTCATCGGCCAGATCGAGGCGGTGCGAACGCCAGGCTTCGCGCAGGCACAGCGCCTCGGCCGAGCCGGCAAGTGCGGTTTGCCAGGTGCGGATGATGCCGCCGAGCCGATCCAGCACGGCGGTACTCGCGCATTGCCTCGCCAGTTCGGCGTGCCAGTGCTGATAGCGATCGAGCGCGATCGTTTTTTCCAGGCGAAAGGCAGTCAGCGCGTGATTGCCACCGGCCTGTTCCTGTCCCAATAGCCAGGCGAAGAACTGCCGCGTCTCGAAGCGCTCGACCGGATGGAAACCCGGCGAGGCGAGGCCATCGCTGTTGAATTCACGCAGCGGATCGAAGCGGTACAGGTAACCGAAGTCGAACAGGCGGATCCGGCCATCGTCCAGCACATTGCCTGGACACAGATCCCATTCGAACAGGCCCTGGGAGGCGAGGGTGATGACGGTGTCGAACAGGTCGACGAGGCGCGTCTCGTCCCACTCGGTGACCTGTTCGCCGTCGATCCAGGGCGACAACAGCACGCCGCGACGAAAGCTCGCATAACGGGTGTCGACGATGCCGGTCAGGCGCTCGGCCAGTTCGGGACGCGCCTTCAGCGCCTGGAGGTCAGCCCGCCGCTGTACCTCATTGAGAAAGGAGGTCTGGCCGTCGGCGTTCTGCACTAGGCAGCGCTCGCGGGCGCGTTTGAGCGTCCAGCTCTGGCCCTGCGCCTCGATCCGATAGACGTGTGCGGTAAGGCCGCCGGCCAGCTCGCGGCTGACGTAGGCTTCGTGGCCGTCGGTCATTGCCAAAGTCGAGAGTGGCAACGGGCAATCTTCGGGCCGCCCGACTTCCAGCTCGGCACCGCTCGCGGTGAAGGCCAGCTGGGCCTGCTGGCGCGTATTCAGGTTTGCAGTCATCTGATCGTTTTCCGGTGTAGGGCGGATGGGCGAGGTTCGCGACCAGGTCAGGGGGCGGCCGAAGCTCCGGCTTGCACGACGATGACACGGTCGTCCCCGGCGATTCTTGAAAACGCGTAAGGCGCCGTGGACAGCCGCTCGTGCCGCCCGGCGCCGATAGCCGGATGGCGCGCGCGGAACTGGCCGAGCGTGCGCCAATGGGTAAGCAGCTCGCTGATTTCCGGCTGCGATTGCTCCGTCCAGTTCATCGGCGAGCGCGTGCCCTGGAAAGGGTCCGAACCCGTCGGACCGAACGGCCTGGCCGACTCGTCGCCATAGAAGATCTGCACTGCGCCGGGAGCCAGCAGCAAGGCGTTGGCCAGACCGCGCTGCTTGGCCAGGCTTTGGCCGGTTTGCTGAAAGAACAGCGCCGTGTCGTGCGACGAGGCGTAACTCATGAAATTGTGCTCGGGGTGCTCGGCCAGCAGCCTGGCGTAATCGGCATAGCTCGGCTCGGCCTTGGCAAGGCATTCGCTGGCTGCTGGTGCTGCCTCGGTCTGGAAGGCGAAGTTGATCAGCGCATCGAAGCCGTTGTCGCGGTACAGGCTGGTCTCCGGCCCGTGGCCGAATACCTCGCCGACCATCCAGAACGGCGTGCCGGCGAAAGGGTCGTCCGGGTTCGCGGCCGACCATTCGGCACGGGCGCGGTCGGCGGCCTTGCGCAGTTCGGCCCAGGCGTGCGGTTCGACATGCTTCACCGTATCGGCGCGAAAGCCGTCGACGCCGTACTCACGCACCCAGTCGGTGAGCCATTCGATCAGGTAATCGCGCACCCGATAATCCGCGCGCGCCACCGCGCCGGTCGGTTGCTTGTGCTGCAGGAACGCGGGCAGGCCGACGGGCTGATCGCTCTCGGTCCTGAAGTCAGGCAGAAAGCTCAGCGAGCCCTTGACCGGATCGACCACCGCGCTTGGCGGCTGCTCGTAATCGCCGAGGCCGGCACGCACCCAGTCCTTGCCCCACCAGCGGACCCAGTCCGGGTGCTGGTAGTCGACCAGGTTGTGGTAGGCGTGCAGGTTCTCGTAGGGCTCGGGCTGCCAGTCGGACCAGCGTTCGGGCAGGTACTGCGCCATACCGTCACGCAGCCCACCGAAGTTCAAGGCTTGCATGTCGGCCAGTGTCGAATAGCCGGGGTGGTTCATCACCACGTCGAACAGCACACGAATGCCGCGCGCGTGGGCCTCGGTCATCAGCTCGCGCAGGTCGGCCTCGCTGCCCATGTTGGCATCCAGCTCGGTGAAATCGAGCGCGTAATAGCCGTGATAACCGTAATGGCGGAAATCGCCCTTGTCGCCGCCGCCGACCCAGCCGTGGATCTGCTCGTAGGGCGCGGTGATCCAGACGGCACTGACGCCCAGCTCGGCGAGGTAGTCCAGCTTGCCGGTCAGGCCTTTCAGGTCGCCGCCGTGAAAGGTGCCGATTTCTTCCTTGCCATCCGGCTGGCGCCCGTAGCTGTTGTCGTTGGACGGGTCGCCATTGGCGAAGCGGTCGGTGACGACGAAATAGACGGTTGCGTTGCGCCAGTCGTGAGCAGCATTCGCGGGGGCCTCGACGGCTTCCAGCAGGAGCAGGCCGTCGCTGCCAGCGGCGGGGGTCAGCGTGACGCGTCCGCCTCGGGCTTCGGTCGTCTGGCCGCTGTAGGCGTCGCGCACCTGTTCGCCTTCTGCGAAGACGTCGCCGACGCTGACCGTGACCGGCCCGCCGTCCCAGACCGGGCAGGCGATGGTGGGTTCCGACGGTTCGACTTCCTTTATCGGCAGCAGACGCAGGTTGGCATCGTCACCGAGATCGGCGATCAGGCGGTAACGGCCTGCCGCAGGGACGTCGAAGCGAAACGCACTGTCTTTGCCCAGCGCCTGCTTGCGGTAGAGCGCCAACGGCTGCGTGTTGTCGGCGCCGGGTGCGCCTAGTTCAAGCTTGCCAGCGGGCAGTGCCAGCTCGGCGCTGTAGCGCTCTGGCTGCATTTCACTCCAGCGCAGATGCAGCGGTTCGCCGCCGATGCGGGCGGTGAGGGTCGGTTCGGCCAGCACGAGCTGAGCGGGAAGAGCGAGGCCAAAGGCTAGGTGACAAATAGACATCCGGCGGTGCATGGTATCGATCCGTTTTGTTGTTTTCGCTGCATTTAACACCCTGCTGCCAGCGAAGTGCAGGCGTAACGCGGGGTTTTGCAGGCGGAACTTTTCGCAGTGCCACCCGCTCATCTACGCCCTGTCTCTACGCCCTCGCTGGCTATGCCGGGGATGATGTGCGCCCGAGGAGGCTGGTTGAGTATTCAGCGACTGCGAATGCCCACGGGCTGCAGCATGTGGGGTCAACAATAAGAAGCCACGAGGAAAAAAGCATGAACAAGAAGCTGTGGGGTATGGCTGCGATCGGTCTGGCTGCGACTTTCAGTCTCCCATTGCCGGCCATGGCGGCGATCGAAGAAGGCAAGCTCGTCATCTGGATCAACGGTGACAAGGGCTACAAGGGCCTGGAGAAGGTCGGTGAGAAGTTCACCGCCGAAACCGGCATCCCGGTAGAGGTGGCGCATCCGGACAGCGCCACCGACAAATTCCAGCAGGCCGCCGCGACCGGCAACGGCCCGGACATCTTTATCTGGGCGCACGACCGCATCGGCGAGTGGGCCAAGAGCGGCTTGATCACCAAGGTCACACCGAGTGCAGAAACCAAGGGCGAGATCGCCGATTTCGCCTGGGATGCGGTGAGCTACGACAACACGCTGTGGGGCTACCCGATCTCGGTGGAAACCATCGGCCTGATCTACAACAAGGCGCTGGTCGCTACCCCGCCGAAGACCTTCGATGAGGTCCTCGCGCTCAACGAAAAACTCGCTGCCGACGGCAAGCGCGCCATCCTTTGGGACTACAACAACACCTACTTCACCTGGCCGCTGCTGGCTGCCAATGGCGGCTACGTGTTCGAGAAGGCCGATGGCGGCGTCAACGTCAAATCCACCGGCGTCAACAACGCCGGCGCCAAGCAGGGTGCCCAGGTGCTCAGCGATCTGGTCGAGAAGGGTGCGATGCCCAAGGGCGCTGATTACAGCGTCGCCGAAGCGGCCTTCAACAAGGGCGACTCGGCGATGATCATCAGCGGCCCCTGGGCCTGGAGCAACATCGAGAAGAGCGGCATCGACTTCGGTGTGGCACCGATCCCGGCGATCAATGGCGAGCCCGGCAAGCCCTTCGTCGGCGTCACTGCCGCGACGCTCAATGCGGCCAGCCCGAACAAGGATCTGGCGGTCGAGTTCCTGGAAAACTACCTGCTCGACGTCGAAGGCCTGAAGACCGTCAACGCCGACGTACCGCTGGGTGCAGTGGCGAACCAGGCGTACATGCAGGAGCTGTCGTCCAATCCGCACATCAAGGCCACTTTCGAGAACGCGCAAATGGGCGAGCCCATGCCGAACGTTCCGGAAATGGGCATCTTCTGGTCGTCCATGGCGGCCGCGCTGACCAACATCACTTCGGGCCGGCAGACCGTAGACGCCGCCCTGGATGATGCCGCCAAGCGCATCACCCGATGAAACCGTCACCGGCTGCCATGTCGCGGCCGGTGATCTATTCTCAGGTTAGAAAGGTTCCCCGTTGTGAATGCCCTCGCTGAGTTGCCTAGCCCTGCCATGAATACCCGTACCAAGACGCTTCACCCCTCGCTGAAGGCCGGGTTGCGCTGGCTGGTCTGGCTCACCTTCAATGCCTTCGCGCTGTATCTGGTCGTGGCGCTCTATGCCCAGCGGCAGTTGGCATTCGCGCTGCTCGGCCTGGTCGTGACCGGGCTGGCCAGCTACGTCTTCATCAACCGGCGCGCCTATGCCCACCGCTACATCTACCCGGCGGTCGCGGGCATGTTGGTGTTCGTTATCTTTCCGTTGCTGTACACGGTGGGCATTGGCTTCACCAACTACAGCGGCAGCAATCTGCTGAGCCAGAAACAGGTGCAGCAGTACCATCTGAGCCAGACCTTTCTCGCGGGCGATCGGTACCGGTTCAGCCTGCACGCGAGCCCGGACGGCGAGCGCTTGCGCGTCGATAAGGGCGCACAGGGCGTGTTCGTCAGCGAGCCGCTGACGGGCGAGCCGAACGTCGAGGAACCGCTGGCTATGCAACGCGCGGAAGAAGTCGCCGACCTTGGTCAGGCACTGCCGCTGCGTGACGTCATCCAGCGCCGTGATCAGCTACAGCAGTGGGTGATGCGCGGCCCGGACGGTCATCTGCTGCGCCTCTATGGCCTGCGTGAAGTGGCGGCGGTGGAGCCGCTCTACCGCGAGGGCGAAGACGGCGTGCTGATCAACAACAAGAGTGGCGAGCGCCTGACGCCAGACCTGGAAGCCGGCTTCTACGTCGACAGCGCCGGCAAGGCGCTGGCGCCGGGCTTCACCGTGTTCGCAGGCTTCGATAACTTCGCCAAGGTGCTGACCGACCCGAGCATCCGCCAGCCGTTCCTGCAGATATTCGTCTGGACGGTGTGCTTCGCCGCGCTGACGGTGGTTTTCACGCTTGCCGTCGGGCTGGTGTTGGCGAACCTGCTGCAATGGGATCTGGTCCGCGGCAAGCCGTTCTACCGGCTCATGCTGATCCTGCCTTACGCGGTGCCGGCATTCATTTCGATCCTGGTGTTCCGCGGGCTGTTCAATCAGAACTTCGGTGAGATCAACCTGCTGCTCGACAGCCTGTTCGGCATCCGCCCGGACTGGTTCAGCGACCCGACCCTGGCTCGCAGCATGATCCTGGTCGTGAACACCTGGCTGGGCTATCCCTACATGCTGCTGCTGTGCATGGGGCTGCTACAGGCGATTCCGCGCGATCTCTACGAAGCCTCGGCGATGGATGGCGCAACGCCGCTGGACAACCTGCTGAAGATTACGCTGCCGCTGTTGATCAAGCCGCTGGCACCGCTGCTGATCGCCAGCTTCGCCTTCAACTTCAACAATTTCGTGCTGATCACGTTGCTCACCCGCGGCGGACCGGACATCCTCGGCGCGACCACGCCGGCCGGGACCACCGATCTGCTGGTCAGCTACACCTACCGCATCGCCTTCCAGGATTCGGGGCAGAACTTTGCCTTGGCCGCCGCCATCGCCACGCTGATCTTTATCGTGGTCGGTGCCATGGCCTGGCTGAACCTGAAACTCTCGAAAGTTAAAGTATGAACATTCGCAAAAACGCTCTCGCCTACTGCGGCCGCCTCCACGTGTCCGCTGCTGACGTTGCGCCACGCAAAAAACGGCGTCATTTGGAATCGCCAAACTCCCCCGTTTTTTGCGTAACGCGCCTTGCCGTGAACTCGTTGAGACAACCTCGCGACGGCGCTCGCAGTTTTCGCAAACTTTAAGGAGACCGGACATGGCCATGGTTCAACCTAAATCCGTCAAGTACCGCCTCTGGCTGACGCACGCTGCGCTGCTCGGCTTCATCGCGCTGATCGTGTTCCCGCTGCTGATGGTGGTGTCGATCTCGTTCCGTGAAGGCAACTTCGCCACCGGCAGCCTGTTCCCGGACAACCCGACGCTCGAACATTGGTCGCTGGCGCTGGGCATCCCCTACACGCACGCGGACGGCACGGTGACCAACCCGCCGTTCCCGGTGCTGTTGTGGCTGTGGAATTCGGTGAAGATCGCGCTGATCAGCTCGGTGCTGATCCTCATGCTCTCGACCACCAGCGCCTACGCCTTTGCGCGCATGCGCTTCAGCGGCAAGGCGCCAATCCTCAAAGGTATGCTGATTTTCCAGATGTTCCCGCCAGTGCTGTCGCTGGTGGCCATCTATGCATTGTTCGACCAACTCGGCCAGCACGTCAGCTGGCTGGGCGTGAATAGCCACGGCGCGGTGATCGTCGCTTCGCTGGGCGGCATGGCGCTGCATATCTGGACCATCAAGGGCTACTTCGAAAGCATCGATGGCTCGCTGGAAGAGGCGGCCATCGTCGATGGCGCAACGACCTGGCAGGCGTTCTTCCACATCCTGTTGCCCATGAGCGTGCCGATTCTCGCGGTGGTGTTCATCCTCTCGTTCATCACCAGCGTGACCGAATACCCGATCGCCTCTGTGCTGCTGATGGACGTGGACAAGCTCACCCTGGCTGTCGGTGCGCAGCAGTATCTGTATCCGCAGAATTACCTGTGGGGCGACTTCGCTGCGGCGGCCGTACTGTCCGGGCTGCCGATCACTGCAGTATTCCTTTATTGCCAGAAGTGGATCGTTGGTGGGCTGACAGCAGGCGGAGTGAAGGGTTAGGATCCGTTTCGCTTAAGCGCGCAACAGTGAACGGAATCGAGGGAGACGATATGAATGCCGCAATGCCTGCACCGCTGCCGCTGATACCCGCGAAAATGAAGATGCCGCCGATGCCGCGCGGGCTGCTGGCGCGGCCAAGACTGGACGAATGGTTGCAGCGCCTGGGCGAGGTGCGTCTGGCGGTGTTGCAGGCGCCCAGCGGCTTCGGCAAAACCACCCTGGCCTGTCAGTGGGCGGGCAGCTTCGATGGACGCGTCGCCTGGCTGCAACTGCACCCCGGCGACAACGATCCGCTTCAGCTCGGCCGTTATCTGCTGCACGTGTTCGATGCGCAGCTGGAGCATGGTTGTCCGCGCAGCCTGCTGTTGGCCGAGCAGGGCAGGGAAGTCTTCGACACTCTGCTCACGCACCTGCTGGCGGAACTGCCAGGCGAGCATGAGCCCTTGCTGCTGGTGCTGGACGACTTCGAAGTGCTGCACAACGCCGAAGTCATCGCGGCCCTGCGATTCTTCCTGCGCAACATGCCGGCGTGGATAACGCTGCTGGTGTGCAGTCGTGGTCTGCCCGAACTGGGCGTGGCCGATCTGCGCGTGAAACACCAACTGCTTATCGTCGATGTGCAGCATCTCGCGTTCGAGACCGATGAGGTGGAAGCACTGCTCGGGTTGGGCTTGCCAGTGACGGTCAACCGCGAGCAGGTCGAGCGCCTCAATCGGCGCATCGGCGGTTGGCCCTGTGCATTGCAGTTGGCCTTGCAGGAAGTGCAGACCGGACGCGGCATGGACCTGTTTCTGGAAAATCTGCAGCTCGGGCATCCCTATATTCGTGACTACATGCGCGAGCAGGTAGTGGACCGGCTGAGCGCGTCGACGCTCGATTTTCTCCAGGCCACCTGCCTGCTGGATCGCTTCAACGCCTCCCTGGCCAATCAACTAACCCAGAACAGCAATGCCCGCGACATGCTCGAGCAGCTGGATCGCGGTGGCCTGTTCCTGTTGCCGCAGGACGGCCTGCGCCAGTGGTATGCCTACCATCCGCTGTTCGCGACCTTTCTCCAGGGCGAGCTGCGCACCCATCAGCCGCAGCGCCTGTCGGAGCTGCATTTGCGTGCCGCCGAAGCCTTGATGGCCGAAAGCTTGCCGGAAGAGGCGGCGCGCCATGCGGTGCAGGCCGGTTGCCCCGTGCGGGTCGGCGAGGTGCTGGAGCGCCATGGCCGGCAGTTCTACCGCTTGGGACGCTTGGAGCTGCTTCAGCAGTGCCTGGAAACCCTGCCGGAGCAGGTCATCGCCGGCTCGCCGCTGTTCACGTTGCTGCAAGCCTGGGTATCGCAGAATTCCTATCAGTTCGATCAGGTCGAGCGCTGGTTCAAGGCCAGCGAGCAGGCCTTGCAACACAGCTGCTCGGACGAGGACTGGGCACGCATCGTCGGCGAATTCAATGCCGTGCGCGCGCAGGTGGCGATGAACCGTGGCGAGGAACAGCAGGCCATCGCCCTGGCCCGTGAAGCGCTGGCGTGCGAGCCGTTGATCATGCGCACGTCCAAGGTGGCGGCGCTGTCGGGTCTGGCCGAGGCGCATTTCGTTCAGGGGCTGCTGCCCCAGGCGCAAAAGCAGTACGAAGAAGCCGAGCGCCGCGCCCGGGACATTCGCGCCTCGCATCTTGTGGTGTGGAACCTCGGCCAGCTCTCGGAAATCGCCATCGCCCAGGGCTATCTGCAGAAGGCCTATTCGCTGCAGGAGCGGGCGATCCAGTACGTCGAGCAGGCCGAGCTGCAGGCCACGCCGATCATGGAATTCATCTACCGCGTGCGCGGCCAGGTACTGCTCGAATGGCATCACCTGGACGCGGCGGAGCAGTGTGCGCTGCAGGGCATCCAGATTCTCGAAGACGTCGGCGATCGTTGGCTCATGCAGTGTTATGCGCTGCTGGCCGGTGTTGCCCATGCCCGCGGCCAGCAGAGCGCGTGCGCCGACTACATCGGCAAGATCCAGAGCATGCTGGCCAACGACAACTACCACGTCGACTGGTTGGCCAATGCCCACGCGGTGATGCTCAGCTACTGGGATTCGACCCAGGACAAGACCGCTATCCAGCAATGGTTGCTCACCGCACCGGCGTTGCAGCGCGGGCTCAATCACTTCGCCCAGTACAACGGCCGCAACCATGCGCGCGCCCATCTGTTGCTGAAGCAGCCGGACAAGGCGCTGCCGATTCTGCGCCAGTTGCAGATCGATGCCGAACAGCACGGCCTGATCATGGATCTGAACCGCAATCACATCCTGCTGGCCCAGCTGCACTGGCTGCGCGAGGAGCGCCAGCAGGCGCTGGATCATCTGCAGCAGGCGCTGACGCTGGCCAGCAGCACTGGCGCCATCGGTAGCTTCCTGCGCACCGGCAAGCTGATCATCGCCATGCTCAAGGCGTTGCAACACGAGCGCGCGCTGGACGAACTGGAAGCCCAGCGCGCCGACCGGCTGATCCAGCTGGCGCAACAGCAGCGTGATTTCAGTCGGGCGATCCGCATCACCCTCGACGAGGCGGTGATCCAGGACATCATCAACCGCCCGGACGTGCCCGAGCTGATCCGCCAGTCGCCGCTGACCCGCCGCGAATGGCAAGTGCTCAGCCTGATCCACGCCGGCCAGTCCAACGAGCAGATCGCCGAACACCTCAACGTCGCGCCGACCACCATCAAGACGCACATCCGCAGCCTCTATCAGAAGCTCAACATCACCCACCGCAACGAGGCCGTGCAACTGGCGCGCAGCCTGTTGAGCAAGATCCAGGGCGACTAGCGCCGAACCCGTTGCGAGCGATTGCGCACCCGTCCGGTCCAAGGTCGGGTGCGTGCTTTTTCCATCCTCGGAGCCAGATCATGTCCATGAGCGAAAAACAGAAGATGCTTGCCGGCGAGCTGTACCGACCGGGCGATCCTGAACTACAGGCCGACCACGCTGCGGCCAAGGCATGGATGGTGCGCTACAACGCCGCGTTCGGTGACACCCCGGCGGTACGCGGAGCGTTGTTGAAGGAGCGGCTGGGTAGCGTCGGAAAGGACGCGGTCGTGCGAGCGCCGTTTCACTGCGACTACGGCTACAACATCTACCTGGGCGATGACGTTTTTCTCAACTTCAATTGCGTGATTCTCGATGTGGTAGCGGTGAGTATCGGTGCCGGCACGCAGATCGGACCGGCCGTGCAAATCTACGCCGCGGACCACCCACGCGGCGCCGAGGAGCGTCGTAGCGGGCTTGAATTCGGGCGCCCTGTAGTGATTGGTGAGCATGTGTGGGTCGGCGGTGGCGCGATCATCCTGCCGGGCGTGACCATCGGCGATGGTGCGCTGATTGGGGCGGGGAGCGTGGTGACGCGGGATGTGGCGGCGGGTGCGACAGTGGTCGGTAATCCGGCGCGTAGTCGCTGATCGATTGAGGGAGGGAAGGGCAGCCGGCCCTGGGCCGGCTGCCGATGCCGCTTACTGCTGGGTCACGATGGCCATGTTGCCCGAACCCATCTGCGACACCATTGCGCTGTTGTTCATACCGCTCTGATCGAGCATCGCCTGGTTGGCGGTGCCGCCCTGCAGCACCTGAGCCAGATGGCCGTCGCCGGCCTGCATCAGGCTGACTTCATTATCCGAACCGTGGATCTGCTGGATATCGGCCACGTTGAGATCGCCGTCCTGCAGCACATCCACCCGGTTGTTATCGCCATAGCTCGAACCGGTCAGCTCGTTGCCATTGCCGCGCTGCTCGGCGGTGAGCAGGTTGTCGGCACCGTCCTGCGCGAAGTCCAGCACGTGATTGGCGCCCTGCTGGGTGAGATAGGCCTCGTTGTACCGGCCGGTTTGCTGCAGCGAAGCGGTCTGGAAGTTGCCGTCGAGCTGGTCGACGGTGACGTAGTTGTTGTCGCCGTTCTGCTCGATGCTGGCGTCGTTACTAGCGCCATCCTGGAAGATATCGGCGCTGTTCGAAGTGCCGTCCTGGTAGATCGATGCAGTCTGCAGGCTGCCGCTCTGGTCGATGTAGGCCTCGTTCATCAGACCCTGCGACTGAATGCTGGCGGAATGTTCCGAGCCTTCCTGCATCACTGACGCGGTCTGCAGATCACCTTGTTGGACGACCTCGGCGCTGGCATCGAAGGCATTCACCTGATAGATGGTCGCATCGTTGCCGTCGCCTTGCTGCTCGACCAGACCGTCGTTGCGCGCGCCGCCTTCCTGCCATACCAGCGAAACGTTGTCGTTGCCAATCTGGCGCTGCTCGACAAGGCTCGATTCGGTGTTTTCCTGGATGGCTTCGGCGTAGTTGTCGTTACCGTTCTGCTCGGTCACCGCTGAGCTCAGGTTGGCGGAGGTCTGCTCGGTGATCGCGGTGTTGAAGCTGCCTTCCTGATACTGACGCGCGCTGGCACCGAAGGTGTCCGTCTGGACGATGCTCGCATCGTGGTTATCACCGTTCTGCAGCTGGACCGCTTCGCTCTGCTCAGTCAAGTTCTGCACGATATCGGCAAGGCTTAGGTTGCCGGTCTGGGTCTGAACGGCATCCGACATCGTCGCCTGGTCCTGGGTAACCGTTCCGTCATTGTTCGCGCCGATCTGCGACTGATAGGACAGGTTGTCCTGGCCGCCGGTCTGGGTCACTTCCGCGATGTTGTCGGCACCCGACTGGTTCTGCTCTGCGCTGTTCTCATCGGCGTAGGCCTGGGTGGCGAGGATCGCAATGATGGCGGCTGCGAGGGGCTTGCACTTGAACATTTCGTCTCTCCATGGAGGTGTGGATGCGTGTCGCTCCTGGCTGGTGCGGCGGCGCAGGAATGGCTGGGCGCGGCAGCTACTACAGAGTCAGTCCGGAACTGCACCGATCCTATAAGCCGCTCGTGACAGATAAGTGTCGATTCGCTTGTTTGTCGACGCTTTCATGACGAAATATTCGCCGTGGCGTCGATGATTGTGACGGGCACTACGCCCCCAGTCGGGGTCGTCTCTACGCCCGGGTCATACGCCTCGACAATCGATGCGCGGGGAGGATGTTGCGGTGGTTTGACGCACCTAGAGTGGCGGCGTGTTCCCCCAAACATCGAAGGTTGGTTGTATGAATCGCAATGACTGGTGGCGCGGCGGCGTCATTTATCAGGTTTACCCGCGCAGCTTTTTCGACAGCAACGGTGACGGGGTCGGCGATCTGCTCGGTGTGGTGGAGAAAATCGACTACATCGCCAGCCTCAACGTCGACGCCATCTGGCTGTCACCGTTCTTCACGTCGCCAATGAAGGACTTCGGTTATGACGTGTCCGATTACCGCGGCGTGGACCCGCTGTTCGGCACGCTGGAAGACTTCAAACAGGTCATCGAGGTCGCCCATTCGCGCGGCATTCGCATCCTGATCGATCAGGTCCTCAACCATTCCTCGGACCAGCACGCCTGGTTCAAGGAAAGCCGCTCCAGCCGCGACAATCCCAAGGCCGACTGGTACGTGTGGGCCGACGCGAAAGACGACGGCACCGTGCCCAATAACTGGCTGTCGGTGTTCGGTGGCGCTGCCTGGACCTGGGATAGCCGGCGCAAGCAGTACTATCTGCACAACTTCCTTTCCAGCCAGCCGGACCTGAACTTCCACTGTGAAGAAGTCCAGCAGCAGCTGCTGGAAGACATGGAGTTCTGGCTGAAGCTGGGCGTCGACGGCTTCCGTCTGGACGCGGCGAACTTCTATTTCCACGACCGCGAGTTGCGCGACAACCCGCCGAACCATGACGTGCGCGAGGGCAGCATCGGCGTGCGCGTCGATAACCCCTATGCTTACCAGAAGCATATGTACGACAAGACCCAGCCGGAAAACCTGGGCTTCCTGCGCCGCATTCGGCAACTGCTCGAGCGCTATCCAGGCAGCGCCACCGTGGCCGAAATCGGTTGTGATCACTCCCTGAGCACCATGGCGGCCTATACCGGTGGCAGCGACACGCTGCACATGGCTTATTCCTTCGATCTGCTCACCGAGCAATGCAGCCCGGGCTTTCTGCGCCACACCATCGATAGTGTCGAGCGCGAGCTGGTAGACGGCTGGCCGTGCTGGTCGATCGGTAACCACGATGTGGTACGGGTGATGAGCCGCTGGGCACTGGCCAGCCAGCCGGATCATGCGCGCGGGCGGATGTTCATGGCGATGCTGCTGTCGATGCGTGGCAGCGTGTGCCTGTATCAGGGCGAAGAACTGGGCCTGGACGAGGCCGAGCTGCAATTCGAGCAGCTGGTCGATCCCTACGGCATCCGCTTCTGGCCCGAATTCAAGGGGCGTGACGGTTGCCGCACGCCGATGCCCTGGCACGATCAGGACCAGCACGGTGGCTTCAGCCGGGAACAGCCCTGGTTGCCGCTGGCCGACAAACACCTGCCGTTGTCGGTGGCCGCCCAGGAGCCAGACCCGAATTCCATGCTCAACATCTATCGCCGCTTCCTCGCCTGGCGCCAGGATCAGCGCTTGCTGATTGAAGGCAGCATGCGCACCATCCACCACGACGATGCGCTGCTGGTCTACGAGCGCCGTCTGGATGATGAGGTCTGGGTTTGCCTGTTCAATATGGGCGACAGTGCGCGGCACTTCGAGCTGGCGGCGCCGGTCGAAGTGCTGGACGTGCCCTCCGCGACGGCCGTTTTCGACGGCCAAGGCGTACACTTGCCCGCGCATGGATTCGGATTCGCGCGCCGGCTCGCATGAGCCGACCGGGAGAAACGAGGCGCCTGTTTCGTTCCTCCCGGCCTGCCGCTCGCCGCGATTCGTCGCGGCGTCTGTTTGAAGGAGAACAACAAGAATGGCCAGTGTAACCCTGCGCAATATCTGCAAGAGCTATGAAGACGTCCCCATCACCTGCGGTATCGATCTGGATATCGCCGATGGGGAATTCGTGGTGTTCGTCGGCCCGTCCGGCTGCGGCAAGTCGACTCTGCTGCGGCTGATTGCCGGTCTTGAGGACATCACCGACGGCGAGCTGCAGATCGACGGCGAGCGGGTCAACGAGTTGCCGCCGATGGATCGCTCGGTGGGGATGGTGTTCCAGTCCTATGCGCTCTATCCACACATGAACGTCGCCGAAAACATGGCGTTCGGCCTGAAACTGGCGAAGGTCGACAAGACTGAGATAAAGCGCCGTGTGGAATCGGTGGCGAAGATTCTGCAGCTCGACAAACTGCTCGATCGCAAGCCGAAGGACCTGTCCGGTGGGCAGCGCCAGCGGGTCGCCATCGGCCGCACCATGGTCCGCGAACCCAAGGTGTTTCTGTTCGACGAGCCGCTATCGAATCTCGATGCCTTCCTGCGGGTGCAGATGCGCATCGAAATATCGCGCCTGCACCAGCGTCTCAAGGCAACGATGATTTACGTGACCCACGATCAGGTCGAAGCCATGACCCTGGCCGACAAGATCGTCGTGCTCAATGCCGGGCGCATCGCCCAGGTCGGTCCACCGCTGGAGCTGTATCACTATCCGAAAAACCAGTTCGTCGCTGGCTTCATCGGCTCGCCGCAAATGAACTTCCTGCCCGTACGCGCGGTGCGCGCGGATGCCGAGTCGGTAGAGGTAACGATGCCGGGCGGCAGCACCTTGCGGGTGCCGGTGGATGGCACGCTGATCAACCCGGGCGATGCATTGTTGCTCGGCGTTCGGCCTGAGCATTTTGTCGATGCCGAGCAGGCGGATTTCGTCTTCAACGGCGAGATTGCAGTGGCCGAGCGGCTTGGTGACCACAACCTGCTGCACCTGAACTTCGAAGGCGTGGAGGAAATGGTTGCGGTGGCCAGCGATGGTAATCGCCGGGTTGCAGTCGGCCAGCCTTATGCCACCGGGCTGTTGGCCAACAAGTGCCACCTGTTCCGCGCTGACGGTGCGGCGTGCGCGAGGCATTATCGCGAGCCGGCGCTGCACGGCTGACGAGCGAGGCAGCAGGCGTTCGGCCGGCTGTCTCGGTGTCTAACGGACGTGAAAAGATCTGTTAATGGCTGAGCTTCAAGCCCAGCAAGCCGGTACAGATCAGCAGTACGCTGCCCAGGCGAACCAGACTCATCGACTCGCCGAACAGGATGATGCCGGCAATCACGGTGCCTACCGCGCCTACGCCAGTCCAGATGGCGTAGGCCGTGCCAAGCGGCAGCTCCTTCATCGCCAGCCCCAGCAATCCAAGGCTGGCAAGCATCGCGGCGACAGTGAGCACGGTGGGAAGCGGGCGGGTAAACCCATCGGTGTACTTCAGGCCAACGGCCCAGCCAATCTCGAACAGACCGGCGAGAAACAGAATGATCCAGGACATGTGCACCTCTACGGGACGGTAATGTGGGTGGGGCCGTCCCCGATGCGTCTGTACAGCCTGAGGTCGTCCTCAGCAGGCGCTATTGTGCACAAGCAAACGGCCTGGGCAAGTGGCGCAGACCGATGGAGCTTGCGATTAGCTGGCTTGCCGCTCCTTCTCCTTCATCCGACGGTAGACAGTCGCCAGCAGCGCGCCGGAGAGGTTATGCCAGACGCTGAAAAGCGCGCTGGGTACCGCCGCCAAGGGTGAAAAGTGCGCGCTGGCTAGGGCCGCACCTAGGCCGGAGTTCTGCATGCCGACTTCGATGGACAACGTCTTGCGTTGCGCCAGCGGCAGGCCGAACAGGCGGCCGACAACGTAGCCGATACCTAATCCCAGGCTGTTGTGCAGCACCACCACTGCCATGATTAACAGGCCTGACTCGGCGATCTTGGCCTGGCTGGCGGCGACCACGGCAGCAACGATGATCACGATACTGACCACCGAAACCAGCGGCAGAATGTCGACGACATGGTGTACGCGGCTGCCCAGCAGACGACGTGCGATCAGACCGAGGGCGATCGGCACCAGCACGATTTGCACGATGGACATGAACAGTGCACCGAAGTTGACCGGTAGCCAAGCCGAGGCGAGCAGCCAGATCAACGCGGGCGTTACCAGCGGGGCGAGCAGTGTGGTGACAGCAGTGATCGCCACCGATAGCGCCACATCACCGCGAGAGAACCAGGCGATCACGTTAGACGCGGTGCCGCCCGGGCAGCAGCCGACCAGAATCACACCGACGGCGATCTCCGTCGGCAAATTCAGCAGCTGGCAGAGCAACCAAGCGAGGGCCGGCATGATCAGAAATTGCGCGCCGACACCCAATGCCACCCAAAGCGGACGGCGAGCGACCTCGGCGAAATCTGCTGCTTTTAAGGTCAGGCCCATGCCGAACATGATCAGCCCTAGCAACGGAACGATCCAGGCGGTCGCGGGCAGGAACCAGCTGGGCTGGAAAAAGGCGAGAACGGCGAACAGCAGGACCCAGAGGGCGAACGTATTGCCGACAAAGCGGCTGAAAGCGGCGAGGGCGCGCATCGGGCTTACCTTGTAGTTATTGGGAGTGCGCCGTCAGCCGGGCCGACGGCGCTAGGGCAGTTTAGATGCCCTGCGGGATTTCTTCGCCGCCCAGGGCTTCGAACAGCGCTGGCAGGAACTCGCCGAAAGTCAGCATCATCAGCAGGAAGCTGGCGTCTTGCTGGCCGAGGTCATCGTCACCGCCGTCCTGTTCGGCCTGATCCTGCAGCAACTCTTCGAAGCGCAGCCGTTTGATAACCATCTTGTCGTCGAGCACGAAGGACAGTTTGTCCTGCCAGCCCAGCGATAGCTGGGTGACCTGCTTGCCGACTTCCAGATGCTGCTGGATCTCGTCGCTGGTCAGGTCCTGGCGCTTGCAACGCACTACGCCACCGTCTTCGTGCGTATCGCGCAGCTCGCATTCGTCGAGTACGAAAAAGTCATCCGCTGCTTTCTGCGTCTTGACCCAGTCGGTCATCGTCGCTGAGGGCGCGATCTTGACGGTCAGCGGGCGCACCGGCAGGGAGCCAATGGCTTCGCGCAGGGTGGACAGCAAGTCTTCGGCGCGCTTGGGGCTGGAGGAGTCGACCAGAATCAAACCCTGCTGCGGGGCGATGGCGGCGTAGGTACCGGACTTGCGAATGAACGCGCGCGGCAGAAAGGACTGGATGATGTCGTCCTTGAGCTGGTCGCGCTCCTTCTTGTAGACCTTGCGCATCTGCTCGTTTTCGATCTCATCGACCTTTTCCTTCAGCGCGTCCTTGACCACGCTGCCGGGCAGGATGCGCTCTTCCTTGCGCGTGGAGATCAGCAGGAAGCCCTGACTGGCATGCACCAGCGGCGCATCCTCGCCCTTGCCGAGCGGGGCGACGAAACCGTAGGTGCTCAGCTCCTGGCTGGCGCAGGGGCGGGCGGGCTTGGCGGCCAGTGCGGCTTCAAGTGTCTCGGCATCGAAAGAAACATCCTGGGTGAGACGGTAGACGAGCAGGTTGCGAAACCACATGGCGATTTGAAACTCCGGTAAAAGCAAAGCGCGCATTATTCCTGCGGCGCAGGCCGAGGCCAAGCCTGCCGGTCGGCAATGTCGATGCAACGCGCAAAATGGCCAATAAACAGAAGGGTTCTAAGTCTTTGGAACTTCTGCAATTTTTTTTGCAAAAGGGGCTTGCCAAGGTGCAGAACCCTCTCTAGAATGCGCCCCACTTCGAGAGCAAACGCAAACAAGCGAATGCACTGAATGGGTGATTAGCTCAGCTGGGAGAGCATCTGCCTTACAAGCAGAGGGTCGGCGGTTCGATCCCGTCATCACCCACCACTCGAGGTTTAGCGCAGCGGTAGTTCAGTCGGTTAGAATACCGGCCTGTCACGCCGGGGGTCGCGGGTTCGAGTCCCGTCCGCTGCGCCATATTCGCCATCAAGGACCACTGAACGCCTTGATAGCTCGAAAAAAAGCGACCTTAGGGTCGCTTTTTTTTCGCCTGCGGTTCGTAAAACCACTTGTCGACCGACGTTCGCCGAGCCCAGGCATTTGTAGGGTGGGCGGGCTGGGTGGCGTTTCGCTTCAGCCCGCCAGCGGAGCGCGGTTCACGCTCTGCGCACGCGTTTCGTGCGGCACTTCCTTTCTTTGCGTTGTCTTTACTCATTACACCGGTACGCTCGGTAGCCACTGTAAGGGGCGACTGTTAAGCTCCGGCAATTGATTTCGCCTCAGCGCATTTAAGGAAACAGAATGAGACATCATCGTTTGGCGTCTGCGATAGCCCTGGTTGGCCTGGTCCTGACGGGTTGTGATTCGGATACCAGCGCCAAGCTGGAAACACCGGCGCAGAAAGCTTCCTACGGTATCGGCCTGAACATGGGCAAGAGCCTTGCGCAAGAAGGCATGGCCGATCTCGATTCGAACGCGGTTGCGCAGGGCATCGACGATGCCATCGGCAAAAAAGAGCAGAAGCTGACCGACGAAGAGTTGATGGAAGCCTTTGCTTACCTGCAGACGCGTGCCGAAGAACGCATGGCCAAAATGAACGAAGAGGCAGTCGCTGCCGGGAAGAAATTCCTTGAAGATAACGCCAAGCGTGAAGGCGTGAAGACCACCGAATCCGGCCTTCAGTACGAAGTGGTCAAGCAGGCCGATGGCCCGCAGCCTGGTCCCGATGACGTCGTGACCGTTCATTACGAAGGCAGCTTGACCGACGGCACCGTTTTCGACAGCTCGATCAAGCGTGGTTCCCCGATCGATCTGCCCGTTGGTGGCGTGATCCCGGGTTGGGTAGAGGGTCTGCAGCTGATGCATGTGGGCGAGAAGTACAAGCTGTACATTCCAAGCGAGCTGGCCTACGGCGAGCAAAGCCCGAGTCCGCTGATTCCGGCCAACTCGGTGCTGGTGTTCGATCTTGAGCTGCTGGGCATCAAGGGCGACGAAACGGAAGAGGCACCTGCCGCTGAAGTTGAGCCCGAGGCGGCTGAAGAAGCCCCTGCGCAGTAAAGCTTGCGCAATATCTAAACGCCCCGCTGATGCGGGGCGTTTTTATTAGCACATAAAGCAAGGTGTCTGCGGCGAACCGTTGTGTTGTTGCGATCTGTTTACCCTGCTGCAGTAATTTCCTTGTCGGTCTGGAGCCCTGCGGCCAAACGCCCTACCATGCGCTGACTTTTTCTGACGACAGCTTTCAGAATGCCTTTCGCCGCACAGTTTCGCCTGGATCTGCGCCAGCTGATTGTAGTGCTGGCGATACTCAGCGGTCTGATCACGCTGAGCATCAGCTTCTATGCGAGCTATCAGGTGCAACGCGAGTCGTTGATCGACGGCACGCTGGAGGCCAACCGGGCCTACGCCGCCAAGCTGGCGGTAGGCACCGAAACCTTTCTGCAATCGACCCAGCAGCAGCTGAAATACAGCGCCGACAAAGTCGGCAGGCGGTTCGACGATAACGAAACCCTGGTCGACGAGGTGGGGCGGCTGCGGTTGCAAACAAACAGCTTCAATGAAGTCTTCATCACCGATGCTCATCGGGTAGTACGAGCGGCCTCGCCCAATACCCGCCATTTGGTTGGCCAGCAGTTGGATTCAGTTGGATCGCGAAGAGCGCTTCAAGAGCGGCGGCCGCTGATCTCGAGTCCTTATATCTCGGCGGTTGGAACGCTCGTAGTGACGATCTCGCAACCCATCGTCGATCGGGACGGTGCATACCTCGGGTACATCGGCGGCACGATCAGCCTGAAAGAGCCGAATATCCTCAACCGTATGCTCGGCGAGCACTACTACACCGATGGTTCCTACCTCTATGCGGTAGATCGGCACCGGCTACTGCTTTATCACCCAGACCCCAAGCGGCTAGGTACCGTAGTTGGAGAGAATGCCGTCATCGATCGGATGATCGATGGCGAGTCTGGTAGCCAGCGCGTAATCAACAGCCAAGGCCAGGACATGCTGGCTGGGTTTGCCGTGGTTCCGACGGCTCAATGGGGCATCGTTGCGCAGCGCCCGACCGAGATGGCGCTCCGCCCGCTCGACGACCTGATGTTGGAGGTGATGGTCCAGACGGCGCCCCTCGCGTTGCTGACGTTTTGGGGCGTCTGGTGGCTGTCAGGATTGATCGCGCGTCCGCTCTGGCAACTGGCGCAAAGTGCTGGCGAGATGTCTGCGCCTGACAGTGCGGAGCGGATTCGGGGCATCCGTTCCTGGTACTTCGAGGCTGATCAGCTCAAGCATGCTCTGGACCTGAGCATGAACCTGCTGCATCAGCGCATCGGCAAGCTCAACCTCGATGCCCAGACCGATCCCCTGACCGGCCTGCACAACCGGCGTGGCCTGGAATTGGCTTTGGATGCTCTCGCCACCGATGGCCGCTCGTTCGCTGTCCTGGCTCTGGATATCGATCACTTCAAGCGCATCAACGACACCCACGGCCATGACGTTGGAGACCAGGTCATTCGACATCTCGCACGAATAATGGCCGCCTGTTCGAGAGACGCCGACACGCTGTGCCGGAGCGGCGGTGAAGAGTTTCTGATGTTGTTGCCGAGCGCCAACCTCGACTCCGCATTGCTGGTCGCCGAACGGTTGCGCCAGTGCGTCGAGCAGGAGCAGGTTCCTGCCGTCGGGAGCATCACCATTTCCCTCGGGGTGGCGGTCTGGCCGCTGCACGCCGACAGTATCGAGGGCGTTCTCAAGCTGGCGGACGGCGCTCTGTACCAAGCCAAACAGCGCGGTCGCAATCGCGTGGAGGTCGTCTCTCCGGATCGATAGATGTCAGCGCATCCCGCCGGGGCGTTTGAAGCGATAACCTCGGCATATGCCATCCGACGATCAGATGCTGGACGAGCGCAAAAAGGCAGAGGATCGCTGTATACTCCCGCGCCTTTTTATGCACGTTGTCCTGAGGGTTACTCGATGAGCAAAGCGCCTACTGTCGGATTTGTCAGCCTGGGCTGCCCCAAGGCAACGGTCGATTCCGAACGCATCCTGACCCAGCTGCGCATGGAGGGCTATCAGATTGTGCCCACCTACCAGGACGCCGACGTGGTGGTGGTCAACACCTGTGGTTTCATCGACAGTGCCAAGGCGGAATCGCTGGATGCCATCGGCGAGGCCATCGCCGAGAACGGCAAGGTAATCGTCACTGGCTGCATGGGCGTGGCCGAAGACAACATCCGCAGCGTGCACCCCAGCGTGCTGGCCGTTACCGGTCCGCAGCAGTACGAACAGGTGGTCAATGCGGTGCATGAAGTGGTGCCGCCGAGCATCGATCACGATCCGTTCGTCGATCTGGTGCCGCCGCAGGGCATCAAGCTCACCCCGCGGCACTACGCCTACCTGAAGATTTCCGAAGGCTGCAACCACAGCTGCAGCTTCTGCATCATCCCGTCCATGCGCGGCAAGCTGGTCAGTCGGTCGGTGGGCGATGTGCTCAGCGAAGCCGAACGCCTGGTCAAGGCCGGCGTGAGGGAGATCCTGGTGATTTCCCAGGACACCAGTGCCTACGGCGTCGATGTGAAGTACAAGACCGATTTCTGGAATGGCCAGCCGGTCAAGACACGCATGCTGGAGCTCTGCCAGGCGCTGTCGAGCATGGGCGTGTGGGTACGTCTGCACTATGTCTATCCGTACCCGAACGTTGATGACGTGATCCCGCTAATGGCCGAAGGCAAGCTGCTACCTTATCTGGACATCCCGTTCCAGCACGCCAGTCCGAAGGTGCTCAAGGCCATGAAGCGCCCGGCGTTCGAGGACAAGACCTTGGCGCGCATCAGGAAATGGCGCGAGATCTGTCCGCAGTTGACCATTCGCTCGACCTTTATCGTCGGCTTTCCGGGTGAAACCGAAGAGGATTTCCAGTACCTGCTCGACTGGCTCACCGAAGCGCAGCTGGATCGCGTCGGCTGCTTCCAGTATTCGCCTGTGGAGGGAGCGCCGGCGGAGGAGTTGGGATTGGAACAGGTGCCGGACGAGGTCAAACAGGATCGCTGGGATCGCTTCATGGCGCATCAGCAAGCCATCAGTGCGGCTCGCCTGGAGCGCAAGATCGGTCAGGAGATCGAAGTGTTGATCGATGAAGTCGATGAGGACGGCGCTATTGGTCGTTCTTACGCCGATGCGCCTGAGATCGACGGCATGGTCTACGTTGACAGCGAGCGAACCCTGCAGCCCGGCGACAAGGTCTGGGTTCGCGTTACCAACGCCGACGAATACGATCTATGGGCCGAGGCCATCTGACGTTTCGTTTCAGCGGAGTGTCGGTTCCCTCTGAGGCTCTTATCGCCGGGCCTCGGAGTTCGGCATCGAAACATCGACGCCAATAGCGTCGATGCGCTCGTGGTGTGGTGACGCGACGGTTCAGACTTTCTTGCGAAGTCATTCCGTCGCTTCAGTCACATCGGTTGCAGGGATGCGATCGTCGCAATCTTCTGTGAAAAAAGCATGAAAGACGCTGAGCAACCGTCCGCTGCTTGGGAGTCCCGGGATCTCGAGCGCCGGGAAAATTTCGGTATAGGAATAACCGTCAGCAAACACCAGTGTTTGCTTGTTTTGGTGTGCACTATCCATGGTGCCTCCAGAGTTCGCAGGGGTTAGAACGAGTAGCGTATGTTTTCGTCAGCGTATATGTGCCCGGCGCCGGAGAGTGGTTTTGTCAGGCGCACTGACGAAGATGCGGTCGACCCGCTGGTGCCGTTGCATGTTGCTACCGTCTGGTGTGCGTCCTGGGCGAAGACCGCTTGCGGCCTGTGGCTGTTGACGCAGCCAAGCGCGCCTCGGGCGAGACGCTCGTAGCCATCGTGATGCAGTGAGCCGATGGGGGGCTCGGCTCTATGGCTGACGGCTGTCATTCCGCTGGCCAGTAGGGCGATGCTCAGCGCGCAAGTGGCTTGGATACGTTGGGTAGCGGTTGCTGCGTTCATCCTTGAATCTCGCAATGTGACAGGTTAATCATGGGTCGTTGATGGCAGAACGACCACATCCGATAGCGCTAAGCCGTTGAGTAGAAGCGCTTTATGGTTCGCAGTATCAATGACGTCTTAAGCTCTTGCCTGAACCGTTCGGTTGAAAATTCAACTGATAGTTGAACTTTTCGAAAACCGCCTTATTACGGCTCGATCACGAATTGGCGTTTGAAAAGAAAGTCGCATGCGAAAGCTTGCGTGGGAAGGGGATGGGAGGCGGCACGTTGCTTCGGAAACAAAAAAGGCCACTCAATGAGTGGCCTTTTTCGTATTTGGTTGCGGGAGCCGGATTTGAACCGACGACCTTCGGGTTATGAGCCCGACGAGCTACCAGACTGCTCCATCCCGCGTCTGTGGGGCGGCATTCTACAGGTTGACGCGCCTCTGTCAACTAAAAGCCAGATGAAACCGTTTCTATTCAATTATTTAGCTGCGCGCTTTGTAACGCGCTGCGTTAGAAAACGGATGCACAAGAAACGAAAAAAGGCCACTCGATGAGTGGCCTTTTTGTATTTGGTTGCGGGAGCCGGATTTGAACCGACGACCTTCGGGTTATGAGCCCGACGAGCTACCAGACTGCTCCATCCCGCGTCTGTGGGGTCGCATTCTACAGCTTTGGTTCGCCATGTCACGGTCTATTTTGAGGAACGTTATTCAAACGCTTAGCGAAACGCCGATACCCGGTTTCGTGGCTGCCGGCAGCTGCCGGGCCGGTGGAGCGCTTGGGCTGGGCTTCTGATGGTAACGAGCGATTCGCAACATTCCCCAAAGCATTGCCAATGCGGCAGCGCTCCAGCCGACGATCATTAAAAGAATTACCAGTGCGGGAGTGATCATTGTTGGATTCCTTTCTAACCTGACATCAGCCTCTGATAGTTGGGACCCAGGTTTGGATGGACGGTTCCGCTTGCCGTTGGTCAGTGGCACCGTTCGGCGGCGCACGGCTCGTACAGTGGGTTGCCTAATGACTGCTGCGACTGTTGAAGGAGGAGATATGACGTTCCGTCTGGCAATCACGCTTGGCTTCTTGGCCGGATTCGCCGCGACCGGCGCCGTTGCTGCATCGGCCGATTCCATTGATATCCAGTTGGTGCAGAACAGTGGTGCGGTCGCCCGATCCTTAGGTAATGGCTCGATGGGTGTCGGTGAAGGGATTCAGCCGCTACCCGAGCAGCCGGGAACGGATCGCGTCGAGACCGAGGAGCGGCGGCAAAAGGTATATGACGAAGCGGATCATGGCGATAACGATACCGATATGGAGCATCGCCCGCGCCGAACGCTAGGCGATCAAGATGATGACGACTGACCGAATCGAAGAAGGGCGGTGCGCTACAAACGACCGCAGCGAACGAGCCGATGATGAGCCCAGATTGGGCACCATGGGCACTGGAACCACAGGCACCACGATCAGTAGCCTCAGACGGCACGTGTCGGAGCGTTCCTAAGCGTCGTCGGGCTACGTACAATGTGGTCCTTTTTCGATTGGTCCGTTTCTGATGCAAATTGCCTTGGCCCCCATGGAAGGGCTGGTCGATGAGATTCTTCGCGACGTGCTTACCGCCGTTGGCGGTATCGATTGGTGCGTGACCGAGTTCATTCGTGTATCGGATCGCCTGTTGCCACCGTCCAGCTTTCGCAAGCTTGCACCCGAGCTCGATAACGGCGCTCGGACTCGCGCCGGTACCCAGTTGCGCGTGCAATTGCTGGGCTCCGATCCGGTTTGCCTGGCCGATAACGCCGCTTTTGCCTGTTCCCTCGGTGCGCCTGCCATCGACCTCAATTTCGGCTGCCCGGCCAAGACAGTGAACAAGTCTCGTGGCGGCGCCGTCCTTCTCAAGGAGCCCGAGCTGCTTCATGCGATTCTGCAAGAGGTGCGCAAGGCGGTGCCCGCGCATATTCCGGTCACAGCCAAGATGCGGTTGGGTTTCGATAGTCCGGATGGCGCACTCGATTGCGCCAGAGCCTTGGCCGATGGCGGTGCAGAGCAGTTGGTCGTGCACGCCCGGACCAAATTGCAGGGTTACAAGCCGCCTGCGCATTGGGAATGGGTCGCCAAGGTTCGGGATGTGGTGTCTGTGCCTGTGTTCGCCAATGGCGATATCTGGACGCTGGATGACTGGCGCCGTTGCCGTGAGGTCAGCGGCGTGGAAGACATCATGCTTGGGCGTGGGCTGGTTTGTCGGCCGGATTTGGCGCGCCAGATCAGTGCCGCGAGGTATGGCGTAGAGGTCGAGCCGATGAGCTGGGAGGATCTACAGCCCTTGCTCGCGAACTTCTGGTTGCAGGCGCGACGCAAAATGTCTCCACGTTACGCACCCGGGCGACTAAAACAATGGCTCTCCATGTTGACTCGAAGTTACCCGCAAGCAGTTGCCCTGTTTGCCCAGTTGCGGCGGGTGGATGACTGCGAGCGGCTCGATGCCATGTTGGGCATCGCCGGCAAGACTTCTGTTTTCGAAGCGGTTGTCTAGGAGTTTGCCGACGTTTCATTCACCGCCGCGCCGAAACGCCAACCGTTCCTAGCGCCCGCCGCTGACGTCCAGCAGTGCGCCGCTGGTATAGCTGGCCTTTTCACTGGCAAGCCAGAGAATCGCTTCAGCCACTTCTTCAGCGTCACCGCCGCGCCCCATGGGCACGCTGGTTTTGACGCGCTCGACGCGACCCGGCTCGCCACCGCTGGCATGAATCTCGGTGCGGATAATGCCCGGACGTACGGCATTAACTCGAATGCCCTCGGCCGCAACTTCTTTTGCCAGGCCCAACGTCATGCTGTCGATTGCGCCCTTTGCGGCCGCGTAATCGATGTACTCGTTGGGCGCGCCGAGTTTCGCTGCGATCGAAGAAACATTGACGATAGAGCCGCCGTTGCCGCCATAACGGGTGGACATGCGTTTCACCGCCTCACGGGCGCAGAGGAAGCTGCCAGTCACATTGACCGCGAAAACCCGCATCAGCCGCGCCGCATCCATTTCGTCCAGGCGCATCTGCCGCTCCAGCATGCCGGCGTTATTGACCAGCACATCGAGCCGACCGAACGCCTCGTCGATCATGGCGAACAGCCTGGCGACCTGTGCTTCGTCTGCGATATCGGCTCGTACCGCAATGACGTTGGCTCCGGCACCTCGAAGCTCGTCGAGCAATTGCTGAGCAATGCCCTGGCGTTGATTGAAGTTCAGGCACAACGCGTAACCTTCGGCTGCGGCGAGCCTGGCAGTGGCGGCACCGATTCCTCGGCTGCTGCCTGTGATCAGCATGACTTTGGACATGAAAACTCCGACGAATGGTCTTGAAATGGGGCGGGCAGTTCCTATTTAGGGGCTACACAGGATGCCGAATGCGGGTCCTGTAGTAACCACTCGCTGAATACCAGGAGATAGCAATGACCAGTTTTTCGATGGCTCCACTGTTTCGCCAATCCATCGGCTTCGATCGTTTCAATGATCTGTTCGAGTCGGCCCTGCGCAACGATACGGGCAGCTCGTTCCCGCCTTATAACGTGGAAAAGCACGGCGATGACCAGTACCGCATCATCGTAGCAGCTGCCGGTTTCCAGGAATCCGATCTGGACCTGCAGGTCGAGCGTGGTGTACTGACCGTCAGTGGCGGCAAACGGGAGAACGGTGGTGAGAACGTCACCTATCTGCACCAGGGGATTGCCCAGCGTGCATTCAAGCTTTCGTTCCGTCTCGCCGATCATATTGAGGTCAAAGGCGCGGCACTCGCCAACGGCCTGTTGAGCATCCAGCTCGAGCGCGTCGTTCCAGAAGAAGCCAAGCCCAAGCGCATTCCGATCAACGGTGAGCGCCTGGCCTTGCAGGAGGCGTAAGCCTGCGAGCCCTCGCATCGACTTTTGACCTAAATGAAGAACCCCGCCGCTGAGGCGGGGTTCTTCATTTCCGGCGTGCGTTCTGCATGAACGCAGAGGAGCGCTGAGCTGTCCCTGTTATAACGTCCAGGCAAGTTTGTCTACTTCGCTGAAGCCGAAATTGCCTTAAAAAAACGTTGACATGTTACGGTTATGCACATTCTGGAAAGCGAACCTTGGCAACTGCGCTGCCGTCATTTGAAAAATTTATGGACATTCTTAACTTATTGATTTTAAAAGACTTATTGCTGTTGAACAAAAACCCATCGATCTGTTTGAAGGCCGCGTCAGACGGGCGTTTGGAGGACTCATCCAAAAATTGCTCACAAGGTTATCCACAGGTTTTGTGGATAAGCACGAGACGCTTCTAGGCCGCGGCTTTGCAGGAGGTACCGATGAAACTTCCGTGGAAATTCTTCCGCTATCTACCAATAGCGCAACGTGTCCTGGCACGCGGACGGTTACCCATGGTGCTCCTGGCCGTCGCTCGCAAGCGCTCGGCGCGTGGCGGGCTGATAAAGGGCTTGCGTGAGGACCTGGGCTTGCTTCAGGCGCTTTGCGTGGCCTGGTGGCGGGGCGAGTACAGGTCCATCAGCCGACCTGCACTGGTCGCTGCAGTGGCCGGGCTGTTGTATTTCCTGTCACCGATGGACGCTATCCCGGACTGGATTCCCGGTCTTGGTTTCATCGACGATCTCGCCGTGCTGGGGTGGGTCATGCGCAAGTGGTCCAGCGAACTGCAGGCCTTCCGCGACTGGAAAGACAGCCAGCCGATAGACGTGCAGGCGGATATCGAGCGTATGCCGGCGGCCGATGAGCCAATGGCGGACGATGTGAGTCCCGCACGTAACGCTCGTTTCCGTAATGAAATTCCCGGGGGTTAATCCTTTGGTGCACCTGTAGACGGCCAAGGCTTTCATTCTTTAGTGCGCGCCCGTCGGCTAAAAAACCGTCCCCGGACTGTTAAGATCCGCTTTCATTCACGGAAAACGAGCGGGGTAGCGGATGAGTGTTCAGGTCATCATGCGTGACGGTGTGCCAGAGTATGCCGTGCTGCCTTGGGACGAGTACCAAGCGCTATTGAACGAGCGTAACGGGCGCGCTGTCCGGGCGGAGGCGGCGGGCCCAAGCACCTTGCCGAAGTTCAGCGAACTGTCCGCGATACGAGAAAGTAAGGGCATGAATCAGGAAGCGCTGGCGCGTTCCGTGGGGATCAGTCCCGTCTATCTAGGCCTTATCGAAAGCGGCGAGCGCGATCCTGGTGACCCCATACGCCGTTCTCTTGCCCGTGCACTGGAACTCGATGGTTGGGAGCCGGAAGCGTGAAAAGCCCCGCTTCGTCGATTCGCATCAGCCGCCCGCACTGGGAAGCATTGCTGAATGAGCTGAGCGAGGCTCGACGGCAGCGCCACTTGGTGACCTATCGCGCATTGGTGGAGCGTCTTCAGTTGCCCGTACCCGCCATGCAGACACTGACGGCTGCGTTGGAGCATTTGGCGGCGCTGGACGCGCGTGCGGGGCGCCCGTTGCGCAGCGCACTGGTGATCAGCCAGGGAGCCAGCCGTTTACCCAGAACAGGCTTCTTTGAATGTGCCGCTCGTCTCGGGCGGTTTTCAGGTCCTGCCGACGGCGCTGCGGCTGCATCCTGGCATGCCGGCGAAGTCGCGCGAGTGTTCGAGTTCGATTATCCGGAGGCGCCGTGATGCTGCATAAACTTCGGGCGCGCGCCGGTTATCTGGTCGCACGCAGACTGTTGAGCATGCGCTGGGCTGTCGCGCAGCCTAAATTGTGGCGCTGGATGGAGGGTCAGTTTTCGCGTATGGCCGCCATCGGTGACACGGCGGCGCAGAGCTTTTACGGTCACATCCTCCTTTTCAGGGGACAGGGTTATGGCGCAAGACGCGAAGGCATACGTTTGTTGCGCCTGGCTGCCGAAAGAGGGGATGCCAAGGCTGCGTACCAGATGGGCGTGATAGCACTCAGCGAGGATGCCGATCACGGCCCGGACGGCACCCAGGCGGCCCATTGGTGGACGCTCGCCGTCGAGGCCGGACATCCATTGGCGGCGACCCGCCTGGCTCAGTTGTACAAGGCGGGTGGGCATGGGTTGGCGCCTGACCGGCAACAGGCCGAACGCTACAAAGCCAGCGCCGCCAAGCTCGGCCTTTAATCGTTTAGCGGCCGCTGTTCCGTGTCGATGGTATACAGACTGAAGCCTGCTATCTGCGTGGCCTGACGCTTGGCTTCGGAGGCCAGGGCGGCGAGCGATGCGGCATCGATTTCGGACGTAGGTGGGGACCTGAGAAAAACCGCACCGACCGAAAGGGAGAGCAGGGGATAATGCTGCTGGCCGCCTTGCCGCCCTTCGGCGATGAAGCAACCCTCGGCCAGGTGGTCGGCACGGTACACGGACCGGCAGCGTTGCTCGAAGGTTTCGAACAGTTGGCTGATTCTCTCTGACCAGTCCTCAGACCTCATCACCAGCATGAAGTCATCGCCACCGATATGACCGATGAAGTCACGGCTCGAATCGATCTGCGCATCGAGGCAGTGAGCGAGGCATAGCAGGATCTCGTCACCCTTGGCATACCCGTAGAGGTCGTTGAAGGGTTTGAAATGGTCGACGTCGACATAGCAGACCACCGCTTCGCGACGCTGCTACAACAGGCGCGTCAGGCATTGCTGGATCGGCACGTTACCGGGCAGTAGCGTCAGCGGGTTGGCATGGCGCGCCTGCTGAACCTTCATTTCAGTAATCAGCCTCAGCACATCGATGACGCGACCCAGGCCGTGATAGCGGCCGTTGAGGGTGATGACGAAATCTTCGTCGATGCGCTGTCGTGCACGGCAGGTCAGTAGCCGGCTGACCTGTTGCAGGGATTGGCCGAGCTCGACCGAGAGGAAGTCATTGCTCATCAATCGACTGATGGGCTTACGCGCCAGCAGGTCGGTTGCAAAGGGCTTGAGCAAGGCGTCCGAAAGCAAGCTGCGGTGTACGACTCCGACCGGGACTTCCGTTGCGTCGAGGACCGCGATCGAATTCAGGTTCGCTTGCAGGCGGAACAGTTCCAGTACATTCCCTATCGGGCATGAGCCGGTAACCGCCGCCTGTTTCAATACCAGCGGGGACAAGTCGGGCTGGTTCTCATCCAGCGCTTCGTCACGATCCTTGGTATTGGGCAGCAGCACGGCTGCATCGGTGACGGGTACCTCTTCCGGTCGGCCCAACAAGTAACCCTGAACCAGATCGATGCCCATGTCCGACAGAACCCGGAGCTCCTCGCTCAGCTCGATGCCTTCGGCAATCACTTGGGCGCGGGAGGCTCTGGCGATCTTCATGATGGATTCGACGAACTCGCGCTTGACGGCGTCCCGGTGAATGCCATCGATGAAATAACGGTCGATCTTGACGTAATCGGGGCGCAGCTCCGACCACATGCGCAGGCCGGAATAGCCGGCGCCGAGGTCATCGAGCGCGATGGAGAAACCCATGTCACGGTAGTGATGCAGCGCGGCATCGAGCAGTTCGAAGTCGTCCGTGGGGGTTTGCTCCGTAAGCTCGATCACGACATTGTCCGCCGGGATACCGTATTTCTGTAGCAGCGCCAGGGTGCGGCCCGGTATATGAGTCGTCTCCAGCAGCGTTTCCGGCGATACGTTGAGGAACAGCTTGCCCTGCAGTTTCTGCTGGCTATAGCGACGGCACGCATTTTCCCGACAGGTCATTTCGAGCTCATTGAGCCGACCGGCGTGCCGTGTAGCCGCGAGTAGATTGATGGGCGAGTGCAGGACGGTGTTGGACGGGCCGCGTGTCAACGCTTCATAACCGAGGATGAGTCGCTCGGAAAGTGAAACGATAGGCTGAAAAAGGCTGGTGATGTCGCCGTGAGCCAGGATGTTATCCAAGGTGCTCAACTGCTCGGTGACGGTCATGATGATCTCGAGATGGCCATAGAATGCGAAGGGCCGCACAGTGGCGGCCCTTCGCATTTCACTACTCGATGATGTCATTCGCATGACATCTTTATGGCTAGCGCTCTACAGCGGTATTGCCGGCCATCGCGTCCTGCAGTCCGAGATAGTCCAACAGGATTCTGCCGCTTTCGGATAAATAGGCGTCGTCTTCTGGCTCCACCTTCTTCTCTTCGATGACCGGGATCGTTTCATCTTCCCGTTCGAGCTTGGCCAGTGGCTCTTCGCCCTTGGCCTGGCGCAGCGTATTTTCCAGCGCCAATTGACGTTTTTCGATGCGTTCCTGCTGCGCCCGGCGTTTCTCCTCGTTGAGGCTGACGCTCGTCTCGTGCATGAGCTCCTGGCTGAGCGCGAGGCGATCGCGGGTGAACACGAAGTCGGGATGCTCGTTCGTGCGGGCTTCGTGGCGTGTCTTGAGTTCCGCAAGGAAAGGTTTGAACGGATTGATATCCGGGTTGATCGCAGCTCGGATGCTGTCCCATGGCAGCGCTTCGGGCAGCGCGCTTTCGCCGATTTCCTTGGTGTCGACTTCCGCGGGATAGGAAATATCGGGGATTACACCCTGATGCTGAGTGCTCTGGCCGGACACACGATAGAACTTGGCCAGCGTCAGCTTCAGCTCGCCGTGGTTGAGCGGCTGGACGGTTTGCACGGTGCCCTTGCCGAAGGTCTGGCCACCGACGATGAGGGCGCGGTGGTAGTCCTGCATGGCGCCGGCGAAGATTTCCGACGCCGAGGCTGACAACCGATTGACCAGCACCGCAAGAGGGCCTTTGTAGAAGGCGCCTTGTTGCTCATCGGCAAGGACGTCGACACGGCCGTCGCTATTGCGAACCAGCACCGTCGGGCCTTGGTCGATGAACAGGCCAGTCAGCTCCGTCGCTTCCTGGAGCGAACCCCCGCCGTTGTTGCGCAGATCGATGACGACGCCGTCGACATTTTCTTCCTGCAGCTCCGTCAGCAATTTCTTCACGTCGCGTGTGGTGCTCTTGTAATCCTTGTCTCCGGCGCGCAGGGCTTTGAAATCCAGGTAGAAGGCAGGAAGCTCAATGATTCCGAGCTTGTAGTTGCGGCCATCCTGCTCCAGCTTGAGCACCGATTTCTTCGCCGCCTGCTCTTCGAGCTTCACTGCTTCTCGGGTAATGGCGACGATCTTGCTGCTTTGATCGTTCGGCGCATTGCTCGCCGGGATGACTTCGAGGCGAACGGTCGATCCCTTCGGGCCACGAATCAGCTTGACCACCTCGTCGAGGCGCCAGCCGATCACGTCGACCATCTCTTCGTCGCCCTGGCCAACACCGACGATCTTGTCCGCCGGGACGATCTGCTTGCTCTTCTCCGCAGGGCCAGCCGGAACCAGGCGCACGACCTTTACGTATTCGTTGTCGCTCTGCAGCACGGCCCCGATGCCTTCCAGGGAAAGGCTCATGTTGATGTCGAAGTTTTCTGCACTGTCGGGCGACAGGTACTGGGTATGTGGATCGTAGGACTGCGCGAATGCGTTGATGTAGCTCTGAAACACGTCCTCGCCGCGCGTCTGTTCCAGACGAGACAGCTGGTTCTTATAGCGTTTGGTGAGCAGCTCCTGGATGTCTTTGGGCTCCTTGCCGGCGATCTTCAATCGCAGCACCTCGTCCTTGACGCGTTTGCGCCACAGATCATCCAGTTCCTTCTCATCCTTGGCCCAGGCGGCATTCTCACGATCGACCAGTAACTCTTCGTCCAGGGTGAAATCGAAGCTGTCGACCCCTTTGCTCAGCAGGCTCAGCGCGTATTCGAGCCGGCCCTGCAAGCGATCCAGGTGTACTTTGTAAATCGCGAAGCCGGGCTCGAGATTGCCGTGCTTGAGAAAGTCGTCGAACTCATTGCGCCAGCGCTCGAATTCGGCCAGATCGCCCGCCGTGAAATAGCTGCGCGACGGATCGAGCATCGTGATGTAGCCGTCGAAGATCTTTGCCGAGCGGGCGTCGTTGAGCGGGGGCTTGTTGTAATGATGGCGCTTGAGCAGCTCGACCACGTTAAGGCTGGCGATCACCTGATCACGGTCGGGCTGCAGATAATCCCAGTGATTTCCGTCGGCCGGTTTGGCCAGGGTAGTGTTGGCCTGGAGGCCGAGCAGCAGAGCCAGAAAACCGGCGGTCAATGATCGTTTCATTTCGAAGGGGCGACGCGAGGCTGAGTAATAACGCATATTAGGCCATCAAATCAGGCGTCGGGCGGCAGCCACCCGACGGAATAACAACAGCCCGAAGGTACCTGGCGGCCAACACGCCGCGACAGAAATCGCATCATTCAACAGGGTTAACCATCCGCCCAGGCTATTACCGAAATGGGCAATTGTGGTCAGGAGGGCGTCACCCTATGGTCTGATGCAGCAATTATCAGCGGCCTGCATCGCCGGCGAGTAACGGTTGAGCGGGCGCAGGTGTTTAGCACTATGGAGGCAGCATGAAGGCATTGCAAGGCGTCGAGGGGCAGGTCGAGTGGGTGGAGCGCGCTGCGCCGGCGTGTGGTGAAGGGCAGGTGCGGATTCGGGTAGCGGCGGCAGGACTGAATCGCGCCGATCTGCTGCAGCGCGCCGGGCATTATCCGCCGCCACCGGGCGTGACCGATATTCTGGGGCTGGAGTGCGCCGGTGTGATCAGCGAGGTGGGCGCCGGGGTTTCGCACCGAATAGGCGATCGCGTGTGTGCCTTGCTGGCCGGCGGCGGCATGGCCGAGGAAGTGGTGGTCGATGCCCGCCACGCTCTCCCGGTGCCGCAGGACCTTTCGCTGAAGGAGGCTGCGGTGATTCCGGAAGTCTACGCCACCGCATGGCTGAATCTGTTCCGTCTGGGCGTGCTACAGCCGGGCGAGAAGGTCCTGCTTCACGCGGGCGCCAGCGGGGTCGGCTCGGCTGCCATCCAGTTGTGCAAGGCGTTCGGCAGCCCGTGCTGGGTCAGTGTCGGGTCGGCGGAGCGTCTGGCCTATTGTGAATCGCTAGGCGCGAGGGGCGGCGTGCTGCGCGATGATTCGCTGGAAGCGCTTCGCGACTTCGGCCCCTTTGACGTGATTCTCGACCCGGTCGGCGCCAAGTATGTAGCGCTCAATACGCAGTTGCTCGCAACCGAAGGGCGCTGGGTGGTCATCGGCATGATGGGCGGACGTAAGGCAGAGATGGATCTGGCGGCCCTGCTGGCCAAGCGCATCCAACTGATCTGCTCGACATTGCGCAGCCGCAACGCCGATGACAAGGCCGAGCTGCTGGCGGACATGCAGTCGCAGCTCTGGCCACTGTTCGCGGACAAGACCCTTTCGCCGCGTCTGGAGCGCAGCTTTCCCATCCGCGATGTGGAAGCCGCTTTTGCGGCGTTGGCCAGTAATCAGGTTTCAGGCAAGGTCGCGCTGGTCATCGACGACAGCCTCGAGTGAGCGAATCCAGGCTCGTCTGGATTTCCGGTTCGGGCTGCTCGATCAGGGCAGCTCGGCGCTTGAGTAGAAGGCGCTGAGCACCTTGACCAGATGCGCCAGATCCTGACTGCCGGCCAGTTCGCGGATCGAATGCATGCCGAAGGTCGGCAGGCCGATGTCCACGGTGCGTACGCCCAGCTGGCTGGCCGTGATCGGGCCGATGGTCGAGCCGCAACCCATGTCGCTGCGCGTGACGAAGCTCTGTACCGATACTTCGTTTTCCAGGCACAGATGCCGGAAGAAGCCAGCCGTTTCGCTGCTGGTGGCGTAGCGCTGGTTGCTGTTGACCTTGATCACCGGGCCAGCATTGAGTTTCGGCCCGTGATTGCCGTCGTGCTTGTCGATGTAATTCGGGTGCACTGCATGGGCGTTGTCCGCCGAAATCAGCAGCGAGCGGTTGATGCAGCGCTGGAACGCTTCTCCCTCGGGCACGACGCGACGCAGCACCTGTTCCAGGAAGGGCCCATCGGCGCCGCACATGGACGCCGAACCGACTTCTTCGTGATCGGTGCAGACCAGTACGCAGGTTTCATCCGGGCCAGCCCGCAGCAGGGCTTGCAGCCCGGCGAAACAGGACAGCAGATTGTCCAGCCGGGCACCGGCGATGAACTCGCCGTTCAGGCCGATAACCGCTGCGCTCTGGGTGTCGTAAAAGCTCAGTTCGAAATCCAGCACCACATCGGCGACCAGGCCGTGTTCGCGACTAAGCTGATCCGACAGCAAGGCGCGGAAATCCGGGCTGTCTTCGCTGGCGATCTGGGCCAGGATCGGCGGCAGTTCGTTCTGCGGATTGATCGCCCAGCCTTGATTGGCTTCCCGGTTCAGGTGAATGGCGAGACTCGGGATCACGGCGATGGGCAGCCGGAAATCGATCAGCTGACTTTCGATTCGTCCGTCGCGGCTATAGGTGACACGGCCGGCCAGGGACAGGTCGCGGTCGAACCAGGGCGCCAACAGCGCGCCGCCGTATACCTCCACACCCAACTGCCAGAAGCCCTGACGCTGGAGTTCCGGTTGCGGCTTGACGCGCAGGCAAGGGCTGTCGGTATGCGCACCAACCAGGCGTGCGCCATATTCGATGGCGGATTTTGTGCCGAGCTGGAAGGCGATGATCGCGGAGTCGTTACGGGTGACGTAGTAACGGCCGCCCGGCTCGGTATGCCAGGTCTCGCTTTCGTTCAGCGCCTTGTAGCCGGCCGCCTGAAGGCTGAGGGCGAGGCTGCGGGTGGCGTGGAAGGGCGTAGGCGAGGCCTTGAGGTAATCGATCAGGCCCTGGTTGAATTCTTCGCGCATGGGGGACTCCGGACGGCAAGGCTGAAAAGTCTATCCCATTGGTAGGGTGGCTGCAGTCTTCGACGCTTTACGGCGGGCGTTTCAACCGCGCCGTGCAATGACCTCAAATATATGCCAGTGCTTGGCCCGACTCATCGCGGTCTTTCCGTGGGCTGTGCGGCCAGTAGGCGAGTGCTTTGTGCACGTTAGGGTGCGCGGGTGCTCCACGGGTGACGTCGAGGAAGGTGGGCATCAGAACGGCGCTGGACACTCGAAACGCATCCGCTCGCCGGTCTGTGGGTGGGTCAGGGCGAGCATGCTTGCATGCAGGCACAGCCGCTCATGGGCGTTCAATGCCTGTTCGTGGGCATAGAGGCGGTCGCCGAGTAGCGGATGGCCGATGGAAAGCATGTGTACACGTAGCTGGTGGGAGCGCCCGGTAATCGGCGTCAGTTCGACACGGCTGTAGTGGCCGCAGCGCTCCAGGACGCGCCAGTAGGTCAGCGCATGCTTGCCCAATTCATGATCGACTACATGCCGGGGTTTGGTGGGCGGGTCGTAGCGCAGGGGCAGGTCGATGCTGCCGCTGTCCTGTTCCGGCTCGCCCCAGCACAGCGCGGTGTAGGCCTTTTCCGTTTCGCGGTCGTGAAATTGGCGGGACAGTTCGCGATGGCTGTCGGCGTCGCGGGCCAGCACGATCAGGCCGGAGGTTTCCCAGTCCAGCCGATGCACGATGCGCGCCTCTGGGTAGCCATTTTCCTGCAGGCGGGTCACCAGGCAGTCGCGGTTGTCCTCGGCGCGGCCGGGTACCGAGAGCAGCAGGGTGGGTTTGTCGATCACCAGCAGCGCGGCGTCCTGGTGAAGAATCTGGATGTTGCTTAACGGCATCTGCTTTTCCCATAAACGAAGACGGCGACCCGTGGGTCGCCGCTTCTGCGCAACAGATCGATCAACGATCCGGCAGGGTGATGTTCAGCTCGAGGATCGAGCAGCTGCCCTGATCTTCCAGCGCGACCTGTACCTGATCGCTTTCGATATTCACGTACTTGCGAATCACCTCGACCAGCTCCTTCTGCAGGGCGGGCAGGTAGTCCGGCTGTGTGCGCTGGCCGCGCTCGTGCGCGACGATGATCTGCAGGCGTTCCTTAGCGATGTTGGCGGGCGTTTCCTTCTTCTTGCGCTCACGAAAGAAGTCGAGAAGGTTCATTCGCGACCTCCAAACAGGCGTTGCAGGAAGCCCTGCTTTTTAACGTCGAGGAAGCGATGGTTGACTTCCTTGCCTAGCAAACGATCCACAGCGTCGCTATAGGCCTGACCCGCGTCGCTCTGGTCATCGAGAATGACCGGCACGCCCTGGTTGGAAGCTTTGAGCACCGCCTGGGACTCGGGGATCACACCGAGCAGGCGAATCGACAGAATTTCCTCGACATCTTCGACGCCAAGCATCTCACCCTTGACCACGCGCTCGGGGTTGTAGCGGGTCAACAGCAGGTGTTCCTTGATGGACTCTTCGCCATTCTCGGCACGGCGGGACTTGCTGGCCAGCAGGCCCAGCATGCGGTCTGAGTCGCGAACGGAGGAAACTTCGGGGTTGGTGACGACGATGGCCTCGTCGGCGTAATACATCGCCAGGTGCGCGCCTTTCTCGATGCCGGCGGGCGAGTCGCAGATCACGAACTCGAATGTCTTGGCCAGTTCGTCGATTACCTTGCCGACGCCTTCGAGCGTCAGGGCGTCCTTGTCACGGGTCTGGCTGGCGGCCAGTACGTAGAGATTCTCGAGGCGCTTGTCCTTGATCAGAGCCTGGGTGAGGGTGGCGTCGCCTTGAATGACGTTGACGAAGTCATACACCACGCGGCGCTCGCAGCCCATGATCAGGTCCAGATTACGTAGGCCAACGTCGAAGTCGACGATGACGGTCTTGTGGCCGCGCAAGGCGAGACCGGTACCGATGGCGGCGCTGGATGTGGTTTTACCGACGCCACCCTTGCCGGAAGTGACTACGAGGATCTTGGCCAAGGTGATTCACCCTAAATATGGAAGTCGGGACCGTAGCCGATTCGGCTCGCGGTACGCCCGTTTTGGTGCTTGAAAATTCGCGGCAGTATCCGTTAAAGGCGGGTGATGTTCAACACGTCGCCGGATAGCTTCATCTGTACGGCTTCGGTCCATAACGGGTCGCGTCGCAGGTCTTCGGCAACCTTGTAATGCCCAGCGATGGAGACCATTTCGGCGGCGAGCTGCTGACAGAAAATGCGCGCGTTGGTGTCGCCTTTGATGCCGGCCAGGGCACGTCCACGCAAAGGACCGTACACATGGATATTCCCGTCGGCGAGAAGTTCCGCACCCGGGCTGACAGCGGCCAGTACGATCAAGTCGCCACCCTGCGCATAGACCTGCTGCCCGCCGCGGATAGGCGTGGTGACCACGCGGGTGGGGCGATAGGTCGGTTCGGCGGGTTCGGCGGGTTTGGCCGGTGCTGCCGATGCCTTGCTGGCGAGATCCAGCTTACGTTCCTTGGCGCCGGATGGTGGCAGTACGGGAAGGTCGAGCGCCGCTGCAGCCTCGATGACTCGGGGATCGCCGGCACGTAGCGCCAGGGTGCGCAGGCCGTGCTTGCGGCACAGCGCGATGAGTGCCGAAAGGTCGAGATTGCAATCGGCGGGCAGCTTGTCCAGCGCGAGGACCAGCGGGGTATTGTTGAAGAAATCCGGCGCCTGCTCGACCTTGACGGCCAGTTGTTGATCGAGGCGCTCCAGGTCGTTCTGCGCCAATTCCAGCACGGTGATGGCGAGCATGCTGCCCTTGAGCTGGAACACGGGGGCTTGGTCGGGAAGATCGGCTTGGCTCATGGTCTGCCTGCTGCGGTAAATGGCGAGGACTTATAACGGGGGCGACGGTGAGCTGCAAGCCACAAGCGGCAGGCGGCGAGAAAAAGCAGCGGCAAGCGTAAGGTCTGTCGTTACAAACCGGCGCGCAGCGCGCTCGCTCCGGCATTTTTTGCCGCGAGGGCTTAGAATGCGCGCTTTTACCGGTTCGGGCTTGCCGATGGATCGTCCTCGTTTTCGCGCATCCTTTCTTCATCCGCGTTTCTGGCTGCTGTGGCTGGGCCTGGCATTGCTGTGGCTGATCGTGCAGTTGCCATATCGGGTGCTGCTGCTTTTGGGGCGTTGCGTTGGTGCGCTGATGTATCGGGTTGCGAGTTCGCGCCGGCACATCGCGCGGCGCAATCTGCAGTTGTGCTTCCCGGAAATGAACGAGAAAGAGCGCGAGCGGCTGTTGCGCGAGAACTTCGCCTCGACCGGTATCGCCCTGTTCGAAATGGCCATGAGTTGGTGGTGGCCGAAGGCGCGCCTGCAACGTCTGGCGCGGATCGAAGGGCTCGAACATTTGCAGCAGGCGCAGGCCGAGGGGCAGGGCGTCATCCTCATGGCGCTGCATTTCACCACGCTGGAAATCGGTGCGGCCTTGCTGGGTCAGCGCCACACCATTGATGGCATGTATCGCGAACACAAGAATGCGGTGTTCGATTTCGTCCAGCGACGCGGGCGGGAGCGGCACAATCTCGACGCCAGCGCCATCGAACGTGAAGACGTGCGGGCGATGCTGAAAGTGCTGCGCGCCGGTCGTGCGATCTGGTACGCGCCGGACCAGGATTACGGGCGCAAGCAGAGCCTGTTCGTCCCGTGGTTCGGCATCAACGCCGCAACCGTGACAGCCACCACCAAATTCGCCCGGCTGGGCAGGGCGCGCGTCGTGCCGTATACGCAAGAGCGTCTTGCCGATGGCGCGGGGTACAGATTGGTCATCCACGCTCCGCTGACGGATTTCCCCGGTGAAAGCGAGGAGGCCGACTGCCGGCGCATCAACGAGTGGGTCGAGGACGCAGTCCGGCAGCATCCTGAGCAATATCTATGGGCCCACCGTCGTTTCAAGACCCGTCCAGAGGGAGAGCCAAGCCTCTATCGCAAATTGCCGAAGAAACCGGTCACTCCGTAAGCACGCCGTCGCGGAAGTCGCGCAGGGCTTGCTCGATTTCCTCGCGGCTGTTCATCACGAAGGGGCCGTACTGGACGATCGGTTCGCCGAGGGGGCGGCCGGCCAGTAGCAGTACTCGTGCACCCGTGTCGGACTTAAGCTGCAGTTCGCCCCGATCGGAAAGCCGGGCTAGTTGTTTTTTACCGAGATGCTTTCCGGCTACTTCGATCTCGCCTTCATATACGTACAGAATCAACTGATGACCATCGACCAGCTGCGGATTGAGCTGGCTGCCGGCGAGCAAATGCAGGTCGATCAGCTGCGGTTCGGTATCCGGTCGTTGCACGGCGCCAGGTTGATCCACCCCTTCGGCCCGGAAGCGTCCGGCGATCACCACCGCTTCGATGCCGCTGGACAGGGTTACCCGCGGGATTTCGGTCGGTGCGAAGTCCCGATAATCCGGATCGCCCAGCTTGCTTTTCGCCGGCAGGTTCAGCCACAGCTGGAAGCCGCGCATGACGCCTCGTTCCTGTTGCGGCATTTCACTGTGGATCACGCCACGTGCTGCCGTCATCCATTGCACACCGCCATTTTCGAGCAGCCCGACATTGCCGAGATGGTCTTCGTGGCGCATGCGGCCCTCGATCATATAAGTCACGGTCTCGAAGCCGCGGTGCGGGTGCGGCGGGAAACCGGCGATGTACTCGTCCGGGTTGTCTGAGCCGAATTCGTCGAGCATCAGAAACGGATCGAATCGCTGCGCTACATCGCCGCCGAACAACCGGGTCAGGCTGACACCAGCGCCATCGGAAGTGGCGCGACCAGTGCTAATTTCAAGAACTTCGCGCATGGACATGGCATGTCTCCAAAGGGGTTTCGATGAAGATTACCGCGCTCCATGCGATTGATTGATGCGAAGTTTCCAGCTTTCCTATCGAACGATTCGATTACTCGCCTATCTGCAATTCCCGCGCTCGGGTGTAAACGTAGCGGACCTTTTCATATTCGAACGGCGAGTTGAGTTGCCCGTAGCGCAAGCTGGTGGTGTGGCGGATGTCGATCAGTCGAAGCGCAGTAATGCCGAATTCGCCGCCGCTGGCTTCGCCATAGTCGAGGTAGTCGACTTGCCGCTCGACGCCGAAGTCCACCACCAGCCCGGTGGTATCGCGCAGGTTGGATGGGCCGAGCGCGGGCAGGATCAGATACGGCCCATGCGGGACGCCATAAAAGCCGAGCGTCTGGCCGAAGTCCTCGTCGTAGCGCGGCAGGCCCATGCGGGTTGCAGGATCCCAGATGCCGCCAACGCCAATGATGGTATTGAACAACAACCGTGCCGTAGTACTCATCGCCCGCTCGCCCTTGAGCTGCGCCAGGCTGTTGAACAGCGTCGGGATCTCGCCGAGGTTGCTGAAAAAATTGCTCACCCCGGTACGCACGACGCGCGGCGTGACATAGCGGTAGCCGCGCACCGCTGGCAGCATCACCCACTGATCCAAACGGTAATTGAAGTAATACATGCGTCGGTTCAGCGACTCCCAGGGATCATAGATATTCAGCGCATCGAAGGTGGCGCGCTCGAACTCGCGCTGATCCAGCCCAGGGTTGAATTTCAGGTCACGCAGCGGATGGGTGAAGCCGTCCTCGTCGGGGATCGGCGTCTGGGCATGGGCGGTGGCGCTGACCAGCAACAGCAGTACGAGTAAGTAACGTCTAGCCACGGAAGAACTCCAGCATGTCCTGGGCATTGACCCGGTAATCGAGGTTGCCGCAGTGGCCTCCGCGCGGATACAGCGTCATGCGGTCGCCGAACGTCCGGCGCAGGAAGCCCAGATCGCCCGCGCCGAGGATGATGTCGTCAGCGTTATGCATGACACCGATTTTCGGGCTGTCGCGCAGGTAATCTTCCAGCGCGTACAGGCTCACCTCCTGCACAAGTTGCGTCAGGCTGCCGCCACCCTGTTGGGCGCGCCACATGGGAATGAGTTGTTCGGCCATATAGCAGTCGAAGTCGCAGAGCAGGGCACGGCGGAAGAAAGGTTCGAGGCTGGTGCCTTCGTCGATCGGGTAGCCGGGTGGGACGATTAATCCTCGGCGGTTGATCAGATCGGATGTGAAGACGATATCGGCAGCCGAGAAGCGGAACACCGAGCCGACCAGCATCGCCATTTGCTCGTCGGTCAGCCGCAGGGCCGAGCGCTGAAAGTCGAACAGCAGCGCTTCATCAAGATCGAGCGTGCCTTTCTGGCGATAGTAACGGGTGAGTTTTTCCAGAATGACTTCGTAGAAGGTGGTGGTGCTATCGATTTCCTCGACCTGGGTTTGCACCAGCTTGTCGAGATTGTTGATCGAGGTGTAGAGGTTGACCGGCGGGTTGAGCATCAACACCCGCTTGAAATTGAAGCTCTGCCGTGTCTCGTCGAGCTTGCTGACGAAGGCGGCGTTAAGCGCGCCGAGGCTATAGCCGGTGAGGTGGAATTCGGTGACCGGCAGGTCGTGCTGCTGTGCACGGACCGCCTGCATGACCCGATACATATCGTTGGCATCGCCACTGCTGTAGCCCGGCGTGGCGTAACGTGAGGCAGCGGCGATGAAATCGAAGCTGGTGGGCGAAGACAGTTGCACCACATGGTAGCCGGCGCCGTAGAACAATCTTTTCAGCGACTCGGTCTTGCCCGCCGCGTAGCTCGCCCCGGTGCCTGAAATGATGAACATCAGCGGGGCGGGACCGGGTTGTCGGGCCAGGCGATAGGTCAGCCGTTTAACGGCCCAGAAGTTGTCTGGCAGGGTGAACTCACGTTCGGGGCGCAGCCGAAGGCTGTAGTCAGCCTGATCGATGTCGTCGTCGCCGGGCACTTCGGCACGCAGCGCCACGGGCGTCGTGGCGATGGTCGCTTCGAAGGGATTGCTCAGCGGATAGCCATAGGCCTCGACACTGATATCCGCAGCCTGGACAGGCGCGACGGCCAGCGTGAGCAGCGCAGTCAGGCACAGCAGCATTCGCATGTGGGAGCTCTCCTTAGCAGGCTTGGACGGCCGGCGAACTTCAGGCATTGAGGAATCGGTTTTTCGAGGGGCCAGATTAAGCCGTAGCCGCAGGCCGCCGTCACCTCCCGATAGGGCGCCGCGAAGCATGGCGCCTAGCCATTGACCACGAGCACGCCGGCTGGTTGCAGTCTCCGAGATGCCTATGGAAGCTAATGGGCGACCGCCCGCCCGGGTCGGAGCGTTTGCTCAGGCCTGATGATGCAGCCAAGCGTGCGCGGGGATCGGCTCGCGCGGCGTCTGACGTTTCTCCAAACGCTGCCAGATTTTTTCGTGGAAATAAAAACCGACCGAATTGCAGAGGGGTTCGATGGCTGCCACCAGACCGCCTGCGGCAAGACTACCGGTCAAGGCGTAGGTGACCGAGAAAGCGATGCAAAAGTGCATCAGGGTGAAGGTTACGGTCTTGGTCATGGCGTGTCTCCGAATACTGTCGAGAATAATTCTCTGTTGAGTCTCGCTTCGTCAGGCCGGTGTGGAAAATCGTCGTGCTTGATGAGTGGCATAGGTCGACTCTATGCACATGGATGGTATCTGTCCGGGCCCTCTATTCCGGCCACTTGAGCGTGGTGAACACCAGACTAAGGTCGGGTGGCGTTCGGTCTGCCGCGCTCTAAAGTAGCCGCCCTGTCCTCATCAGAGGGCGGAGATTGTGTGGAGACAGTCAATGAGCAACGAAAACATCTACCGGCAAATCTATGCCGATCCGCGCTTCCAAGAACTGGTTGCCAAGCGCGGCCGCTTCGCCTGGTTGCTATCGGCAATCATGCTGGGCGCTTATCTCGCCTTTATCCTGTTGATCGCGTTCGAGCCAGCAGTCCTCGGTGTGCCGCTTGCCGCCGATACCGTTACGACCTGGGGTATCCCCGTGGGTGTGGGGGTGATCTTCATGGCGTTCATCCTCACTGGCATCTATGTCCAGCGGGCTAACGGCGAGTTCGATCGCATCAACCAGGAAATCCTCAACGAGGCTCAGCAAAAATGATTGTGCGTTCTTTGCTGGCGACCGCTCTGCTGCTCGCCTCGCCCTTGCTGATGGCCGACGCCCTGACCGGCGAAGTGCAGAAGCAGGGCGTCAACTACACGGCGATCGCCATGTTCGTTGCGTTCATCGTGTTCACCATGGGTATCACCAAGTGGGCGGCCAAACGCAACACTTCGACCTCCGACTACTACACCGCTGGCGGTAGCATCACAGGCTTCCAGAACGGTCTGGCGATTGCCGGTGACTTCATGTCGGCGGCGTCGTTCCTGGGCATTTCCGCACTGGTCTACACCAGCGGCTACGATGGCCTGATCTATTCCATCGGCTTCCTGGTCGGCTGGCCGATCATCCTGTTTCTGATGGCTGAACGCCTGCGCAACCTGGGCAAGTTCACTTTTTCCGACGTGGCGTCCTACCGCCTCGGTCAGTCCCAGATCCGCGTTCTGTCTGCGTTCGGTTCGCTGATCGTGGTCGCCTTCTACCTGATCGCGCAGATGGTTGGCGCCGGCAAGCTGATCCAGTTGCTGTTCGGCCTCGACTATTACGTCGCGGTGGTTCTGGTTGGCGTGCTGATGGTCATGTACGTGCTGTTCGGTGGCATGCTGGCCACCACTTGGGTACAGATCATCAAAGCAGTACTGCTGCTGTCGGGCGCCAGCTTCATGGCGATCATGGTGATGAAAGCCGTCAATTTCGATTTCGGCAGCCTGTTCGCCGAGGCCGTGAGCATCCATGAGAAAGGCGCAGCGATCATGAGCCCAGGTGGACTGGTTTCCGACCCGATCTCCGCGATCTCGCTGGGTCTGGCACTTATGTTCGGTACCGCCGGTCTGCCGCACATCCTGATGCGCTTCTTCACCGTCGCCGATGCCAAGGAAGCGCGTAAGAGCGTGTTCTACGCCACTGGCTTCATCGGGTATTTCTACATCCTGACCTTCATCATCGGCTTCGGCGCGATCCTGCTGGTCAGCACCAACCCGGACTTCAAGGACGCAGCGGGCGCCATCGTCGGCGGCACCAACATGGTCGCTATCCACCTGGCCAATGCAGTCGGCGGCAACCTGTTCCTCGGCTTCATCTCCGCAGTGGCCTTCGCGACCATCCTCGCGGTGGTGGCCGGCCTGACCCTGGCGGGCGCCTCGGCGGTTTCCCATGACCTGTATGCCTGTGTGATCAAGAAGGGCAAGGCCAAGGAAGAGGACGAGATGCGCGTCACCAAGATCACCACGCTGAGTCTGGGGGTCGTGGCGATCCTGCTGGGCATCATCTTCGAGAAGCAGAACATCGCGTTCATGGTGGGCCTGGCGTTCTCCATCGCGGCCAGCTGCAACTTCCCGGTGCTGTTCCTTTCCATGTACTGGAAAGGCCTGAGCACCCGCGGTGCGCTGGTTGGCGGCTCGCTGGGTCTGGCCACCGCGCTGATCCTGACCATCCTCAGCCCGACCGTATGGGTCGACGTGTTCGGCTATGCCGAGGCGATCTTCCCGTACCAGTACCCGGCGCTGTTCTCGATGATCGTCGCGTTCGTGGGGATCTGGTTCTTCTCGGTCACCGACACGTCCAAGTCGGCGGGTCTCGAACGCGAGCGCTTCTTCTCGCAGTTCGTCCGCTCGCAGACCGGTCTGGGTTCCAGTGGCGCAGTCGCTCACTGACAGCTGATCGAGCATCGAACGAAGGGCAGCCCAAGGGTTGCCCTTCGTCGTTTTGGGGTGGGAAACATGATGCCAATCGGACGCGGAACATGGCCGTCATTCAGCATTTCGATAGAGGCCGGAGGCGGCATCGGCTTTCGCTAGACTCGTTGCAACTCAACGAACAAGAAGGCAACAACGATGCAAAACCGCATGATGGTCACTGGCGCCGGTTCCGGCCTGGGTCGTGAAATCGCCCTGCGCTGGGCGCGTGAGGGTTGGCAGCTGGCGCTCTCGGATGTCAACGAGGCCGGTATGGCCGAAACTCTGAAAATGGTCCGTGAGGCGGGCGGCGACGGCTTCACCCAGCGCTGCGACGTGCGTGACTACAGCCAGCTGACCGCACTGGCGCAGGCGTGCGAGAGCAAGCTCGGCGGTATCGACGTGGTGGTCAACAATGCCGGTGTCGCGTCCGGCGGCTTTTTCGACGAACTGTCGCTGGAAGACTGGGACTGGCAGATCGCGATCAACCTGATGGGCGTGGTCAAGGGCTGCAAGGCCTTCCTGCCGCTGGTGCAGAAGAGCCACGGGAAGATCATCAACGTCGCTTCCATGGCCGCGCTGATGCAGGCGCCGGGCATGAGTAACTACAACGTGGCCAAGGCCGGCGTGGTGGCGCTGTCGGAAAGTCTGTTGGTCGAGCTGAAGCAGCAGGACGTAGGTGTCCATGTGGTCTGCCCATCGTTCTTCCAGACCAATCTGATGGATTCATACCGTGGGCCGACGCCGAACATGAAAGCGCAGATCAGCAAGCTGCTCGAAGCCTCGCCGATCACCGCTGCGGATATCGCCGACTACATCTATCGACAGGTCGCCGAAGGCGTGTTCATGATCCTGCCGCATGACGAAGGGCGCATGGCCTGGAAGATCAAGCAGCAGAACCCGCAAGCCATCTACGATGAGATGGCCGCGCTGGCGGAGAAGAAGCGCAACAAGAGCAGAACCTGACCATCCGGTCCGTTTGGCTTGCCGTGATCTGGGGTCGGGAGTAGGGTTGCCGGTCCGATCCCAGTCCGACCCATGGATTCACTGTGAAAAACCCATCCCGCTGGCTTCTCATGCTGGCCTTGGTGCTTGCTGCCATCAATCTTCGCCCCGGTATCACTTCCTTCGCTCCCCTGATCGAACGCATCGCCGAAGAGCTGTCCCTTAGCCGCAGTCTGGTCAGCCTGACCACGGCCTTGCCGGTGCTGCTGATGGGGTTGCTGGCGCCGCTGGCGCCGCGTCTGGCCATGCGTTTCGGGCTGGAGCGGACCATCGCCCTGTGCCTGGGCGTCATCGGTCTCGCACTGGTGCTGCGTCTGTTCGGCGAAAGTGCCGCAATACTGATTGGCACGGCGGCCATGGTCGGTGCCGGCATCGCGGTTGCGGGGCCGCTGCTGTCGGGCTTCATCAAGCGTCATTTTCTCGATCGCATGGGGAAAACCGCAGCCTTCTACTCGCTGAGCATGGCGGTGGGCGGCACCATTGGCGTGGTGCTGACGGCGCCTGCGACGCAACTGCTGGATCAGCGCTGGACCCTGGGATTGTCGCTCTGGGCGATTCCGGCCCTGCTGGCGCTGGCACTGTGGTGGCGGTTGCCGAGCCAGCCGGAAGCGGCCGTCGAGCGCCAAGCCGGATTGCCTTGGGGCGAGCCGCGCGCCTGGTTGGTGAGTATCTATTTCGCACTGCAGGCGGGGCTGTTCTACGCACTGGCCACCTGGCTGGTGGCGCGCTATCACGAAGCTGGTTTCAGTTCACTGCAGAGCAATGCGTTTTTCAGCGGCTTCATGCTGATCGGCCTGCCCAGCTCGTTCGCCATGCCCTGGCTGGCGCAGCGCTTCGGCAATCGACACCTGCTGATGGCAGGCTGCGGTTTGCTGGCCACTCTCTGCCTGTTGGTCATCGCCTGGGTCCCGCAGGTCCAGCCGCTGGTGATCTGCATGCTGTTGGGCGTGGCCTTGAACGGCACCTTTTCCCTGTCCTTGATCCTGCCGATGTACGAGGCCAATACGCCGCTGGCGGTGAGCCGGCTGACTGCCATGATGCTCTGTACCGGTTATTGCCTGGCGTGCTTCACGCCCGTGCTGACTGGCCTGGGGCGCGATATCGCCGGCGACTATCGCTGGCCGTTCCTGGTGTTGGCGGGCATGTCCGCCGTGATGTGCGTGCTTGCCTTGCGCCTGGCTCCACGGCGCGATTCACAGTCTCCAGCGGCTTGACCCATACGCTCCTTCTGGCGTGACCGGACTGAGCGTCAATCCTCCAGCCATTCCTTAGGCACATCCCTTCTAAGCGCCAGCTGGCATTGCTGGTGATCGGCATCGAAGACGATCACCGCCGTGCCCTTGTTCAGCGCATGGCGTACCCGTTCGACGCGGATTTGCAGCGGCGTCTCGTCGCCATTGTCGGTTCCGTCGCGGGTCACGAAGTCTTCGATGAGGCGGGTGAGGGTGTCGGGTTCGAGTTGGTCGTAAGGGATGAGCATGGCGTTCGGATCAGATGGGGAGGTCGGGTTCGGTGATCGGCGTGTTCAGGAAGCGATCCAGGCAGGCATACAACTGCTCACTCTCCAACGGCTTACCGATGAAATCGTTCATGCCGGAGTCGCGACCTAGCTGGCGATGATCGTCGAGGACGTGAGCGGTAAGCGCGATGATCGGCACGTGCGCTAGGTCCTGCTCGGCCTCGATGCGGCGGATCTGCCGGCTCGCCTCGAAGCCGTCCAGTTCCGGCATCTCGCAGTCCATCAGGATCAGTTGGATGGCGGACGGGTTTTCGCTGTAGGTCGTCACGGCGCGGCGGCCGTTCTCGACAACCAGCACTTCGTAACCGCGCTTGCGCAGCAGACCGGACACCACCATCTGACTGACCGGATTGTCTTCGGCAACGAGAATGCGTGAGCCGGGCTTCGTCTCGTTCAGGCTGGGCGCGAGCGCGTTGGTTGCAGGCCTTGCGGGCTGATAGAGCCGATGCAGCGCCTCGCGTAGCGGGCCGAGCGGAAGCGGCAGCGACAGGTTGATCAGCCGGAGCGCCGGCGCCAGAACCGGATACTCGCTCTGCGGTGGGTACAGGAATAGCACGCGCTGGTTCGGCTCGAGCTGGTTGCCCAGCGTCGCCAGCCAGTCACGTGGCTTGCCGGGCCAGGGCGCCATCACGACCAGCAACGGTGCAGAGTACTGATCGTCCAGGTAGCGGGCCAGCCGTTGCGGTTCTTCGCAGCGCAGTACGCGCATGCCCCAGCGCGTCAGCAGATTGCTCATGGCATCGAGCCCATGAGCGTCCTGGGACGCGATCACTACGCTTCGGCCTTCGAGCAGGGTGGCGAGTGGATCAGGGGCGTCGGTGGCATCGCACAGCGCAATGTCGAAGCTGAAGCGGCTGCCCTGTCCGGGCGTGCTCTGCACGTCGATCTGGCCGCCCATCATTTCCACCAGTTCCTTGCTGATGGCCAATCCCAAGCCGCTTCCGCCATAGCGCCGGGTGGTGCTCGAATCGGCCTGGGCGAAGGAAACGAACAGCTGCGAGAGCACCTCGGCGCGCATGCCGATGCCACTGTCGGACACCGAGAACACCAGTCGCCTTGCATTGACCGGCCCTTCGGCTTGCACCTCGAGCATGACGCAGCCGCTTTCGGTGAACTTCAGCGCGTTGTTGAGCAGGTTCATCAAAACCTGCTTGAGCCGGGTCGGATCACCGCGCACCCGCCTGGGTACGCCTGCGGCAAGGCTTACGTGCAGCTGGAGGTTCTTGTCCAGCGCCTGGGCCGTGAACAGGCTGATGGTTTCCGAAACCAGCGCTTCGAGGTCGTATTCGATGTCTTCCAGGACCAGCTTGCCGGCGCCAATCCGGGCGTAGTCCAGGATGTCGTTGATCACCGACATCAACGAGGAGCTGGAGCTGGAGATGGTGTCGAGGTAGAAGCGCTGCTTGCGGTCCAGCGAGGTTTCGCGCAGCAGTTGCAGCATGCCGAGCACGCCGTTGAGCGGGGTGCGGATTTCATGGCTCATGGTCGCCAGAAAACGGCTTTTCGCCTGGTTCTCGCTTTCGGCGCGCGCGGCAGCCTGGCGTGACTGGAAACCCTCTTCCTTGAGCAGATTGATCCGGTCGGCCAGGCCGATGGACAGGGTGATCAGCTCGAAGGCTACGCCGATCTTGACCACGGAAGAGCCGTAAAAACCGAACAGGCTGAAGCCCAGCGAGCCGGCGGTGACGACCGCGAAGGTCGCCAGCAGCACGCCCCAGGCCAGGGTGTAGTAGAGGCCATAGCGCACGCCGCGGCGCCAGACGAAAGCCCCGGTCAGCAGCAGACCGATGGAGGCGCTGATCACCATCACGCTGGCCAGGATGCTCCAGGTGCGCATGTCGAGCACCAGCCCCGACAGGAGCGCGCCGAGGGACATAATGAGCGCCACCCGTAGCGCGACGTCGAGCCTGGGGAAGTACTCGCGCGTATGCAGGAAATGTCGACTGAACTGGATCGAAACCAGGCAGTGGCTGAGCATCAGTGCATAGATGCCCTGGGTGACGAAACTGCCATCACCGCTCAGCCATTTGACCAGCAAACCGTCGAAGCTAAGGGTGAACAATCCGACGTTGAGGTTGTAGACCAGGTACCAGAAATACGCTGGCTCGCGAAGCGACAGAAACAGGAAGAGGTTGTAGCAGAACATCGCGAACAGCACGCCGTAGAAGGCGCCGGCCAGGCCGGATGACTCTTCCGCCGCGGCTGCGTTCGCCGCATGGCTACTGAAATAAAGCGGCACATACACCGTGCTGGTGCTCTGCACGCGCAGCAACAGCGTCGATGTGCCGGGCTGCAGATCGACCGGGAACCAGAAATTGCTGACCTTGACCGATCGCTCGCCGAACGGGTGGCGGTCGCCGGACTGCTGCCGGCTTATGCGGCCATCGGGGTGTTGCAGATAGAGCTCGATGTGGTCGAGCAGCGGGTAGTTGATTTCGAAGAAGCCGCCGATGGGCTCGTTCAACCGGTTGTCGAGTTTCACTCGAAACCACCAAACGGCGCTGTTCTTGCCCTTGTTGGGGTGGATGCCGGCGACCGGTTCGAAGGTTTTGTCCGCCAGCTCGAACACTTCGGCGACGTCCAGCTCTGCCGCGGGATCGCGCAGAAAAGAGGTCCAGTTGCCAAGCGGTTGGCGGAAATCGGTCGAGTCCACGGGAACGGGCGCGGAAGCCCAGAGTTGGGTGGACAGGCAGTAGAGAAGGATGGCCAGGCAAAGACGCGGCATGTAGGGACCCGGTGTGGTGCAAGTCGCAGCGGATCAAGCGAATCAGTCCAATCGCGAACAGTGTGCGGTTCATCAGGCAAACCAGCCTTGTCCGGCTGGTTTGCAGATCCATGAATATCAGCGACTTGCGACTTTGCCTTTATCGCCAATACATCGCAATCGGCAAACGCTTCAACCTAGCGACACATCATGAAACCCGGATGTCAGTCGTCGGCTCGCTTGTCCAGAATCGAATCCACTGGCGGCACGCGGGTGTCGTTTTCCATCTGGGTCTCGTGTTCAAGTTGATGACTGAAGCTTTCCAGAGTCCCTTGGCTGCTGTGGGCGTCGCTGGCGAAGACCGGCGGGCTGAGCAGGTAACTGCATACCAGGCGGCTCATCGCGGCAAGGCTGTCGATATGGGTTCGCTCGTAGCCATGGGTCGCATCGCAGCCGAAGGCGAGCAGGGCGGTGCGGATGTCGTGCCCGGCAGCCACCGCGGACTGCGCATCGCTGTGGTAGTAGCGGAACAGGTCGCGACGCACCGGGATGTCGTGCCCTTCGGCCAACCTGATCAGGTGCCGGGACAGATGGAAGTCATACGGCCCGCCGGAGTCCTGCATCGCGACCGTGACGGCGTGTTCGCTGGACTCCTGGCCCTTGGCCGTCGGCGCGATGTCGATCCCGACGAATTCGCTGACATCCCACGGCAGCGCGCCCGCCGCGCCGGAGCCGGTCTCTTCGGTGATGGTGAACAGCGGATGGCAATCGATCGGCAGCTCGCGGCCGCTCTCGACCAGCGCCTTCAATGCCGTCAGCAGGGCGGCGACGCCAGCCTTGTCATCCAGGTGGCGTGCGCTGATGTAGCCGCTGTCGGTGAACTCCGGCATCGGATCGAAGGCGACCACGTCGCCGACGCGAATGCCCAGCGCAACGGTATCGGCGCGGCAGCGGGTCACGGCATCCAGACGCAGCTCGACATGGTCCCAACTGATCGGCATCTCATCGATCGCGGTATTGAAGGCATGCCCGGAGGCGAGCAGCGGTAGCACGCTGCCGCGAATTACCCCGTCATCGGTGAAAACACTGACACGGCTGCCTTCGGCGAAGCGGCTCGACCAGCAGCCAACCGGTGACAGCCCCAGCCGACCCGTCTCGTGGATTTCGCGAACGCTGGCGCCGATGGTGTCCAGGTGCGCAGCGATGGCGCGATCCGGACTGTCCTGGCGACCTTTGAGCGTTGCGCGGATGGTGCCGCGGCGGGTTAGCTCGAACGGGATTTGCAGCTCCTGCAAGCGCTCGGCGACGTAGCGCACGATGGTGTCGGTGAAACCGGTGGGGCTGGGGATGGCCAGCGTTTCCAGCAAGACGCGTTGCAAGTAATTGAGATCGGGTTCGGGAAGTTTTGCAGTCATGGTCATTCCTTGCGGGGCAGGGGTTGCCACCATGCGGTTGAATGAATGCGGGTGTCGTACCACGAGCGGTCATGGCGCCCCAATTGGAGCGCCATGACGTGCCGTCAATGCGTGTTATGGCTGAGCGGAAACAGCAGATCGATGAAGCGCTCCGCGGTCGGCTGCGGATGATGGTTGGCCAGGCCGACGCGCTCGTTGGCTTCGATGAAGACGTAGTCCGGCTGGTCTACTGCCGGTACCAGCAGATCCAGCCCGACCACCGGGATATCCAAAGCGCGCGCCGCGCGAACGGCGGCATCGATCAGTTCGGGATGCAGCTGATCGGTTACGTCGTCGAGGGTGCCACCAGTATGCAGATTAGCGGTGCGCCGGACAGTCAGGCGCTGGCCTCGCGGCAACACACTGTCGTAGTCGTGGCCGGCGTCCTCGATGCAGCGCCGGGTTTCCTCGTCCATCGGGATACGGCTTTCGCCGCCGGTAGCGGCCTGGCGTCGGCGGCTCTGGATTTCGATCAGCTCACGAATGCTATGGCTGCCATCACCGACGACCTCCGCAGGGCGACGGATAGCGGCTGCCACTACTTCATAGCCGATCACTACGATGCGCAGGTCATCTCCCTGGTGATAGCTCTCGAGCAGCACGCGTTGATCGAACTGGCGTGCCCGGGCGATGGCTTCTTCGACGTCTTCGATGCGGCGCAGGTCCACCGACACGCCGTTGCCCTGTTCGCCATCGACCGGCTTGACCACCACACTGCCATGTTCTTCGAGGAAGGCCGCGTTGCTTTCCTCGTCGCCCGCCAGCTGCTGCGCCGGAAGCTTCAATCCCGCTCGGGCCAGGGTGCGATGGGTCAGGCTCTTGTCCTGGCACAGCGTCATGCTCACGGCCGAGGTCAGGTCTGACAGCGACTCGCGGCAACGCACCTTGCGCCCGCCCTGGGTCAAGGTGAACAGGCCGGCTTCGGCATCGTCGATGTTGATCTCGATGCCGCGTCGCCGGGCCTCGTCGACGATGATGCGGGCGTAGGGGTTCAGCTCCGCTTCCGGGCCAGGGCCGAGAAACAGGGACTGATTGATGGTGTTCTTGCGCTTGACGGTGAAGGTCTGCAAATCGCGGAAGCCAAGCTTGGCGTAGAGCGCCTTGGCCTGCTTGTTGTCGTGCAGCACGGATAGATCGAGATAGGCCAGACCGCGCCCCATGTACTGCTCGATCAGATGGCGAACCAGCGCCTCGCCGACGCCGGGGCGGGTGCAACTCGGTGCCACCGCCAGACACCACAGGCTGGAGCCGTTCTCCGGATCGTTGAAGGCTTTCTGATGATTGACGCCCATGACGCTGCCGATGATCTGGCCGGAGTCGTCGTCTTCGGCCAGCCAGTAGACCGGCCCACCTTGCTCGCGTGGCGTGCAAAGCTCCGGGTTGACCGGCAGCATGCCGCGCGACTGATACAGACAGTTGATCGCCTTCCAATCCGCGTCGCTTTGCGCCCGGCGAATGCCGAAACCGCGAAAGCTGCGGCGGGCCGGGCGGTAATCGGTGAACCAGATGCGCAGCGTATCGGACGGGTCGAGAAACAGTTGCTGCGGTGCATAGGCGAGCACCTGATGGGGCGCGGCGACATAGAGCGCGATATCGCGCTCACCGGCCTGCTCATCCAGCAGGGCTGCGGCCAGATCGGCCGGATCGGAATAGGTGTGGCCAACCAGGATGCGGCCCCAGCCGCAATGCAACGTGACAGGCCCTTGGGGTTCGTCCTGGCCATCTTCGGCAAAACGTGCCTGCAGCCGCTCATAAGTGGGTGTCTGGCCGCGCAACAATCGCTGTCCGTAAGCTTGAGACTTCTGCATGGTGTTTTCCTTAAGGCTTGTTCAGGACGCCACGGGTTGCAGACCGAACGTGGAGTCCAGATGCGTGCCGGGCGTCGTCACGATCGAGTGCTTATAGGCCTTGTTCGCTTAACCAAAGGTTGACTGCCGCTAGCTGCCACAGTTTCGAACCACGCAGCGGCGTCAGCTGACCCTGCGGATCCTTGAGCAGCTTCTCTATCATCGCCGGGTTGTAGAGGCCGCGATCCTGGCTCGGGTCCGTCAGCAATTCGCCTACCCAGTTCAGGGTGTCGCCCTGCAGGTGCTTGAGTCCGGGTACGGGGAAATAACCTTTAGGGCGATCAATCACGGCGGCGGGAATGACCTTGCGCGCGGCTTCCTTGAGGACGTATTTGCCGCCGTCGGGCAGTTTGTATTTCGCCGGGATGCGCGCCGACAATTCCGCCACGTTGTGGTCGAGGAAGGGCACCCGCGCTTCGAGGCCCCAGGCCATGGTCATGTTGTCCACGCGCTTGACCGGATCGTCGACCAGCATCACGGTGCTGTCGATGCGCAGCGCCTTGTCCACCGCCGCCTCGGCGCCGGGCTGGGCGAAGTGCTGGCGCACGAAGTCGCCGGAGAAATCGCCCTTGGCCCATTGCGCCTGCACAGTGTCGGCATATTCCTCATAACTGCGGTCGCGGAAGGCGGCGAGATAAGCCGCGACGGGGTCTTGGGCGCCATCGACCTGCGGATACCAGTGATAACCGGCGAACAGCTCGTCGGCACCCTGGCCGCTCTGCACCACCTTGCAGTGCTTGGACACCTCGCGCGACAACAGGTAGAACGCGATGCAGTCGTGGCTGACCATCGGCTCGCTCATGGCCTGGAAGGCGGCGGGCAACTGTTCGAGGATTTCCTTTTCCTGGATACGCAGCTGATGGTGACGGGTCTGGTAGTGCTCGGCGATCAGGTCGGAATACTTGAACTCATCGCCGCGCTCACCGCCGGCATCTTCGAAACCGATAGAGAAGGTCAGCAGATTGTCCGCCGCACCGGCTTCGCGCAGCAGTCCGACCAGCAGGCTGGAGTCGACACCGCCGGACAGCAGCACGCCGACATCCACCGCCGCTCGCTGACGCAGCGCTACGGATTCACGCAGCGCCGCGAGGGTGCGGTCCTGCCAGTCCTCGAATGTGTAGTTCTGCTCGTCCTCACGAGCGCCGAACTCCAGCTGCCACCAGCGGTGCTGGCTGCTCTTGCCGTTGGCATCGACGCGCATGAAGGTGCCTGGCGGCAGCTTTTCGATACCGGCAATCATCGTGTCTGGCGCCGGCACCACCGCGTGGAAGCTCATGTAGTGATTGAGCGCCACCCGGTTCAGCACACCGGCGATGTCGCCCCCCTTGAGCAGGGCCGGCAGGCTCGATGCGAAGCGCAGTCGATCGCCGGTTTTTGACAGGTACAGCGGCTTGATGCCCAGCCGGTCGCGGGCGATGAACAACTCCTGCCGGTCGCGCTGCCAGATTGCGAAGGCGAACATGCCGTTCAGGCGCGGCAGCAAGGCTTCGCCCCAGGCATGGAAACCCTTGAGCAGCACCTCGGTATCGCCGCCAGAGAAGAAGCTGTAACCCAGCGCTTCGAGCTCGGCGCGTAGTTCGGGATAGTTATAGATGGCGCCGTTGAAGACCATCGAAAGGCCCAGCGCGGAATCGATCATCGGCTGGCCCGAGGCCTCGCAGAGATCCATGATTTTCAGCCGCCGATGCCCCATGGCCATCGGTCCGGCGCTATGGAAACCGCTCGCATCGGGACCGCGGGCGGTGAGGTGTTGAGTGATGCGTTCAATCGCCGCCAGGTCAGCGGGTCGATTATCGAAACGAAGTTCTCCAGCTATGCCACACATAAGATCCTTACCGGTTTTGCCGTTGGGGAGTGTGACTGACGTGCCGATTGCGAAGTTCAGGTTTCCGGACCAGCGTGCGCCGCTCTGGCGTACCGCTTGCCGACGCAATCCGCACCGCGCGGATCGCGTCCTGCGGCGTCAGTCGGGCTTTACACCAAAACAGACATGCGCTTTCAGGTCAAACCTGGTGTGAATCTGGTGCGCTAAAGCCCACCCTTGTATCTCGACTACCAGGCCATTTGGACTGATAGTTCCCGACTG
>DALZYJ010000014.1:0-127678 GCA_031988485.1 Pseudomonas sp.
TCATGGCCTCATCTTCTCAAGAGTTGAGGCCTCCACGAAACCCGGGGCGATTCAGTTCAAGATTTTTCACCTCATGAAGGAAGCTAGCCTTTGGGTCGATGTTCTCCGAAATTGCCTCTAATTCGTACTCATCTTCCGGCCCCCTCTCCAAAACCCATGGCGCCAAGTAAACGATTCGATTCTCATCTAACTCATTAATTCTATCTAGAACAGCTGAATCGTTTTCGTTACTAAACCGCAAAATATATCCATAGACCAACCCATCTTTTGAGACATTGGCGTCTATTTCATAATCCAATTCCAACAACTCTTCCCACGAAATACCAAGAGCATCAGCCATCCTGATATATCGATATTCCTGGTTTTCGAGGTAATGCTCTTTGAGTCCACCCATATCTCTATCTACACATAACGTTTGGTTAAGGGGCGGGCTTTAGCCCGTCCCAGTGAGCGAAGCGAGCGATTTGAACCACTTGTTAGAAGCGGCTAAATGACCCACAGAAAATCTTGCCCCTCGATAGAAATCTGCACGCCTTCATACCCGCCGCTATCTGCCATGAGCTGCATTTTCATTCCGTTTTCTAAACACAAAACAATACTATTTTCTTGGAGCTGCCAATCGACCATAGCAACGTTAAAAAATTCATAGAAGGGCGCGTCAGGCCATGTACCTTCTTCCCACTGTGCAATAGTTTCGCCATGGAGTTTGAGAATGACTTGCGACTGGATATTAAAATTAACCTTGCCGAAGCTAAACTGGATGTCGAATGGCCCAATGCGTAGCTGCGTTGTGCATTGGCCTATTGCTTCCGATAAGTCTAATTTTTGGGGTATTTGATACATGGCTTCTAACGTTTGGTTAAGGGGCGGGCTTTAGCCCGTCCCAGTGAGCGAAGCGAACGATTTGAACCATTTGTTAGAAGCGGCTATATGACCCAGAGAATATTCTGCTCTTCGATAGAGATCTGTATGCATTCATATCCATCGTTGCCTGCAATTAGCTGCATCTCTATTCCATTTTCTAAGCTCAAAATAATGCTGTTTTCTTGAAGTTGCCAATTGACCATGGCGCGGTTAAAAACCTCATAGAAGGTTGCATCAGGCCATGAGCCTTCTTCCCACTGCCCGATAATCTTGCCATCAGATTTGAGAACGACTCGCGACTGAATATTGAAATTGACCTTGCCGAAGCTGAATTGGATATCGAATGGCCCAATCCGGAGCTGCGTTGTGCATTGGCCTATTGCTTCCGACAAGTCTAGTTTTTTGGGTATTTGATACATAGCTTCTAACGTTTGGTTAAGGGGCGGGCTTTAGCCCGTCCCAGTGAGCGAAGCGAACGACTTGAACCGCTTGTTAGGCGGCAAAATATTGAGCTACTGCTGCAGCTAGCAATATTAGAAAGCATGGGTGGGAGCATAGGACAACTAAACGAATAAATTTTATGATGGAAACCGTGCGCAGTACCGCATGTGAGGTCGAAGTGCCATAACTTATTTGAGATGCTTTTACTCCGCGTGAAATCCAAGAGTTCAAGTTTGGAACCATGCTTTTATAGACCGCAGGCGAAAGTACTAACGAAAATAAAAGACAGAAAGCACCGATTGGTAAAAAATGGAAAACGGCTGGAAGCTTTATTCCTGCGCCATAAACATCGTAAAAATACTTTAATACAAATGCTGTGCCGGTTAATCCAAAGGCGTACGAAAGCTGAGAAAGTGTTCTTAAGTTTCCGGCCAGCGAAGTGTCTATGGTTTTCATCTATAGCCTAACGTTTGGTTAAGGGGCCGGCTTTAGCCGGTCCCAGTGAGCGCAGCGAACGATTTGAACCACTTGTTAGACGTGGCCTTTAAGGGCGGCGATTTCTTGTTTTGCAATTTCCGTGGCTTTTTCTGAGATCACTCCGTGAGACTCAATAAATGCACGTATTTGCTCGTAAATAGCTGGCTGAAGTGCAACTGCCTCTGCTTGCAGTGCCTCTAAGCGCTGAAACACAGCTTGGCGACCGTTATCGGTATACAGGGTGTCACCATCCTGATGCTGTGAGCGGTGCACTAACCAGTCACGCTCTTCTTTTAAACTTGAAAGTCTGGCGAAAAGATCGCCAGGTAACGAATTGTTCTCTTTGGCTGTGCGTAGTGCCGTGCCAAGAGTTGCTCTTCTGTGCTTTTTTAGTAGCTCATATGCTGTATTTTCAGCTACAGCTCCAGGAGTTTTTATTTCTATTTTTAATGTAAGTAGTGTGTGAAGTGCGTCTTCAACATACTGAATGTGCCAAATGCATTTCCCTATGGAGTGGTAAAGAAATTCTAATTCTTCCGGATGTATTTGGCGACGCACGGCATGCTCCTACGTCTAACGATTAAGCTAAGGGGCGGGCTTTAGCCCGTCCCAGCGAACGAAGTGAGCGATTTGAGCGCATTGTTATACGCGCACACCGAGAAGCCGGGATAGGTCTCGGTGGTTATGGTAATCAACCCAAAAACGAAATGCTTCGGCAAGCATTCCTTCATCTTCTATGCTTTCGAATGAGTATGAAACATCCAGGCTTACAGGCGCGCTCAACTGTGAGGTAACTATAATCTTTATTTCCTGAAATTCACCTGCGTCGATTTCTTTGATTTGACCCGCTTTGTGAGGCGGATTGCGTACGCAGTGCTTGTAGCCATTGGCCAAGGTGTTAATTGTTTCGTGTATTTTTGATTCTTTAGCTAGCAGGCTCCTGACTTCGGACTCCCTGCTCCAGCCGTAAGCTGGCTTGTATTCGTGAAATATATATTCTGGAATATTATTGAGTGACTCAGCTGCATTCAGGAATAGCCGCAGCCGCTCGTACTTGCTGCGAGTGGCTTGATATGTTTCCTTTTCACGCTGTAGATCGCAGAGATCGAAATAGTCTGAGCAGTTCGGCAAGGCAATATATGCGATGTATCCCTTGTGAGATCCAAGCGGGCCGGAGAGTATGCTCATTTGCGTTCTTCCTTGTGCGTATAACGTTTGGTTAAGGGGCGGGCTTTAGCCCGTCCCAGTGAGCGAAGCGAACGGTTTGAACCACTAGTTAGAGACCTGTTAACCCCGGAACCTGCGACCAGCGGAAGCGTTTGCTGCAGACTGTTAGGTGTTTGTTCGCCTCGGTTTAAAGAGAAACATAAGGATGCAACTAGCTAGGGCTGCAACCGCATAAAACCAAAGTTGACCCGTTTTGACGTAATGAAAAACACCAGCCACAAGTGGAAGAAATGCAAGAGTGCTCCAAGCCTGCATGGGTTGAAGCAATCCAACACCATCATCTGCAAAATCATGTTTGCCAACGATGTTTTTTTTGAAATGGATAATGGCAGGAACGCATAACAGAACGCCGATAAAACCAACCGCTACTATCCAAGCCTCTGAGTTCCCGCTTAGTGCCGGGCGCTTTATAAATAATGGAGAGATCAGTGCTACGACGACCATCCCGCCAATATTTCCATACCAAGCCTTTTCGATATTCTGTTTCAGCACCCGTTTCTCCTTTATACCTAACTATAAATAGACACCAAATGGTGCATAACACGCCGGACGGGCGCGGTGGATAATATTCTTATGCCTCACTTTGAACCGCTCTACCTAGAGCCTTCCCACCGGGTCGGGTCCCGTTTTGGTGTTTATACACCACCGCTGCGATAGCCATGTAAAGCCATTATTAGGGAGTGCATACTGCTCAAACATTCCACGTCTACGCATTAATCTCCTCCAGCACCCCAAGCCCTTCCCTCACCCCGCCAATCGCATCCTGCACCCGCCTCGTAAAACCCGAATGCGCCTGATATGTCATCACTAACCGATCTATCGCCCGCGTCATCGCCACATACAACAACCGCGCTTCATCCGCTTCGGCCTCGCCCTTTTTCGGCATGTCGCCGAGGCCTGGAATCAGCACCAGCCCGAATTCCAGGCCTTTGCTGGAGTGCATGCTAACGATCTTCACGCTGTCATCGCTGCCGTAGAGTTCACCGCGGCCTTTGGAGCTGGTACCGGATGCGTAGGCGATACCGGCTTGGGTCAGGGCGCGTTCGGCGGCTTCGGCCTGGGCGTTGTTGCGGTAGATAATCGCCATGTCGTTGAGTACGCGGCCGTTGGCCTGTTCGTCGCGGATGCGGGTGACGAGGCAGTCCCACTCCTGCCAGTGGCCTTCGCAGTGGATGAGTTCGGGGAAAGCGCCGCGGCGGCCGGCGCTTTCGGGGACGATGATGGGTACGCCGTCTTCGCCTGCGTCGCGGCCGGCGAGCAGTTCGGTGGCGAAGGCGCGGGCGACCGAGAGCACTTCCAGCGTGTTGCGGTAATTCAGCTTGAGGATGGTGGTGCGGCCCTGGGCCTGGATGCCGACGCTGGCGAAGCTGAAGTCCAGCCCGGTCCTCTTGCCCTTGCCGCGGTAGATGTACTGGGCATCGTCGTAAAGCACCAGCAGGGCGTTGGTGGCCGGGTCGACCATCTGCACGACGAGCTTGAACCACTCGGGTGCGAAGTCGTGACCTTCGTCGATCAGCACGGCGGAGTATTGCGCGCGCGGGATCTGGCCGCGGTCGACGCCGTCGATGGTGAACTGAATCATCTGCTCCATCTTCTGGCCGACCGGCAGCCGCGGGCTGGGTTTGTCCACTTGATAGGCGGTAAGCATGTCCGAGCACCACGCGTGAAAGTTGCGCACGCTGACCTTCTCGCCCAGGCCTTTCTCCTCCAGTACCTGGCGCAACCGGCCGGCGAGGGACTTGTTGTAGCAGAGCACCAAAATCGGCTTGGGCGAGACCTTGGCCAGTTGTTCGCAGCGGTAGCCGAGGATCATGGTTTTGCCGCTGCCGGCGGCTCCGTGGATCACGCGGTGGCCTTCGCCGAGCGACCGTGCGAGTTGTTCCTGTTGCAGGTCCATCACCTTGATCAGGCTGGGGATCGGCGCGTCGCCATCGGCGAACAAGCCGAACTGGCCGGGCAGGGCGCTGACGCGGACCTCGGGATAGAGGTGATAACGCACGCGGTCGATCTGCGGCAGCGTCAGGGTGCAGGGGAACACGTGTGGGAACATGTTCCACAGGCGTTGCTGGAAGGCTTCAGGGTCGGCGGTTTCAGTCATCTCGTCCTGGAAGATGACGCGCTGCGGGTCGAGCACGTCGTGCAGGTCCGTTTGCTCGAACTGGCGACGGGTGATGTTGGTGAGCACCACACCCCAGCCCCACGGCATGATCAGCTCACCGGGGCGCGGCGAGCTTTTGCTCTGGCGCAGCAGCGGGTCTTTCTTCAGCACCATGTCGACTTCTCTGACGTAGGTGTTGGCCTGCTTCATAGGGTTGGCGACGGTCTTGATCCCGCTGCCGGTGTGCAGAGTGGCCTGGTTTGGGGTCATGCTCTGGATGGTGGCGAGCTTCCAGTCCTTGACCTCGAGTACGAGGATGCCGCGGCGCGGGTGCAGCACGACGAAGTCGGGATAGCGCGCCTTGGGCCCAACCGGGACGTTGCTCCAGCAGAGGTAGTCGTCTTCGAGTAGCTTCTCCAGCCGCTCGGCGAAGCGACGCTCGCCGGGGGTGTCGAACTGGCATTGTGAGCGGACAGGAAAAAAGCGGGCCATCTGAACCTTCCTTGGAGCGGACCGGTGCAGATCGTAGCGTCGCAGCGGAACCGTGAACGAGTGCGCAGTTGCTGCGCATCATGGCACATTAACCACTGCCTACGTACGGGTAAAGCAGGCGATGGATTAATCCCGACTTTTCACGTCGGCTCCTGACGCGCGGTCATTCGCGCCATTTGCACTTTCCGCCCGCCAGCCCTGTCCACTCCTGCATGACTCACTTGCGGAGGCAATCGTGGAAGGCATGTTTTTCAGTAGCGCAACGACGCTGATACGCACGCTGGTAGTCGGCGTGCTGGCCTATATCAGCTTGGTGCTGTTGTTGCGCCTGTCGGGGCGGCGGACGTTGTCGAAGATGAATGCGTTCGATCTGGTGGTAACGGTGGCGCTGGGGTCGACCTTTGCGACGATTCTGCTCAATCGCAATGTGTCGCTAGCCGAGGGGGTGCTGGCCTTCGCGCTGTTGATTGGGCTGCAGTATGTGGTCACCTGGTCCAGCGTGCGGGTGGCTTGGGTGCGGCGTACGGTGACGGGTGAGCCGGCGCTGCTGTTCTATCGAGGGCGTTTTCTCGGCGACGCCTTGCGCGCGGCGCGGGTGACCCAGGACGAGGTGCGTGCCGCCGCGCGCAGTCAGGGGCTGGCCGCGCTGGATGGCATCGAAGCGGTGGTGCTGGAGACCGATGGCAGTTTTAGCGTGATTACCGATGGCGCGGGCGAAAGCCGTTCCACGCTGGACGGGGTGAATGCGCCGGGGCCGAATGGAAAGAGCGTTTAAGGCGTGGCAGGGTTCCGCGGCGGCTGATCGAGGCCTATGCCCAGGCGACCGCGCCGGTCCGGTTGCCGCCACGGGACTGGCATTGCCACCGAATGGGGAAGAAGCGGGCCATCTTTACCTTCCGTGGTGACGGGCCGGACACCCCGTCTCGTGGTAGCCGCTTTGGCTTAAGCCGAGCGGCTTGTTTGTGATCCGCGTGCGCAATTCCAGACGCGTGTCCAGGCGCGTGCGCGCCACGTTACCGGTGCGGTTGACGGGCAAAGCGTCGTCCCGGATTAATCACTTTTTTACGGTTATCAGACGTATGGCTAGGCAGGATGCGAGTCCGCTTGGTGCAGGCTCGCATGGAAGTAGAGCCTACTTTTGCTCGTCTGAAGACTTGGGCATAGGGATCGCGACACTGCTTTCTACACTGCCGGCCGTGGCATCGCCTTCCTTGTAGAAGGGCTCCATCTCGTCTCTTGCTTGCGCCCAGTGTTCGCTTTCCTGCCCTTCCGGTCGGCCTTTGGCTTCCCAGATTTCGTATGCCTTTTCACGAATGCGTTGTTCGTCGCTCATCTCGCTCACCTCGCTGTGTGGATTAAGCCGGTATCGGCCTGTAACGTTGCCTTGGACGTGACGACCCACCTGTTCAACAGAGAGGGGTAACGTGAAGTTGGTTCCGGTATTCCTTGCGCAGCCGACGAACCGACCGCGCGGGGTGGCCATGGCGGATTAATGCGGTTGCGCTTGTTTACTGGCGCGGGCCGGTTGCGGTGGCAGGCGTCTGCTCTCGTTCAATTTCGATCTGCAGGGCATAGGCCGGGCGTTCGACGCTGCGATGGTCGCGGGTATAGCGCCGGGCGAATTCGCCGACGCCCCATTCGAGGTATTGCTCGACGTGCTTGAGCTCGTGGGCCCAGAGCGCGAGGTTGTCGCGGGCGTCGACCTCGTTGCGGAAGACGATGATGTCGATCAGCGTCACGGCAGTGACGTCGGGGTTTTGCAACAAGGTGTTGGCGGCATTGAGCACGGCGTCATCGCCGACTCGGTAGCGCGCCGTTTCCAGCACGGAGAGGTCGAAGCGAGACTCGAGCTGGGAACGAATATGCAGCGGAATCGGCTGGCTTTCCTGTAGCGCCAGCTGGTCGCGCGATTGGCGTATCCAGGTTTCCAGTCCTGTGGCGGCGAGCCATTGGACCTGTTCGTAGAGCGCTTCGGTGTCGCGCGGTGAGCCGGGCAGGCAGACACAAACGCCAAGGCAGATGGGTTGTTCACCCGGCGGGCACGTGGTCTGGGCTGACGCCGCAGTGGCGCACAGGCAGGCAGCGCCGAGCAAAACGTGACGGAACAGGCGCACGGTAGGAATGGGCACTCGAATGGCTCACGGACTGGAGGTGCGAACGGCACCGAGTGGTGCCGTTCGACGCGCACTATAGCCGCGCCGGGCAGCGCGGCGAAGGGCCTGGCTGGCCGCTCATCGTCCTAAAGCACCGGTGAAGCCGCACTCACCACGCGCAACGCCAATCCCTCGTAAGGATCGAGGTTAAGGGTCACTTCGCAGCTGTCGGTCAGATCACCCTCGACCCGCTCGTGGATGATGTCCACCACCGGACCGGGCGCGATGCCGGGCAGGCAAAGGGTTTCGCTGATCGACTCGGCGCTGAAATTCAGCGCGGTAATCTGCACGCCCTTGCCGGCCGGCAGTTCATGCACCATCACCAGCAGCCCCGGCGTTTTTACGTCGGGAATCATGATCTGCTTGCTCGCGGCAATGTCGTAGGCGCGGCGGACACTGAGGATGTGCTTGAGCTGGCAGGCGAAAGAGCCTGGGGTCTTTAGCTGCTCGACCAGACTGCCGTAGAGCGAGCGCGCCTTGGGCAAGCCTTCGGCTGAGGCGTCGGCCTCGGGTGCGAGGTCGGCCAGATCGTAGGCGCCGCGGTGCAACCAGCGGGTATCGCCGTCGCCCATCAGGTGCTCGACCTGCGCAGCCTCGAGCGGCAGAGCGCCGACCAGGTCCCAGCCGGAGAGTGCGAACACGCCGGGCTGCATAGCGTTGAACATCACCAACAGGATATGCAGGCGCTGGATCTGTTCGATCTCGGCGGCGCCGATGGCATTCAGGTCGCGAATGCCGAGCGCGGCGGTGATCACGCTGACGGTGGTGCAGGACACGCCATTGGTGACGAACTTGAGATTGTAGGGCGCGTGTTCGCCGGTCAGCCGCTCGTACATTTCCTCGCGGATGTGCTCGCGCAGGATGCCGCCCGGCAGCGTCTGGCCGTGGTAGTGGTAATGGTCGTAGGCGTGCAGCGTCCAGAAGTGCACCAGTTCCAGGGTCAGCTCGTCGTGGTTCTGCATCGCGTGGATCAGCGATGCCGGGTCGATGCCGAAGGCGTGCACCTCGCGCAGCATCAGCCGCAGGAACTCCGTGTCGCCGGTCAGCAGCGCGTGGTGATAGGCGGGACGGGTGATGAAGTCGTAGGACAGGTCGGCGCCGCCGTGGGACATGGCGGCGATGTCGTCGATGGTCAGGTTCAGCTCCTGGAAGCTGAAGCCGCCGGCCTTGCGGATGGTACTGGCGATCAGCTGGTTGCCGGTCACCGACAGCGGATGGCTCTCGGACCAGGCTGTGCCCTCGGCGCGTCGCTCGACGCCGAGAAAGCCGTTGGCATCCAGGCGCAGCACGCGCGCACCGGACACGTCGATGGCGTGCAGGGCGTCGCCGATGATCAGCTGTTGCGCGGCGAAAGTCGGGTCCAGCCAGTTCAGCGACGGCTGGCCTTCCTTGAAATAGTGCAGGTAGACCCAGCGCCGGCGCTTGCCGTCGACGCCGGTGACGATGCCGGTGGCGCTCCAGTCGGTGTCCTTGATGCCCGGCTCGAAGAAGATCACCCGCTGCAGCTGGCCGACGATGTAGTGCTTGTCCTTGAGCTGGTCGACCACCGGCGGCGTGAGGTTGACCGAATCGCGCCCCGGCGGCACTTCGGGCAGCAGGGACCAGTCTTCCTCGTTGATCTCGACCATGTGGTACAGGCCGGGGTAATCGCCGTAAGCCATCTCGGCGAGGCGGAAATCAGCGCCCTTGCCGGTGTGCGCCGGGACGATGTCGTCGATGACGATGGCGTTGTGCGCGGCGGCCATGCGGCTGAGCTGCAGCATTTCCGCCTCGGTGCCCAGATTGGGGTCGATGTCGAAGCTGATGCGGTCGAAGTTGCCATCGATGGTCGGAGTGAATTCACGCCCACGCAGACCGCCGGAGCGCTTCATCGGGCCGTTGTGAATACCCTGCACACCGAGCTCTGAAAGTGCGCTCCAGAGCCGATCGTCGCCCAGCGCCTGCAGCACCGAGCCGCCTTCGGCAGTGATGATGGCGGCGGGGTAGGCGGTGAACCACACCGAGGAAATGGCGCTCGCATCGCGCGGCCGCGCCTGGGCGTAGGGGCGTTGCCAGAGCCGGGCCTGGCCGGCATACAGGCGGGCCCGCTCGCGGGCCGTATGGAGCATGGATTGGCTTTCCAGCCATTCGATGTAGCTGCTGTCTGGTGTACTCATGGCGACGTTCGTTTCCCGGTGCGCTGAGGGACGATGTAGTCGTTTGAGTCGAGTGTTTCGCCATCGTTGCATCGAGAATGCGATGCGTTGAAGCCAGACGCTCGTTGCCGGTTGACCCGTGTAGGAGCGAGCTTGCTCGCGAGCTGCCGCGTCGTGCAGCCCTATTCGCGAGCAAGCTCGCTCCTACGAGTCTTGGCTCGCCTTCTCGCGGCGGGGGCCTCAGCGCGCGCCGGCTACCGCGGCGGCCGCATCGCCGGGCTGTCCGGCCAGTTGGCGCGCGGCCTGCTTCTGCTGTTTGTAGGCCAGCGCGGCGGGCGCCACCGGCGTGACCTTGCCGGTTTCCAGCCATTTCTTCAGACGGCTGGCGTCGGCCATGTGGGTGTATTTGCCGAAGGCATCGAGCACGACGAAGGCCACTTCGCGCTGATCCATGACGGTGCGCATCACCAGGCAATGGCCGGCGGCGTTGGTGAAACCGGTCTTGGTCAGCTGGATGCTCCAGTCGGGTTTGCGCACCAGCGCGTTGGTGTTGCGAAAACCGAGGGTGTAGTTGGGTTTGTGGAAAGCGACGGTCTTTTCGCCGGTGGTGCTGAACTGTTCGATCACCGGATAGCCCTGGCTGGCCTTGAGCAGCTTGACCAGATCATTGGCGCTGGAGACGTTCTGTTCGGACAGACCGGTGGGTTCGACATAGCGCGTCTGGGTCATGCCCAGCGCCAGCGCCTTGGCGTTCATGGCCTGGATGAACGCGGCGTAACCGCCCGGATAGTGATGCGCCAGGCTCGCGGCAGCGCGGTTCTCCGAAGACATCAGGGTCAACAGCAGCATCTCGCGGCGGCTGATCTCGCTGCCGATGCGCACCCGCGAGAACACACCCTGCATTTCCTGCGCATCGCGGATGGTAACGGGCAAGCGCTGTTCCAGAGGCAGCTTGGCATCGAGCACGACCATCGCCGTCATCAGCTTGGTTACCGACGCGATGGGCACCACCCAGTCAGGGTTGCTCGAATAGAGTACTTCGTTGCTGTTGAGATCGATCAGCAGGGCGCTGCTGGAAGCCAGCTCCTGTTGCATCGCGGATGCAGCGGCAGTGGATTGAGGGGCAGCGAGGGTTGTTGGAGTCAGGATGACGCTGCCGCAGGCAAGCAGCAGACCGAGAACGGATTGACGAATTTTCAAGATGAACACCGATGAATTGGCATTGAAGAAAGACGCGCCGAAGCAAACAAACGCGGCGCGCATTTTATAGATAAACCTGAACCGTACTTTAGATATTTCTGCACGTTCAGCACTGCTGCCGCCTTCCTTTTGCGCGTACCGCTGCGCTTGCTGGACTGCGTAGGCGGCGATGCTTACCGCAGCGCTGTGAAGTGTAGAAGAACATCACGAGCCTCGCCCTGACCGGCGCTTCCCTCGCTATCGGCAGCGAAGACGCAGCCAACCAATCAGCCCGACGGACGGGAACCCGTGCCGATGCTGCTGGTCCGCTACCTACCAAGGGCGTCGCCGGCAGGCTGCACCTTCGCTTGGCCATGGGGTCCAAACAGCACATTCAACTGGGGAGAACCGACTATGTCCCGCTACAGCAAGCCCACCACACGTGACGAAATCGAGCGTGAGATCCATAACCTGATGACCGCCCTCGACGAGCTCAAGCACGACGCGACCCGCGGATCACGGCATCGCTTCGATTCGCTGCGCTCGCGTGCCGAGTCGCTGTGGCAAGACACCGATTGGGACGCGCATTACCGCGACCTGTCCAAGCGAGGCCGCGAAGCCAGCCGTCTGGCCAAAGACTGTGTACGCGAGCATCCGGTGAGTACCCTGGCACTGGCTGCCGGCGCGGTGGCGCTGATCGGTTATCTGGTCACCCGTCGTTAGGGCTTGCGACGTTTCGCTGCGAGCCGCGAACGTCAAAAGACCATAGGAGATTCTTCATGCTCAATGCCGAGACGCCACGCCTCAAGTTCGCCCTGTATGGGGCGCATTCCAGCCTGGGCAACGCCTTGTTGTGCGAGCTGCTGAGCCGACAGCATGAAGCCGTGGCGCTGGTCAACGACCTCAATTCGATGACCGCCCGTCCCGGCCTGCGCGCCAAGCCCGGTGATTTGTTCGACGCCGCCAGCGTGGCGCGCAGCGTCGCCGGCATGCATGGGGTGATCTGCCTGTTCGACAGCCCCTCGGTGCCCACCGCTCCAGGCGCGGACGCCGTAGGGCAGCCACAGGATCTGTACAAGGCCGTGGAGACGTTGCTATCCGGGCTACGGGAGATCGGCGTCGAGCGCCTGCTGCTGGTGGCGGACTTCACCGCCCATGCTGATGAGCCAGAAATGGTCGCCGCCTTACAGATACTTTCCGCCGAACATGCGCTGAAATGGACCCTGGTGGATGCCAAAAGCGCCGGCGAGGATCTGTCGATCGAAGACTTTACCGACATCGAAGGGTTGGCCGCCGACGACCGCCGCGTGCAGCTACGACGCATCGCTGCAGGCATGGTCGACGAGCTGGAAAACCCACAGCATGTGCATCAGGAAATCCGCTTCCGCCTCTGAACAAGTCTGCTCTCTGGCATGGCGGCTCGGAGCGCTTATCTGACCGCGTGTCGTTCCGTGGCGTGCATCCGCCTACGGGGCTTGGGCTAGTTGCCTCTTGTAGGAGGCCCGACCTCGGGACGAAGCCTTTGCTCTTGCTATTGGCACAGGTCCCGATTCGCCGCGAGGACGCGTCTCTCACCGACTGAAGCGCACCGTCAGGCGAGCTGACGACGCAGTTCAGCCAGCACCGGCCCTGACTCCGGCCTTACCCCGCGCCACAGCTCGAAGGCCGCCGCAGCTTGTTCGACCAGCATGCCGAGACCATCACGGGTATGCGCCCCAAGGCCGGCGGCCCACTCGCAGAAAGGCGTAGGTTTGGCGCCGTACATCATGTCGTAGCAGAAGGTTGCACCGGGCCCGATCAGCTCATCGGCCAGCGGCGGCAGCTCACCACCGAGACTGGCCGAGGTGCCATTGATGATCACATCGAAGCGGCCTCGCAACTGCTCGAAGGCGCTGGCGCTGATCGGACCCAGTTCGGCAAATTCACTTGCCAGCCGCTCGGCCTTCGATAGCGTGCGATTGGCGATCACCAGTGCGCTGGGGCGCTGAGCCAGCAAGGGTTCGAGCACGCCCCGCACCGCGCCGCCAGCGCCCAGCAACAGGATGCGTTTGCCTTGCAGAGCGATGCCGGCGTTATCCAGCAGATCGCGCACCAGGCCGATGCCGTCGGTGTTGTCCCCCAACAGCCGGCCATCGTCGAGTTTCTGCAAGGTATTCACCGCACCGGCACGGCGCGCGCGTTCAGTCAGCTGGTCGGCCAGTCGGTAGGCCTCTTCCTTGAACGGCACGGTGACGTTGGCGCCCCGGCCTTCGGTGAAGAACTGACGAGCGAAGCCGGGGAAGTCCTCCAGCGGCGCCAGCAGCGGTTCATAGCTGAGCGACTGGCCCGTCTGCTCGGCGAACAGGCGATGGATCTGTGGCGACTTGCTGTGACCGATGGGGTTGCCGAATACGCCGTAGCGGTCCATGGGGAGTCCTCAAGTTGCAAGCTGCAAGCCTCAAGCTGCAAGCACGACGGCTTGGCTTGTGGCTTGCCGCTTGGGGCTTATGGCTGCTCTTTCAGCCAGTCACGATCCTGCAAGAAGTATTCGGTCAGCCGCGCTTCCGGCGTGCCCGGCTCGGGGTGCTTGTCGTAGCCCCAAGCGACTTGCGGCGGCAGCGACATCAGGATCGATTCGGTGCGCCCACCCGATTGCAGGCCGAACAGCGTGCCGCGGTCGTAGACCAGGTTGTATTCCACGTAGCGACCGCGGCGCAGCAGCTGGAATTCACGTTCGCGTTCACCGAAGGGCGTGGCCTTGCGCTTGCGCACGATGGGCAGGTAGGCGTCCAGGTAGGCATCGCCGACGGCGCGCATGAAGGCAAAGCTGGTGTCGAAATCCCACTGGTTGAGGTCGTCGAAGAACAACCCGCCAACGCCGCGCGGCTCGTTGCGGTGCTTGATGTGGAAGTAGCGGTCGCACCACTCTTTGTAGCGCGGATAGACATCGGCGCCAAAGGGCGCGCATGCATCACGGGCGACCCGGTGCCAGTGCACGCAGTCTTCATCGAAGCCGTAGTACGGCGTCAGATCGAAGCCACCGCCGAACCACCAAACAGGTTCTTCGCCGTCCTTCTCGGCGATGAAGAAGCGCACGTTGGCGTGGGAGGTCGGTACGTAGGGATTGTGCGGGTGAATCACCAGCGACACGCCAAGCGCCTCGAAACCGCGCCCGGCCAGCTCGGGACGATGGGCGCTGGCCGAAGGCGGCAGGCCGGCGCCATGCACGTGGGAGAAATTCACCCCGCCTTTTTCGATCAGCGCGCCGTTCTCGATTACCCGCGTCCGGCCACCGCCACCGGCCGGTCGGGTCCAAGCGTCTTCGACGAAGCGGGCACCGCCATCCTCGGTTTCCAGCGCGGCGCAGATACGATCCTGCAGATCGAGCAGGTAGGCTTTGACGGCTTCGGTTCGGTCGTTCACGAGATCACCTTGGCAAGGAGGGCGGTGCGATGAAGCGGGCAAGCATACCATCCGCCCGGTTGACGAATGCCCGCCGCAGGGGTTGGATAGCTTCCTTTATGCCCGCCAGGAGTCTTCTATGTCGCAGCGTATCCAGTTCAGCCAGCATGGTGGTCCCGAGGTTCTCGAACAGGTCGACACAGAGGTTAGGTCGCCCGCCGCCGGTGAGGTTCGCGTGCGCAACCACGCGATCGGTCTGAACTTCATCGACACCTATTTCCGCAGCGGCCTCTATGCGCCGCCAAGCCTGCCATCGGGCCTGGGAACAGAAGGCGCCGGCGTGATCGAGGCGCTAGGCGAGGGCGTCGAGCAGTGGCAAGTCGGGGATCGCGTGGCCTACGCCACCGGGCCGCTGGGCGCTTATGGTGAACATCACGTACTGCCCGCGCGGCATCTGGTGAAGTTGCCGGATGCGATCAGCTTCGAACAGGCGGCGGCGGTGATGCTCAAGGGCTTGACCACGCAATATCTGCTGCGTCAGGTATATCCGCTACAGGCCGGCGAAACCATCCTGTTCCACGCAGCGGCCGGCGGTGTCGGCTCGATTGCCTGTCAGTGGGCGAAGGCGCTGGGCGCCAGGCTGATCGGCGTCGTCGGTTCGGCGGAAAAGGCCGAGCGGGCCAAGGCGCTAGGTGCCTGGGCCACCATCGACCGCACCCGCGAGGATGTGGTGCAGCGAGTGCTGGAGCTGACCGACGGGCAGAAATGCCCGGTGGTCTACGACTCAGTGGGTAAAAGCAGTTGGGAAATTTCCCTCGATTGCGTGGCGCCACGCGGGCTGCTGGTCAGCTTCGGTAATGCCTCAGGCGCGGTGACCGGGGTCAACCTCGGCGTGCTGGCGCAGAAGGGCTCGCTGTTCGTCACCCGGCCGATCCTCGCTGGCTACGCCGACACGGCACCACGCTTGCAGGCAATGGCGGCGGAGCTGTTCGAGATGATCGCCAGCGGCAAGATCGAGGTGGAGATCGGCCAACGCTTTGCGCTCGGTGAAGCGGCCGAAGCGCAGCGTTTGTTGGCCGAGGGCCGTACCACCGGATCGACCATCCTGCTGCCGTAGACTTCAGGCCTTGAGCAGACCTGCGGACTGCAATCGCCGCGAGGTCGTGCCTTTTAGGGGAGGTTCGGAGTGCACCGGCTGTTTTTCGTGGGAGGCCTGCCCCAGCGCGATGCTTTCAAGCCGTAGGTCGATTAACCGAAGGCGTAACCCAAGTGTGCGTGACGACGAAACCCGACGAGCTCATGAAGGCCGAACATGTTCGGCCCTACGCTAACTCGCCCGTATGACTTCCCCACTACGCACATCCCGGATGGTGCTGGGATTACGGCGCCCGCCCAAAGAGCCGCCGAGCACCGCGTCGAGCTGGCGAGGGAAGTACTGTTCGACGCGCAGGCGTGTGCGGGCCGATGGGCGGCCAGCGGGGTTGGCCGAAGTAGATACCAGCGGGCCCGTCAGCTCGCAAAGCCGGGCCACCAGCGGATGATCGCTGACGCGCAGGGCCACGCTGTCATGCTTGCCGGTGATCCAATCGGGCAGTCGCTGCCGGTGCGGTATCAGCCAGGTGTTGGGCCCCGGCCAGCTGCCCGCCAGGCGGTCCAGCCAGCGTTCGGGCAGGTCTTCCAACAGGAAATCGAACTGTTCGATGCGGTCGGCCACCAGGATCAGCCCCTTTTCCACCGGCCGTTCCTTCAGCGCCAGCAACCGATGCACCGCATCGCTATCCCAGGGGTCGCAGCCCAGCCCCCAGACGGCTTCGGTCGGATAGGCGATGACACCGCCGTTTCTGACCACCCGGGCCGCCTGTTGCACACGCCAGTTACCGACCATCGCTACCTCCGCTGCTTGATTCGCGCAGTGTACCCAAGCGCCTGTGGCGAGGCAGCTGCACTTAGCTCACTCGCGCGATCCATACACCGTTTTCGCAGGCGACCAGCCCTTCGATTTCTAGCTCGGTCAGTTCCGCCAGCACCTGCGCCAGCGGTTGTACGACCGCAGCGGCCAAGGTCTCGCTGGTCATCGGTGCCGCATGCAGCTGATCGAGCAGCGGATGGGACGGTCGATGGGATTGCGGCTGGCTGGTTGGCACCGTCTGCTGCCAGCCGCGCAGTGCCTGAAGAATGTCGTCGACGCTTTCCACCAGCGCCGCGCCTTGGCGGATCAGCTGATGACAGCCACGCGCGCCTGGATGGTGAATCGAGCCGGGAATGGCATAAACCTCGCGTCCCTGCTCGGCTGCGAGCCGGGCGGTAATCAGCGAACCGCTGGAAGGGCTGGCCTCGACCACCAGCACACCCAGGGACAGTCCGCTGATGATTCGATTGCGCCGCGGAAAGTTGGATGCGTGCGGCGCGCAGTCCAGCGGCAATTCTGAAACCAGCGCGCCACCGGCTTCGACGATGCGCGCGGCGAGACCGATGTGGCGGCGCGGATAGAGATGCTGCAAGCCGGTACCCAGCACCGCCACGGTTTTACCGCCGACATCCAGCGCACCCTGATGCGCCGCGCCGTCGATGCCGAGCGCCAAGCCGCTGGTGATCACGAAGCCGCCGTTAGCCAGGCTTCGGGCGAAGGCCGTGGCGTTGTCCAGCCCTGGACGTGAAGCGCGGCGGCTGCCGACCATCGCCAGCTGGGGTCGCTCCAACAGACTCGAATCACCATCGACGAACAGCAGCGGCGGTGCATCCGGCAGCTCCGCCAATAAAGCAGGGTAGGCGGGGTCATCCCACATCAGCAACTGGTGGCCTGGCTGCTCCAGCCAACTCAGCGCTGCAGCGGCTCGCTCGCGTATCGCCGGACTGCGCCTAGGTTCGGCACAGCTGGCCGGCAAACCCAGGGCGCGCCAGGCGGTTGCCGGTGCGCTGAGCGCGGAAGAGGCGTCGGGAAAGGCGCTGAGCAGCTTTTGCAGTCGCCGCGGGCCGAGTTCCGGCAGCAAATGCAGGCGCAGGCGGGCTTCGAGTTCGGCAGGGGAAATCGCAGGCATGGTGAACATTCCTTGTCTTGGCGCACCGCATCCATACGGTGCCAATCAGCAGAAAAAAGCCCCGCAACGGCGTAACGTTATTCACTCAAGCGCTGTCGACTCAGGCACGCCTGCGTTTCGGACAGGCCTGCGGCCTGTATTCGCCGCGAGGTCGCGCCTCCCACGGGGAACTGGTCTGCACCTGCTGCTTTCGTGGGAGGCCCGACCTCGGGGCGAACTTACTTAAGTGAACAGCATTACCGCATCGGCGGGGCTTGGGAAATCAGGGATTGCGGACCTTGTCCATCACCGCCAACGAGCGGGTCGCCTGCAGCACCAGGCCGTAGCTGAGCTTGTCGTAGGTGCGGAAGACCATCAGCAGGCCCGAACGCTCATCGGGAATCTTGACGTTTTCGCCGGTGACCCGGTCGCGTACGGTTTCGCCGGTCTTGTACACCGCCAGCACGTTGCCAACGCTCAAACCGTCACGCGCGCCCTTGTTCAGAGTAACCACATCGAACTGGCCGATCTGCGTCACGCCGCGCGGCACGTCGAGAATCACGCCGTTGACTTCTTCTTCCGGCTCGCTCGGCATGAAGGTCGAGTTCACTGCGCGCTCTTCGCTGGGGAACATGCGGTCACCGATGCGTGCCTCCTGGGTGACACGCGTGAGCATCATGGTCGCGATGTCACCTTCCATGTCGATACGTTCGGCGGTGCCGACATCGTCGGCATTGATGCCGAGGAACTCACCGGTATCAGGATCCGCGTAGGTCTTGCCCTGACGGAAGATGCCGTAGATGGCGATATCGTCCTGGAACTCACCACGTCCGTAGACGCGGTCGCCGGAACCGCTGATAACGCGTTCGGCGTTGCCGGCGACGATATAGGGCGCGGCTTCGAATTCGGCAGCGCTGTCGACGATGCGGTTGCTCAACAGAAAACTGTTGATGGCTTCCAGCGGGATGGTGCTGATGGCTTCGGCCATCGGTGTCGTGCGAACGGTGGGAGAAAGCTTGATGGTCCCGCGCGACGCGCCGCGGTTGAGCATGATGCGCGGCTGGCCGTCGATGTAGACCAGGCTCAGGCTGTCGCCGGGATAGATCAGATGCGGGTTTTCCACCTGGGGATTGGCGTGCCAGAGTTCCGGCCATTTCCAGGGTTCGCTGAGGAAGCGACCGGAGATATCCCAGAGGGTGTCGCCTTTCACTACGGTGTACTGCTCCGGATGATTATCCTTGAGCTGCACAGCGGCCTGCGCCATGCCGCCAATCGCCACCAGCAGCAGGGCGAGTAGTGATTTCCTCATATGGTGAATCCCTTTATGATGTGCCTTCACGTAAAGCGCCCTAGCGCCGCAGAAACCCTTGTGGAAAGCGGCGTTAAGCCGTTTACAAGCTGCCCGGCATCTTAGCAGCGGCTTTTCACTTTATTCCATAAGTGCATCACAAACGCATATGGCAATCCTGAACATCCTTGAATTTCCCGATCCACGCCTGCGCACCATCGCCAAGCCGGTGGACGTGGTCGACGACGGTATTCGTCAGCTGATCGACGACATGTTCGAAACCATGTACGACGCGCCGGGCATCGGCCTGGCCGCGACGCAGGTCAATGTGCACAAACGCGTGGTGGTGATGGACCTGTCCGAGGACAAGTCCGAGCCGCGGGTTTTCATCAACCCGGAGTTCGAATTCCTCACCGACGAGATGGAGCAGTACCAGGAAGGTTGCCTGTCCGTACCCGGTTTTTATGAAAACGTCGACCGCCCGCAAAAGGTCAAGATCAAGGCACTGGACCGCGACGGCCAGCCCTACGAACTGATCGCCGAAGGCCTGCTCGCGGTGTGCATCCAGCATGAGTGCGATCACCTCAACGGCAAGTTGTTTGTCGACTATCTATCCAATCTCAAGCGCGACCGGATCAAGAGGAAGCTGGAAAAGATCCACCGTCAGCAGGCTTGATTCCCGACACCAAAGGCTTGCAGCAGCAAGCCTTTTTTATTTGACGAGTGTTTGACATGCGCATCGTTTTTGCCGGCACGCCGGAATTCGCCGCCCAGCACCTGCAGGCTCTGCTCGACGCCAATCGGCACGTGGTGGCCGTCTACACCCAGCCGGATCGGCCTGCCGGTCGCGGGCAGAAGCTGATGCCCAGCCCGGTCAAGCAGCTCGCATTGCAGCATGGGATTACCGTGTACCAACCGCAAACCCTGCGCGATCCGGCGGCTCAGGCGGAATTGGCCGCGTTGCAGGCCGACCTGATGGTGGTGGTCGCTTACGGCTTGATCCTGCCGCAGGCGGTGCTGGATATGCCGCGCCTGGGCTGTATCAACAGCCATGCGTCGTTGCTGCCACGCTGGCGCGGCGCGGCGCCGATTCAGCGTGCCGTCGAAGCCGGCGATGCCGAATCCGGGGTGACGGTGATGCAGATGGAAGCCGGCCTGGACACCGGGCCGATGCTGCTGAAAGTCAGCACGCCGATCACAACCAACGACACGGGCGGCAGCCTTCACGACCGGCTTGCCGAGCTCGGCGCGCGCGCGGTGGTCGAAGCGGTCGCAGCGCTGGAAGCCGGCTCGCTGAAAGGTGAGGTACAGAACGGCAGCCTGGCGACTTATGCGCACAAGCTGAACAAGGACGAAGCGCGCCTGGACTGGAGCCGCCCGGCTATCGAGCTGGAGCGCCTGGTCCGCGCTTTCCATCCCTGGCCGATCTGCCACAGCAGCCTGGACGGCGCCGCCGTGAAGATTCACGCCGCACGTCTGGGGGACGGGCAGGGCGCGCCGGGTCAGATCATCGGCGCCGGCAAGGACGGTCTGCAGGTCGCGTGTGGTGCGGGCTCGTTGTTTATTACGCGCCTGCAACTGGCGGGCGGCAAGCCGCTTGATTTCAGCGATCTATACAACAGCCGGCGTGAGCAGTTCGCGCCGGGCAAGGTGTTCGAATAATGTCGATGAACCCGCGCCTCGCCGCGGCCCGTGCGCTTGGTGTGGTGCTGGCCGGCAAAGCATCGTTGAACAGCAGCCTGCCCGAGGTTCTGAGCAAGGTCGACGCGCGTGATCGCGGCCTGACCCAGGAGCTGGCATTCGGTGCCGCACGCTGGCAGCCGCGGCTGGCCGGCCTGGCCGAGCGCCTGTTGCAAAAGCCATTCAAGGCCGCCGACCGCGATGTCGAAGCGCTGCTGCTGGTCGGCCTCTACCAGCTGTTCTACACCCGCATACCGCCGCACGCGGCCATCGGCGAAACCGTCGGCTGTGCGGACAAACTGAAGAAGCCATGGGCCAAGGGTCTGCTCAACGCCGTGCTGCGCAATGCCCAGCGCGAAGGCGAAACGCTATTCGCTGAGCTGGAGCGCGATCCGGTGATCCGCTTCGCCCATCCGCGCTGGCTGCAGAAATCGCTGAAGGCGCACTGGCCGGAACACTGGGAGGCGATCTGCACAGCGAACAACGTGCATCCGCCGATGATGCTGCGGGTCAACCGCCGTCAGGCCGAGCGCGACGACTATCTTGCCCTGCTGCAAGCCGCCGGCATCGAAGCCTTCGCCTGCAACAACAGCGAGGACGGCATTCGTCTGGCCGAGGCTTGCGACGTTGGCCAACTGCCGGGATTCGCCGAAGGGCACGTCAGCGTGCAGGACGAAGCGGCGCAGCTGGCGGCGTCTCTGCTCGACCTGGCGCCTGGCCAACGCGTGCTGGACGCCTGCTGCGCGCCGGGTGGCAAGACCTGCCATATCCTCGAACGCGAGCCCACGCTGACGGAAGTCGTCGCGCTGGATCTGGAGCCCAAGCGGCTGCAGCGCGTGCAGGAGAACCTCGACCGCTTGCAACTACAAGCACAGCTGGTTGCCGCCGATGCGCGTGCGACGGATCAATGGTGGGACGGTCGGCCGTTCCAGCGCATCTTGCTCGACGCGCCCTGTTCGGCGACCGGCGTGATCCGCCGCCATCCAGACATCAAACTGGCCCGTCAGGCAGACGATATCGCGCCCCTGGCCGCGCTGCAGGGCGAGATGCTCGACGCGCTCTGGCCGACCCTGGAGGTCGGCGGCGTGCTGCTGTATGCCACCTGCTCGGTGCTGCCGACCGAGAATCGTGAGGTGATCGAGGCGTTCCTGGCGCGCATGCCCGGTGCGCGTCAGTTGGACCTGCCGAAAGGTTTCGGTGTCGAGCAGTCTCATGGCCGTCAGCTGTTGCCGCAGGAGAACGGCCATGACGGCTTCTATTACGCCAAGCTGATGAAAATCGCGGCCCAGCCTTCTGAACGAGCAGGCAGGGGGGGCACCTCGGTGGGCAGAATCAGTGATGCGGTCTCTGTGGCGGGCTGAAGCGGAGCGCCCTACACGGTGGTCCAGAAGCGTAGGCCGTAGGATGGGTGCAACCCATCAGATGGCGGTGATGGATTGCGCCCATCCTACATATCTGCGGACCGAGTATCTAAATGAGGCAGGAGGACCACCTCGGTGGGGTAGACCAGCGAAGGTGTGTCGGCGGCGGTGGGCTAAAGCGGAACGCCGCCCGGCCCACCCTACGGCGTACATCGCGTTGTCGGCGTCAGCACCGTAGGGTGGGCTTCAGCCCACCGGGAGACGTCGGCATCATTCGACTGTGGGCGCCGCCCGGTTCACCGTACGGATTCGTAATCGATAAGTTTGACCAATCATGGGCGGCGGAAAGCTGCCCTTCAGGAGCGATCGCGTGAAGATCATCATTCTCGGTGCGGGACAGGTGGGCGGCACGCTGGCTGAAAACCTCGCCAGTGAAGCCAACGACATCACCGTGGTCGACACCAATCCCGATCGCCTGCGCGATCTCGGGGATCGACTGGACATCCGCACGGTGGTTGGTCGCGGCTCGTTTCCGACTGTGCTGCGACAGGCTGGCGCGGACGATGCCGACATGCTGGTGGCGGTGACCAACAGCGACGAAACCAACATGGTCGCCTGCCAGGTCGCCTACACGCTGTTCCATACGCCGACGAAGATCGCGCGGGTGCGCGAGCCTGCTTATCTCACCCGTTCCAACCTGTTCAGCAACGAGGCGATACCGGTCGATGTGCTGATCAGCCCCGAGCAGGTGGTCACCAATTACATCAAGCGTCTGATCGAGTATCCCGGTTCACTGCAGGTGATCGATTTCGCCGGCGGCAAGGCGCAGCTGGTGGCGGTGCGCGCTTACTATGGCGGGCCGCTGGTGGGCCAAGAGCTGCGCCAGATTCGCAAGCACATGCCCAACGTCGACATGCGTGTGGCAGCGATCTTCCGCCGTAACCAGGCGATCCTGCCGAAGGGCGATACGGTCATCGAGGCCGACGACGAAGTCTTCTTCATCGCGGCGCAAGCGCATATCCGCGCGGTGATGAGCGAAATGCGCCGGCTCGATGATTCCTATCGGCGCATCGTCATCGCGGGCGGCGGACACATCGGCGAGCGTCTGGCCGAGGCCATCGAAAGCCGCTATCAGGTGAAAATCATCGAGATGAACCCGGCACGCTGCCGCTACCTCTCGGACACTCTGGACAGCACCATCATCCTGCAGGGCAGCGCCTCGGATCGCGACCTGCTGGTGGAAGAGAACATCAACGACGCCGACGTGTTCCTTGCCCTGACCAACGACGACGAAGCCAACATCATGTCGTCGCTTTTGGCCAAACGCCTGGGTGCGCGCAAGGTGATGTGCATCATCAACAACCCGGCCTATGTGGATCTGGTGCAGGGCGGCGAGATCGACATCGCCATCAGCCCGCAGCTGGCCACCATCGGTACGCTGCTGACTCATGTACGTCGCGGCGATATCGTCAGCGCCCACTCGCTGCGCCGGGGTGCGGCGGAGGCCATCGAAGTGATCGCCCACGGCGATCCGCGCTCAAGCAAGGTGGTCGGGCGCGCCATCGGCAAGATCGCCTTGCCGTCGGGCTCCACCATCGGCGCGGTGATTCGCGACGATCATGTGCTGATCGCCCATGACGACACCGTTATCGCATCGGGCGACCACGTGATCCTGTTCCTGGTCGACAAAAAGCACATTCGCGACGTGGAACGGCTATTCCAGGCGGGCCTCACGTTCTTCTAAGCCGACCTTCTTCACTCGGCGCGGCGCACCTCGCCGCAAAAAACGGTGAATGCTGACGAGCCGGCAATCCTTCTCCCTTTGCCGCTGATTCGAGACAAATCGGCTCATATGGCGGCCTCTACATTTCCGTTAACCGCTCAGCTTTTGTATCCTCGGTCCGGGTTACGAAGCGAGCGAGTCGCCTGCAGACGCTTCGTAACCTGCGGTTATGGCAATAACAACAACCGAGGCAACCGCATTCAATACAAGGCTTGACTACTTCCGCCCCCGGCGGCTGCCTCCTGAAGCTAATGATCCGATCGCGGATTTCAAAAGAACAAAGGAGTGACACCCATGAGGAATTTCAGCATCTCACCCATTGCCCGGCTACTGATCGGTTGTACCGCACTAGCGAGTGTGACCCTCAGCAGCCTGACCCAGGCCGATACCCTGGGAGACATCAAGGACAGCAGCAGCGTCCGCATCGGCTATGCCAATGAAACCCCCTTCGCTTACACCGCCACCGATGGAAGCGTCACCGGCGAATCCCCCGAAATCGTCGAAAAGATTTTCCAGCAGATGGGCATCGAGACCATCAAGCCCGTCCTCACCGAATGGGGCTCGCTGATCCCAGGTTTGCGCGCCAGCCGCTTCGACCTGATCGCAGCCGGCATGTACATCACGCCCGAGCGCTGCAAGCAGGTGCTGTTTACCGATCCGCACTACCAGTTGCCCGACACCCTGCTGGTGAAAACGGGTAACCCGAAGAACCTGCGCAGCTACGAAGACATCGCCAACGACCCCGAAGCCAAGCTGGCGATCATGTCCGGCACGGTCAACCTCGCCTATGCGCGCGAAGCCGGCATCAAGGATTCGCAGATCGTCCAGGTGCCCGACACCACCTCGCAATTGCAGGCCGTGCGCACCGGCCGCGCCGACGCCGCCATCGGCACCCAGCTGACCATGAAGGGCCTGGCCGAGAAGGCTGGCGATCAGGTCGAGGCCACCACCGACTTCAAGGACGACCCCGCCCACACCGGTTATGGTGCCCTGGCGTTCCGCCCGCAAGACGAGGCGCTGCGTGATGCGGTCAACGCCGAACTGAAGAAGTGGCTGGGCAGTGACGAGCACCTGAAAACTGTCGAGCCGTTCGGCTTCGACCGCTCGAACATCACCGACAAGACGGCCGACGAGCTCTGTAGCGCCTGAATGGTTTCGGCGCGGCCACGCTGATGCCGCGCCGGACTTCCGTCGGTGAACAGCCTTTCGCTAGATCCCTTGCCTCTGTTCGGCCGCCGCGCCTCATCGCGGTGCGCCGACTCACGCCTGCCTGCCTCCCGATGCCAAATGCAAGACGCCACTCGGCGGACGGACCGCAGCCCGCTCACGCAGCCGGCCTTACCGGGCCATTTGCGTCCTCAGCTCCAACATCCCCGGAGCCAACCGGAAATCCAAGATGAATGAATTGCTCCCCCTCCTGCTGCAGGGCGCCTGGGTGACCGTGCAGGTCACTTTCTGGGGCTCCTTGCTGGCCATTGCCGCGGCGCTCGTCGGCGCGTTGGGACGACTTTCGCCCATCGCGCCACTACGCTGGCTGGCGATTACCTACATCGAGGTGTTTCGCGGCAGCTCGCTGCTGGTCCAGCTGTTCTGGCTTTATTTCGTACTACCGATGCCGCCGTTCAACATTGCCATGAGTGCCTTCAGCGTCGCGGTCGTCGGCCTCGGCCTGAACATTGGCGCCTATGGTGCGGAAGTGCTGCGCGGCGCCATCCGCGCGGTACCCGAAGGGCAGTACGAAGCGTGCCAGGCGTTGAATATGACTGCCTGGCAGCGCTTGCGCCGAGTGATCTTGCCGCAAGCCCTGCTGGCAGCGATTCCACCGGGCACCAACCTGCTGATCGAGCTGCTGAAGAACACCTCGCTGGTTTCGTTGATCACGCTGTCGGATCTCGCCTTTCGCGCGCGCCAGCTGGATCAAGCGACGCTGATGACGCTGGAAATCTTCGGCTTGGCACTGGTGATGTATTTCGTCCTGGCGCAGGTCATCAACTTCTCCATGCGCATGCTCGAGCGGCGCCTGGCACGCGGGCGCATGCGGGGAGGGTTGTCATGAACTTCTTCGATTGGGCATTCGCCGTGGAGATTCTGCCGAGGCTGCTCGACGCCTCGCTGAAGACCATCGGCATCACCCTTGCGGGTTTCTCCATCGCCATCGTCCTGGGGCTGTTTCTCGCCGTGGGACGGCGCAGCCGGCAGCGCTGGTTGTCTTGGCCGGTGACCGGGTTGATCGAATTCATCCGCAGCACGCCGCTGCTGATTCAGGTGTATTTCCTGTTCTTCGTGCTGCCCAACTACGGGCTCAACCTGTCGGCGCTACAGGCCGGGATCATCGGCATCGCGCTGCACTACGCCTGCTACACCGCCGAGGTCTATCGCGCCGGGCTCGATGCTGTGCCGCGTGCGCAATGGGAAGCGGTGACGGCATTGAATATGAAGCCGCTCAACGCCTACCGCACGATCATCCTGCCGCAGGCACTGCGGCCCATCCTGCCGGCGCTGGGCAACTACCTGATCTCGATGCTCAAAGACACGCCGGTGCTGTCCGCCATCACCGTGGTGGAAATCATGCAGCGGGCCAAGAACATCGGCTCGGAGCACTTCCGCTATCTGGAGCCGATCACCATGGTCGGCCTGTTTTTCCTCATTCTCAGTCTCGGCCTCGCCTGGTTCGTGCGCCGTCTGGAAAACCGTATGGAGCTCGCCCGATGAACGCAGTGATGCCCGCCACCGAAAATCTGAACCCGACCACCGCGGCCAACGAGCCGGAAATCATGGTGCAGTTTCGCGACGTGACCAAGCGCTACGGCGACCTGACCGTGCTCAACCATCTCGATCTGGATGTGCGCACCGGCGAGAAAGTCGCCATCATCGGCCCCAGCGGGTCCGGCAAATCCACGCTGCTGCGCGCCTTGATGACGCTGGAAGACATCGACGAGGGCGTGATCATGGTCGATGACGAGCCGCTGACGCATATGCCTGGGGCCAATGGCGAACTGGTCCGCGCCAACGCCCGACACTTGCGCCGAGTGCGCGGCAAGGTCGGCATGGTGTTCCAGAGTTTCAATCTGTTTCCGCACATGAGCACCCGGCAGAACGTGATGGAAGCGCCGGTGCAGGTGCTCGGCCTGTCGAAGAGGGAAGCCCGCGAACGTGCCGAAGAGTTGCTGGCCATGGTCGGGCTGGAAGACAAGCTCGAGCATTACCCGTCACAGCTGTCCGGCGGCCAGCAACAACGCGTGGCCATTGCGCGCGCGCTGGCGATGCGGCCAAAGGTGATGCTGTTCGATGAGGTGACTTCGGCGCTGGACCCCGAGCTGTGCGGTGAAGTGCTCAATGTCATCCGCCGGCTGGGCGATGCGCATAGCCTGACTATGCTGATGGTCACCCATCAGATGGGCTTCGCGCGGGAGTTCGCCGACCGCGTATGCTTCTTCAACGAAGGCCGGATCCATGAGCAGGGTACGCCCGAGGAGCTGTTCGGCAATCCACAGGAAACACGCACGCAGGAGTTTCTCAGCGCGGTCACTCAGGCAAGCTAGACGCAGTGGCAGGGCCGGTTCGCGATGATTGCCGGCCCTGATGCAAGTGAATCTCAGGGGAGGGCAGATGCTCGAATCACTGGAAAAGATGCTGGCCAAGGGCATGGATAATCCCATGCTTCGCTTCGGCCTCGGCAAGGGTTATCTGGACGCCGGCGATGCGGCGCAGGCGGCTACCCATCTGCAGCGCTGCGTCGAACAGGACCCCAAGTATTCGGCCGCCTGGAAGCTGCTGGGCAAAGCCTTGCAGGCCAGCGGCGACCGCGACGGCGCGCGTCGGGCCTGGGAGCAGGGCGTGGTCGCTGCACAAGCGCACGGCGACAAGCAGGCCGAAAAGGAAATGGGCGTGTTTCTGCGCAAGCTGGACAAGCAGGCCGGCAGCTAGCTATTGGAAGCGGCCGGCAGGTTCAGCTGTCCTGCACGAAGCGTAAGCCGGCGCCTTCGACATCGACTCGCATCACCTCCATCTGCAAGACCGGCGCGGGGATCGGCAGATCCTGCACCTGGCCGCTGACGATCATGCCGGGCTGAAGCTCGGCCAGCTGCGGGTGTTTGACGTACACGCCGCCATCGGACAGATCGCGCGTATGGGCGAAAACTTCGCCAAAGGACTCATGCGTGATACGGATCCGGCACTTCATGGGCGCGCGTGGGTGCTGTCGCTGGTTGGCCATCTGACGTTCCTGTTGTCTTCGTTAGCTTTCAGTACCAGCGACGCTCGCCGGCCGGGCGCTTCTTGAAGCGCTTCATGGTCCACATGTACTGGCTCGGCCAGGTGCGCACGTAACGCCCGATCACCTCGCTCATGGCGGCGACCGCGACCTCGACGTCCTCGTCGTACATCGCCGGCGGTGCCGCTTCAATGATCACCTTGTAGCCCGATCCGTCTTCCAGGCGCAACGCATGGAGGAACACGCCGATGGCCTTGCCGCCACTGAGCATGCCGGGGACGAACTTGCTGGTCAGCGCCTGCGTGCCGAGAAAGGGTACGAATACGCCGGACCCTTCGCTGGGCTCCGGATCAGCCGGAATGCCCACGGCGCCGCCGCGGCGCACTTCCTTGATCACGCTAAGGATGCCTTCGCGGGTCGAGGCCGCGACCTTGTTGCCCAGTTGCACCCGTTGCTTTTGCAGCAACTCGTCCACGGCTTTCAGCTTCGGCGGGCGATAGAAAATGATCGGCTTGCACTGCGCGCAGTAGAAGTGGTTGAGCACTTCCCAGTTACCCAGATGGCTGGTGATGCCGACGACGCCCTTGCCGGACGCCAAGGCCTGTTCCAGTACTTCGAGCCCTTCGACCTGCCTGACCAGCCGCAACGTCTTGTCTGCCGGCCAGATCCAGGCGCAGGCGCTTTCGGTGAAGGCCATGCCGGTCTGTCGCAAACTTTGCCCCAGCAGCGCTTCCTGCTCGACGGCGGACAGCTCCGGAAAGCACTTGGCCAGATTGATCCGGGCGACCTCGCGGGAACGGTTGGGCAATTTCCACATCAACCAACCGATCGCGCGGCCCAACCCTTGCACTGCGCGCCAGGGCAGCAGGGCGAACAGGCGTAGGAAACCGACCACCAGCGCACCTTTGAACGTGTCCAAGGATTTCTCCCGAAAAATCAAAGCCGCTAGTGTAACTGCATCCGGCGTTCGGCTACTCGCTTTGGGCGGCGCTGCGCGGGATGCCGGACAGCTTCGCGTAGCGCTCGCAATCGACGGTGTGGTCCATGACCATGCCGCAGGCCTGCATGTAGGCGTAGCAAATGGTAGGGCCGACGAAGCTGAAGCCGGCCTTCTTCAGCGCCCGGCTCATGGCCTCGGCTTCAGGGGTTATCGCCGGCACCTCGCTGGATGAGCAGAAATGATTGACCTTCGGCTGGCCGCCAACGAACGACCAAAGCCAGCCAACCGGATCTTCCAGTTCCAGCCAGCGCTGGGCATTGCGTCGTGCGGCTTCGAGCTTGCGTCGGTTGCGGATGATGCCCGGATCGAGCATGCGCTCGTCGATCCCGGCGTCGCTCATCTGTGCCAGCCGCTGTGGATCGAACCCGAACAGCACCTGGCGGTAGCGCTCGCGCTTGCGCAAGACGGTGATCCACGACAGCCCGGCCTGGAACGCTTCGAGAATCAGGAATTCGAAGAGCACCTGAGGATCACGGGTCGGCACGCCCCATTCGCTGTCGTGATAGTCGATGTACAGCGGATCATCGCTGCACCAGGCACAACGCGGCATTTTTCCGGTCCTCGAAGGGGCGTAAGCAGAGTGCGGACGTTCAACCCGAAGGCACGCGCCACCACGGGTTTGAGCCGTTATCGGGTATACTCCGGGGCTTTCTGTCGAAGCCCAGCACAGGTGAAATTTTGACCCAGCCTACGCCTGCCGTGCGCACCTTCCAAGACCTGATCCTCGCCCTGCAAAGCTATTGGGCAGAGCAGGGTTGCGTCGTTTTGCAGCCCTATGACATGGAAATGGGCGCCGGTACTTTCCACACCGCCACTTTCCTGCGCGCCGTCGGTCCCGAGACCTGGAATGCGGCCTACGTCCAGCCTTCGCGCCGCCCGGCCGACGGCCGTTATGGCGAGAACCCCAACCGCCTGCAGCACTACTACCAGTTTCAGGTGGTGCTGAAACCCAATCCGGACAATATCCAGGACCTGTATCTGGAATCGCTGCGCCGCATCGGCGTCGATACCTCGGTGCACGACGTGCGCTTCGTCGAGGACAACTGGGAATCACCAACCCTCGGCGCCTGGGGCCTGGGCTGGGAAGTCTGGCTGAACGGCATGGAAGTTACCCAGTTCACCTACTTCCAGCAGGTCGGCGGCCTCGAGTGCTACCCGGTCACCGGTGAGATCACCTACGGTCTGGAGCGCCTGGCCATGTACCTGCAGGGCGTCGACTCGGTCTACGACCTGATCTGGACCGACGGGCCGTTCGGCACCGTGACCTACGGCGACGTGTTCCACCAGAACGAGGTGGAGCAATCGACCTACAACTTCGAGCACGCCAATGTCGACAAGCTGTTCGAGTTGTTCGATTTCTACGAGTCGGAAGCCAACCGGCTGATCGAGCTGGAGCTACCCCTGCCGACCTACGAAATGGTGCTGAAGGCGTCGCATACCTTCAACCTGCTGGATGCCCGCCGCGCCATCTCGGTGACGGCGCGCCAGCAGTACATCCTGCGCGTACGAGCGCTGGCTCGTGCGGTGGCGCAGAGCTACCTGCAAGCCCGCGCCAAGCTGGGCTTCCCCATGGCAACTCCCGACCTGCGAGATGAAGTACTGGCCAAGCTGGAGGCAGCAGAATGAGCGCACTGGATTTTCTGGTCGAACTCGGCACCGAAGAGCTGCCGCCCAAGGCGCTGGGCAAGCTGTCCGACGCCTTCCGCTCAGGTATCGAGAAGGGCTTGAAAGAAGCCGGCCTCAAGCATGGCCGGGTCCAGGCCTTCGCCGCGCCGCGACGCCTTGCGGTGCTGATCGAACAGCTCGATACCGAACAGCCTGATCGCAGCATCAACCTCGATGGCCCGCCCCTGCAGGCCGCCTTCGACGCCGAAGGCGAGCCGACCCAGGCTGCGCTGGGCTTCGCCCGCAAGTGTGGTGTCGATCTGGCAGAGATCGATCGCAGCGGTCCGAAACTCCGTTACAGCCGCTCGATCCCCGGTCAGCCGACCGCCGAGCTACTGCCTGGCATCGTCGAAACTTCGCTCAACGACCTACCGATTCCCAAGCGCATGCGCTGGGCTGCGCGCAAGGAAGAGTTCGTCCGGCCGACCCAGTGGCTGGTCATGCTGTTGGGTGATCAGGTCGTCGACTGCATCATTCTCGCGCAGCGCGCTGGTCGTGAATCCCGCGGTCATCGCTTCCATAATCCGGCGCCGGTACGTATCTCCAAGCCCACCAGTTATTTGGAAGACCTGCGTAGCGCCCGCGTAATTGCCGACTTCGCCGAGCGCCGCGAACTGATCGCCAAGCGTGTCGCGCAGCTGGCCAGCGAGCAGAACGGCAGCGCCATCGTGCCGCCGGCGCTGCTGGATGAAGTCGCCGCGCTGGTCGAGTGGCCGGTGCCGCTGGTGTGCTCCTTCGAGGAACGTTTCCTGGAAGTGCCGCAGGAAGCGCTGATCACCACCATGCAGGACAACCAGAAGTATTTCTGCCTGCTCGATGCCAACGGCAAATTGTTGCCGCGCTTCATCACCGTGGCCAATATCGAATCGAAAGATCCGGCGCAGATCGTTGCCGGCAATGAGAAAGTGGTGCGCCCACGCCTGACCGACGCCGAATTCTTCTTCAAGCAGGACAAGAAGCAGAAACTGGAGGGCTTCAACGAGCGACTGAAGAACGTGATCTTCCAGGCGCAGCTGGGCACCGTCTACGACAAGGCCGTGCGGGTTTCCAGGCTCGCCGCCTTCATCGCCGAGCGCACCGAAGGCAATCCGCAATGGGCAGCCCGTGCTGGCCTGCTGAGCAAATGCGACCTCGCAACCGAAATGGTCGGCGAGTTCCCGGAAATGCAGGGCATCGCCGGTTACTACTACGCGCTCAACGATGGCGAGCCGCAGGACGTGGCACTGGCGCTGAACGAACAATACATGCCGCGCGGTGCTGGCGCCGAGCTGCCGGCCAGCCGTACGGGTGCGATTCTGGCCGTGGCGGACAAGCTGGACACGCTGGTCGGCATCTTCGGCATTGGCATGCTGCCCACCGGCAGCAAGGATCCCTACGCGCTGCGTCGTGCAGCACTGGGCATCCTGCGCATCCTCATCGAAAAGCAACTGGATCTCGATCTGGTTGAAGCGGTGAATTTCGCCATCGGCCAGTTCGGCAATCAGGTGAAAGCGCCCGGATTGGCCGAACAGGTGCTGGAGTTCATCTTCGACCGCCTGCGGGCACGCTATGAAGACGAGGGTATCGAAGTCGCGTCCTATCTGTCGGTACGTGCCGTGCAGCCGGGCTCTGCGCTGGATTTCGATCAGCGTGTGCAGGCGGTGCAGGCGTTCCGCACACTACCGGAAGCCGAGGCGCTGGCAGCGGCCAACAAGCGTGTATCGAACCTGTTGAGCAAGTTCGAAGCGAAGCTGCCAGCGACCGTCGAGCCGCGCTGGTTCGACAACGCCACCGAGTTTTCGCTGTATTCGGCACTGCAACAGGCCGAACAGGCCGTGCAACCGCTTGCGGCGGCGCGCCAGTATCGCGAGGCGCTCGAACGCCTGGCGCATCTGCGCGGCCCAGTGGATGCCTTCTTCGAGGCGGTACTGGTCAATGCCGAAGACGCTTCGGTACGCGCCAACCGCTATGCCTTGCTCGCCCGGTTGAGAGGACTGTTCCTTGGCGTCGCCGATATTTCCGCACTTGGCTAAGCCGGTGAAACTGATAGTGCTCGACCGCGACGGCGTCATCAACGAGGACTCCGATGCCTATGTGAAGAGCCTGGATGAATGGATTCCGATTCCAGGCTCGCTGCAGGCCATCGCCAGCCTGTGCAAGGCCGGCTGGACGGTGGCGGTTGCCACCAACCAGTCCGGTCTGGCACGCGGCATGTTCAATGCCTCGACCCTCGACGATATGCACTTCAAGATGCAGCAGCTGGTGATGGAGCAGGGCGGACGCATCGACCTGATCGTGTACTGTCCGCACGGTCCGGACGACGGCTGTGATTGCCGTAAGCCTCTGCCAGGGCTATTTCAGAAGATTGCCGAGCATCTCCACCTCCCCGATTTAAAGGGCGTGCCGGTGGTCGGCGACAGCCATCGCGATCTGCATGCCGGCATGTGTCTGGGCGGCGTGCCTTACCTAGTCAGGACGGGCAAGGGCGTGTGTACGCTGGAAGGTACGCTGCCGCCTGGAACGCAGGTTTTCGATGATCTCGCGGCGGTTGCCGAACATCTGCTGAGGGCGTCGCGATGAATCTACTTTTTGCCGCACGGATTGCGCTGTTCTATTTCCTCCTGGCCTTCACTGCCTTCGCTTGGTGCCTGGTCTGTCTGGTTTTCGCGCCGTTCATGGCGTTCCGCATGCGCTATCGCTTCGTGGTACAGAACTGGTGCCGCTGTGCCGTTTGGCTGGGCAAGACACTGGTCGGCCTGCGCTACGAAGTGCACGGCGCGGAGAATATCCCGTCGCGCCCCTGCGTGATTCTGGCCAAGCACCAAAGCACTTGGGAAACCTTCTTCCTCTCGGCGTACTTCGAGCCCCTGACTCAGGTGCTCAAGCGTGAGTTGCTGCGCGTGCCGTTCTTTGGCTGGGCGATCATGCTGCTCAAACCCATCGCCATCGATCGCGACAATCCCAAGGCCGCGCTACGACAGGTGGCCAAGCAGGGCCATGAGCGGCTGGAGCAGGGCGCCTGGGTGCTGATTTTCCCGGAAGGCACGCGGGTACCGGTCGGCGAGCAGGGCAAGTTCTCCCGTAGCGGTGCGGCGCTTGCCGTCAACGCCGGGCTGCCGGTTCTGCCGATCGCGCATAACGCCGGCATGTTCTGGCCCAAGGCCGGTTGGGGCAAGATTCCCGGTACCATTCAGGTGGTCATTGGCCCAGCCATGCATGCCGAAAGCGAAGGCCCTCGCGCTGTCGCTGAACTCAATCAGCGCGCTGAAGACTGGATCAATGCGCAAGTCAGGCAGCTAGAAGGCGAAGCCCGACAGTAAAAGACTAGCGTAGAGCCAACGAAAAAAAGGGGGAGCAGACCTGGATCTGCTCCCCCTTTTTTGGGCCCTCAGACTCAGTCTTCGACAGAGCTGCGGATCAGGTGGTCGAAGGCGCTCAATGAAGCCTTGGCGCCCTCACCGACCGCGATGACGATCTGCTTGTACGGCACCGTGGTGACGTCGCCCGCCGCGAAGATGCCCGGCAGCGAGGTTTCACCCCGCGCATCGACGATGATCTCGCCGCGCGAAGTCAGTTCGACGGTGCCTTTCAGCCAGTCGGAGTTGGGCAGCAGGCCGATCTGCACGAAGATGCCTTCCAGCTCCAGGTTGTGGAACTCGCTGGAGTTGCGGTCCTTGTAGGTCAGTCCGGTGACCTTCTGGCCGTCGCCGATGACCTCACTGGTCAGCGCGCTGGTGATCACGGTGACGTTGGCCAGGCTGCGCAGCTTCTTCTGCAATACGGCGTCGGCACGCAGCTGGCTGTCGAACTCAAGCAGCGTGACGTGCGCGACAATGCCGGCCAGGTCGATGGCCGCTTCGACACCCGAGTTGCCGCCGCCGATCACCGCCACGCGCTTGCCCTTGAACAGCGGGCCGTCGCAATGCGGGCAGTAGGCGACGCCACGGCCGCGGTATTGCTGCTCGCCCGGTACGTTCATTTCCCGCCAGCGAGCGCCAGTGGCCAAGATCAGCGTCTTGGCCTTGAGCGAGCCGCCGTTCTCCAGCTTGATCTCGTGCAGGCCGCCTTCGACCGAAGCCGGAATCAGGGCTGCGGCGCGCTGCAGGTTCATGATGTCGACGTCGTACTCGCGTACGTGGTTTTCCAGCGCGCGGGCCAGCTTCGGGCCTTCGGTCTCGTTGACCGAAATGAAGTTCTCGATGGCCATGGTGTCCAGCACCTGACCGCCGAAGCGCTCGGCCGCGACACCGGTACGAATGCCCTTGCGCGCGGCGTAGATGGCCGCTGCGGCGCCGGCCGGACCACCGCCGACGACCAATACATCAAAGGCGTCTTTGGCGCTGAGCTTTTCGGCATCACGCGCCGAGGCGCCAGTGTCAAGTTTGGCGAGGATTTCCTCTTCGCCCATGCGGCCCTGGCCGAACAGCTCGCCGTTGAGGTAGATGCTCGGCACGGACATGATCTGCCGGGCTTCGACTTCGTCCTGGAACAGCGCACCGTCGATGGCGACATGGCGAATGTTGGGATTGAGCACGGCCATCAGGTTCAGCGCCTGAACCACGTCCGGGCAGTTCTGGCAGGACAGCGAGAAGTAGGTTTCGAAACTGTAGTCGCCTTCGATGCCTTTTATCTGCTCGATGATTTCTGGCGCGGTCTTCGACGGATGACCGCCGACCTGCAGCAAGGCGAGCACCAGCGAGGTGAACTCGTGGCCCATCGGGATGCCGGCGAAACGCAGGTCGATGTTGCCACCGATGCGGTTCAGCGCGAACGAAGGCTTGCGGCCGTCCTCGCCATCGGTGCGCAGGGTGATCTTGTCGCTCAGTCTGGTGATGTCTTCCAGCAGGGCGAGCATTTCTTTGGACTTCTCGCCGTCATCGAGGGACGCGACGATCTCGAACGGCTGAGTGACCTTTTCCAGGTAGGTTTTCAACTGGGTCTTGAGATTGGTGTCCAGCATATGAATTACCTCTTAGTAGTTTCGAAAGTCGTTGGTTTAAAAGCTTCAATGAGAGAAAGCTTACAGAGCGCAAGGGAATTTCGAAAATTGATTAAAACAAGCAGGGCGATGGGTTAAAGCTATCGAAGGAGCGCAAACCTTTATGTTCCACGTGAAACAAAAAACCCGGCAAAGCCGGGTTTTTTGTAGTGCGGGACGAGACGGTGCGGATGTCGACGGGCAACAAACCTGTCATCCACCACCATAGTAAAATCAATGACTTACGCGCGAAATGGGCACGATTATTGGCATGATTGAGCCAGATAAAGTGGCATTTTCCGTCAAAATGACCGCATTAAATGGCATTTTCCGTAAGCCCCCGCAGGAGAGCACTACAAACCAAGGTAACCGCCACCTGGGGCGGGGCGGTCTGGATTGACACCTTGTCAATGAAGCTCAGCTTAGAGAGGACGGCAAATTGATGGAAGCCCCGTCCGTCGAGGGCTTCAGGGCTATCCGTCCCTTAGCCTTCACCCCAAAGATGGGGACAGTCGCACGCCGCGAAAGCTTGAGGCATGCCCAGGCACCTGACTATGGATGACTGATACGGCTAGCTGTATCCCTGGCTCTCGAATCATCTACCGCGCTCCGCGATTCAAGCTGAAGTGGCCTCAGGCAATAGGTCAGGCCACTGAAGTGACAGATCGTCTCTTGTACCGAATCTGAGGGTGATGGTTGACTCGCTTCATCTCGAAAAGATCGATGGCCGCAAAAAGGTCTACCAGCCTTGGATAACCGTAGTTCCGGGCATCGAACGATGCCTGATTACCGATCCGACTACCCACTGTCGCTAGAGAAGCCCAACCATCTTCACTCTCCGCATAGGCGACTGCGTTACGCAGCAGGTTCATGAGCTTGGTATCACACTTGAGCTCCTTACCGGTTTTCCTCTCCGGAGCAGGCACGAGCCCTGAGTCTTCAACTGCCAAGCTTTTTTCCAGATGAGTGATCAGAGCACCGACCTGGTCATCCGTCAGCTCTGGTTGATCAACATACAGAAATCGTGAGCAAGCATTAACGAAAGGCTCAGGCGTTTTGCGTTCACCAAAACCCACGACCTGCTTGCCTTCAGCTCGCAGCCGCATGACTAGTGGGGTGAAATCACAGTCGGACGAAACCAAGCAGAAGACATCGACTGGCTTATTGAACAGTACATCCATGGCATCAACAGCCATGGCCATGTCTGTCGCGTTCTTACCTTTAACCAGATCGAACTGCTGAATAGGCTGTATTGCATGCTCATGCAGCACTTTGCCCCACGGATCCAGGCATGGGTTTTTCCAGTTGCCGTAGGCCCGACGAATAGACACCGAGCCATAGGAGGCAAGCTCAGCGAGCACGTCCCCTATCTTGCGGCTTGGAGCATTGTCAGCATCAATGAACATGGCAACGTTCAAACTCTGTTGCTGACCACTCATACGAAACTCCCTCTAGCAGTGGACATCCAGTCCAACGCGCCCTCAGATCCAATATTGCTGAACAATTCTGCCGCCTGCTTCTTGGCCTTTGCCTCGTCAGCAGCACTTAATGGCGCCAGCCTTACGCCCTCATCGCCAGCAACATAGAGCGGGCCACCTTGATCATCGTCGTACTCTTGATCTGCGTACATGCCACCATCATGGTAGGCCCGCAGCGTACTCTCACGCAGGTCGGTTCCCATATGCTCGGCAAGGTAAACCCAGACCCAGTTCTGAAATAGGTTGCCTCGGTCATCTTCATCGATCAGATCGCGCATCGCATCGACATCACCATGCAAAGCTGCCTGATGATTCCAATGCCTTGCAGAGGCATCATCACCAGCGCCCTGAGCCAACCAGGCTAAAGAACGCATTGCCTCCACATGACCTAAAGCAGCAGCCTCCTTGTACCAATGCTCAACTTGCCCATGGTCGCCTCGATGCTCAGCACGCTGCGCCTTATCAAGAGCAATATCTAACCTAGCATCTGCCCATCCCAGACGCGCAGCCTCAGTCAAATGAAGTGCCTCCCGCTCGGCGTTAAGCAGCTGAGTCTTATAGGCCATCGCCCATTCGAGCTGCACCCCATCAAGATCACGACCCTGCTCCATCAGTGAATACCAATAAGCGGAGCCCTCCTCTTCACTGAGGTCATCGCCTCTATATATAAGTGCCAAAGCGTAGTGAGCTGCCGCGCTGCCTCTCGAAGCCACAGCGTTTAGGCCGTCAATCAACAACGCGATTTTTGCGGGGTCGAGAGATGGAGGCTGGTTGCCTGCTGACTCAGAGTCAGAGGCTTCCTCCTCGTCCTGCTCATCAATGTCATACCAGTCCTCGGGGTATGCCCAATCGCCTTGTTGAAGGGTATCTATAACCAACTCAACGGAGGTAACCCCCACACACTGATCAGCAATCATGCTTAACAAGGCCGCACCAGCCGAGTCAGCAACCGACTCATAACCCAACTCGGCTAAACGACGATGAAGTGTTGCCAGTGAAGAGGCCACTGGCACTGGCGCAAGCTCCATTACAGCCATGACGTGGCCCGCATCCAACGAAGCACGGGTATTGAACCCAAAGCTCGCTGCAAATAGCTCATAGATATGCGAGTGCCGAAATGACTGCTGGGTAGCAGACTCAAGCTGCTGCTTGGTGGCGTAAACGAGTTCTTTGATAGCCATGAAACCAATCCTCATCGCCTGACGTACGGAGCGAACGGCACACGTTTAAGCCCCGGACATCTAGGCTTGGAAGGGTTTCTCAGCAAGAGAGATATGGAACGAAGGATGTGAAAGCCTGTTTTAACTCGTGTGCAAGTTGGGCGGGCGCCTGCGGCAGATTCTAGCGAGCAATCTGTCGCAAAGTCGATACCGCTTGGAGCCAGCTGATCCAGCAATACGATGACATTCATGCTTGTTTCTCCTGTGATTGAAGGTTGCAGGCCTTGGTGACCCTCCTTCGCTTCAGCTCACGTTCAAAACACTGGCGACTAACCAACGTACAGGGCACATAACCTTTTGCCGTTACTTGATAAAGCAAGCGCCAGTCACTGCCGAGTTTGAAACGTAGCAACCCCTCACGACAGCGCACGCGCTTGCCGCCTATGGCTGTGAATGGGACGCCGGAATGTAGGGCTTGGTCGATATCGAGTGCTTTCGCCTTATGACAGGCACTGACCTGATGCGGACAGCTGGAGAGAATGGTTTGAATGGTGTACATGACTGGCTCTATGTGTGATGAACTGGACAGCATAGAAAGCGGCACCGCCCGGCCCATATCCCCATGGACGATGCTTGGTCAGCGGTCAGCCCCCCGTCGTCCAGTAGTCGTCTAAATTCCAGACCGCGTGTTTCTCGACAACCAGAGGAGCCAGCTCCGCCAGCAGCACCCGCGCGCGCAGAGCCATCTCCTGGTCGGAATATATTCCCGCTTTGTACAGGGCCTCGACTGCCTCCAACCACTGACCACTGGCCAAGATCGACTCGCCATATGGGGCTTCGTACCATTCGTCGATCACACCCTCAATATCCGCAGAATTGTGGATCAGGTAGTCCGCCTCGTCGGCAAAATATCCCGCCGGGTGCGCCACCGACAGTAGGGCTCGCTGTGCCTCCACCGACTCCGGAGCGATCTCAATAGCGGCGCGCAGCTCCATGTATTTCCAGTGTTTCAAGCTGAGCGTGTTGCTTTGTCCATCTTCGCTAAGGCCCAACTGATGAGATTCGAAGCCCGCCGAAGCCTCCAAGAAGGCCTGGGCCTCCTGTGCCACCAGCATGCAGCTGGCAAATTCATCTCGCACGAAACCATGGTGGTAAGCCCGGCACAGCAGGTTGGATTTCAGCAAAACAAAATCCTTCCTCTGCTCTTGGGCTACCTGTTCCACCAAGTTATCGAAACGGCCAATTAGCTCCTTCAAGCCCGTTCCAGCACAGTGCGTGGTCAGCGCCTGAAATAGTGAAGGCTGATGCAGGATGACCGACAGATCCCTCCAGCGCAGGTATCTGAGATCCTCATGAAACCGCTGCCGCAGCATCTCGTAACCGGACAGACCAAGCACATAATGAATGTGCAAGAGCTTAAGCTTGAGGAAGGGGTTGTTCGGCTCCAACAGGCTTCTCTGGAAAAAGGCGAAGTCCTGATACCTCCCCACCAGCTCCTCCCACTCCCGACAAATTCGCTCCGCAACCTGTTCTTCCAGCTCCGACAGCCCGTGAGCACGTTCTCCACGCACTCTCCAACGGGCGGAGTAAGGACTCAACTTCTCCTGCCAAATGAACTCCGGCGCCAACCCATTCGCCGCGTAGACATGCTGCCTATCAACGTCCATCGAAAAGTTGGACGGCAGCAGGAGGGCGTACAACCAGTCGATACACCAGTTGCGGATCTGCTCGTAATTCTCTCGATACCGATAACGCCGGTAGGGGTTTTCAGGATCTTGTGGCCAGTAGAGCAACGCTGGAAACACAACGGCACGATGGTCTGTCAGTGCCTTGGCACGTCGGTCTTCCGCCATATCCCGCATGTCCTCAGCCCAACGCTCATGCCCAGACATGGGGTCAGCTTCTTCTCTCTGGAATTCGTAGCGAGCCACCTCCTGATCAGCAGCGCGCTTCTCGTTGATGCAACAAATTGCCAGTAGCATCCATGCCTCGGAATGCTCGGGATCCGCCTTGACGGCTTTCCGAGCCTCCGCAACCGCCTGGTCAGACAGGCCCAGCCGATAAAGTGCCCAAGCTTTCTCGTTGAGCTGATCCGGACTTAACAACGAGACCCGTCCTTGCTCCTCAACCTTCTCCAACAACTGGACGGCCCGCAGCGCATAGGGGGCGCCCTTGCCCGACGTCTTCCCCTGGACGTCTACCGACAAACGATCTTCCAGGGCAAAGTCCTCCAGCGATGGCTGTTCCCGGAGCACAACCTCCAGCGCGTTCAGCCGGTCGACCCAATAGCCATAGGCTTGCAGCTTCTGCTCCAGACGCTCCCTGGCGCGTTCGATTTCCTGGTGAAGCTCAGCTGCTTGCACCTCACCGTCCGCCAACCGAGTAACCAGCTTCTGGCTGTTAAATACGGAGTCAAGCGCCAGCAAATTTTTGATCAGGTTGTCGCATCCTGGCGACCGTTTGAAAACGATCCCAGGTGAAGCCTCCAGATGGTTCTTGAGACGGCTCTCGCGGGCATACTTGGAAACCAACTTGCAATCCTGATCTGTGCCAAACAAGCGCCGCAGGGTCTCTATGGCTCCATTGGATTCAGCTTTTCTCGCCATGAATAACTCTCCTTGAAGGCCGGGGACAGACTCCACCGGCCAATGGCATCCGGTTACTTTCCTTTTTTGCCGCCCTGGCGACTGCTGTGATAGGCCGGATTGTTTGGGTTCAGCTGGTTGGCGCGATTGTCCTGCACAGCTTGGTGCGCTGGATTATTGGGATTAGCTTGATTGGCGTGGTGGTCTTGCTTGCTCATGATGGTGCTCCTACAGGTGATTGGAGCCCCCATCGTACAAACGCACTGAGTGCAGAAAAGTGTTTTCGAAGCAGGGAAAACTGGAACGGATCGCCCCTGCATTCAGAGATAGTTCCAAGCAGGGGCGATCAGATCATCGGCGTAATACGTAAACGAAATCAGCCTTTCCAGCTATCCGAATCACCTCAACACCAAGAAGCTCAACGCCACTGGCCCGGAAGAAATCCTCCAGCGCATCACAGTCCAACTCAATGCCATAGTGCCGAGCCTTGAAGTTGCCATGAGGCAGGCATGTAGGAGCAAGCCCTGTACGGTATTGCCGGAGAATGATTCGCGCATCGAGGTAACTATTCACGTCAGACTGGTTCTCAGTCGTGAACGACGCTTCTACCCCCTGTGACGACAGATCAACTGCTCGACCAAAGCCCGAGCTATCACCAGTAGTCAATGCCTCTAGCTCATCCTGAAGCGCAGCCTTTGCCCAAGCAGGAAACATCCAGTTCCTGTACTTGGCCACATAGCGACCTGCGTATCGTCGCGACAGTCGCTTGAGCAGCTCAGCGATAGCGGGACTGAACGCCACTGAACGCACCACCACAGAACCAAACTCAAGTACCCGCAGATCGACCCAAAAGCCCTGAATCGTGAAGCGCTGCCGCTCAGGCAAGTGCACGCGGGGCTCCTGCTGAACACCGCTATCAACAGACAGTGACAAGTCGCTTTCAGAAACGATAGCCGGGAGCGGGTGGAGCCACTGCTTTAAGGTCGTGTCTTCCAGAATGGTTCTTTTGAGCTCCAACAAACCCTCCGCCGAGGGCGTTACGACCAAACCGCTCAAATCGATCTCGACGGTACGAATGCCCAACTGCTTGATCCGTTCCAGTTTCTCCTCATCAACGAACGAGGTGCATGCGAACTCAATCAGTAACGGGCCATCCGTCAGCTCAGCGACGAGGTCGGGTCTGAAATCACCCATCCAGAGTTCTTCTTTGACAGATTCAAAATCCCACCAGGAGCTCTGGTCTTCAGAATCTCGGTGATGCCCCGGCTGCGGAGGCAACTGCAAGCCTAAGCTTTCTCTCACCACCTGCTTGGCGTATCGGTGCAGAAAGCTTTCCGGCGTAACCTCACAGGGCTCTTTCTGTGAAGTATGAGAGAAATGGTGCATCCGCTGTTGCCCTTGGCGCGCAACAACGGCCTCATTGCATTCAATGCACCGACAGCCACAAGCCAGACCGCGTACTACTTCGTAAATCGAAACAACCCGGCCACTGGCATCTACTGCAATCGTCATGGTCATGAGACTTTTCCGCTGGAGTTAAGAAGGTCTCAAGACTGAAAATACGCGGCAGAAAAAACCTCCAGATATGGCCGAATTCCGGAATTCCAGGTTTTAAATCCTTAAATATCAAACGCATAGGGAATTGCATGATCGAAGCTCTCCAGCGTCTCAAGCATCACCTCACAGAGAATCCGGCACGCGGGCGCGCCTACGAAATTCTGGTTTTCATGGCGGACACCTGCCTTGCTCGTCCAGGCAGCGAGGAGAGACTGACCTTCGAGGCCAAAGGGCTGCTCGCAGCCTGCGGTACGGCAGCGGAGCAAGAAGCAGATGCCAAGGACTGGGTTCCAAACATCTCGATCCTGCGGCGGACACTGAACCTGGCCCAGCCAGTATCAGCTGAACCACGCCTGCAAATGGGATACAAACCAGGTGGCGGCAGGGGCGTCGTCAGCCTGTATTGGCTGGAGCTGGAACCCCAAACTGACGGGGAGAAGACACCAGAAGTAGAGCCATCCTCGACCGTCACCTACCGACGATCCGCCAAGGGCGCAATCAAGCCTTCGCTCGCGGCTCGGCTATTCCTACGCGGTGGTGAAATGCGCAACCTCAGCGTCAGAGGTCTCAGCTTTCTGAGCTCCATCCTGCTGGGCAGTGCATTCTGGGTGTTGCTACTGGCGATCATGTTGCTCGCCCTGAGCCAACGAACCGGCCCCGTCACGATGGGAAGCCTCATCACTGTGGGCTTAACTCTGGCCGGATTTGTATTCGTTTGGCGGGAGGTTTACTCACCTTGGTTCCGCGTCATTGACGACTGTGTCGTCAAAGCCCCTAACTGGGTGTCCGCGTTCAAAGAAACCAGCTGCGAACTGGAGATGTTCAGGCATGAGAGCTACCGCTGGACGCGTCTGGTGCGCTTTACGGCTGACTGCCCCGTTTGCGGCAGCACCATCGAGCTCCAACCAGGCAAGCCAGACCATCAACTACCCCTGGTAGGTCGCTGCGTCGAAAGCCCACACGCCCATGTCTATAGCTTTGACCGGATGACACTGCGTGGCGCGTACATTGGCCCCCCGATGCCCGAAGAGAGGGATCAGTAAGGAATCGTTATCTGCTGATCCAGAATGGCGTCTGGCTGCATTACCAAGGGATCCCGCCAGTTCGCTTTAGCCCGAGCCCAAGCCAGAAACGTCTGCTGCTGTTCGGACAAACCACCCATCTGCTGGCCATGGGCTTCTTGGGCGCGTAAAAACGCCCGGATAGTTTCTGCCTGCTGCCAGCGCTGCGCATCCTCAATCAACTGCGCCAGCTTCTGCTTTTCAGCGTCCTGAATCGCTTGCTGCGCCAACGCAGCCATGCGTCGCGCTTCCCGAATCTGATTTCGTCGTTCCTGCTCCTCGCGGTAACGAAGAGTGCCAATTGCACACCTGGCCATCAGCAACACAACCTGATTGAGCTGCTCTTCAATTGGAGCCCGTGCGCTGTCCTTAATAACTGAATATCGTCCAGATTTTAAGAAATTATGGCTCAGCAATAATTGAGCATTTTTTGAGCTATCGACCCCATCGGGGGAGATCGAAGTCGACTCTCCCAATAGCGTCAAGCCAAGCCTATGACTCGCCATTTCACCAAACCATCGCCCTCGACAGATCTGCCCCCTCGGTTTACAATTTCATAAAATTAACGATTTTTATAAACTGAGAGGAGGTCAGCATGATAGGCGAACGCCTGAAGCGTGCACGCGCAGCTGCTGGCCTTTCGATGCAGGCCTTAGGGCAGCAGGTTGGCGTCAGCGCCAACATGATCAAAAAATACGAGCATGACGAAAGCATGCCTAGCTCGGGCATCCTGATCCGCCTGAGCAAAGCCCTTACGGTACGCGCCGAGTATTTCTTCCGCCCGGTCAAGGTAGAACTCTCTGGGGTGGAATACCGCAAGCGCTCCAGTACCCCCCAGAGCACCCTGAAGCGCATCGAAGCCGATGTTCTGGATCAAGCTGAGCGCTGGCAGGAGCTGGCCAACCTGTGGCCTGAATTCCCCGTCCAGCAGTTTTCTGCGCCAGCGCATTTGCTGACCAACATCGATGCCATGGAGCAGATTGATGTTGTCGCAGATCAGGTTCGCGCAGCCTGGAGCTTGGGGCTTTCGCCTATCCCCGACCTGATCGATGCTTTGGAGTCCCACGGCATCCTGGTAATCGTCACCCAGGTCGACGTGCAAGCGAAGTTCGATGGTTTACAGGCCTCAGTCGCCGGCAAGCCGGTGATCGTAGTGTCGGCCAACTGGCCCGGTGATCGTCAGCGCTTCACTCTGGCACACGAGCTCGGCCACTTGATGCTGCACGGTCGCCTTTCGGCAGAACTCGATGAAGAAAAAGCCTGCCATCGCTTCGCTTCGGCGTTTCTGCTCCCGGCCAGCGCCATGCGCCAACAGCTCGGCGACAAACGCCACATGCTGGAAGTACGCGAGCTGTATCTGCTGAAGCGCGAGTACGGCCTAAGCATGCAAAGCTGCCTGTACCGCGCCGCCGACCTGGGCATCATTCCGCAAAGCGTGCGCGAGCGGCTGTTCATGGTGTTCGTGAAGCAGGGTTGGCGAAAGCAGGAGCCTGGCCAACCTTATCGTCAGGAGACGACCCTACTGTTCCAGCAATTGGTGTATCGCGCCCTCGGTGAGGGAATCATCGGCGAGTCCAAGGCCGCCGAACTGCTCGGCATCCCGGTGTTCCAGTTCCATCAGGCACGCAAACTGGAGTTGCTGGATGCAGCTGCTCATCAGTGACGCCAACATCCTGATCGACTTGGAAGAAGGGGAGCTGCTCAACGAGCTGTTCCAGCTCCCCTACCAGTTCAAAGTGCCCGACATTCTGTTTTTCGAAGAGCTGGAAGACCAACATGCCCACCTGCTGGAGAGGGGACTTGTCCTCGGCGAGCTCAACTCCAGCGCCATGCTCTACTCTCTGGAGCTGACAGCACGCGTGAGGGGCCCCAGTCGCAATGACTGCTTCGCACTGGCGCTAGCCAAACAGGAGAGTTGTCCGCTGCTCTCAGGTGACCAGGCATTGCGAAATGCCGCTGAACAGGAGGCTGTTGTGGTGAGGGGCACCATCTGGCTAGTGGAACAGCTGATCCACCACCGGATCATCACTGTGCCCAGAGCCCGAGCAGCCTATGCCCAGATGAGGGCCAATGCCCGCCGCTTGCCGTGGGATATTGCCCTACACAACCTCGAAGCACTCGATCAGCCCTGAGCCTGTGGTGTCCCAGCCATCTTGCGACCGCCTCTTTCAGCAACATTCATATGGCGAGAGGATTTCGATGCTCTCCGATCCCGCGACTTGTCCTCCGCCGCGACCAGAGGATCCATGCAATCAACCTTTGCATAGCTGCTTAAAGGCTCTTAACCATGTTCAGCAAATGCAGACCATGCAACTGCTTATCCCACAAATAGCCTGCAAGCTTTGAGATGCTAGCGAACCACTCTCCACGCTCACCTTCAATCAGCAACACAATCCGTCGATTGCTGACAAAGTCCCCGTCCCAACTCATTAAATACGTGTCGATCTTAAGCTTTTGACCAGGCCCGATCACGGCGCCCGCAGCAACACCATCGACAAACGCATTCCCAGCTGCTCGGTATTCATCAACGCCGTCATCTGTGCTTGCAAATGCGTACAGGGATTGCCGGATGTAGGTGATTCGCTGCGCAGTTCGATTCACCAGCCAAACAGGTTGCTTATCAGAACACCGGGCGAAGTACGGGATAGCCAAGTAGATCCCTGATTCGGCCTCTTGCTCAAAAGCTTCCAGATTGGCCTGAGCGAGCATGTCGGCAATCTGACTACGCCGCTGGGCGAGGAGGTAGAAGGCATCTTCATCCGCTGACGGGCGAAGGCCGTTGAACGACTCTAGGGCATCGCAGGCGGATGTTAATCGCGCATAGCGAGCCAACTCATCGGCGCGCCTTTCTGCCACCGCAGGATGGCATTCTTCTTCCAAACGCAGGGCTCGACGCATGACTTCATCGCGGATGGGTTGATTCAACATCAGATCCTCACTGTAGACGTTGAGGCGTCAGGTGAACGCCCTGATCACGAAGCTTGAGAAACGCCTCTAGTGACTGCCAACCCCCGCGCAGATGAAAGCTGACAATCACATAAAAGCTCCCGCTGAGCGTTCGCAAAACCCAGTACGGCCCGTGCTGCTCCGCTTTAAGAATGTCCGACGTTCTCAGCCGGTGGCCATCTTGGAACCGACCAGATAGCTCAGCTTTTACATGCCGGTGCATCACACCGAAGCCGCAGCAGGAAACGACCTGCACATCGGTCAAGTACGCCGTTACCGGTTCATTAAACGAGTAGTGGAGCGCTTCAGCCAAAAGGTCTGAATCTGCACCAAGGTGTGTGCTCGCCATGAAAGCCCTCCTGATTACAGCTTGAGTCCCAACGCCGGATTAAAACCATCTGGATCGCCCGCCATGGTCATGGCGTTGGAAGTGCGTTACGACTCACCAAAAAAATCATCACGGGCAACCCGGCCAAATACCTGGTCGTCTGCCGGTTTCTCATCATCAAACAGCGTGTTGATTCGTCGTTGCTCGCGGAGATAGGCCAGCGTTTGGAAAAAACAGGGCTCGCACAGATGCACGCGGTAACGCTCGCCGTCATGTTGTGCGCCATAACCCCATAAGGCTTGCAAGGTTCCGAACTGCTGGCCATAGCCCGGCACGCGCGTATCAGTGCCACACACCGCGCAGTGAATATCAGCATCGGCCTGGATAGGCTTATCCATCACGATCACTCCTGGGGTATTGGCTGGGTTCGCCCCGCCTTTAACGGATACGGTGTTATGCGCAGCCCGGTTCGAGTCCCCAACCGCTGACCCACGCCATCAGAAAATCCGTCCGACGGTTTCCAGCGCAACCCGCTTGCGCACGCCATCGCCCAGCAGCGCATAAGCCGTATTGGAGGTCTTGAACAAGAAGCCTTCATCAAAGCGGTGTAGCGGTGAGGTGCGGACAAAATCGCCGGCATCCCAGCGCCCAGCGGAGTCATAAACAACGAAGTGGGCATAGAGCATCACCGGCTGGCGTCCGGTCTTTTCCAGTACCGTGCGTTGCGCGTCGGTGACGTCGAGATCCAGCCAGATCCAGTTCCGAACCAAACAGAACCCAGTGTTCAAACGAAGGCTTTCCATATGCGCCAGCGCCTGCTCGTCCGTCATGGCCGACCCCGACATCGGTTCACCGTCGCCGTAGAGCATTTCTGTAACTGCATTAAGGTCTTTCATAGTCGTTCCTTCGCAGATCTGAAGATCTTCACCATGCTGCTGAGCGCTGCGCGCTTGCGCTCCCCGTGTCCGAGCAGCGCATACACCGTGTCGCGTGTTTCGAACAAACAGCCCTGCGTGAAAGAAACAAGCGGCGTACTGCGCAGCCAATCGCCCGCATCGAATCGGCCCAAGCTGTCTGCCACCACATCGCCGTACAACATGACCGGTTAAAGCCGCATGTCGCTCAGCTCTTCTCGGACGTCGTCCGGCGAATCAAGATCAATCCAGATCCAGTTGCGTACCAGGCAAAACTGCCGGCCAGGGAAACGTTCACCGAGCAGCGCAAGGGCCGTGTCCTCATCCGGGTCATGCCCGAGCATGACTGTGCCGGGGGCCTGTAGCAGGGCTATTCGAGCAGCCTGCTCCTCCATATCGTCAACCTCGTTCAATGCAGGCACCAGCGCGAACGCGCTAGCTGTGCGGTTTCAAAAAGATTGATCAGATGAAGCAGCGCTCGGCGACCGCCAGACGCAAAGTTCACGATAACGAGGCATTCCAGCTCCTGGGTTTTAACCAGCCAACGCCTGTCATATTCGATGACCTCTGTGATGCTTCCCGATATCAGTTGCGCACCCTCGTCATGCCCCCACGCTTTATATGCATCGCCGACCAGGCAGCCGGCGACGATCTTTGCATCCACGATGTAACCGGTAATGACCTCCTCGTAGTCATCAAGCAGGGCATCAGCGAGCCTGGCTTTCTTACGCAGTGTCAGCACAGGGTGGCCTCCAATTGCTCAGCAAGGTCTCGAAGAGTTGGTCGACGCAGCTGGGCACCGCGAATAACGGCCAGCTTCTCCACCAGCAGGCCACGAGTAGGCCGCTCTCCCGTGAGAGCAGAAACCGCAGGCTGAACATTTGCTGGTTTCAATGTCCTGAGCAGGTCATTGGTGGTGGTCTTGAACGCTGCTGATGCGTCTGCCAAGACGATGTAGTTCTTCATGAACTCAATCAGTGCTGACAGCGGAATCCGCTCAACTGACCCATGACCTTGCTGCTCCCGATACACTCGCAAGAAGCCACCCCGGATCCACTGCTTGATGTCGTCACGTTTCCACCCGGCATAGGCGACAAGTTCGCTGATGCGCAGCATCGGTTCGGTCGATTGCTTAGCTAGGCGCGCCCGAATCTCATGCACGTCGAAACGTAAAGCAGCTAATCCCTTTGCTTGCGCGACAACTTCAACTGGTCGTATCAAACCCCGGTTGATGTCTTGAAGAACCGACACGATGTCGCCATGCAGGAAGCCGCACTTGATAGAAATATCTTGGAGGCCCACCGTGTCTTTCGTTGGCACCTTCTTGGCCTGCACGGCACTCATCAAGCGCTTAACCAGCGCATCCACCTCGGCAAGTCGGAAAGAGCCGCTGACTAGCGGGGGTAGGTCACCCTTGGTCAACTCCTGTAATGCACCGGCCTCTACCCAGCGTTGAAGCATCAGTTTCGAGATGCCAAGTCGCTTTCTTACTTCTGTCTGGGTCAGGTGCTGCCTACGAGCTCGTCGCACACTTTCGATGACGTCCCGATGCAACGATACAAATCGAGTACTCCCTTGAAGCTCGATCCGTCCCTGTAGCCGTCCCGTTTCCACAGCCGCGACGACCAAACTCGCTGTTGAGTTGAGCAAACCCGCCGATTCTGCTGCTGAGTACCACCCTTTTTCCTTTGTCAGGAAAGACTGATTTCGACGGAGAAATCGCTCCAGGTGACCGTCGAATCGCTCAAGCAACACGTGCTCCACTGCCTCAGCGAAAAAGCTGTAGCCAGTGTCGTCAAACTCCTTCTGAAATACTGCAAGCCAACGGCCTAACCGCTGATGGACGGATCGACCTGAACCGTTACTGATGCGCTCTTCTACGAAGGTATGGAAACCTTGTGGCCATTCCTTGAGTGCAAACCACGCTCGCTGGAGTAGCGCTCGGGACTCTTCAACCGTTTTGGGTCGTGGCGCCTTACCCGACCGCTTTTCCTTTTGCCCTGAGGGCTGAATGTAAGCGGCTAAGTAATAGAGAAAGGCGGCTATATCAGGAGGAGGACTCCCAACGTGCCATGCGGTGGGTAGAGCACGCCTCGACGCATGTTCAGTTCCGGCCAAGAATGCTGAAAGCGCCATGTCAAAGTCTGCTGCGAACTCAGTCGAAGCTTCAACCAGGTCGAAATTGCAATGCTGGCAATGGGAAAGTGATTCGCGATCTCTAGTAATAAGCTGGCCGCACCCTGGGCAGGTATCAAGCAGCAAGATCCCGTGTTCTGGACAAGCTGTAACCAGTTCATGATCCCAGGCCGACCGTACGAATGCCGCGTCCCCAATGCACTTGTGGCAAATAGGACTACATACGGCACGTTGGTGCCTCATGTTAAGGATCGGCGAACCAGCATCAGGGGTTGGGTTCATTGCCATGAGCACGTCTAAGCTCAGGCCAAACTCTTCACACAACGCGCAAAGCTGCTCTTGGTCATAACAAATGCGCGGTTTTAGATTTACCGCTCTCAAAAACTGCTTGCTGCTCTCAAGGCCATAGGCTTGGGCCAGGCGCAGCAGGTAGCTGTGTAGCGCCTCACCTGTGAATGGATCTAAGTGAATCTGCATCATCACTGTCCGGCTCCCTGACTACAGGCACTGCCGGACGAGCTTTTCTGAGTACGTTTCTGCCGTGGTGCCTTTAAACCGGACTCGTTCAGCAAAGCCACATAGCTCTGCACTAGAACGCTATCGCTAAGCTCAGCATCCTCTTCGAACGGGTTTCCCACGCCCCCCTCGTCCCCGGTGCCATGCCGGAAAGCATCGGCGAGTGTTTGCATCGAAATGGTCGTTAACTTGGATTTCTGCGCCTGGTGTCTGGCTTCCTCAAACAGCTTGACGACCATCCCGTACCGGCCACAGGTAGCGGCATAACAGCGTCGGACAAGGTCAATATCCGTCATGGAAGGCAGGGTGAAGCCCTGCTGCGCCATAACCTGGGAAACCGACAGCAGGCAGCGACAGAATTCGGCGATATCGTCCGGGTGGTTCCAGTTGTATGGATAGATGATGTGTGGGGCGGTAGCACGGTCTCGCAACTGGTGGTTGACTTCCAGGATGTCTCGCGCCACCGGCAAACCAATCAACAGCAGCGATAAGTTAAGACCGTCAGACAAGGTCTTGAGCCAGTCGGCGACTTCATACCAACTCCTAGCGGTGTTGCGCTCCACCACATGCTGAATCTCATCAAAGAGCAGGACTCGTACCTGGGCCGTCTTCAGTAGGAAGCTAGCTCGCGCCGTTGCCTGCTCAGCGCTGTAGCGTCCGTAACGACGCGTATCGAGCGCATCAATAATCGCTTCAGCCATGGCCTTCTTTGTCGGCCTTGTTGGCGTTACGACGCGAACGATTGGGAACACTCGCAGACCCTGATCGGAGTAGGCGGGGAAGTCCGCTAGCAGCAGCTCACTGATCAACGATTTCCCCTGCCGAGGAACGCCCAGGAGCATGGCGATCAGCCGCTCACCCTCTACAGACCGCTCAACAATACCTCGTGCATAGTCATAGGCTTTCTGGAACTGCTGGTGCATGACTCGCTGTGTCGATAGTGGCTGGAACATCTGGAACACCTCAGCTGCGCGTCGGCGCAGGCGTCAGCGCCTGCAAGTCAAGAATTGAAGAACCAACCGTATCTGGTGCTCTGGTGGCCTTGTTCGCCTGAAGCGCTTTCGTTTGCTGCTGCTTGTCCGCCGCCCTAGCACCCCGCTTGCGATTAGCGACCTTGGCCGCTTTGTTCAACGCGTGAATGTCTCGATAGAGCTCAACAGCAGCCTGGTGATACGCCTCCTCGGTTAGCTCGGCATCCGACTTGTAGAGTTGGCGGCGAATCTGTTTCGCTTCACCGAAACTCATCGGTGGCAGGTTGCGCTGCTTGTTCGGCACCGTGATCATGACTTTCTGGTCAAGTGGCGAAACGACCGAGATTGAACTGACATCAAGCGGGTGCCAGCGGATTTCGACTTTGGATTGTCGCGGTGCCGCTAAATACAGCTCATAAAGCTCTTGGCTGTTGTACCGGAACGTCTCGAACACAACGCCTTGGCTGGTCAGCACAACTTTCTTGCTGCGATATTGCAGGCAGGCCTCCCGAAACTCTTCAGGGGTCGGCGGCGGCACCAGTGGGAAGATTTTCGTCAGCTCATTCATCGCCTGACGCGGCGAGCAGCGGTATCCGAAGCGATAGGTGAGGCGTTCCAGTGGTTTATTCATGTAAACATCGCAGATCCACCTCGCCACCAGATTTTCTAGCTGAGGCAAGGTCAATCCGGCTTCGCGCACCGCTCGCCCTTCTGGATTTTTCTCCAGAATTTCTTCCGACAAGTTGGCGCCGCAGAGCTTTTTGATCAGGCCGGTTTTCGTCGATCCATGCGTGCGCTCCACATACGGGTGCGACTGAGGTTTTCCAGCTTGCGAAAACTCGTTTGCCACCCCTAAGTACCAGAGCGCGTGATACATCCCTTGGCCATGATGGGCTGCACTGTTGTCGCCGCACATCTTGTGCCACAGCGCCGGAGGTGGGAGCGCCTGCTTGACGCCGAAACGTTGCAAGAAGCGCTCGTCCCTGGGCATGAATGCCATTTCAAGCAGCCGGAGGAAGGTCTCTTCGGATTCAGCTTGAATCGTCAGATAGAACGCAATGATCGAGGCGGTAGCGCAATCGATCAGCAGGTAAAGTGTGGGTTTTCCGATCACAACGCCGTGCTCATTGACGATGTGAACATTGAGCACCGTTGAGTCATATTCGACTCGTTCGTACGGTGCCTCGATGTGCAACAGCTCCAATGCGGCATGCAGAATCTGCCGGGCTGTGCGTGAATCCAATCGGCCCTTTACTGATTCAAAGTTGCCAATCTTACGAATGGCGCGTGAGACCGAACGCCTCGACACCCCTGTAAATGGCAATCTCAGTTCCGCGCAGATATCTTTAGCGCGGGTGTTTACCAGCTCGGTAATCGCTGTAATACAGAAGCGATCAGACTCCTTGAAAAACTCAAGGAGCGTATCTTGTAAGGCCTGCTCGGTGACTTCGGAAAGCTTCGACCCTCGATTACCGCGAGCCGAGTAGAGCGGTGCAACCAACTGCTTATTAACGACACTGGTGTACCTTGAGTACCAGCGCTGAATCGTGCGCATTGAATCGCCCCGGGTTTCGTGGAGGCTGTTTCGTTTAAGTCAGGCCGCTATGGCCTGACCTGTTTGTTGCTGGTGGAAGTTTGCCTCAGCCTCCGCAGGCGGGATATACCCGATTGAGCTCAACAGCCGCTGGTGGTTGTACCAGTGCACCCATTTCAAGGTCGCCATCTCAACAGCTTCACGACTCTTCCATGACTGACGGTAAATCAGTTCAGCCTTGTACAGCCCGTTGATAGTCTCGGCCAAGGCGTTGTCGTAGCTGTCGCCCTTGCTCCCAACTGAGGGCTCTATACCAGCCTCTGCCAGTCGCTCGGTGTAGCGGATTGAGACGTACTGACTGCCACGGTCGCTATGGGATTACGCAGTTGGGCCGCATGTCTGCGGTAACCGGACGGGGCGATCTTCAAGACACGGCAGATCGACTCGACCCCGAGACGGTCACGGTACTGATCGACAAAAGCCCTCAGGACTTGGTGCGGCGGTCGAGCTCCGCCTGGGCAAAATACGCACTGGCCAGACGCAGAATTTCATTGGCCTTGCGCAATTCCCGGTTCTCCCGCTCCAACGCCTTGATGCGTTCGCGCTCTTCGGTGGTCGGGCCTGGACGCTGGCCTGCGTCGGTTTGATGACGGCGAATCCAGCCATGCAACGTTTGCGCTGCACAGCCAATCTTCGGCGCGATGGCTTCAATGGCGGCCCACTCGGAGGGGTAGTCGTTCAAATGCTCCAGAACCATGCGCACGGCACGTTCACGGACTTCAGGGGAGTAGGTCGTAGTCTTTCTCATGGCCTCATCTTCTCAAGAGTTGAGGCCTCCACGAAACCCGGGGCGATTCAAGTTCGATAAGACGCTTCAGGACTATCTGCGCAAAGGCTATGAGGCGAGTGAAGCATTAGGCCGCACTGGAAATGCTATTGGTTTTGTTATGACGGTCTATCGCAAGCTGGCAGCCTCCAGTGCAGCTGCCATTCACCGGGCGTTATGCAACCGCCTCCAGCGCCTGCTCGACGATGAGGCCAACGGGCTCTCAGATGAAGAGCCCAGAGACCAACGTTATCTCGGTGAGTGGGAAGAACAGTTCACAAGTGATGCCCGAGAATTCTTCGCCGGTGAAGTGCAGCTGCTTAAAGACCTGATTGCCGAAGCAGCAGCACTGAAGGCTAACGACCTCAAACTGAAGCTGTTTATTGAAGACATCATCGGAAAGATTCACGCTAACAATCCCGGCGAGAAGGTGCTGATCTTTACCGAATACCGCACCACTCAAAACTACCTGCGCGAAGCCTTGGCCGACCACTATGGCGGCGACAAGGTCGAGCTCATCAATGGCTCCATGCAACACGCCGAGCGGCGTGAGGCCATTGAACGCTTCGAGGAGCGAGGGCGCTTTTTGATCTCGACCGAAGCCGGGGGGGAAGGCATCAACCTCCAGAGCAAATGCCACGTCATGGTCAACTACGATTTGCCCTGGAACCCAATGCGCCTTGTACAGCGTATTGGTCGCCTGTACCGATATGGCCAGAAGAAGAAGGTTGTCGTGTTCAACATCCAACAAGCAGACAGCCTGGATCAGAACATCGTCGACCTGATGTATGAGCGTATAGACAGCGTGGTGAATGACCTGGCCGAGGTTCAGCGGCATGAGTTCAATGAAGGTCTCAAGGACGAGATCCTTGGGGAGTTGGCCGAGCTGGTTGATGTGGAAGACATCCTGCAACAAGCCACCAAACTCGGTATAGACCGTACCCGTGAGCGTATCGATGAAGCGCTAAAACAGGCACGGACTGCTGCCGCTAAACAGCGTGAGCTGTTTGCCCACGCCGCAACCAGCGACCCAAATGAACTGCGCGATGAGCTCGAAATCACCGTCGATCATCTCTACAGCTTCGTTTTAGGAATGTTCGATCAACTAGGTATTGAGGTCGTGGAGCGCAGCCACAAAGAGCAGCTGCTGCGTATTCGATTGTCCGAGCAGGTAATGCGCGACATGGGGCTGTCACCCCAAGCCTCACAACGCATGGACGTAACTGTGCATCGTGATCTGATAGCAAGGCGTCCTGGCACCCACATGCTCGACCTCAACTCCAAGTTGATGCAGTACCTCCTGGGTAAAGCCTGCGAGTACGACTTTGGTGGTTTAGCTGCAATGCTCAAAGCACCGGAGCTGGAAGAGGGTGCCCTGCTTGGAGCCATGCTGCGCTGGCAAGGCCCTCAGGGTAAACGCATGCGGCAGGAGTTTGTGGCCATTCAGGTTAACGATGGCAAAGCCAAGCTGAATCCTGCAAAAGCCAGCCAATGGCTACTGACACCTGCGGAGCACAGCCCTCATAACCCCGACCCTGAATCCTCCAAAGGGCTCTTCAAGGTTGCAGAAGAAATGGCTAACCAGCGACTGGCTAATGCCAGTAACCGCTACCTAGTACCCGAGAATTTGGACTGGGCTTCCGCAGGATGGACAGTCTCAAACTAAGGATCCATGCAAGACAAGGATCATGTCATGGCAAAGCACGTCCCCTTCGCCAAAGCAGTCAACGCCGCAGAAGAATGGGCATTTTCTCTGCTGAAAAACGCTCTCCCGGATCACTATTGGCTGCTGACCAATATCGAGCTGCTGACAGAAACCGGTCAGGCAATGGAGATCGATGCAGTAGTCGTCGGTGACTGGAGCGTGTATTTGATCGACGTGAAGGGCTACAGCGGGACGCTACAGGCGGGGAAGGACGTTTGGCTACTTGATGGTCGGCCTGTTGATAACGCTTTGCGCAAGGCCAACCAGAACTCCCGCGTTCTTGCAGGCCGTATCCGTAACCGAGCTGGAATAGGTTTGTACGCGCCGTGGTGTCAGGGAGTAGTGCTTGTGACCGGCGATAAAGGTCATAGCATCTCGCTCATTAAAGATGAGCCCTCCCTACAAGTGTGGACGCCAGACGGGATCACCAAGGCGTTGACCAGCGCTGAGGGGCTAACAGCTACCAAGGCGTACGAGCTGATCGATGCGCAGCGTGAGCTTGTCCTTGCCACTCTTGGGCAATTGCGTCAGCAGATAGCTGAAAACAATCGATTCCAGCAGTACCAAAAAACACAGTGCTTGCTCGCTCAGAATGGCCTTGAGCTATGGATGGCAGAGTATCGCCTGGAGAACTGGAACTCCAAGTGGATGCTGAAAATCGTGAACCGGCCCAATTGCGAGAGCCAGGAGCGGCGCGAACAGCTGCAAGCGCAATTGCGTGACGAGTTTCGGTTACTGCAAGAGCTGGCTGGGTTAACCGGTGTGACCTATAGCGCACCGCTGATTGATGATGGTGAGCTGATGGTTCTACCAATCAGCATGCCCAAGGGCAAACCTCTCTCGCTGGTTGATCTCTCGAAGTATTCCGATGAGTCAGCCAGGTCGACGCTTATTTCTGCCTTAACAGCGATACAAGGCATCCATCGCCGTGGAGCCACACTGGGCAGGGTTTCCGTGAACTCAATCTATCTCACTGATGCCGGTGAGGTTTGCTTTATCGACGTCCTGAACAACCATAGCGCTGGCGACGACATCGACCTCATCACCTCGTTGTTTAAATCCTTGGTCGACACTCTTCATTTGGAAATCACCGGAAGCAACGATGCAGAAGGGCAGATGGCCTCAGAGCGCTTATCGCACTTGATCGCAAACCTTATGAGCGAGGGAGCTTCAACTGCACTTGCGTCGGCAGAAGCTCCTTTTGAGGCTGAGCCAGGAGCAGTTCTCGACAATCGTTATGAATTGGTCGAGCAAGTAGATGAGGATGCTTTCTCAAGCATCTGGCGGTCTCGTCACGTCGCTGGACGTTTCGATTGCGCGGTTCAGATCTATGACGATGCAGATGAAGTTTGGGAGCTGGTAGCTGATCAATATCATCGGCTCGCTCAGATTTATCATCCTGCACTGGAGCGGGTATTCGATCTTGCTCGAATTCCCAGTACCGATGCTTATTTCATCAGTCGAGCATGGGCGAGTGGTGAGACACTTTTTGACCAAGCGTCTATCAGCGCCGACGAGTTCCGGCACTGGCTGGAGCAATTACTCGCGGGGCTTGGCTATCTACACAGGCTGGGGTTCACCCATAGGAACATAACCCCGCTCAACATACTCGTGGATGGCGTCAGAGCTACCTTGGTCGGCATGAGTTCCCTGCCAGCCGAAGATCGTCGAGTGGGTGATCTTCGATACAAATTTCCAGGTGTTATCGAACAGGGCTGGTCTGCTTTTGCAGATTTGTACGCGCTTTGGGCTTCATTGCTGGATGGCCTACAACCCGGCGTATTGAAGCAAGCAGGGGGCGATCTTGAGCGTGCGATACAGCAAGTCACTCACCCTGCACTGAATGATGGCCTGAAAGCCAAAGTAGCGAAGCTGCTGCACGAAGGCACTGCGTTCCATGCTGATGACTACGTTGCATGGTTTGGGCTGGACATCACTGCCCAGCAGACCAAAGATCTACCCGACGCGTTTGCCAAAAAATGGGGTATCAGCAAGGGCTACATGACGTTCTTGGTTGTGGACATGTTGAACGATCAACGACCCCGCATTCGTAGCCAATGGGTTATCGATGCGTTGAGAACCAGGCGTATACCGGGAAACAAAACCAACAAAGCCTCGATGAATTCGACCTTCAGCAGGATGAAATCAGCCGGGATCGTTGAGGAGCACAAGACCAAGCACCGCCTGACTGAAGCCTTCTTGGCCGACTGGAACACCGGCCAGTAGCGGCTTCAAGCTAAGAAAAAAGCCCCTGCGGACTCGCGTCAGCAGGAGCTTCTATTTTTAGGCTATCGCCAAATTACTTTGGCCGAACCGCTTAACTTTGGCCGAAAGGGCAAATAACTTTGCCCACCTCCAGGCTGGGAGGCTGGGAGCCCCTTTTCCACAGGCACAGTGGAGCGAGAGGTTTGGAGATACTCAAACACTTGGAATGGCTTCGTCACCATGGTGGTGTCCTGAAAAATACCTCATCACAGCTTCTCTTAATGCACGCTCTTCCTCTGGGGGGTTAGAGGTTGACCTAGGGAAACGTACATAAAATCCTGCGAGGACGCTTTTTCAACTAACGGCTCCGAAGCTTCTCTATGATAAAAACGCTGTGGGAAGCTTGCGACAGAGATATCCAAACGCCAATAAATATTTTCGAACTTAAACAGGGGCAAAAATGAACACAGAGCTCATTGAGGCACTACTCTCCAGGCTTGTAGAGGTTAATGAAAATATCCTGGAAAGCATTGGCGAAATAAAAGATGAGATTACTGAGATAAAGGGGGAGCTAAACTGGATAAACGACCATTCGTTTGCAAGCGCGCTGCTCAATCGTATTGACGAGGCATCATCAAAAATAGATAGCATGTCAGAGATAGCAGAGGAACTAGACTGGACAAAAGATTTATCATTTGCCAAGACGGTAGTTGATGGAATCGATAATATCTCATCAACACTTAATAATATTGATATAAACACTTCAAGCTGATTTCTGCAAAGCGCAAAAGCCAGAACTCAAGCGACAAGACCTACATAACCATAATCCTTCCACTTTGGAAGTCGAGTGGCCAAGCAAAATTGGGCCACTCCGCTAATGCCAGTAAACTACAAGTGAATTAGTCAGAGCTCGCTGGCCTTAAAGAGTGCCCCTGTTGCTAGCTCTAGTCGAGATCTAGACTGCGCGGAAACCTTTTGAAGGCCAATCTCTTTCGCCATTCCTTGCAGTAACCCGTCACTGGGAGTTCCTGAGTCAATCAGGTGCCGGGCCAGAGATATCAACTCGGGCAGACTGATTTCATCGACGGAGCGAAAACTATCAACATCGCTTGGACGCCGGAAGCGCACGTGCCCATCAGTCTCGTAATGACTTGGCCAGTAGAAGCCACCGCCCGTTTCCAAAGTGATGCGGTGATCACGTTTAGCGATTTCAGCAACGCGGGCCAGAATACGAGCACCAGTACGAACCCAGCCGTGAGCCCTGGCAATCCTTTGGGCCAAGATGCTATCCAGTATAGGGCCTTCCTGATGAATAACATGGGCGATCATGGCCGAGAGAACTTCCTCATACTCGGGGTTGAAGAATGCATCCGGGTCAGCAGCAGCCACTGCTTCAAGAGGATTAGATTTCCGGTAGGAGACCGGAGCTAATACAGGAGCGATTACAGGCTCAATGGTGACCTTAAGCGCATACTGGCCCACATGCCCGTTACCACTCTCTGTTTCATGAGATTCTGGCAGCTCAATAGCCTCCTCAACGGGGGAGGGGGACTCGTCTTCAGCTTCGACGACAGTCGAGTTCAGTTCCCTGTCTATTTCTAGCTTGGCCCGCTTGGCCCGACTCTCTGCAAGAAGCTCTTCCAAACGAGCATGAACTTTCTCAGCTGTGCCTATGGGATTGATCCACCAGTCAGTCGACCAGATCCGCACAATTTCCCACCCCAATCCACGCAGCACTTGTTCGCGGAGCATGTCACGGTCGCGGGCGGTTGCACTACGGTGATAAGTCGCACCATCGCACTCAACCCCAGCCAGGTACCTGCCAGGCGCATCAGGATCAATAACCCCGAGGTCGATACGGAAGGAGGAAACTCCGACCTGGGTCACTACATGCCAGCCTTTCTTACTCAAGGCTCGCGCTACTTGCTCTTCAAAGGGGCTGTCGAAGCCGCCTAGGCTGCCCACGTTTGCCTCCGCGATAGCGATAGAGCCGCGCTCAGCAAATTCGAGGAAGTGCTTCATGTCGCGGACACCAATTGAAGATGTCCGGGCGAGATCAATATCTTCAGGCTTAAAGGAAGCGAATACGCGCATTTCATGACGTGCACGAGTGACCGCTACGTTGAGACGACGCTCACCGCCTGCGAGCGTCATTGGGCCAAAGTGCATGGTTAGATGCCCAGCAGCATTTTTTCCAAAAGTCGTGGAAAAGTAGATAACGTCGCGCTCATCACCCTGCACGCTTTCCAGATTTTTAACGAAAATCTTCTCGTACTGGTTGTCAGCCAGGAAGCAATCAAGTCGCGGGTCTTTGCGGATTTCAGCCTCAAGTAGATCTTCAATCAACCGACGCTGCTCACCGTTGAACGTCACGACGCCAAAGGACATTTTGTCTTCTTGGCCGGCCTCAACACGTAAGCGAGCAACAAGATCGTCAACCAGAGCTTGTGCCTCGATCCGGTTGGTGCGGGAGCCCCCCCGGTCGTAAACACCTTTGACGTGGTGCAGGGATACCGCTCGGTCATTGGTAACCGGTGAGGGAAAGGTCACCAGATCGCCGTTGTAGTAACGGCTGTTCGAAAACGCGATGAGACTTTCATGACGGCTGCGGTAGTGCCAGTTGAGGTTCATCGTTGGCATGTTCGCACTGAGACATTCGTCCAGAATGCTTTCCAAATCGGGCTCTACGTCTTCGTTGTCCTCGGCTGATTCAGCGCGGTCGAAGAACGAGGTTGGGGGCATCTGTTTCGGGTCGCCGACCATGATTACCTGACGACCACGGGCGATAGCACCAATGGCGTCCCATACGGTGATCTGAGATGCTTCGTCGAAGATCACGATGTCGAACTGCTCGGCGTTCGCCGGCAAATACTGAGCAATCGATAGAGGGCTCATCAGCATACAGGGAGTAAGCTTTGTCAGTGCCTGCGGAATAGAGGACATCAGTTCGCGCAGCGGCTTGTGCCGGGTCTTCTTCGAAATCTCGTGACGCAGAATCCCCCACTCAGAGGATTTGGTGACCTCATCCTGACCAGGCAGACCTGAGCAAATGCGTGCTCGCAGCAGATTGCGAGTCAGCTCATTGAAGCGCTTATCTAGTGCGCGGAAATCACGAATACGCTGCTCATGTTCAGCACTTACAAAACCTCGAATGACTGGATTGTGATCGACCGTGGTGTTGAGCCACCAGCGTGCATAATTGGTTTCAAAGACTTTACGGACGGTACCTGGATCAAGCAGGTTGGCCTCCATAGCATCAACCAGATTTTTTAGGCCGGCAGCGACAGCCTCCTCGCGGATTTTCCGCCAGGCACTCCAGTCACGCATGTTGTGCTCTTGAGCAATTATTGCTTCACATGCCTGACGTTGCTCGGTCAGGTCGAGCGCATCAGTGCCGTTTATGCCATCTTGCGAGAAGACCGCCACAGAGGAGAGTTTGTCCTTAGCGGATTTAAGGATCGTCAGCGCAGAGAGGTACTGAGTGCAGTTCTGACTCAGGACACCCTGAGGCTCTAGCATTGCATTGGCATCGCCCAGCAACTTACTGAGCGCGTCCTTGATAGCCACCATGGACTCAGGGGTCGTGGCCACATTCGACAATGCTGCTGCAACCGTTTCCTGAAAGCCGGCGGCAGCCATGGCAATCGGTACTTTTGTAGACAAACCAGCCCACATATTGCCGGTCAGATCACGCAGATCTTCGTATTCCTTTAGCGATGATTCCACCTGGGCCCGCTGTGTAAGCAGCTTGTGCTGCTCCTGAAGTTTGGCTCCACAACCGCCAGCACCAACGCGATCATGGGTCTCTTCTAAGGCGCCCTTGTCGATGATGTTGCGACGCTCTTGTTGGAAGGCAATAGCCGCAGCCATGGCGTCTGTGCGTGTAGACAAACCATTCCATAAGCCATCGGTCGCACCAGACAGGTGTTGGCCCAAATCAGCGATTTCTACCTTGACCTTGGCCAGCTCGCGCAGCGCAAGCAAGGCTTGTTGCATTACATCTCCGGCCTCACCAGCGCTGATCCGCTTGAATCCTTCGTCGACCCATCGTCCATCAGTCTGGAAGTTGGCGATAGCCTTCTGAAAGCGCACTAGCTCTTCAGCTGCACCAGACGGGTCGGTGTTCGCACCTTTCCAGCAGGTAACAGTTTCGACCGGGATCGCCAGTGAGTTGACTTGCTGGCGCAGAGAGCGAATAGACGACCAGCGTTGAAGGTCTTCAAGAACAGCGGGCTTGTCATCGCTTTCAGAAACTTGCGCCAATTGCTTGGTAATCGCTCGCTTACGTAATGCAGACTTCGGCCAGAATGTTTCCTCAGCTTTGAGCCACTCCGAGAGCAGCTCATCCACATTGAGCGCCTCAATAGCCTCGGTATAGGGCACTGACATAGCACCCTTCATCGATTGAATTTCGGCGATCAAATGCAGGCCTTGATTCAAAGCCACGATGACTTGGATCGGCCAGAGAATCGGGAGCGACTCCATCAGTTGTATGTGACGGCTGAGCAGTTCGAGGCAGCGCTGAGTTGCCGTCATGGTTGCAGCTGACCACGGGGCTGGCAGGGTCGCAGTAAGGAGTTGGTGCTGCTGAACAAGTTCACAGCCTTGCTTAAGTCGCGAGGCTATCTGTCGAGCATCTGGACGAAGAGCAAAGCGCCAATCCTGGCCAGCAGCAGTGGGGAGTGCCTGAGCCAGCAGGGAAAGTCCATTGCGGCCTTTGGCATCCTGGGTAATTTCCGGAAGACTGGCGGACTGAATGAGCCTTGTCGCTGCTGATTCAACCGCATCAATGACCGGGAGCATCTCGCGTGACGCTTGAATGACTTGCTGCTGCCACGTCGGTGACCAGTCAACCTGACAGATGGCTGCCAGTGGGTGAGTGGCCAGTGCTTTGAACCCAACGCTTTGAGCATTCACTTCAAGGCGGTCGCTGAGCTCCAGAAGTACCTGCATAGTGGCCTGGTTGTGCATCAGGTGCGTTGGCCACGAAAGATCTACCAGCGGCAGGCCTTCACCTGAAATCGTTGAGCCAATGGCTTTGTAGATGCTCAGGCCATTGGGATAAACCTCATGGAGTTGCTCAACGTATACGTTAAGGCCCTTTCGCAAATTTTCTAGGCGCTCTGCCTCGATGGCCCACGCCTGTGGGTCAGCCTCTGCACTGGCTTTCCAGGCTTGGTTTAGCTTGGAAAGTACATCAACCTTACTCGCTTTGTTGGAGTGAACTTCTAAGCAGAAATCGCCAAGACCGACCTCATGAAGGCGGCGATGTACCACGTTAAGTGCGGCGATCTTCTCTGACACAAACAGCACACGCCGATTGTTCGCAATAGATTGGGCAATGATGTTAACGATGGTCTGGCTCTTGCCGGTACCTGGCGGGCCAATCAACACCATGTCCTGCCCCTGACTGCCGGCCAATACCGCCGACAGTTGGGATGAGTCGTAAGGGAGCGGGCAGAAGATCTGTTTAGGACTGAACTCGCTGTCGAGTCGTTTCTGATCAGGGAAGCGACCGGACTCAGCATTGCCTGTATAGACATCGCGCGGAGTATCCAGCAGATGCCGCACGACCCGGTTGTCACGCAGCTTGTCGCTGCGGTCGACTAGATCCTTCCACATCAGGTATTTGGCGAAGGAGAACATCGAAAGCACCACGTCGCCGACGACTTCCCAACCTTTAATATCGCGGATGGCGTGAGATACCTTGCGCCAAATCTCGACAATATCCAGGCCAGCCTCATCACGCGGCAGCTCGCTGTCAGACACCCCAAGGTGTAATCCGAAGTCCTGGCGCAGCATTTCGATCAGGGTCGGGTTGAAGCGCGGCTCGTCCGTATGCAAGGACATAGAGAAACCGGTGCGAATGCTTTTACGTTCGAGCTGAACCGGAATCAGGATCAGTGGTGCTCGGTATTTGACGTCTTCCCGATCTGTCGGTGACCAGGACAGGAACCCAACAGCCAGAAATAAGGTATTGGATCCACCTTCTTCCATGTTGGTTCTAGCACCCCGATAAAGCTCGACGAGTCGGCTGTCGAGTTCGGTTTGCGCCACGGCGATGTATACCTCGTTGCGCTTGAGAGCATCGTAAGCATGCTGTACTCGAATATTTGCATGCTCTCGCGTTTCATAAAGTTCCTTGTCGCGAGGGTCGGCTCCATCCATCAAGTCCGGACGAGGCATCAGCTTGATCGGCTTGCCGCTTGAAAGAACATCTTCAAGGGCACCTGGGTCAGGTGCCTCCATCTTCAGGGACTTTTTCCCCGCGCGGAAATTCAGCAGGCTGTTGCGTAACGAAAGATCGAGCAACTTCCGCTGCCAGCGTGCCAAGCGGTCTTCTGGATTAAGACTCGCAGCATCTATTTCAACAGGTGCCTCAGTGGGCAGCGCGATAGGCGCTTCGATCATCAGGCCAGTGAACTCTTGCTCTTCGTCCGCTGATTGCTCGTCTGGAGTAGTTGTAGGAACAGGTGCTGTGACTTGTTCGCCGCTAGCCAGTGGCTTGATCCGCTGCATGCGAGAACGGCGAATATCGAGAGCCATCTCGAATTTGTCTTCCAGGCCTTCGGCAAGGTGCTGGGTTCCGCGATCAATCGCATAGCGCAGGGATACCTTCTGCTGCTGCGCAACGAGTGTGGTTTCAAAGACGGCCAGCTCATTGAGCTTGATGCGCTTGCGAAGTGCGGTGATGTCAGTAACCGTAGCCGTCGTAAACTCTTCGTTCTTCAGCCAAACACCGACAAATGCATGACCTTCCGTGAAGATGGCCATTGGGTTAAGACCCGCTTGCTCAAGCGCTGCACAGAACAGCATGGTGGTGTCCATGCAGGTGGCTAGACCATTAGCTGCAATGTGGCTGGGGCTTCGTACCTTCTGACCGTTCAACTCGAAACTTGCCGGAGGCAGTGTGTAGTCGAGTCCCATCGCAAGTACGGCGTTCCAGATAGCCGACATGATTTCCCACGCATGTTCGGAGCCACTGCCGTAACCATCGAGAGATGAGCTCTTGCCGGCTTTGGTCAGTAGCTCGCAGGCCTTTTTGAGCAGAATTTCAATGGCCGGATCGTTGGGCTGGACAAATGCTGCGGTCATCTCTGGGATGTGCGAGAGCCCACCCCAGTGATTGCGGGGAAGCATCTCCAAAGAGAGCTCGCGCTTGGCTACTTCAACACGTGGGGCAGCATCGCTCGCGCCTGCGGCAGTCAGCTCAAAACTGAGTTTGGAGTACTCAGACTCGACTAGTCGTGTCAGTAGCGAGCTGTCGACCTCAACATCCAAACCTGGAATTTGCAGGAAGGCATTTGCGCTGAGGTAATCGATGTTCCAAGTCTTAGGCTTGAAGATGGCGGGGTCTGCTGAGAGTGACAATGTCAGCGACCGGTAGTGCTCGGCAGTCTCGTTGCGAATTCTGAGCTCACGAATCACCGGAACGGCATTCATGTAGTCAGCCAGGTTAAGCTTGGCGACAAGGGTGGTGTCGATTATGACGGTTTTGGCTGGCTCTAGGACGGCCTCCTCGATGATCGCCGCACCTTCTGCGATATCTACCGGCTCAGAAGCATCCAATTCGACGATACGCTCGTCACCAGAGGTACCGCCTAAAACTTCTGTCATTTCCGACTCCCTGTAAGTCTTCTCAACCGGCTGACCCAAGCCGGACATCCTAAACTCAGTTTTATGTGCGTTTTTTGTGCGTTACAGCACAACACCGGAGTGTCCTTAAGTCAAATCTATGGCCGATTATGGATCGTAGTTTTGGGGCGTGGCTATTTTTATTGGCATGAATTGCAGTACTCCGTCTAACCCTTAAAACCTCCCAGATTTCGCCCCCGCCAGAACGAGATTTCCGGCTTTTCTTTGTAGCTTTACTACAGAGCCTACCTATTCCTGGTTCTTCGCCTATATCTAAGCGCCTGCCCCGTAAAGAAAAACCCCGGCGCTAGGCCGGGGTAGTGAACGATTTTGGCATGACAATAACTCGCACAAACATGCCAATTAATCTGCCCATCGACAGCGGATCAAAAGTCCAAGTTGGAAACCGCCAACGCATTCGATTCGATGAAGTCTCGACGCGGCTCCACTGCATCTCCCATCAAGGTGTTGAAGATCTGATCGGCCGCGATTGCATCATCAATCGTGACCTTGAGCATCCGCCGAACCGCCGGGTCCATGGTGGTCTCCCACAACTGGTCCGGATTCATTTCTCCCAGCCCTTTGTATCGCTGAACGCTGTGACGTCGGGTACCTTCGGTCATCAGCCATTGCAGCGCTTCCTTGAAAGAGCTGACCTGCTTTCTGCGTTCGCCACGCTTAACGTAAGCCCCGTCTTCCAGCAGGCTGTTTAGTTTGTCACCTAGTGCAGTGACCGTCTTGTAATCGTTGCTACCGAAGAAATCCCGGTTGAACGTGATGTAGCTGGCCAAACCATGGGAAACAACTTCGACCTCCGGTAGCCACAGGTTGCGTTCCTTGTCTTCGCGCAGGCTCGCCTTGTAGGTCAGACCCGATTGCTCGACGTCTTTCAACAGCGAGGAATAAGACTCCAACCAAGCTTGCATCGCAGGTTGGTCACCCAGCTGTTCGACCGATACCCGCGGCAGATAAATAAAGTGCTCGGTCAGCTCCTGCGGATACAGGCGGGACAACCGCTGCAACGTCTTCATCACGGTGCGGTAGTCGTTAACCAGACGCTCCAATGCTTCACCGGACAGGCCAGGGGCATCTTCATTGACATGCAGACTTGCGTCTTCAAGCGCCGATTGGGTGAGGTACTCATCCATCGCCTCGTCGTCTTTGATGTACTGCTCCTGCTTCCCGCGTTTGACCTTGTAAAGCGGCGGCTGGGCAATATAAACATAGCCGCGCTCTATCAGCTCAGGGAGCTGGCGGAAGAAGAAGGTGAGCAGCAGAGTACGGATGTGCGAACCGTCAACGTCGGCATCGGTCATGATGATGATGTTGTGATAACGCAACTTGTCGATGTTGTACTCTTCGCGACCGATCCCGCAGCCAAGGGCGGTAATCAGCGTGCCGACTTCCTGTGAAGAAATCATCTTGTCGAATCGCGCTTTCTCGACGTTCAGGATCTTGCCCTTGAGCGGCAAAATGGCCTGGGTCCGACGGTTGCGGCCCTGCTTGGCAGAACCGCCTGCGGAGTCACCCTCCACTATGTAGAGTTCGGAAAGGGCAGGGTCTTTTTCCTGACAATCGGCGAGCTTGCCCGGCAGGCCAGCGATGTCGAGCGCCCCCTTGCGCCGCGTCATTTCACGAGCTTTGCGCGCCGCTTCACGAGCGCGCGCAGCGTCTATCATCTTGCCGACGACCGCCTTCGCTTCGTTGGGATGCTCAAGCAGGAAGTCGGCAAAGTGCTTGCCCATTTCCTGCTCAACGGCTGTTTTGACTTCGGAGGAGACCAACTTGTCCTTGGTCTGCGAGCTGAACTTCGGATCTGGCACTTTGACCGAGATAATGGCCGTCAGGCCTTCGCGGGCGTCGTCACCAGTGGTCGCCACCTTGTGCTTTTTAGCCAGACCTTCTTGTTCAATGTAGTTGTTTAGATTGCGCGTCAATGCCGAGCGAAAACCGGCCAAATGCGTGCCACCGTCGCGCTGAGGAATATTGTTGGTGAAGCAGAGCAGATTCTCGTTGAAACTGTCGTTCCACTGCAGCGCCACTTCAACACCGACCCCGTCGTCACGCTGGATGTTGAAATGAAACACTTCGTTGACTGGCGTCTTGTTGGTGTTGAGATAGGCGACGAACGCACTCAGACCGCCTTCGTACTTGAACAGCTCGTCCTTGGCGTTGCGCTCGTCGCGCAGGACGATACCTACACCCGAGTTAAGAAACGAGAGCTCGCGCAGCCGCTTCGCCAGGATATCCCAGCTGAAATGGATGTTCTGAAAGGTCTCGGAAGAAGGCTTAAAGTGGATTTGGGTTCCGGAATCCTGCGTCTCGCCGACAGCAGTCAACGGTGCCTGCGGTACACCGTGGCGGTAAACCTGCTCCCAGACCTTGCCTTCCCGACGGATCGTCAGCACCAATTCTTCGGACAGGGCGTTGACCACAGAAACGCCTACACCATGGAGGCCGCCGGAAACCTTGTAGGAGTTATCGTCAAACTTACCGCCAGCGTGGAGCACGGTCATGATGACTTCGGCTGCCGATACGCCTTCTTCATGGATGTCGACAGGGATGCCACGACCGTTATCACGAACGGTAATGGACTCATCTACATGTATGGTGATCGAGATGTCGCTGCAGTGTCCGGCCAGCGCTTCGTCGATGGAATTGTCGACCACTTCGAAGACCATATGATGCAGGCCGGTGCCGTCGTCCGTGTCACCAATGTACATGCCGGGACGCTTACGCACGGCATCGAGGCCCTTAAGAACCTTGATACTGGACGAATCGTACGTGTGGTTTTCGCTCATGCCTTCACTCCCGAGGGGCCGTGGACTGGGTTATCGAACCATGTTCCACGTGAAACAATGAGACTGGCGTATCCTCACGCCAGCCTTCGCGCAATACATTCGAATCGACACAGGTGATGAAGACCTGGCAATTCAGCTGTTCAAGAAGCCGGCACAACGCCTGCCTATGTTGTTCGTCGAGTTCGGACGGAAGATCATCGACCAGATATACACAACGACCTCGTTTGGCCTCGCTCACCAAATGGCCCTGGGCAATTTTCAAGGCACAAACGACAAGCTTCTGCTGACCCCTGGAAAGGATTTCCGCCGCATTATGACTGTCAACTCGCAAGCGCAGATCAGCTCGCTGTGGCCCCGCTTGCGTATGGCCCATCATCCTGTCGCGATCAATCGATGCCGCGAGTACCTCAGACAGAGACCGGTCCTTGTCCCAACCGCGGTAGTAACTCAATTGAAAGCCTTCGAGCTCTAACAGCGACGCTAGAGTTCGTTCGAATACTGGCTTCAATGCCTGGATATAAGCTCTTCGGTAAGCATCAATTTCATCGCTCGCTACGCTGAGTTCATGGCTCCAGACGGCCTGCGAAGCGGCGTCCAGTGTACCATGCCGCAGCCATGAGTTCCGTTGCCGCAACGCCTGCTGGACGCGCTGCCAAGCCCGGAGGAAGCGGGGTTCCACGTGGAACACACCCCAATCGAGAAATTGTCGACGAAGTTTTGGTGCGCCTTCCAACAACCGAAAGCTGTCTGGATTGATCAACTGAAGCGGTAGGGTTTCGGCGAGCTCCGCCGCGCTTCGAGCGCTCTGGCCATTGATGCGAATACGAAATTCACCGGAACGTTCTCGGGAGACACCTAGAGCGCAAGCTTGTTGATCAGCAAGCTCTACCTGACCGAATACGGTACAGCTGACATGTTCATGGCCAATCACCGGGTTCAATCGGGTGCTGCGAAATGAACGTGCCATTCCAAGCACATGAATGGCCTCGAGAAAGCTGGTCTTCCCGCTGCCGTTATCGCCGTGAAGAATATTGATCCGCGGAGAGGGGTTAAGGGTCACCGGCTGCAGATTGCGAACGCCGGTGACGGATATGCGGCTTAGGGACATCAGAAGCGGCGTTACAGTCGCATCGGCATCACGACATAGGCTGAATCGTCGTTGTCGAACTCCTGAACCAGCGCACTGCTATTCGCATCGGACAGAATCAGACGAACCTGGTCGGTCGTCATGACGCCCAATACGTCCAGCAGATAGCTGACGTTGAAGCCGATTTCCAACGATCCGCCGGTGTAGTCGACTGCAACTTCTTCTTCAGCCTCTTCCTGTTCCGGGTTGTTAGCCTGGATTTTCAAAAGCCCACTTTCGAGCTGTAAACGAATCCCACGATATTTTTCGTTAGAGAGAATTGCCGTACGGCTGAACGCCTCACGCAACGTCTGGCGTTCACCGACGACAAGCTTGTCGCCGCCTCGGGGCAATACGCGCTCATAGTCAGGAAACTTGCCGTCTACTAGCTTGGAGGTGAAAGTGAATTCGTCAGTAGTCGCACGGATATGGTGTTGACCAAGCACGATACTGACATCCCCGTCCTGATCGGTGAGCAGACGCGCCAGCTCGAGGATACCTTTGCGCGGCACGATGACCTGATGGCGATCAGCCTGCTCAATTCCGGCCTGCATGGAGCACATCGCCAGACGATGGCCGTCGGTCGCAACCGCACGCAGCATGCCGCTGGAAACTTCAATCAACATGCCGTTCAGGTAGTAGCGCACGTCCTGCTGGGCCATGGCGAAACTGCTGCGCTCGATCAGGCGGCGCATCTTGCCTTGGTTGACGCTGAAATTGAGCGAGCCAGGACCTTCTTCGACGGTAGGGAAATCGTTAGCAGGCAGGGTCGAAAGGGAAAAACGGCTACGCCCCGACTTGATCACTACTTTCTGATCATCCAAGCGGATATCGATCAGCGCATCGGGCTGCAGGCTTTTACAGATATCCATCAGCTTGCGTGCCGGCACCGTGATCTCACCGGGCTCGGCAGCGTCCTCGAGAGCTACGCGGCCCACCAGTTCGACTTCGAGATCGGTACCGGTAAGCGAGAGCTGATGATCCTGAACCACCAGCAACACGTTGGATAAAACGGGCAAGGTCTGACGCCGCTCGACGACACCGGCCACCAACTGCAGAGGTTTCAACAGGGCTTCGCGCTGAATAGTGAAATGCATGGTCTGGTCCCTTGCCTAATTAATTGGCCGCAATTCAGGTTGTCAAAGTACGCAGCAAGTTTTTGTAATCTTCGCGAATATCCGCGTCCAATTCGCGAAGTTCAGCAATTTTACGACAAGCATGCAGCACAGTCGTGTGATCACGCCCACCAAATGCATCGCCGATTTCCGGCAGGCTGTGGTTGGTCAGTTCCTTGGACAAGGCCATCGCAACCTGACGCGGACGTGCCACCGAGCGTGAACGCCGCTTCGACAGTAGATCGGAAATTTTAATCTTGTAGTACTCAGCAACGGTGCGCTGAATGTTGTCCACGCTCACCAGTTTGTCCTGGAGGGCTAGCAAGTCCTTCAATGACTCGCGAATGAGTTCGATGGTGATATCTCGACCCATAAAATGGGCATGAGCGATGACGCGCTTCAGTGCGCCCTCCAGCTCTCGCACATTCGAGCGGATTCGCTGAGCAATGAAGAATGCAGCGTCATGCGGCAGATCCACATTCGCCTGGTCAGCCTTCTTCATCAGAATCGCCACTCGCGTCTCAAGCTCCGGCGGCTCGACAGCAACCGTCAGACCCCAGCCAAAACGAGACTTGAGCCTTTCTTCAAGACCGTCGATCTCCTTTGGGTAGCGGTCACTGGTGAGAATTACCTGCTGCCCACCTTCCAGCAGCGCGTTGAAGGTGTGGAAAAATTCTTCTTGGGAGCGTTCTTTCTTCGCAAAGAACTGAATGTCGTCGATCAACAGGGCATCTACCGAACGGTAGAAGCGCTTGAACTCATTGATGGCGTTGAGCTGCAGCGCTTTGACCATGTCGGCGACGAAACGCTCGGAGTGCAAATACACCACCTTGGCGTTTGGATTCTTTTTCAACAGGTGGTTGCCCACCGCATGCATCAAGTGAGTTTTACCGAGGCCCACCCCACCATAGAGAAACAACGGGTTGTATCCATGCTTGGGGTTATCGGCAACCTGCCATGCGGCAGCACGGGCCAGCTGATTGGATTTGCCCTCGACGAAATTTTCGAAGGTAAAAGTCCGATTGAGATAGCTGGTGTGCTTGAGCCCGCCCTCGACCTGGACGTTACGCTCCGTACGAAGAGGCGCTGCGGCAGGAGGCGGTGTTGGCAAGGGCGCAACCGCAGCAGGCTCCGAACGCGTTGCTCGCGAAGATTCGGCAGGAGCGGCCGCCTGTTGTTGGGCACGAGCCACCGATGCCGAAGGAAGTGCGGCAGCGGCGGTACGTTTGCTACCTATCAATAGAGACAGCGAAGGCATCGGGCCAGTGGCGCGCTCCGATAGCAATTCCAGTAAGCGGGAAAGGTATTTTTCGTTGACCCAGTCAAGAACGAAGCGATTAGGCGCATATACGCGCAACTCGTCTCCCTCGGCCTCTACCTGAAGCGGACGGATCCACGTGTTGAATTGCTGGGCCGGCAGCTCATCTCTCAAGAGGTCAACGCACTGCTGCCAAAGTTCCACCGACACGGAATCTCCTCGATGCTGCAAGCTTTAAACGGCAGTCATTGTAGCTACGGCCCGTCTTGTTATCCACAGTCAGTCACGGTATCGAGGCGAAGTCAGACATAAATACCGTTCTTAAGACAGCCAAAAACGAGCTGAGCCCTGTTGATAACCAACCATGAGCTCTTCGGATAAGCCTGTGCATCACTTAATGCAAAACGTAGCTGTTGATAAAAAGGCAAACTGTCCACAGGTAACTCAAACCCTTCCCACCGTGAACACACCGCTTACGAAGAGGCTTTGAGAACCTTCTAGCCGTTGCCTGCTCTGGGCCATAGAGGGTTATCCACAGAAAACAGGTTTACCATCTATAACCACTGCATTAAGAAGAGCTCTAATCATTTTTTTCTTCTTGTTTTACTCATAGATGACGCTGGTTGGAAATTGACCTCGCAGCGCGGCTTCTCTACAATCGCCGGTCTCTTAAAAGGGGGCCATTCCGGCCCGCAACAGATCACCAGGTAAACGCATCATGAAACGCACTTTTCAACCCAGCACTCTCAAGCGCGCTCGTACCCACGGTTTTCGTGCTCGCATGGCCACCAAGAACGGCCGCGCCGTCCTGTCGCGTCGTCGCGCCAAAGGTCGTAAGCGCCTGGCGGTCTGAATACGTCGGAACAGGTGGTGAGTCGAGACTTCGCACGGGATAAGCGATTGCTGACCCCGCGTCAGTTCAAGACAGTCTTCGACTCCCCTTCCGGCAAGTTGCCGGGCAGGAACATCCTGCTCCTGGTGCGTGAAAACGAACTGCCTCACCCCCGTATCGGGTTAGTGATCGGCAAGAAGAGCGTCAAGCTCGCGGTAGAACGCAATCGCATCAAGCGGCAACTGCGTGAGACCTTTCGTCTCCACCAGATGGAACTGACGGGGTGGGACATCGTGGTTATCGCTCGCAAGGGATTGGCTGATCTGGATAATCCCGAACTGGCACGGCAATTCGCTAAGCTCTGGAGGCGGTTGTCTCGTACACCCTCCCAGGCCGCCAGCAGTCCGGAACAGAGCAAGTCCGCTCATGCGTAAACTGGCCTTGATTCCAATCCGAATCTACCGGTACGCCATCAGCCCCATGATGGCGAGTCATTGCCGTTTCTACCCAAGTTGCTCCTGCTACGCACAAGAGGCCATCGAGAATCATGGCCTGCTGCGCGGTGGCTGGCTGAGCCTATGCAGGCTTGGCCGTTGCCATCCATGGAATCCGGGCGGCTATGATCCCGTGCCTTCCAACAACACCTCCAATTCATCTTCGATGACCGAGTAACCATGGATATCAAACGCTCGATCCTGCTTGTCGCCTTGGCAGTCGTTGCCTACCTGATGGTTCTTCAGTGGAATCAGGACTACGGCCAAGCTGCATTGCCTGCCGAGACAAACCTGGAACAATCTTCGGCCGCTCAGCTACCCGAGACGCCAACCACTGTTACCGCTGAAGGTTCACAAGGCGATATTCCTGCTGTCGCTGGCGGGCAATCGGCCAGCGCGCTGCCTGAAGCGCAAGCCAGCTCTCAGCTCATTCGTGTGCGTACCGATGTCCTCGACGTCGCGATCGATCCACGTGGCGGTGACATCGTCGACCTGCGCTTGCCGGAGTTTCCGCGCCGCCAGGATCGGCCTGACGTTCCTTTCCAGCTTTTCGAGCGCAGCGCAGAGCGGACCTATGAAGCCCAGAGCGGGCTGATCGGCGACGGTCCGGACAAGGCCAGTGGCCGTCCGCTGTACAGCAGCGAGCAACAGCAGTATCAACTCGCTGAAGGGCAGGACCAGCTCGTTGTCGACCTGAAGTACAGCGAAGATGGCGTCAATTACATCAAGCGCTTCACCTTCGATCGTGGCGACTACGACCTAGGCGTGCGTTACTTGATCGACAACCAGAGCCAGAAAGCCTGGACCGGCTACATGTTTGGTCAGCTCAAGCGCGACAGCAGCGGCGATCCCTCCTCCAGCACGGCGACCGGCACAGCGACCTATCTAGGCGCGGCGCTTTGGACCAAGGACGAGCCTTATACCAAGGTGTCCATGGGCGACATGGATGACCAGAACCTGAAGAAGACCGTCGAGGGCGGCTGGATCGCCTGGTTGCAGCATTACTTCGTGACTGCCTGGATTCCAACTCCAGACCAGACCAATCAAGTCCAGACTCGCAAGGATAGCCAGGGCAACTACATCATCGGCTTCACCGGTCCCGCAGTTACCGTCGCGCCGGGTAGCCAGGGTGAAACAGCCGCTTCTCTTTATGCGGGCCCCAAAAGTCAGGACAAGCTTGAAGAGCTTTCGCCCGGCCTACGTCTAACCGTCGACTACGGCATCCTCTGGTTCATCGCCCAACCGATTTTCTGGCTGCTGGGAAATATTCACGCACTGCTGGGTAACTGGGGTTGGTCGATCATCGTCCTGACCATCATCATCAAGCTTGCGTTCTTTCCGTTGTCCGCCGCCAGCTACCGGTCGATGGCGCGCATGCGCGCGGTATCGCCGAAAATGCAGGCGCTCAAGGAGCAGTTCGGCGACGACCGCCAGAAGATGTCCCAAGCGATGATGGAGCTGTACAAGAAAGAAAAGATCAATCCGCTGGGTGGCTGCCTGCCGATCCTGGTGCAGATGCCGGTGTTCCTCGCACTCTATTGGGTTCTCCTGGAAAGCGTTGAAATGCGCCAGGCACCCTGGATGTTCTGGATCACCGATTTGTCGATCAAGGATCCATTCTTCATCCTGCCGATCATCATGGGTGTGACCATGTTCATCCAGCAGCAGCTGAACCCCACGCCACCGGATCCGATGCAAGCCAAGGTGATGAAGTTGCTGCCTGTGATTTTCACCTTCTTCTTCCTGTGGTTCCCGGCCGGCCTGGTGCTGTACTGGGTGGTCAACAACGTCTTGTCCATCGCACAGCAGTGGTACATTACACGCAAGATCACTGGGCAGGCCGCCGCCGCGACCTGAGCCCGCTGGAGTAAACAGAACGCCCCTTGATTGGGGCGTTTTGCTTTTGACCCGCAGGAGAAACGCATGAACCACGAGCATGACACCATCACCGCAGTCGCCACCGCACCGGGGAGAGGTGGTATCGGCGTCGTGCGTGTATCCGGACCACGGGCGAAAGCGGTCGCCATCACCCTTAGCGGACGGGAGCCGACTGCCCGTCATGCGCATTACGGTCCGTTCCATGCCGATGATGGCGAGGTCATCGACGAGGGACTGATGCTGTTCTTTCCAGGTCCGAACTCCTTTACCGGTGAAGACGTGCTGGAACTACAGGGGCATGGCGGCCCGGTGGTGATGGATATGCTGTTGCGCCGCTGCGTTGAGTTGGGCGCGCGCCTGGCTCGTCCGGGTGAGTTCAGCGAACGGGCTTTTCTCAACGACAAGCTGGACCTGGCGCAAGCCGAGGCGATCGCCGATCTGATCGAAGCGAGCTCCGCCCAGGCAGCGCGCAATGCCGTGCGCTCGTTACAGGGTGAGTTTTCCCGCCGTGTGCATCAACTGACCGAAAAGCTCATCCAGCTGCGTATCTATGTGGAGGCCGCAATCGATTTTCCCGAAGAAGAGATCGACTTCCTGGCCGACGGACGGGTGCTGGCCTTGCTGCAAGGCGTCCGAGATGAGCTGAGCAACGTTATCCGTGAAGCCGGTCAGGGCGCGCTGCTACGCGAGGGTATGAATGTCGTGATCGCCGGTCGCCCCAATGCTGGAAAATCCAGCCTGCTCAACGTACTGGCCGGTCGGGAAGCGGCAATTGTCACCGATATTGCCGGCACTACGCGCGACGTGCTTCGCGAGCACATTCATATCGACGGTATGCCATTGCATATCATCGATACCGCCGGCCTGAGAGTTACTGATGATCAGGTGGAGCGCATCGGGGTGGAGCGCGCTATCAGGGCCATCGAGAATGCCGACCGGATACTCCTGGTGATTGACGCCAGCGCCGCGTCAGGCGACGCCGGCGAATCCGCCTGGCCCGAAGTGCTCTCCGTCAGGCCGGACCGCGCTAAAACGACCCTCGTCCGCAACAAGGCCGACCTGACCGGCGAAGGCGCCACGCTTGCAATCGATCCTGACGGGTACACCACCCTTAGCCTTTCGGCGAGGTCGGGTGACGGTCTGGAGATGCTGCGTGACCATCTGAAGGATTGCATGGGCTATGAGCAGACCGCCGAGAGTGGTTTCAGTGCCCGTCGCAGACACCTGGACGCCTTACGACAGGCGGCACAGCATTTGGATCATGGCCATGCCCAACTCACGCTTGCCGGAGCGGGAGAGCTGTTGGCCGAGGATCTACGCCAAGCTCAACAGGCCCTCGGCGAAATCACCGGAGCCTTCAGTTCCGACGATCTGCTGGGTCGAATTTTCTCCAGCTTCTGTATCGGCAAGTAGCCAGACGACCTCGTTCCACAAGCTGGGTTCGTCGAGTCTCTGCGCTTGAACGCCTCGCTTTGACTGCAAAGCCTCGCCGCTTGTTTTCATTTTGACTCCCGTATCGCTGCTATCTGTCCGTCGAGGGCTGGTCATCGCTTGACGGTTAAGGTCTGTGGAAAACCCGCCATAAGATAGGTCCATAACTCTCTGGATAAGAACTGCTTAAAATGCCCTGTGCATAACTCCGGCTTTAATCCACAGCCTATGAACGGGCAGCGCACCGGAAGAACGCAGCATCGACACAGGGTTTCAAAACGCTACAGACCTTGGAAATAGGGCCATACAGAGAACTATCCCCAGAATATCTGCGCCTATTTATAAACATAAAAATAAGCTTTAAATCCTTTTCTCTATTTTTCTAATGATGCGTCTGATTGACATCGTCACCTCCTAAGCTGCGACTGGTCATTTTTTGTTCAGAGGACTTCTTTCGAAAACCTCCAGCCCCTATACTTGCGCGTTTCCCAGAACTCATCTGAACAGGCACGAGGTGCGTGGTGGATTTCCCTTCCCGTTTTGACGTCATCGTTATCGGCGGTGGCCATGCCGGTACCGAAGCTGCGCTTGCAGCCGCAAGGATCGGCGTGAAAACGTTACTACTCACTCATAACGTCGAGACGCTAGGACAGATGAGCTGCAATCCGGCCATTGGCGGCATAGGCAAAAGCCATTTGGTGAAAGAAATCGATGCGCTGGGCGGTGCCATGGCAACCGCCACTGACAAGAGCGGCATCCAGTTCCGCGTGCTCAACAGTCGCAAGGGTCCCGCAGTACGTGCCACCCGCGCCCAGGCCGACCGCGTGCTCTACAAAGCTGCAGTGCGCGAAACCTTAGAGAACCAGCCGAACCTGTGGATATTTCAGCAGGCCGCAGACGATCTGATCGTCGAGGCAGATCAGGTCAAAGGGGTCATTACGCAAATGGGCCTGCGGTTCTTCGCTGAATCCGTGGTTCTGACGACCGGGACCTTTCTCGGCGGACTTATCCACATTGGCCTACAGAACTATTCCGGAGGACGCGCTGGCGATCCTCCCTCCATCGCTTTAGCAAAGCGCCTGCGGGAACTGCCACTTCGCGTCGGCCGTCTGAAAACCGGCACGCCGCCCCGGATCGATGGTCGCAGCGTCGATTTCTCGGTGATGACCGAACAGCCGGGCGATTGCCCCATTCCGCCGATGTCATTCCTCGGACATGCGGCACAGCATCCCGAGCAGGTCAGTTGCTGGATCACCCATACCAATGCCCGGACTCATGAGATCATCGCGGCCAACCTCGACCGCTCGCCGATGTATTCCGGCGTCATCGAAGGTGTCGGGCCACGCTACTGCCCGTCGATCGAAGACAAGATCCATCGCTTCGCCGACAAAGACAGCCATCAGGTATTCATTGAGCCTGAAGGGCTGACCACCCATGAGCTTTATCCCAATGGCATCTCCACTTCGCTGCCGTTCGATGTTCAGCTGCAGATCGTGCAGAGCATCCGTGGCATGGAGCAAGCGCACATCATTCGGCCTGGCTATGCCATCGAATACGACTACTTCGATCCGCGCGATCTGAAGTACAGCCTGGAAACCAAGGTCATCGGCGGGCTTTTCTTTGCCGGTCAGATCAATGGCACCACGGGTTACGAAGAAGCCGGCGCACAAGGTTTGCTGGCCGGTACCAATGCGGCCTTGCGCGCGCAAGGAAAAGACAGCTGGTGTCCGCGTCGCGACGAAGCCTATCTGGGCGTTCTGGTCGACGATCTGATCACCCTGGGAACCCAGGAGCCGTATCGCATGTTCACTTCTCGCGCCGAGTATCGGTTGATTCTGCGCGAGGACAACGCCGACCTCAGGTTGACGGAAAAAGGCCGGGATTTAGGACTGGTGGATGATGTTCGCTGGGCGGCGTTCGAGCGCAAGCGCGAAAGCATCCTGCAAGAAGAGCAGCGTCTGAAAAGCATCTGGGTGCGTCCTGCCACTCCGCAGGGCGATGCCATCGCCGAGCGTTTCGGCACGCCGCTGACTCACGAGTACAGCCTGCTCAATTTGCTTGCCCGGCCGGAAATCGATTACCGCAGTCTGGTCGAACTCACCGGTGCTGGGGTCGAGGATCCTCAGGTCGCCGAGCAGGTCGAGATCAAAACCAAGTACGCCGGATACATCGATCGCCAGCAAGAGGAGATAGCTCGTCTGCGTGCCAGTGAAGGCGTGGTACTGCCAGCTGAGCTGGATTACGCGACCATCAGCGGCTTGTCGAAGGAAATCCAGCACAAGCTTTCCCAGGCGCGCCCCGAGACGCTAGGCCAGGCTTCGCGGATACCCGGCGTCACGCCGGCGGCCGTGTCGCTGCTAATGATTCATTTAAAAAAACGCAGCGCCGGCCAGAAGTTGGAGCAAAGCGCGTGATGGACGCCGAATACGCCCGCTATGCCGAAGAACTCCAGCAGGGTGCGACCTTGCTGGGGGTCGAACCGAACGAAACCCAGCAAGAGCAGCTGCTCGGCTATTTGCGGCTGCTGAACAAGTGGAACAAGGCCTACAACCTGACCGCCGTGCGCGATCCGGCAGAGATGGTTTCGCGGCATCTGCTCGATAGCCTCAGCGTCGCACCACATGTAGAGCAGGGCGGCTCGCGCTGGCTCGATGTGGGTAGCGGCGGCGGTATGCCAGGCATACCGCTGGCCATTCTGTTTCCCGAGCGCAGCTTCACACTGCTCGACTCGAACGGCAAAAAGACCCGCTTTCTAACGCAGGTCAAGCTTGAGCTGAAACTCGCAAATCTGGAAGTTGTCCACAGCCGCGTCGAAGCGTTCAGACCGAAGCAGGCTTTTACCGGCATAACCTCTCGGGCGTTCAGCTCGCTGGATGATTTCGCCAGCTGGACGCGCCATCTCGGTGATCTCGATACACGCTGGCTGGCCATGAAAGGCGTTCAGCCCGACGACGAGCTGCAAGCATTGCCGGGCGACTTCCAGCTCGAGCGCTGCCTGGTTCTCAAGGTTCCCGGTTGCCAAGGGCAACGCCACCTGTTGATACTGCGCCGCACTTCATGACTCCGGACAGACACTGACCATGGCTAAAGTATTTGCCATCGCCAACCAGAAGGGCGGTGTCGCCAAGACCACCACCTGCATCAATCTTGCCGCTTCGCTGGTTGCGACACGGCGGCGCGTGCTGCTGATCGACCTCGATCCACAGGGAAATGCCACGACCGGCAGCGGTGTGGATAAGTTGAGCCTGGACTATTCGATCTATGACGTACTGATCGGCGAATGCAGCTTGATCGATGCGATGCAGTTTTCCGAGCACGGCGGCTATCAATTATTGCCGGCCAACCGTGACCTGACGGCTGCGGAGGTTGCTCTGCTCAATCTGCCGGCCAAGGAAAAGCGTCTGCGCGAGGCACTAGCACCGGTACGCGAGAATTACGACTACATCCTCATCGACTGTCCGCCGTCCTTGTCGATGCTGACCATCAATGCGCTGGCGGCTGCGGATGGCGTGATCATTCCGATGCAGTGCGAGTACTACGCGCTGGAAGGTCTGACCGATCTGGTCAATTCGATTCAGCGTATCGGCCAGGCGCTGAATCCCTCCCTGAAGATCGAGGGCCTGTTGCGCACCATGTACGATCCGCGCAGCAGCCTGACCAATGATGTCACCGAACAGCTCAAGGCGCATTTCGGCGAGAAGCTCTACGACACCGTCATCCCGCGCAATGTGAGACTGGCCGAAGCGCCCAGTCATGGCATGCCGGCATTGGTCTATGACAAGCAATCCAAGGGCGCCTTGGCCTATCTGGCACTGGCGGGCGAACTGTCGCGCCGTCAGCGTCGAGCCGCCCGCAGCGTAACCGCATAAGGAATTTTCATGGCGACCAAAAAACGAGGCCTAGGACGCGGACTGGATGCCCTGCTCGGCGGCGCCAATGTGACAACGGCGCAGCAGCAGACCGCTCAGGTCGACGAGCGCGAGCTGCAACAGTTACCCCTCGACGTCATTCAACGGGGCAAGTATCAGCCGCGTCGCGATATTGACCCGGTGACCCTCGACGAATTGGCGAATTCGATACGTAGCCAAGGCTTGATGCAGCCGATTGTCGTTCGCTCCATTGGTTCGGGCCGCTACGAGATCATCGCAGGCGAGCGGCGCTGGCGTGCCAGCCAACAGGCGGGGCTCGAAAAAATTCCGGCGTTGGTCCGCGACGTTTCGGATGAAGCGGCGATCGCCATGGCGCTGATCGAAAATATCCAGCGCGAAGACCTCAATCCAATCGAAGAGGCCATGGCGCTGCAACGACTGCAACAGGAATTTCAGTTAACCCAGCAGCAAGTCGCCGATGCTGTAGGCAAATCCCGCGTGACCATCAGCAACTTGTTGCGCCTGATCGCCTTGCCGGAAGAAATCAAAACGCTGCTATCCCATGGCGATCTTGAAATGGGGCATGCACGTGCGCTGCTGGGTTTGCCTGTGGAGCAGCAGGTTGAAGGCGCGCGTCATGTTGTCGCACGCGGGCTGACGGTGCGCCAGACCGAGGCGCTGGTCCGGCAATGGCTCAATGGCAGCAAGGACGCGAAAGCCGAGCCGAAGAGCGATCCGGACATCGTTCGCCTGGAGCAGCGACTAGCCGAGCGCCTAGGTTCTCCGGTGCAAATCAAGCATGGCGAAAAGGGCAAGGGACAGCTGGTGATCCGCTACAATTCGCTGGATGAGTTGCAAGGTGTGCTGGCGCACATTCGTTGATACAAAATATATGTAGTGCCGATCGGAAATAACTACCGGAAGGTTGAACGCCGTTGGGGCTGCTCCTATACTCGCGGCGCTTTTTTGACTGCCGTCATTTTAGATGGCGTAGGTATTTGGCGGTGGTTGTAGGTGCATATACGTAACAGAACACCTCTCCGTCGGTTGCCTGTAGTACGTGTGCTGGTGGTACAGGCGCTCGTTGCGTCGGTCACTAGCATTTTTTGTGGTGTTTTTTTTGATATGGTCGCGGGCTATTCAGGCCTGCTGGGCGGTTTGATAGCTCTATTGGGCAATACATATTTTGCGTTCAAGGCGTTTCGTTATTTCGGCGCGCGTTCGGCAAAGGCCATCGTTCAGTCACTTTGGGCTGGCGAGATGGGTAAACAGATTCTGGCAGCAGCGCTATTCGCGCTGGTGTTTGTGGGAGTGAAACCGCTGGAACCGGTAGCGTTGTTTGCCGGCTATCTGATGGTTCTTGGCGCCGGAGCGAGCGCCCTCCTGCTGATGAAAAATAATCCGAAGCATTGAACACTGAGGCGTTTATGGCGAGTACCCCGGCGGAATACATCCAGCATCACCTGCAGAATCTGACATACGGAAAGCTGCCCGAAGGCTACGTTCGCGCCGACGGGTCGGTAATTGACCAAGCCACTTGGACCATCGCCCAGACCGGCGCCGAAGCACGCGACATGGGTTTCATGGCATTTCACGTCGACACGCTTGGCTGGTCGGTGTTCATGGGCCTGGTGTTTATCCTGGTCTTCCGCACGGCCGCCAAGGGCGCAACCGCCGGCACCCCAGGCCGCCTGCAGAACTTCGTGGAGATGTGCGTCGAGTTCGTCGAGGGCGTGGTGAAGGATACTTTCCACGGGCGTAACACCCTGATCGCTCCGTTGGCGCTGACCATCTTCGTCTGGGTGTTCCTGATGAACAGCCTGAAGTGGATTCCGGTGGATTACATCCCAGGTCTGGCCACGCTGCTTGGCCTGCCCTACTTCAAGATCGTCCCGACTGCCGACCCGAACGGTACCTTTGGCCTGTCGTTGGGCGTTTTCATCTTGATTCTGTTCTACAGCTTCAAAGTCAAGGGTTTCGGCGGTTTCACCAAGGAACTGGCTTTCACCCCGTTCAACCACTGGTCACTAATACCGTTCAACCTGTTTCTCGAAATCCTCGGTCTGCTGACCAAGCCGCTGAGCCTGGCTCTGCGTCTGTTCGGCAACATGTATGCCGGTGAGGTGGTGTTCATCCTCATCGCGCTGCTGCCGTTCTACGTGCAGTGGACCCTGAATGTACCCTGGGCGATTTTCCACATCCTGGTAATCCCGCTGCAGGCGTTCATCTTCATGGTTCTGACCGTGGTGTACCTGAGTTCTGCGCATGAGGATCATGGGCACGCCGAACTCACGCCATAACAGCTGAATCGTTCGAAACGTTTTTGCTTTAACCGAAAAACCTTAACCCCTTAGCTTCAGGAGCTTTACATGGAACTCGTCTACATCGCCGCCTCTATCATGATCGGTCTGGGTGCCCTGGGCACTGGCATCGGCTTCGCCCTGCTGGGCGGCAAGCTGCTGGAATCCACTGCTCGTCAACCCGAGCTGGCTCCTCAGCTGCAAACCAAGACCTTCCTGATGGCTGGTCTGCTCGACGCCGTACCGATGATCGGTGTTGGTATCGCGATGTACCTCATCTTCGTTGTCGCTGGCTAATACATTCCGGTTCCTGATGGGGTTCGCTCGGCGAGCCCCGTTGCCGTGGAATTGACAACCGCGTCGAACGAGATAGCACGAGGTATATCGCTGTGAACATTAACTTGACGCTGTTCGGTCAAACGTTCGCCTTCGCTATTTTCGTCTGGTTCTGCATGAAGTTCGTATGGCCGCCTATCACCAAGGCCATGCAGGAGCGCCAGAAGAAAATCGCCGAAGGACTGGACGCCGCAGGCCGTGCGCAGCAAGACCTAAAGCTGGCTCAGGAGAAGGTGTCCAACACCCTCCGCGAGACCAAAGGGCAAGCTGCCCAGATTCTTGAGCAGGCCAACAAGCAGGCCAATGCCATCGTCGAGGAAGCCAAGCAACAGGCGCGCGCCGAAGGCGAGCGACTGGTAGCCGGCGCCCGCGCCGAAATCGAGCAGGAAGTGAATCGTGCCAAGGAGCAACTGCGCAATCAGGTAGCGGTATTGGCCGTGATGGGTGCGGAGAAGATCCTGGAGTCCCAGGTGGACGCCAAGGCGCACAACGATCTGGTCGAAAAACTGGCCTCACAACTCTAAGCGAGGCAAGCGATGATCAATACCCAGACGCTTGCACGGCCATACGCAAAGGCCGCTTTCGAGTTTGCCAGCGCTGCTGGCCGGATCGATGCGTGGTCGGGCATGTTGAGCCTGGCTGCGGTCGCCGTTGAAGTTCCTGCCGTTGCCGAACTGCTGAAGAATCCTCGTCTGACCAGTGAAAACAAGGTCAAGACGCTGGTTCAGCTGCTCGGTAGCGACATCGATGAAGCCTTCCGTAACTTCGTCTCCACGCTTGGCGACAATGATCGCCTGGACGTGTTGCCGACCATCCGGGAGTTGTTCGAGGAACTCAAGGCTGAGGCCGAAAAGACACTCGACGTTGAAGTGCAGACAGCTTTCGAGCTGACCTCTGCGCAACTCCAAACCTTGGCTGCCGCCTTGTCGAAGCGGCTAGATCGTACCGTCAACCCCCAGCAGGTCGTGAACCCTGCGCTGATCGGCGGCGTTGTCATCCGCGCCGGCGATGTGGTTGTCGATGGTTCGGTCCGCGGCAAACTGAGCCAGTTGGCCGAATCGTTGAAATCCTGATTTGAGGGTCGTGGCATGCAGCAACTGAATCCTTCCGAGATTAGTGAAATCATAAAGCAGCGCATCGGTAGTTCCGATGTGTCTGCCCAAGCGCGCAACGAAGGTACCGTCGTCAGCGTTTCTGACGGTATCGTGCGCATTTACGGCCTTGCCGACGTGATGTATGGGGAAATGATCGAGTTCCCTGGCGGCATCTTCGGTATGGCCTTGAACCTGGAGCAGGACTCCGTCGGTGCCGTGGTATTGGGTGCCTACCAGAGCCTGACCGAAGGCATGAGCGCCAAGTGCACCGGTCGCGTACTGGAAGTTCCGGTAGGTCCGGAGCTGCTGGGTCGCGTAGTCGATGCACTGGGCAACCCGGTTGACGGCAAGGGCCCGGTCAACGCGCAGGCAACTGACGCGGTTGAAAAGGTCGCCCCTGGCGTGATCTGGCGTAAGTCGGTCGACCAGCCGGTACAGACCGGTTACAAGTCGGTCGATGCGATGATCCCGGTTGGTCGCGGTCAGCGCGAGCTGATCATTGGTGACCGTCAGATTGGCAAAACCGCTCTGGCTATCGACGCGATCATCAACCAGCGCAACAGCGGCATCAAGTGCGTCTACGTCGCGATTGGTCAGAAGCAGTCGACCATCGCCAACGTGGTACGCAAGCTCGAGCAACACGGCGCGCTGGCCAACACCATTATCGTTGCCGCCTCGGCTTCCGAGTCGGCTGCACTGCAGTTCCTGGCTCCGTACGCCGGTTGCACCATGGGCGAGTATTTCCGCGATCGCGGTGAAGACGCGCTGATCGTGTATGACGATCTGTCCAAGCAGGCTGTGGCCTACCGCCAGATTTCCCTGCTGCTGCGTCGTCCACCAGGACGTGAAGCCTACCCGGGCGACGTGTTCTATCTCCACAGCCGTCTGCTGGAGCGTGCGTCGCGCGTTTCCGAAGAGTATGTCGAGAAGTTCACCAACGGCGCCGTGACTGGCAAGACCGGTTCGCTGACCGCTCTGCCGATCATCGAAACTCAGGCCGGTGACGTATCCGCGTTCGTTCCGACCAACGTGATCTCGATCACCGACGGTCAGATCTTCCTCGAGTCGTCGATGTTCAACGCAGGTATCCGTCCGGCCGTCAACGCCGGTATCTCGGTATCCCGCGTAGGTGGTGCTGCGCAGACCAAGATCATCAAGAAACTGTCCGGCGGTATCCGTACCGCGCTGGCTCAGTACCGTGAACTGGCGGCATTCGCTCAGTTTGCATCTGACCTGGACGAAGCGACCCGCAAGCAGCTCGAGCATGGTCAGCGTGTCACCGAGCTGATGAAGCAGAAGCAGTACGCGCCGATGTCCATTGCTGACATGGCGGTGTCCCTGTATGCGGCCGAGCGTGGCTATCTGCAGGACGTCGAAGTAGCCAAGGTCGGTGCCTTCGAACAGGCGTTGATTGCCTATTTCCACCATGAGCACGTCGCTCTGCTGGACAAGATCAACGTGAAGGGCGACTTCAACGACGAAATCGACGCGGGCATCAAGGCCGGTATCGAGTCGTTCAAGGCCACCCAATCCTGGTAAGCCGCAGCGGGAGCCGCGAGGCTCCCGCTTGCTAACCCGATAGGTGTCAAATGGCAGGCGCAAAAGAGATTCGCAGCAAGATTGCGAGCATCAAAAGCACGCAGAAGATCACCAGCGCCATGGAAAAGGTGGCGGTCAGCAAGATGCGCAAGGCACAGATGCGCATGGCTGCCAGCCGTCCCTATGCGGAGCGGATCCAGCAGGTAATCGGTCATTTGGCCAATACCAACCCGGAATACCGTCATCCGTTCATGGTTGAGCGTCCGGTCAAGCGTGTCGGCTATATCGTCGTCTCTTCCGATCGTGGCCTGTGCGGTGGCTTGAACACCAACCTGTTCAAGGCATTGATCAAGAACATGAAGGAATGGCACGACAGTAAAGTCGAAGCCGACCTGTGTGTGATCGGTAACAAGGGCGCAAGCTTCTTCCGCAGCTTTGGCGGCAACGTGGTCGCGGCGGTCAGCGGGCTTGGCGAAGAGCCGTCGATCAACGATCTGATCGGCAGCGTCAAGGTCATGCTGGATGCCTTCGATCAGGGCCGTCTGGACCGTCTCTACCTGGTGTCGAACAAGTTCATCAACACCATGACGCAAAAGCCGACCGTAGCGCAGCTGCTACCGTTGGCCGCGAGTGACGATCAGACCGCGCCGAAAGGAAAATGGGATTACCTGTACGAGCCCGACGCCCGCCTGTTGCTGGATGCGTTGCTGGTTCGCTATATCGAGTCCCAGGTCTACCAGGCGGTGGTCGAGAACGGTGCCGCCGAACAGGCCGCCCGGATGATCGCCATGAAGAACGCAACCGATAACGCCGGTGATTTGATCAGCGATCTGCAACTGGTCTACAACAAGGCCCGTCAGGCTGCGATCACGCAGGAAATTTCGGAAATCGTCGGCGGCGCTGCCGCGGTTTAAGAACGGTTCAACTGTTAACAATGGCTGAAAGGTCAGAGGAACCAAACATGAGTAGCGGACGTATCGTTCAAATCATCGGCGCCGTTATCGACGTGGAATTCCCGCGCGATGTGGTACCGAGTATCTATGACGCGCTGAAAGTCACTGGCGCTGAAACCACCCTGGAAGTTCAGCAGCAGCTGGGCGACGGCATTGTCCGTACGATCGCCATGGGTTCGACCGAAGGCCTCAAGCGTGGTCTGGACGTCAGCAACACCGGCGCTGCCATCTCCGTACCGGTGGGTACTGCCACCCTGGGCCGGATCATGGACGTACTGGGCAACCCCATCGACGAAGCCGGTCCCATCGGCGAAGAAGAGCGCTGGGGTATCCACCGCGCGGCGCCGAGCTATTCCGAGCAGGCTGGCGGCAACGAGCTGCTGGAAACCGGCATCAAGGTTATCGACCTGGTTTGCCCATTCGCCAAGGGCGGTAAAGTCGGTCTGTTCGGTGGTGCCGGTGTTGGCAAGACCGTAAACATGATGGAGCTGATCCGTAACATCGCTATGGAGCACAGCGGTTATTCCGTGTTTGCCGGTGTCGGTGAGCGTACTCGTGAAGGTAACGACTTCTATCACGAGATGAAGGACTCCAACGTTCTGGACAAGGTTGCGCTGGTCTACGGCCAGATGAACGAGCCCCCAGGAAACCGTCTGCGCGTAGCACTGACTGGCCTGACCATGGCCGAGAAGTTCCGTGACGAAGGCAAGGACGTTCTGCTGTTCGTCGACAACATCTACCGTTACACGCTGGCCGGTACCGAAGTGTCCGCACTGCTGGGCCGTATGCCGTCTGCGGTGGGTTATCAGCCGACTCTGGCCGAGGAAATGGGCGTTCTGCAGGAGCGCATCACCTCCACCAAGAGCGGTTCGATTACCTCCGTTCAGGCTGTTTACGTTCCTGCGGACGACTTGACCGACCCATCGCCTGCGACCACCTTCGCCCACCTGGACGCCACCGTGGTTCTGTCGCGTGATATCGCTTCCCTGGGTATCTACCCGGCAGTCGATCCGCTCGACTCCACCTCGCGCCAGCTGGATGCGAACGTGATCGGCCAGGAGCACTACGACACCGCTCGCGGCGTTCAGTACGTGCTGCAGCGCTACAAGGAACTGAAGGACATCATCGCGATCCTGGGCATGGACGAACTGTCCGAAGCCGACAAGCAGCTGGTATCCCGTGCTCGTAAGATTCAGCGCTTCCTGTCCCAGCCGTTCTTCGTGGCCGAGGTCTTCACCGGCTCGCCTGGCAAGTACGTCTCGCTGAAAGAAACCATCCGTGGCTTCGCTGGCATCCTCAACGGTGATTACGATCACCTGCCAGAGCAGGCGTTCTACATGGTGGGCGGCATCGACGAAGCCATCGAGAAGGCCAAGAAACTGTAACTGGCGCGCCCGCTCGCGGGCGCCAATAAGCTCGACCGGCGGCCTCCGTCGCGGGTCGCGCTGATTACCGAGGCATAAGTATGGCTATGACAGTCCACTGTGACATCGTCAGTGCGGAAGAAGAGCTGTTCTCGGGGCTGGTAGAGATGGTCGTCGCTCATGGTCACCTGGGCGATTTGGGCATTCTGCCGGGCCACGCGCCACTGCTGACCGATCTCAAGCCCGGTCCGGTGCGAGTGATCAAGCAGGGTGGCACCGAGGAGATCTTCTACATTTCCGGCGGCTTCATCGAAGTTCAGCCGAACATGGTGAAGGTGCTCGCCGATACCGCCACGCGCGCCAAGGATCTGGACGAAGCGGCGGCGAAAGCTGCCGTGACGGCTGCCGAGAGGGCCCTGCACGAGAAGGGTGCGGAGTTCGATTACGGCTCTGCCGCTGCCCGTCTGGCCGAAGCTGCCGCACAGCTGCGGACCATCGAGGCGATGCGTAAGAAGTACGGCCGCGGTTGAACCGCCGACTGCTTCATCGCACATGAGTAAAAGGGTAGCCTTGGCTACCCTTTTTCTTTTCTGTTTTTCGTAAAACTCTTGCGTCGACTCCAGGGTCACGACCGATCAGGATCTGCCATGTCACTCGATATCGTCATTCTCGCTGCCGGTCAGGGCACGCGCATGCGCTCCGCTCTGCCCAAGGTGCTTCATCCGGTTGCCGGTCAGTCCATGCTGGGCCATGTGATCGAGACCGCCCGCGCGCTCGAACCCAAGGCCATCCACGTGGTGATCGGCCATGGCGCCGAGCAGGTGCGCGAGCGCCTGGCCGCGGACGATCTGAATTTCGTGGTTCAGGCCGAGCAGCTGGGCACGGGACACGCCGTTGCCCAGGCGCTCCCTGCGCTCGCGGCCGAGCGGGTGCTGATCCTGTATGGCGACGTGCCGCTGATCGAGGCGGCGACGCTCGAACGACTTCTGCACAAGGTCGGTCCGCAACAGCTTGCGCTGTTGACGGTGACTCTAAACGACCCGACCGGTTACGGTCGGATCGTTCGCGACGGCCAGGGCGTGGTCCAGGCGATCGTCGAACACAAGGACGCGTCGCCCGATCAAAAGCTGATAGCTGAAGGCAACACCGGCATTCTGGCGGTGCCGGGCGAGCGACTGGGCGATTGGCTGGGGCGGCTGTCCAACAGCAACGCACAAGGTGAGTACTACCTGACCGATGTGATCGCCATGGCTGTCGCCGATGGGCTGACGGTCGCGACCGAGCAGCCGCAGGATGCGATGGAAGTGCAGGGCGCTAATGATCGCATTCAATTGGCCGAGCTCGAGCGCCACTATCAGCAGCGTGCGGCGCGCCGTTTGATGGCGCAGGGCGTCACGCTACGCGACCCGGCACGCTTCGATCTGCGTGGCGAAGTGACTATCGGCCGCGATGTGGTGATCGACGTGAACGTAATCCTCGAAGGCCGAGTGGTGATTGAGGATGGCGTGGAGATCGGACCCAATTGCGTTATCCGCGACAGCACCTTGCGCCGCGGTGCGGTGGTCAAGGCTAACAGTCATCTAGAAGGTGCCGAGCTGGGCGAGGGCGCCGATTGTGGTCCGTTCGCGCGTTTGCGTCCCGGTGCGGTGCTGGGCGCCCAGGCGCATGTCGGCAATTTCGTCGAAGTGAAGAATTCGCGCATGGGCGAAGGCGCCAAGGCTGGCCACCTGGCCTATCTTGGCGACGCCGAAATCGGCGCGCGGACCAATATCGGCGCCGGCACCATTACCTGCAATTACGACGGTGCCAACAAATTCCGCACGGTGCTGGGCGAGGATGTCTTCATCGGTTCCAACAGCTCGCTGGTGGCCCCGGTTACGCTCGGTGATGGCGCTACCACGGGCGCCGGCTCGGTGATAACCGCCGATGTGCCGGCCGCTACCCTGGCACTCGGGCGGGCTCGGCAGGCGTTGATCCAAGGCTGGCAGCGTCCACAGAAAACACGCAAATAACGCTGATTACTCGCACAAGGGCTCGATGTTCCTACAGGCGGTACTCAAGTGATCGCCTGTTTGGTCGATCATAAAGGGCATGACGTAACGAGGAAGCGATCATGCCCTCCCTTAACCGCCTGTCCATCCAGTGGAAGCTCACCCTGCTGGCGGGCCTTTGCCTTTTGCTCATCGTTGGCCTGCTGGTTGGCGCTTCGCTCTATCAATCGCGCCAGGCCGCGGCGCTGGTCAGTGCATCGAGCGGCGCCATGCTGGAAGAGTCCGCGCGCAATAATTTGCAGGCGCGCGGCCTGGCCCAGGCCCAGCGTATCGAGCGTCAGTTCAACGATGCCTATCAGTACGGCAAGGGTTTCGTACGCCAAGTGCTTTCCCTGCGCAAACAAGCTATCGAGCGATTGTCCAACCCCTTCGAGCTTCGCGAGGATCTGCTCCTTCAGAGCAAAACGGCGCTGGAAGCCAATCCCGATCTGATAGGTCTTTACGTCGTGTTCGAGCCGGACGCACTGGATGACCGCGACGGTATGTTCATCGACAACGCCGAGATGGGCGGCAACGACAGCGGTCGTCTTTCGCTGTACTGGTCGCAGCGTATGCCGGGTCAGCTCAGCTTCGAGACCATGAACGAGGAGGACCTCGCCGACGCCTCGCCCAGCCTCAATGGTGCCCCTTACAACGCCTGGTACAGCTGCCCGCGCGACAGTGGCCGGGTATGCCTGCTCGATCCCTACTTCGACGAAGTGGAAGGCAAACCGTTGCTGATGACCAGTGTTGCCTTTCCGCTGATCGAAGACGGCAAGGTCATTGGCGTCATCGGCGTCGATATCAGCCTGGCTTCGCTGCAGCAGCTCAGTCTGGAGGCGCAACAGAGCCTTTATCAGGGCGAAGGTCATCTGAGCGTGATCAGCCCCGCCGGATTTTTGGCCGGCCATAGCCGCGACGCCGGCCTGCTCGGCAAGCCGTTGAGCACCGCGCTCGGCGCGGAGAGCGAAGCCATCGAACGTGTAATCGATGCCGGCAAGCCGGCTCTGCTGGGCGATGGTGACATGCTGCGGGTGTTGCAACCCATACAGCCGGTGCCGGAACTCGAACCTTGGGCGATCCTGTTGGAAGTGCCACGTCAGGTGCTGCTTGCGCCGGCGTTGCGCCTGGAGCAGTCCTTGCAAGCGCAAAGCCGTGAAGACAGCATGATCGCCTTGGGCATCGGCCTTGGCGCTGTGTTGCTGGGCCTGGCGCTGATGTGGCTGACCGCGCGGGGCGTGACCCGGCCTATCGAAGGAGTGGCGGCAATGCTCAAGGACATCGCCAGTGGCGAGGGCGATCTCACCCGCCGACTGAAGTACAACCGAGAGGACGAACTGGGCGAGCTGGCCGGGTGGTTCAATCGCTTTCTCGACAAGCTGCAGCCGACCATCGCCAATGTGCAGCGCTCGGTCCAGGATGCCCGCAGCAGTGCCGATCAGTCTGCCGCGATCGCCGCGCAGACCAGCGCCGGCATGCAGCAGCAGTTCCGCGAGGTCGAACAGGTAGCGACCGCATCGCATGAGATGAGCGCGACCGCGCAAGATGTCGCGCGTAACGCTGCGCAGGCGGCGAATGCTGCGCGCGCAGCCGATGAGGCTACCCACGACGGGCTGAGCGTGATCGGCAAAACTACGCAAAGCATCGGCAGCCTCTCCGACGAACTCAACCATGCGATGACTCAGGTCGAAAGCCTGGCTGCCAGTAGCGACCAGATCGGATCGGTACTTGAGGTAATTCGTGCGATTGCCGAGCAAACCAATCTGCTCGCGCTCAACGCTGCCATCGAGGCGGCGCGTGCAGGCGAGGCCGGGCGCGGCTTCGCCGTGGTGGCCGATGAAGTGCGCAGCCTGGCGCGGCGTACCCAGGAGTCTGTCGAAGAGATTCGCCAAGTTATCGAGCGTCTGCAGAACGGCACCCGTGAGGTGGTGACAGCCATGCAGGGCAGTCGCAGCCAGGCCCAGGGCAGCGTCGATCAGGTCGACCATGCCGTCGCGGCGCTGCGTAGAATCGGCGAAGCGGTGGCGGTGATTTCAGACATGAACCTGCAGATCGCCAGCGCAGCCGAAGAGCAGAGTGCGGTCGCGGAGGAGGTCAACCGCAACGTGGCCGGCATTCGCGATGTTACCGAATCGCTTTCAGGCCAAGCGGACGAATCGGCGCGCGTCAGCCGGGCACTCAACGAGTTGGCCAACCATCAGCAGAGCCTGATGAGCTATTTCCGGGTTTAATGGCTCAGAGTTGACGAAGCCATCGGTTTAGGTTTTGATTCGCGCACTTTTCTTTCGAATCGAAACTTAAGCATGTCGAAACGCAACACTCCGCAGCGAAGGCACGCCATCCTTGCTTTGCTCAACGAGCAGGGCGAGGTGAGCGTCGATGAGCTGTCCAGGCGTTTCGAGACCTCCGAAGTTACCATCCGCAAGGACCTCGCCGCGCTGGAGAAGAATGGCCTATTGTTGCGCCGCTACGGTGGCGCGGTGCCCTTGCCGCAGGAACTCATCGGCGACAATGCACAGCCTATTTCCCCGTGGAAGCAGGCCATCGCCCGAGCCGCCGTCAGCTGCATCCGCGAGCATGCGCGCATCATTATCGATAGTGGCACCACCACCGCCGCGATGATTCCCGAGTTGGGCCACAAGCATGGCCTATTGGTGATGACCAATTCGCTGAGTGTGGTCAATGCGTTGCGCGAGCTGGAACACGAGCCGACACTACTAATGACCGGCGGCACTTGGGATCCGCATTCGGAGTCCTTTCAGGGGCAAGTGGCGGAACAGGTGCTGCGTTCCTACGATTTCGATCAGTTGTTCATCGGTGCCGACGGCATCGACCTGCAGCGTGGCACTACCACTTTTAACGAATTACTCGGCCTGTCGCGTGTCATGGCTGAAGTGGCGCGTGAAGTGATCGTGCTTGCCGAGTCCGACAAGATCGGCCGGCGCATTCCCAATCTGGAGTTGCCCTGGGGCGACATCCACACCCTCATTACGGACGACCGCCTCACCGCTGAGGCGCGTTCAAGTATCCAGGCGCGCGGCATCAAGCTCATCTGCGCAGCCATCGGAACCCAACAGGAGAACTGATCATGTGTGGCATCGTTGGCGCCGTCGCGGAACGTAACATCACTGCAATCCTGCTCGAAGGACTCAAGCGCCTCGAATATCGCGGCTATGACAGCGCTGGTGTGGCGGTGCTGGACAACAGCGGCAAACTGCATCGCCTGCGGCGCTCCGGCAAGGTCGCCGAACTGGAGCAGGCGCAACAGCAGGAGCAGCTGGCCGGCCGCCTGGGCATTGCCCATACGCGTTGGGCCACGCATGGCGCGCCTTGCGAGCGCAACGCGCATCCGCACTTTTCCGGCGAAGACCTGGCGGTGGTGCATAACGGCATCATCGAGAATCACGAAGCCCTGCGTCACCAACTGAAGGAGCAGGGTTACGTCTTCGTTTCCGACACCGATACCGAAGTCATCGTGCACCTGCTGCATCAGAAGCTCGACGAGTACGGCGATCTCACCGTAGCGCTCAAGGCGGCGGTCAAGGAGCTGCATGGCGCCTATGGGCTGGCTGTGGTCAGTGCCAAACAGCCTGATCGTCTGCTCGCCGCCCGTAGCGGCAGTCCGCTGGTGATCGGACTGGGTCTAGGGGAAAACTTCCTTGCCTCGGATCAGTTGGCCCTGCGTCAGGTCACTGACCGCTTCATGTATCTGGAAGAAGGCGATATCGCCGAGATTCGCCGCGACAGCGTGCAAATTTGGGATGCCGCCGGTAAGCCGGTCGAGCGTGAAAGCGTGCAGTACCACGAAGGCGCGGAAGCTGCGGACAAGGGCGAATACCGCCACTTCATGCTTAAGGAAATTCACGAGCAGCCCAAGGTCGTGCAGCGCACGCTCGAAGGTCGCCTGGGTGATCGCCAGGTGTTGGTGCAGGCGTTCGGCCCGCAGGCGGCCGAGCTGTTCGCCAAGGTGCGCAACGTACAGATCGTCGCCTGCGGCACCAGTTACCACGCCGGGATGGTCGCGCGTTACTGGCTGGAAGAGTTAGCCGGTATCCCTTGTCAGGTCGAGGTGGCCAGCGAGTTCCGCTACCGCAAGGTGGTGGTGCAGCCCGACACGCTGTTCGTCACCATTTCTCAGTCCGGTGAAACCGCCGATTCGCTCGCGGCGCTGCGAAACGCCAAGGCGCGCACGGACGAGGAGGGCCGCTATCTCGCCAGCCTGGCGATCTGCAACGTGGGCATCAGCTCCCTGGTGCGCGAATCCGATCTAACCCTGCTGACCCAGGCCGGTCCGGAAATCGGCGTGGCTTCGACCAAGGCTTTTACCACTCAGCTCGTTGGTTTGCTGCTGCTGACCCTGTCGCTGGGGCAGGTGCGTGGCACGCTTGCGCCGGCGGTTGAAGCCGAGCTGGTCGAAGAGCTGCGCCGCCTACCGACCCGCCTGGGCGAGGCACTGGCGATGGACACGACGGTGGAGAAGATCTCCGAGCACTTCGCCGAGAAGCACCACACGCTGTTCCTCGGCCGTGGTGCGCAGTATCCGGTGGCGATGGAGGGTGCGCTCAAGCTCAAGGAAATCTCCTACATTCACGCCGAGGCTTATCCAGCGGGCGAACTCAAGCATGGTCCCCTGGCACTGGTCGATGCCGACATGCCGGTTGTGACCGTGGCGCCTAACAACGAGCTGCTGGAAAAGCTCAAATCCAACCTGCAGGAAGTGCGCGCACGGGGTGGCGAGCTGATCGTCTTTGCTGATCGTGAGGCCGGCATAGAGAACGGAGAGGGCACCTTCATCGTCAGCATGCCGCACATCCACGACGTGCTGGCGCCGATCCTCTACACGCTGCCGTTGCAGCTGCTGTCGTACTACGTCGCGGTGCTGCGCGGTACTGATGTGGACCAGCCGCGCAATCTGGCGAAGTCGGTAACGGTGGAATAAGCGCTTCGGTGCTGCCGCAGGAGGAGAAGAAGGGAAGACGCGGCGCGCCACGAGTCGCGATAGGCAAAATGCAAAGGGCTCTTAGCAGCCCTTCAGTTTTCAGCAGTGTTCGCTTGTTCAAGCGCTGCGCCAGCTATGAACAGCTCGAACGTCGCTTCGGCAGCGGCGAGCATCGACGGCCAGGTACTTGAGCCAGCACTGGCTTCAAGGCGCGCCAGGAAGGTTGGCCAGAGCTTGGCAGCATCGCCGTGTTCCAAATAGCCGAGCGGGCCTGCGGGATCGATCTGCCGCCGCCGTCGCGCCAGGATTTGCCCACCAAGTCGCGAACCTTCGAGCACATAAGCGGCGCCCCAACAGCTGGCGTCGTCTAACAACTCAGGCATTGGCAATGCTTCGGGTACCGGGTTGCCTAGCGTGTTGAGGTCGGTCGATAGCAGGTGGCGTCGCGTGCGTGCTGGCCAGTCGCTGAGTAACCGATCGACACCCGCTTGCTCCAGCGCGAGCTCTACGGCGCCCAGCACCCGGCTCTGGGCGCTCAGGAAATGGAGGTAACCGTCCCGTTGTGCCAAGTCAAAGCCAGCATAGGCAGCCTCGGTACGAATGTGCAGAGATGCGGTCGCATTCCTGAGGCGGGTTCGCAATTCAGACATCAGTAAGGTTGCTTCTTTTCAGCGCGAGCTCAATTCCACTCATCAGCTGCTCCTCGCGAAACGGCTTCTGAATGATCGGGAAGCCGGCCAGGGCCAGGTCGCTCAATTCTGCGTAGCCCGTAATAATGGCCACTGGCAGCTCCGGAATGCGCGCCCGCACGGTTCGGGCCAGCTGACCGCCATTCATTTCAGGCATGGCGAAGTCAGCCAGCAACAGATCGACGTTCAGGCCTTCGGCCAGCAACTGCAACGCATGCTTGCCGCTATCTGTCTCGGTCACGGCGAAGCCCAGATTTCGCAGAATCTGTGCCGTTACCTCACGTACGCTGGGATCGTCATCGGCCAAGAGAATGCTGTGGCGGCTGTTGCTTTCGATCGAGGCTGAGCTCGATGGCGCTAACGGTTTGGCCTTCTGCACTTCCGTGGTTCGCGGCAGGAAGACTTCGACCGTAGTGCCGACGCCGGGTTGACTCTGAATTCGTGCGCCGCCACCGGATTGCTTGGCAAAGCCGAACACCTGCGCCAGTCCGAGGCCTGAGCCCTTGCCTACTTCTTTGGTTGTGAAGAATGGTTCGAACGCTTTGGCCAACACCTCTTCGCTCATGCCTTCACCCGTGTCGGCAACTGACAGCACCACGTATTCGCCAGGGCCGAGATCTTCTGCGCTCAAGGCCGGCTGGCCGATGAGCACGTTACGGGTACCCAAGGTTAGTTGACCGCTGTCAGCCATGGCGTCGCGGGCATTGATCGCAAGATTGAGGATGATCATCTCGATCTGCGTCGGGTCCACTAAGGCATGCCATAGATCGGCTTGCGTATCGGTCATGATGTTCACATTGCCACCCAAAGTGCTCTTGAGCAGGCTCAGCAAGCCAATCAGGGTGTCGTTGAGGTTCACCGCCTTGGGTGCCAGCTGCTGACGCCGGGCGAAGGCGAGCAACTGACTGGTCAAGGTCGCGCCGCGTTCGCCGGATTCGCGGATATAGTCCAGACGGCGCATGCAACGTTCGGTCGGCGCGCCGGTTTCAAGGTCATTCTTCAGGAAGCTGGCGCTGGTCAGGATGACGGTCAGCAAATTATTGAAATCGTGGGCGACGCCCGCCGTCAGCTGTCCCACTGCTTCGAGCCGCTGCATTTGTTGCAGTGTGGCCTCGACGCGCTCCCGCTCCTGTATCTGAGCAATCAATTGGCGGTTGGCTTCAGCCAGCCTGTCGACATTCGCGATCTCACTGGTGATATCCCGTGCCGCTGAATAGACACGGCCGCCATCGGCTACCGCAGACCATGACAGCCAGCGATAGCTGCCGTCGCGATGGCGTAGCCGATTGACGAAGCGGTTAGTGATCGCTCCAAGGCCGATCCGGGTGGCTTCCTCCATGGTTTCCTGAAGGTCATCGGGATGGACCAGTTCGAACAGCGAGTTCTGCATCAGCTGATCGAGGGGCCAGCCGAGCGTGTCTTCCCAGATCGGATTCAATGCATTCGGCATCAGATCCAGCTGTGTGACCGCCAGCAGGTCGCGTGACAGCTCCCAAGTGCGGTCGCGTTCACGGGTGCGTTCTTCCACGCGCTCGCCCAAGGTTTCGTTCATACGCTGGAGGGTTTGAGTCGCGAGTTGCTGCTCGGTGATGTCCATCACCACCCCCACGAAGCGCGTGCAAACTCCGCCTTCGAAGAAGGCCTGACCACGTGTCTCCATCCAGCGAATGCGCCCATCAGGGAAAAGCACACGGCAGGTGGCGCAGTATTCGCGGTCGCTTTCCTGGATGATTGCCTGCTCGATCTGGCTACGCATGGCGTCGCGGTCATCGGGATGGCAGAGCCGTTCCAGCAGCGCTACATCGACCGGCGTATCCAGCGGGACGCCAAGCATCGCGTGGCAACGCTCGTCCCATATCAGGGTGCCGCTTTTCGGTTCGAAGTCCCACATGCCCAAACGGGCGGCATCGATGGCCAGCCGGGCGCGTACTTCCACTTCTCGCAGTGTCTGCTCGGCCTGCAATCTACGGCGGCGTTCGTTGACCTCGTCTAAAGCCCGTTCGACGGCTTTCGGCAGGAAACCCAGGTTCTGCTTGAGCACATAGTCAACGGCGCCGGAACGCATCATGTTGACCGCATTCTCTTCGCCGAATACGCCGGAAATGAATATGAAGGGCGTTTGCGGGGCCAGTGAGCGCGCGTCCTGCAATGCCTGCTCGCCGGAATAGCCCGGCAGGATGAAATCCGCAAGTATCACGTCGAATCCGCCCCGTTGCAGCGCTCCGACGACCCCGGCATGGTCATAAACCCGCTCGACATGCGTCAGGACGTAGCCGTTGCGCTCCAGTGATAGTTGAGCCAGTTCGGCATCGTGCGGGCTATCCTCAATGAACAGGACGCTAATGGTATTTGGCGTTGGCATTTTCACCCGGTTGAGGAAAGCAGGATTCGAATTAGCGCACTAGGTGCCAGCAGGCGGAAGGTCGATCAGTTCGTTTCGCCGTTGCCGAGACCGCGTTTGAGGCGCAGTGAACCGGGTGGCGGCTCGTTGAGTACGGCCCAGAAAAGACCTAGGTCGGATATCGCAGCGACGAAATCCTTGAATTCGACCGGTTTCACCACGTAGGCGTTCACCCCTAGCTCATAGGCTCTGAGCAGATCGGGTTCTTCCCGCGACGACGTCAGCATGACCACCGGAATGCTGCGTAGCTCCGGCGTTTCGCGGACGATCTTGAGCACCTCCAGGCCATCGATCTTCGGCAGCTTGAGATCCAGTAGTAACACCGCTGGGTTGCCGTCGGCCCGTTCGGCATGCTTTCCGGTGCGCTGCAGATAACTCAGCGCCTCGGCGCCATCACGCATGATCACCACATCGTTTGCCAGCTGACTGCGTTCCAGTGCAATCAGCGTCAGCTCCAGGTCGTGGGGGTTGTCCTCCACCAGCAATATTGGTTTCAGCATGGCTTTTCTCGGTCCAGGTGAAGGGATGTATAGGACAGTTTCGGCAGTGAAAAATAAAAGGTAGCGCCTTTGTCCAGCTCACCTTCGGCCCAGACTCGCCCATCGTGACGTTCGATGATGCGGCGCACGCTTGCCAAGCCGATGCCGGTGCCCTCGAATTCTTCCATTCGATGCAGGCGCTGGAATACGCCGAACAGTTTGCCAGCGTACTGCATATCGAAGCCCACGCCATTGTCACGTACGTAAACCATCACCTCGCCGTGGCGCTGCTCGGCGCCGACTTCGATCACCGCCAACTCGCGCGTGCGGGTATATTTCACCGCGTTACCCAGCAGGTTACGCAGCGTCATATGAAGGAACGCCGCATCGGCCACCACGATTGGCATGGGCAGCACATGCCATTCGATCTGCCGACCTTCGCAATCGGGAGCGAGCTCCTCGCGGATCGATGCGACCAGCGCACCGAGATCCACATCGGACATACGCAATGCGGAGCGGCCCATTTGCGAGAAGGACAGGAGGTTGTCGACCAGCGTGCCGGCAAAACTGGCCGCATCGGAAATATTGTCCAGAAATCGCAACCCCCGCTCGCTTAGACGGCTGCCTTCCAGTTCGTTAAGCAACTCGGTGTAACCGGCGATATGCCGCAGCGGCGCACGCAGATCGTGGGACACGCTGTACGAAAACGACTCCAGTTCCTTGTTGCTGGCGCGCAGCTCCCCGGCCAGCTGGGCCAGCTCCTCAGCTTTGCGTAGCACGATGCCGAGTACCGCATTGCGTAGTTCGAGCGCGCCGTCTATTTCATCCTGCTCCCAGGGGCGCGCATAGCCGCGCAGGATTTCCTGCCAGCGCTCGAAGCTATGGCGCGGGCTGAGGGCGCCAGTGTCGCGGTCAACACGCTTTTCCGGTTGCCCTGCCCAGTCGACGGTCTTGATCTGCTCGTGGCGGAACCAGATGAGATAATGCGCATGCAAGCGGGATATCGAGATTGCCATGACGCCGGCGCAACGCTTGGCCAGCTCCGGCAAATCGGGAATGTCGCGAGCAACGCAGTCGCTTTGGTAGATCAGCCGGTCGTGCTGCGTACCCAGCCAACGGGCCAGCTGCAAAATCTCTTCTTTATCGGGCGTGTCGCCAATGGTTTCGCAAGTGTCTGCGGAAATGATCGCCGCACCATGGGCACCAGCGAAATCGAGCGCGACATCCGGTAGCTGGAGAAAGCCTGCCACCACGCTGTCATGGTCGGCCATCGCCGCCAGCAGTCGCACGATCTGCTGGCGCAGTTGCAGTTTGCGCCGCGCCAGGGTTTCGACTTCCCGTGCCTCGATCTGCAGCGCCAGGATACGGCCGAGCAACTCGCATGACGTACGGGTCTGGTAACTGACCTGACGCGGCTGTGCGTCATGGCAGGAAATCAATCCCCAAAGCCGACCGCGGATGACGATGGAGATCGACATCGAGGCCAGTGTGCCCATGTTGCGCATATAGTGCAGATGCACCGGTGAGACGCTGCGTAATGCGGCGAAACTCAAGTCGAGCGGGGCGCCGGTGGCAGGATTCAGTGCCGGCACCAGCGGCGAGGGTTGATAATTGGCGTCCTGGATGACCCGAATCAGATTTTCTTGGTAGAGCCGGCGGGCCTGCGCCGGAATATCGGATGCTGGAAAGCACAGTCCCATATAGCGGGCATAGCCAGGGTCGGCATCTTCGGCCAGCACCAGACCATTGCCGTCGGCATCGAATCGGTAGGCCTTGACCCGACCGAAACCGGTGATGCGCTTGACCTCTTTGACCGCAAGCTGGCAAAGACTCTCGAGCTCGCGGGTACCGTGTAGCTGCGCGACAAAGGTGCGCATCAGCGGATACAGCGTGTCGTACGCTTCGAGTGGGTTGCCGGAGCGTTCGAACTCCAGAATCAACTGACCATGGCGACGATGTGCCATGACCGCGAAAAGCTTTTCGGCGGCGCCGTCGAGGCTGAAACGTATGTCGCTCAGATGAAAAGGGTTCTGATCATCCTCGGCCAGCGCCGCCAGACCGGCATCGATCCGCTCGATGTCAAAAAATGATGAAAGCGGCTTGCCCAACAGCGTTCGTGCATCGAGGCCTAGCCAGTGCAATACGCTTTCGCTGGCCTGCTGTATTCGCAGCTGAGGCTCGTCGACTGTCAGAAGGAATCCGTGAGGTTGGATACTGCCGGGAATGTGGATAGGTTCCTCGGCACATCGGTCGATGGCTTCGAGCAGGCCCTGGGCATCGGTAGTGGTCATTGTGTGTCCTTGTTCAGGTCCCGTACGGACCGAAAGTGACAGGCGGGCACCAAGTGCAAGATGCTACTTCGATGTAAGTGACAGTGCCGATGGCGGTTTGGATCTGAATCATCGACCGTTGGCTCGGCAGGCACTTTAACCCGGCCGAACTGGCTCGCCAATGCGCTGAGCTAGTCAATCTGGTCTTGCTAAAGGCCATGTGACGATAGGTATGCAGCGTCCTTCTTCCCAGATGCTCGGCAATCCGCCAACGCGCGTCGCGCTCGCAAAGGCGCGGCAGCCTAGGGTCAAGAGATATTTCGACCTTGGACAGGGGAGTGCTTCGCCATGAGTTCAACTATCCAATCGATGAACACACGCAGCTTGGCACTGAGGTGCCGGTTCGGCGGGAAGGCGATATACAGCGGCATGGGGTCGAGTCGCCAGCGCTCGAACAGCGGTACCAGCTCACCTCGCGCGACGTGCTCGGCTGACATGTAATGCGGTAGCCAGAGCACGCCGAGGCCAGCCAGGCCAGCGGCGAGGTACGCGTTGCCGTCATCGACCGATAGCGCATGGCGGCCATACAAGCTGATGCTCTCGCCCTCGCAGCGCATGGCGTACGGAGCGGCCTTGCCAGCGCGCGCCCAGACGAATCCCACGATGCGGTGATGCGAGTCTTCCAGTTCCCAAGGATGCTCTGGCGTGCCGGCGCGTTCCAGATAGTCCGGCGCGGCGTACACGCCGAGTTGCAGTTCGCCGACGCGCCGGGCCACCAGCGATTGGTCGGTGAGCTCGCCGCCGCGTACGACGCAATCCACATTCTCGCCGATCAGGTCCACCGTGCGATCACTTACGCCCAGGTCCAGCTGAATGTCGGGGTATCGCGCATAGAATGCTGGCAGTGCGGGTATCAGAATCAGGCGGGCGAAGGGACTGGGCACATCCACTCGCAACCTGCCGCGGGGCGATGCCGAGGCGCTGGACAGGCTGGTCTCGGCGTCGTCCAGGTCGGCCAGCAGGCGTAGCACACGCTCGTAGTACGCGGCGCCATCGGCAGTAACTCCGACCTTGCGCGTGGTGCGGTTGAGCAGCCGCACACGCAACCGTGCCTCCAATTGCTGTACCAGCTGCGTCACGCGGGTTCTGTTCAGGCCGAGCGTCTCGGCCGCCTTGGTGAAGCTGCCGGTTTCCACCACCCGGGTGAATACCTGCATTGCATCGAAACGGTCCATTTCAGCTCAGCCATAAGGAATTGTTTGGATTCTACAAACAATGCTGGCAGGACTTGCCTGTTTATCCCCGATGGTCCGCGCGCCTAGATTCTCTGTTCCACAAAAAAGGTTGCTTCGACCCGTTAGGAGATATCTCATGACACAGCGCGACGTCGTTTTCCCACCCGCACGCCAAGCGCTTTACGAGCGAAACCGTTACTCGCCGGCAATCCGTAGCAACGGCCTGCTCTTCGTTTCCGGACAGGTCGGCAGCCGCGAAGACGGCTCGCCCGAACCTGATCTCGAAGCGCAGGTTCGGCTGGCATTCGAGAACCTCAATGGCATTCTCGACGCGGCGGGGTGCACCTTCGATGACGTAATCGACGTGACCCTCTTTATCGTCGACCCCGAAACGAGGTTCGACGCTATCTGGAACGTCGTTCTGGACTATTGGGGCAGCGCGCCGCACCCGACGCTGACAGCCGTGGGCGTCACCTGGCTCTATGGGTTTCAGTTCGAGATCAAGGTGATCGCCAGGCTGCCGAATGACGTCGTCGGCTGATGGTCGCGCCGCTCTTCAGGCGGCGTGATCTGTCTGTGCTTGCGGTGAGGCATCCTCGAAACGGTCGACCTGACGCAGGCTCCTGAAGCCGAGCAACCAGCCGCCCGTAACTGTCAGGGTGCAGGCGCAGCCCAGCAACGCCGCCGGTACCGCACCGAACCAGGCGGCGCTGGTGCCGGCGCGGAATTCGCCGAGCTCGTTGGACGAGCCGATGAACAGCATGTTCACCGCGTTGACCCGCCCGCGCATGGCGTCCGGCGTGGAGAACTGGATCAGCGAGGAGCGGATGTACATGCTCACCATATCCGCACCGCCGGCCACCATCAGCGCGGCGAAGGACAGCCAGAACAGGGTCGACAGGGCAAACACCAGGTTGGCCAGGCCGAACAACGCCACTGCGGCGAACATCACCAGCCCGACATGACGATTGAATGGCCGCACGCTGAGGTAAAGCCCCACCGTGACCTCGCCGATGGCCATGGCGCTGCGCAACAGCCCGAGGCCGGTGGGGCCGACTTCCAGCACCTCCTGCGCGTAGATCGGCAGCAGCGCCACCACGCCGCCCAGCAGCACGGCGAACAGGTCGAGGGAAATGGTGCCGAGGATGATCGGCCGGGAACGGATGAAGCCGATGCCGGCGGTGAAGCGTGCCCAGGCGGTGGTCTCCAGGATCTGGCGCTTTTCCGCATAGCGCACCGGGACGAACGTCAGCAGCAGTGTTCCGGCGAGAAAGCCGCCCAGGCATGCGCCATAGGTCAGGCCGCCGCCACCCAGGGCATAGAGGCCGCCGCCGAACACCGGGCCGGCGATGGTGGCGCCACGCATGATCATGCTGTTGGCAGCGATGGCCGCGGCCAGGCGCTCGCGCGGGACGATCTGCGGCAGAAGGCTGGACAGCGCCGGCCCGGTGAAGGCCCGTGCGCAGCCGTAGAACACCAGCACACCGTAGTAGTAGCCCACCGCCGCATTGGTCAGCGACAGCCACAGCAGCGCGGCGGCGCACAGGGCTTCTAGCAACCAGCTCAGCGCCAGGATCAACTTGCGGTCGAAGCGGTCGATCAGGTCACCCGCCGGCAGCAGCAGAAGCAGCATCGGGACGAACTGGGCCAGGCCGACATAGGCCAGCGACAGCGGATCGCGCGTGAGGTCATAGACTTGCCAGGCCACGACCACGGCCTGAATCTGCATGGCGAAGACCGCCAGTAGCCGCGCCGCGAGAAAGGGAGCGAAACCGGGAAGACGGTAAACGGACGTTGCTGTCACGGCATGATCCTGTCGCAGAGTCATTTCTTGAAGGCTACGGAGCAGGCCGCAACGCCAAGGCGGCTGGGCAATCTACTGGAAAGCACGCTAGCCGTGCAAACCGCACCTGAACGGGTGGCGCCGCCCGCAGGGCCGTCCGAGCCGCCTGATTCGCCAATCAGCAGATCGAAGTGAAAGGGGCTGGTTCGGCTGCGCGCAGGCTTGTATAAACGGGCCCTTACAGATGTGAAACAGAGAATCGCATGGAAGAAGTAATCGAACAGCTGCGCGAGCTCAACGAACCGGTACCGGTTCCCTTGGAGCTGCCAGACGACGACCGTCTGGTCGAGGTCGAAGAAGAGCTGCTGATCAATTTGCCGTTCGGCCTGCGTGAATTTCTGCTGACGGTCAGCGACGTGGTCTACGGCCGGCTCGAACCGGTAACCGCCGTCGACCCGCAATCGCATACCTATCTGCCGGAAGTGGCGGCGAACGCCTGGGATGCTGGTGTGGCGCGGGACCTGTTGCCGATCTGCCAGGACGGGCCCGACTACTACGTGGTCGATCTGGAAGGCGAGGTCATGCTGTTCGACGGCGACGCGCATGAACTCACCGATGAAAGCTGGGAAACCGTGTGGCACTGGGTGCGCGACGTTTGGCTGGAAAGTTGAGCCGCCTGGCCAGGCGTAAGGAGACGCATGGGCCATGGTGACGCTCGGCAACCTGTTCATTTTCCTGCTGCTGATGACCGCTGCCGCCTGGCTCTGGCATGCCCATGGCATACGCGAGCGAGCGCTGGTAGCGGTACGTCGGCATTGCGAGAAGATGGATGTCGAACTGCTCGATGGCAATGTCGCGTTTCGCCGCCTGGGTTTCGTTCGTGACGCACGCGGGCAGCGCCGTTTTGCGCGCGTCTATGGTTTCGAATTCACCGTGACGGGCGAGCAGCGCCATCAGGGCAGCATCGTCATGTTCGGTGCGCGACCGGGGCCGATCGAGATGGACGCGCATCCCTTCAAGGCACCGCCGGACTCGGGGCGGGTCATTCAGATGGACGATTGGCGCCGCCGCGACTGATCCGTCGTTTAAACGCGGCAGGCGACCATTGCCGCGTTCAGTCGCGCTTCGTCCCTGGCTTCGTTGAAAATCAGTTCGAGCCGCGAATCCTTTCGCCATTCGCTGGGCTTGAACACCAGCGGCTCGCCCATCAAGGCGTTGGCCGAGCACCAGTCTTCGGGACTGTGAAGCACCAGCTTCGCTCGGCGCCAATCCAGACTGCCGAGCCACCTCTGGATGCGCTGCAGATCGAAACGCTGGCTGGGGTGCCAGCGCCAGCCGATGCTCCAGCCGTCTACGCTTGCCTGGATTTGGCAGATCGGCTGTTGCGGATTCAGCCAGACGGCGCCGGCCGTGGCCAGGGAGGCGGGCGGCGGTAGCGGCATGGCAATTTGCGGGCCGGCTCGCTGGTCGATACCCGGTAGGTCGGTGATCGGCAATTCGCCCTGGCTTGTCCAACGCAACGGCAACGAGGGCAGCCGCGCCATGATGCGCTGGCGATCCGCCTGTCCCAGCTCCGCGCTTTTGTTCAGCAGCAACAGGCCGCTGCGTTGAAGCGCTTGCTGCACGCTGCTGGGCAGGGGTTCGTTATGTGCAAGGGCGGCGGCATCGAGCACCGTCAGACAAGGCTGCAGCGCCAGAACGCTCTGCCATGGCGGCGCGCCGAGTTGCGCAAGCAGTTCAGCGGGATGGCCCAGTCCTGAAGGTTCGATCAGCAGCCGATCCGGTTTGGCCTTGCGCAACAAGCGGCTAAGGCCAACCTGAAAGGGCACGCCGTTGACGCAGCACAGGCAACCGCCGGCGACTTCCGCCAGGCTGATACCCGCGTCGTCGGTGGTCAGTAGCGCTGCGTCGAGACCGATCTGGCCAAACTCATTGATCAGCACCGCCCAGCGCTCGTTGGCGGGTTTCTGCGCCAGCAGCGAACGGATCAAACTGGTCTTGCCGGCGCCAAGCGGGCCGCAGATTACATGAGTGGGTATTTGGGTCAGCATGGCGCCATGGTGCGCATTCGGCGGATGGATTGGAAGCGGCCATGCTAGAGTCGCCGCGGTTAGATCGGGGGGCAATCGATGCGTTTATTGAGTTTTCTGCTGCTATCGTTGAGTGTCGCGGGACAGGCGTGGGCCGAGGGTTGCGTGATCCACAGCCAGGACGAGCGCATCGAGGTGAAGGTCTGCCAGCAGAACCGCAACATTCCGGCTGAATTGTTCAGGACCGGATTCTGCCAGCCCGAACTCAAGGGGCAGCAGGTCGAGGTCAGCTTCGTCGAGCAGTGTCCCAGAGGCGCCTTCGGTGTGTGTCGCAACGCCCAGGTCTCCAACATGCCCTATCGACAGGACATTCACTATTACGGCGTCGCCAGTGATGCGCGCTTCCTTCAACCTGCTTGTGAGCAGTCCAGTGATGGCGAATGGACAGTCCCATAAGGTTCCACGTGGAACCTTGGATTTGCCAGCGTCAGCGTTGTATTTCGCAGATAGATTCGAATCGTTACCGCCGTAGCCTGTGAAGTTGAGAAGCGTTAGCATTACGCTCTCGACGGCAAAGGGCAGCAACCATGGCAACCCAGGGGATGGTCCGGCAACAGTGGGTACATCGACTTTATGTCGATCATCAGGGCTGGCTGAATGGCTGGTTACGCCGACAGCTCGGCTGCAGCCAGAAGGCGGCTGACCTGGCGCAAGACACCTTCGTGCGTGTATTGACCAAGGATCATGGTCTCGAAGCGATTCGTGAACCGCGCGCCTTTCTGCATACCGTCGCCCGGGGTTTGCTGATCAATCACTGGCGCCGCAAGCAAATCGAGCAAGCCTATCTGGACGCGCTCGCCTTGCAGCCCGAATCATTCGCGCCGTCCCCCGAATCCCAAGCGCTGGTCGTCGAAACCCTGTTGCAGATCGACGCGATGCTGGCGCGGTTGCCTGACAAGGTTCGCCGTGCCTTCCTGTTTTCTCAGCTGCAGGGGATGACCTACGCGGCGATCGCCGTCGAGCTTGGCGTCTCCGAACGCATGGTCAAGAAATATATGGCGCAGGCCATGCTGCACTGCCTGTCGCTGGCCGAGGACGCGCCGTGAGCCTCGATTATCAGGTGCTGCAAGCCGCCGCCCAGTGGTTTGCGGTGCTGCAAGCCGATGCGGTCAGCGAGTCCGATCGCCAGGCTTGGTGCGCTTGGGTCGCGATACCCGAGCACGCCAAGGCCTGGCAGCGGGTGGAACAGATCAGTGGACGGTTCGAGCCGTTGACGGACGGCCCGTTCAGCCCTGCGGCGAATGTTCTGCTGCAGCGCCGCGAGCCGAATCGGCGACAAGCATTCAAGACCCTTTCGATACTGTGCGGCGGTGCCTTGCTGGCATTCGCCGGTGGCGCTTCGCCTTGGCGTAGCTGGGCGGCAGACCATCGCACCGACGTAGGTGAAGTGCGCGATTGGCGGCTGGAGGATGGCTCGCGGCTGTGGCTGAACACCGATAGCGCGATGGCTGTTGCGTTCACCGATCAGGCTCGGCAGCTATCGCTGTATCGTGGCGAGGCGCTGTTGCAGGCCTCTGCCGAACGACGTCCGCTGCTGTTGCGCACGTCCGAAGGCGATCTTCAGGTGCACGGTGTTGCGAAGTTTTCGGTGTTGCAACGCGACGGCAACACTCAGCTCAGCGTGTTCGAGGGGGCCGTCGATATTCGGCCTGCCGGGGGCGATGGGGCTCGCACCGTTGTGCAAGGTCAGCAGACGGTTTTCGATAACCGTCACATCAAGCCCGAGCGGCCCGTTCAGCCGGGTCGTCAGGCGTGGAGCAGCGGCGTCCTGCTGGCCGATGATCTGCGCCTGGACGAGTTCATCGCCGAGCTGGCGCGTTATCGCCAGGGCTATCTCGGTTGCGATCCGCGCATCGCCGGCCTGCGCGTGGTCGGCGCCTATCCACTGGCCGATACGGAGCGGATTCTCGATGCGCTGGCCAGCACCTTGCCGCTGCGTATCAACCGGCGGTTGCCATGGTGGGTCAGCCTTGAGCCGTCGTCCGCCTGACCGATTGCGAATGAAATAAATTCTTATCCGCAGTTCCCTTTTGTATGGAGTCACGGGGCATAACCGCATCGATCACGATTTTTGCTCTCGCAAAAAAGGATGACCCATGCACTCCGTCGCTCCGCTTCGCCGTTCCAGTCTGTCTAGCGCCATCCGCGCCGCCCTGTTCTGCCTGCCAATGGCGACCCTCGTCGCCGCTCCCACGGTGCTGGCGCAGGCCGCCGCCCAACAGCAAATGCGCGGCTACGATATTCCAGCCGGTCCGCTGTCCAGCGTACTGAGCCGCTTTGCCGGCGAGGCTGGTGTGATGTTGTCGGTCGATGGCCGTCTTACCGAGGGCCGCGAATCGGCTGGCCTGGAGGGGCAGTACGGCGTCGCCGAGGGCTTCGAGGCCTTGTTGCAGGGCAGCGGACTGCAGGCGGTGCGCGATGAACGCGGCACCTACTCGCTGGCGTTGACGCCTTCTGGCGATCAGGCCGAGGCTGTCGAGCTGAAGCCCATGGTGGTCGAAGGTTTCGCGTTGGGTAACGCCCTGGGTGATATGGAAGGCTACAACGCCACCCACAGCAGCGTGGCGACAAAGACGAGTATGCCGCTGGTGGAAACCTCGCAGACCGTGTCGGTGGTGACCCGCCAGCAGATGGACGACCAGGGTTCGCTGACGGTCGCCCAGGCGCTGCGTTATACCCCCGGTGTGATGAGCAGTCCCTACGGCGCCACGAGCCGCTACGACTATGTGGCCATGCGCGGGTTCAACGATGGCTCGGTGGACAATCTGTACCTCGACGGCCTCAAGGTCTTGGGCGACAGCGGCACCTACAGCACCATGCAGATCGATCCCTACTTCCTTGAGCGCATCGACGTACTGAAAGGCCCGTCATCCGTTCTGTATGGCCGTAGTCTGCCCGGCGGCCTGGTAGCCATGACCACAAAGCAGCCCACCGCCGAGGCGTATCGCCAGGTGCAGGCGACAATCGGCAGTAATGCGCAGAGAGGCGTCGGCATCGATCTGGGCGGGCCGCTGGATGATGAGGGCACGTTTTCCTACCGGCTGGTCGGTCTGGCCGACAAGGGCGACACCCAATACGACCATGTCGAGTCGGAACGCTATGCGGTGGCTCCTACCCTGCGCATCGACTTTTCCACCGATACCGCGCTGACCCTGCAGGCCTATCTGCAGCACGACCCGGAAAGCGGTTATCACGGCGGCCTGCCGGCCGAGGGCACTCTGTACCGTCGTAATGGACGTTATCTTCCCGATGATTTCTTCGAGGGTGAGCCCGAACACGAGAAGTTCGAACGCACCCAGCAAATGCTCGGCTATCAGTTCGAACATCGTTTCGACGACGTCTGGTCGATGCGTCAGAACTTTCGCTACCTGGACTCGGAAGTAGAGTCCGAGCAGATCTACAGCATGGGCTGGGTAGGCGGTTCATCGGAGCTGAGCCGTGGCTATACGGGCGCCGACGAGCGCCTGCATTCGTGGATCATCGACAACATGCTGCAGGCCGAATTCGACACGGGTGCGGCACGGCATACCCTGATTACCGGTGTCGATTATCAGCGTGCCAAGGCGAAAGTGGCCTATTACAGCGGCACTGTTGGCAATCTCGATGCGTTTGAGCCTGTCTATGGCACTCCGGTGGTGGTTGGCGGCCCGTTCGCTCAGACGCGTCGGCTGGAGCAGACGGGCCTGTATATGCAGGACCTGATCGAACTCGACCACTGGCGTTTTTCCCTGGGAGTACGCCAGGACTGGGTCGAAACCGAGGTGGAAACGGCGGCTTCGGGTGCGTCGTCCGGCAAGGATTCCAGCCAGCTGACGTCCCGCGCCGGTGTGCTGTATCTGTTCGACAATGGCGTGGCGCCGTATCTCAGCTATTCGCAGTCGTTCAACCCGAACTCGACCGCCGATGCCAATGGCAATCCGCTTGAGCCAACCGAAGGCACCCAGTGGGAGCTGGGCATCAAGTATCAGCCAGTGGGACGCGACGACCTGTACACCGCTTCGCTGTTCCACATCGAGCAGGAGAATCTCGCCTCCAAGCTTCCCGACGAGAACTTCTTCCGCCCGGTCGGGGCGGTCCGCTCACAAGGCCTGGAGCTTGAAGCACGCCTGCAGGTGACGGAAAGCCTGCGCTTGCTGGGCAGCTACACCTTCACCGACATCGAATATTCGAAGTCGGTGTTCAGCGCCTTGGACAGCACCTTGGATAACAAGGGCAACACCCCGACCCAATCCGTGCGTCACATGGCCTCCCTCTGGGCGGACTACCGTTTCATCGGTGACCGCCTGGAAGGGCTGAGCACCGGTGCGGGCATCCGCTATGTCGGCAAGAGCTGGGCCGATGCCGAGAACACGCAACGTATTCCGTCCTATACGCTCTTCGATGCCTCCATTGGCTATGACCTCGCTCAAGTGGGTCTGCCGGGCATGGACGTTCGCTTGAATGCCAACAACCTCACCGACAAAAAGTACGTGGCGGCCTGTGGCAGCAGCCTGAACTATTGCTATCTGGGTGAAGAGCGCAATGTCACCGCAACGGTCAGCTACGAATTCTGATCGATAACCAGCCGCCGGCCTTCACGGGCCGGCGGCTTTGTGCTTTCTGAAACAACGGTAACTGACGATGCGTTACATCCTCGTTCTGCTGCACCGTTACATCGGCCTGGCCACCGCGCTGTTCCTGTTCCTCGCCGGCATAACCGGAGCGATCCTGGCCTTTCATCATGAGCTGGACGAGTGGTTGAACCCGGAGTTCTATCACACCGCCAGCCAGGGACCGGTGCTGGCGCCGGGTACCCTCGTCGACAGGATCGAACAGGCCAACCCGCGCATGCAGGTCTGGTACATGGAGTTCCCCGACGAGCCGGGCCATGCCGCGCTGATGGCGCTGGTACCGCGCACCGATCCGGCGACCGGCAAAGCTTATGACGAGCGCCCGGTGGTGCATTACCTAGATGCAGTGACCGGCGAGCCGGTCGGCACGCGTTACTGGGGCGAATGCTGCTTCTCGCGGGAGAACTTCGTGCCCTTCATGCTGGAGTTCCACTACAACCTGTCGCTGCCGGGCAACTGGGGGCTGTGGCTGATGGGCATCGTCGCGATCGCCTGGACGCTCGATTGCTTCGTCTCGCTGCTGCTGACCTTCCCGCGTGGGCGGCCGTTCTTCGGCAAGTGGTGGACGTCATGGAAGATCAAACGTCAGCGCATGAATCATGACGTGCACCGCGCGGGCGGCCTGTGGCTGTGGCTGCTGCTCACGCCAGTGGCGGTGAGCAGCGTGGCCATGAACCTACCCGAGCAGGTGTTCAAGCCGGTGGTGTCACTGTTCTCACCCGTCGAGCCGAGCGTCTACGAGGCGCGTGGCAGACTGCCAAAGGATGAGCTGGGCAGCACCGCCTATGATTTCCATCAGGCCTATGACTACGCAATGCAGCATGCGGCCGAGCTGGGCCTGAGCGAACCCATCGGCGAGCTGTACTACAGCTTCGAATACAACTTCTACGGCGCGGGCTTCGGCGATCACGACAGCAACCAGGGCAACGCCTGGCTGTTCTTCCATGGCACTGATGGGACGCAGTTGCTGGGGCAGGAAATACCGGGGCAGGGCACGTTGGGTGAGCAGTTCCACATGTTGCAGCCGGCGATTCATGGCGGGCGCATCCTCGGAATGCCGGGGCGGATTCTGATTGCGGTGCTAGGCCTGGCGATTGCCGTGTTGTCGGTCACCGGGGTTGTGATCTGGTGGCGCAAGTTGCGCGCGAGGAGAGCGGCGGCGCTCAGAAGAGAGGTGGAACTGGCGGTTTGATTGAGTAGCGCGTGTCGGATTACGCCTTCGCAGCCCCGGATTACGCCTTCGGCTAATCCAGGCTACGGCTACGGCTACGGCTACGATGGCGTAGTGCCGAACTTGTTCTACCTTTGCTGAACAGTGCGTAGGTGGATCACGCTTCACCGATCCACCGTGCGGTGGGCGTATCCCGTTCGTGCTGCAACTGTTTCGCACGAATGGCTTATTTCACCTGGGTACAGCTCCAGAGTTCCAGCGCCGGCCGATCCGCTCGCGGCGAACCGAGCCATTCGCTCATGTCGTGGCACTGCCCGCCGAAGCACAGCTGATAATCCCCGGCTTCGGGGGTTCGCCCCACGCGTAGCGGTTGTATCAGCGGCAACTGGCGCCGGTAATGCCAGCTGCCCTCACGCAGTTCAGCGTCATCCGGGATTTCCATTCCGGCACCTGAACCCTTCACCCGCGCTTCGCCGAGCAGCAGCCCGCTCGACGTCACGCGGTAATCCTCTTCCCAGCGGATCTTCTCGATCGTGTGGGTCCAGGCCAGGGTGAAATCGGCGGTAGGTACTTGCGCCCACACCATCCCGGCCAGACCCAGACAGAGCCCGATCACGCCAGTGCCGGGCCGGCACGGCGGGCCCGTACTATGTGCTGTGCCAGCAGCAGAATACCGATACCGAAGCCGATTTCATCGGTGATCGGCATTGCCATGATCAGCGTCGCGCCGGCAGCGAAGCCAAGCAGGCGTTCCCACCAGGCCAATGGCCGCTGCAAATAGCCGATCGAGGCGATGCCCCAGAGGCCGATCGCAAGTGCCGCTTTGATCAGCATGTATGCCGTCATCCACAGGCTATCGCCCTGCAGCATCAGTGCCGGGTTGTACACCGCCATGAACGGCACCACGAACCCCGCCACGGCGATTCGCACCGCCCACAGGCTGATCTTCAGCCCGGTCTCCTTGGCAATGGGCGCCGCGGCGAAGCAGGCCAGCGCCACCGGCGGGGTGAGATCGGCAAGGATGCCGAAGTAGAAGACGAACATATGCGAAACGATCAGCGGCACGCCAAGGTCGAGCAATGCCGGCGCTGCGATCGAGCTGGTGATGATGTAGTTGGGGATCGTCGGGATACCCATGCCGAGCACCAGGCACGTCAGCATCGTCAGAACCAGCGAAAGGAACAGGTTGTTCTCACCGACGGCCAGGATGTAGCCGGCGAACGTGGAGGCTACGCCCGTCAGCGAAACCACGCCGATGATCACGCCGACCAGAGCACAGGCGATACCCACCGGTACGGCATGACGGGCGCCTTCGACCAGCGCATGCAGGCAGACCCGCAAGGTTTCGCGGCCGCCCTTGATGAACCAGCAGACTGCAACAAGTACCCCGATGACACCGAAGATTACACCGATGCCCAGCTGGAAGAACGCAGCGCAGAGCAGGCCCAGCGCAATCCAGAAGGCGATGCGCAAGCCGAACGAGGAGACCTTCATAATGATTGCCGAGCCGAGGATCACGATGGCGGTCAGCGACAGGCCGATGATGCCGGCGAACATCGGCGTGCGTCCGGAGAACAGCAGCCAGACGAGCACCACCAGCGGAATCAGCAGGAACCAGCGATCCTTCACGGCTGCCCAGGCGCTCGGGCACTGATCCTTCGGCAGGCCTTTGAGATTGGCTCGCTTGGCCTCCAGATGAACCATCCAGAACGTCGAGCCGAAATACAGCAGCGCCGGAATCAGTGCGGCCTTGGCCACTTCGACGAAGGGCACGTTAATCGTCTCGGCCATGATGAAGGCGACCGCCCCCATTACCGGCGGCATCATCTGGCTGCCCATGCTCGCGGTCGCCTCGACGCCACCAGCGAAGGCGGCCTTGTAGCCGAAACGTTTCATCAGCGGGATGGTGAACTGGCCGGTGGTGACGACGTTGGCGACGCCCGAGCCGGTAATGGTGCCCATCAAGGCCGACGACACCACCGAAACCTTCGCCGGGCCGCCGAGCTTGTGGCCGAACAGGCCCATGGCGAAATCGGTGAAGAGCTTGATCATGCCGGCCTGTTCGAGAAAGGCGCCGAACAGGATGAACAGGAAAATATAGGTTGCCGACACGTAGGTCGGGGTGCCGTACAGGCCTTCGGTGCCAAAGGCGAGCTGGTTGACCAGCTGGTCCAGGCCATAGCCACGATGCGCCAGATCGCCCGGCAGGTACTCACCCAACAGCCCATACGCGAGGAACAGCGCGCAGATGATCGGCAGCGCGATGCCCATTACCCGGCGAGCGGCCTCGAAGACCAGGACGATCAGCGTCACGCCGACGACGAAATCAAAGGTCGTCAGATCGCCGGAGCGCTGAATCAGATCACCCTCGAAATACCACTGGTAGAACGCCGTCCCCATGCCGACCAGCGCCAGCGCCCACGCCAGCGGCTGCCAGGGGCGCCCGTTGCCTTTGGCCGGGAAGCTCAGGAAGACCAACATCAGCAGAAAACCGACGTGCCCGGCGCGCAGCACCTGGCTCGATACCGGGTGGAACGCCGCCATGATGATCTGATACGTGGAAAACAGCAGGGCGACGTAGAACAGCGCCTTAGGCCAATCGGCAGTACTGCCTGCCAAGCCTTGTTCTTGTTGTAGTTCGCTCATGAATTGCCTCGAGCTGATAAAACGTGTGGTCGCGTAGAGCTGCTAATAAAACCTGCCGTGAACACGCTGGTTTTACTAGCACCTCTGCAGAGTCGGTTCGGGAATTCGGTTGCGAGTGCGTATGCACCCGCGAACCGAGTCGGGGCGGCGGTTGCCGCCCCTGACGCACTCAGAGTGCGCCGACTTCCTTGTAGTAGCGCTCGGCACCCGGATGCAGCGGGATCGGCAGCGCCTTGGTGGCATTCTCCAGCTTGATGTCCTTGGCCGCCGAGTGGGCTTTGCCCAGTTGCTCGAGGTTTTCGAACAGCAGTTTGGTCATCTGATACGCCACGTCGTCGGATACGCCTTCATGGGTGACCAGAATATTGGTGATGGCGACGGTCGGTACGTCCGCCTCCTGGCCGTCGTAAGTGCCTGCCGGAATGGTTGCGGCCTGGTAGGCCTCGTTGTTGATCTTGGCGACCACCTCTTGCGGGATCTCGACGTAGTTCAGCGCCATGGTCGAAGACAGATCACGGATCGCCGCCATGCCCAGGCCAGCCGATTGCAGGGTGGCGTCGAGCTGACGGTTCTTGATCAGTTCGACCGACTCGGCGAACGGCAGATACTCGACCTTGCCCATGTCTTCATAGCTCAGGCCGGCAGCCTTGAGAATGGCGCGTGCGTTGAGTTCGGTACCGGACTTGGGCGCGCCCACGGAAAGCGATTTGCCCTTGAGGTCGGCCAGTGTCTTGATGCCGGACTCCTTGCTGGCGACGATCTGGATGTAGTTCGGGTAGCTGCCGCCGATGGCGCGCAGTTTCTTCAGCGGTGCCTTGAAGCCTGCATCTTCCACACCATTCCAGCCATCGGCTACTGAATCGCCGAGAGCGAAGCCCAGCTCACCGCGGCCGGCTTGCAGCAGGTTGAGGTTTTCGACTGAAGCCTTGGTCGCTTGTACGGAGGTCTTCGAGCCATCGATGCCCTTGCTGTACAGCTGGGAGATGGCGACGCCGATCGGGTAGTAAACGCCGCTGGTGCCGCCCGTGAGAATGTTGATGAAAGTCGGCGCGGCCACCGCAGCGGTGCTCGCAGTAAAGGCCGCTGCGGCAGCGAGCAGGCCCAGGCGTTTGGTCAATCTCATGATGTTTCTCCGTTTCGTTGTTATTGGTTTTCGCAGAACTGACGATAGCCGATCACCCGCAGGCCTAGCGCTGCAGAGACAAGAAAGAGGAGACACGATGGGCTTCCATGGGCTGAAAGCCGGGTGCTGTGCGGTTTTTCTTGTCATTGATCGCATCGGGCACAAGCAGTTTGCATGAGCCGTGCCAGTTGCGGCGCAGGCTCTGGCGTAAGGGGCGCGTTTGTAATCGGTGTGCCCTTAGGCGAAAAGTCGCCTATCACGGCACGGCCCTAGGCGGATATCTGCCTATGACGTTATTAACGTCGGTGAAACTGGACGTGCCCTGTGGCGTCGCATCAATGAGAACGTCCAACCGAGGTGCGGCATGGGCTACGAAAATCAGCGCGAAAGAGCTCGGCATCGATATCCAGAAAGGCGACGGCGAGCTGTTCAAATGGTTTGTCGCCAGCTTCCTGTTCGGCAAACGCATCCAGCAACGTATCGCCGCCCAGGCCTATCGGGTAATCGTCGACAAGCATGGGCGCGACACGCCGCGCAAACTGTGCAATTGCAGCTGGCAGCAGCTGGTGGACATGCTTGGGGAGGGGCATTACGTGCGTTATGACGAGTCGACCGCCGAGCGCTTGCTCAAGCTGTGCGACAAGCTCAACAGCGAATACGGCGGCAAGCTCGGCAACATCCATGAGCAGAGCGAGAGTCGCAAGGATCTGGAGAAGCGCTTGGCCGAGTTCGAAGGCGTCGGGCCGAAGACGGTAGAAATCTTCATGCGGGAAGCCGCCAAGGTCTGGTACTGAATCGATCATCCGCTCCCTTTTGTAGGAGCGAGGGGGACGCCGAGTCCTTGCTCGCGAAGCAGGCCGCCTCGTCTCACGGGCGCGGGCTCTGCGTCCCTTTTGGCTACAGGCCTATCGCGACCTTGCCAGGCGGTGCTTGCGGCACGCGCCGATCCGGCTAAAGTGGCGCCAGCTCACTGCCGAAGCTCGACCATGCGTTTCCTTATCCTTGCTCTCAGTCTTTCCCTATCGCTGCTGGCCGCCGCCGCCCCTGCGCCTTATTACCAGTGGCAAAGCAAAACGGACGGCACCGTCATTTGCCGACAAAGCCCGCCGGGGCATGGTTGGGAACTGCTCAACGGCCAGCCGTTTCGTGACCTCAACTGCACCCAACCGGCCAGCCGTGTGGAGCGCCCCAGCGTTGTGCCCGGTTTTCGTCCCCAACCGGGCCGATGACAGAAGAGCGCTCACCATGAAAGCGAGTCCGCTGGCGAATCGCTCGTTCCTTCAACCCGCCTGAGAGCCCATGGTCGATCTATCCGCTTACTTCGGCCTGTTTATCGCGGCTTTCGCCGCCGCCACGCTTGTACCGGCGCAATCGGAAGCCCTGCTGGTCGGGCTGCTACTGGCTGGCAACCTCTCACCGGCGACGCTGTTGACGGTGGCCACGTTCGGCAACGTCCTCGGCTCGCTAGCCAACTGGTTGCTCGGTCGCTACCTCGAACGGCTGCGCCACAAACGCTGGTTCCCAGTCAGCGAACGGCAGCTCGAAAAAGCTCAGCGCAGCTATCACCGCTACGGGCGATGGTCGTTGCTGCTGAGCTGGGTGCCGATCATCGGCGATCCCTTGACCGTCGTCGCCGGAACCCTGCGCGAGCCACTCTGGAGCTTCCTGCTACTGGTGACCCTGGCCAAAGGAGGGCGTTATCTGCTGCTCACCGGCGTCACGCTCGGCTGGTTGTAGCCTCGACTGCGTAGCAGCTGGTGCAGCGGCTATTTGTACAGCGAGCGGGCACCCGACGACGCAAAGTGCTGTCGCGTCGCTCAAGCGAAACGCATGGTCACATTCGGGAAACAATGCAACTTGCAATGGTGGTGCATTGGCCTTAACTCTTAACTTATTGAAAATAAAGGAAAAATTAATCAAGTAAAGCTGGCACGTTCGATGCTGTATTGCGCATTGCCATCGCGACTGCGAACCCAACGTTGGGTTGGAAGGGCGCTCCGACCGTCAGAGGTAGTGAACAACAATGATCAGCAAAAACAGTACGACGCAGATATGGGCCGATGGGTATTCCTTCATGGAAGTGACCGAGACGCTGATGACGGCCTTGGGAATTCGCTCGGCTGATGGCGCGTCTGCGACGCCGGAGCCACAACGCGTCGAACCTACCCCACCGCCTGGATACACGCTCGCCAGCGACGCGCCAGCGGGCCGGTAATGGGTGTGCGGTGGCGGTTGTCGAGTCCAGCGATACGCCCTTCTTGACGTGTGCCGTGCCGCTTGCAGCGATCCGCGCTGGCCGGGCCGGTAACGACCCAGGTTTGGAAAGCAAAAAGCCCCGGATTTTCATCCAGGGCTTTTTTGTTTTGAAGCTGGCGCATCCGGCGGGATTCGAACCCACGACCCCTCCTTCGGAGACTAATGCGGTACAGGAATCTTGGTTGGCGGCAAGCGTCCAAAAATGCCTCTAAGTGTCGTACTGCAAGGGTTTCGTCTTTAACTGCGTCTTGCAGTTTAAGGCGAATAGCGACATCTGAGGGCAGTTACTCTTGGCACAAAAAACGAAATCCGGAATATCGATTTTTGACCACTAGCCAGACCCTGGCGCGTCCTACCGTCGTTTCATTGAGCCTGAGTTCGGCTCGCGACATGCAGCGAGCATCGTAGCTCAGTGGAGGTTAACAGATCGCTGGTACCTGGCACCGCTCCGGCTCCATCGGCGCGTGGAATGCTCGACTACAGTCGTGCTGCGCCTGAATTCGCACAAACCTGCTTTTGTCCTGTGCTGTTACATATGCGCAACCCAGGACTTTGGTTGGCCAAAAGCTATCGGCACGTGTCTATGCATTAAGGACTCTGCTCCTGCAGGAGGCAATGGCAGAGCGACAAGCACCGGGATTCGCGGGCAGGAGGCTGGGTAGTCAGCTCACTCGTCCTTGGCGTTTATCTCGGCAGAGGCGTTGCCAAACGACTCCCAGTGGCCAACCAGCTCATCCACGCGATCAGGAATGCGCGGTGACTTACTGAGCACTAGGCAGCGGGTCGTGCCCACATACTCCTCAAGGAGGTAGAGCGTATCTCCGACGTCGACGCCCATCTCCTGCAGAACGTCGTCGGGTAGGCGAATAGCACCGTCGCCGTCCCAGTCCTCAATCACTACATGATTCCGCATCGTGACCCCAGGGAACGGTTGAATGGGTGTCCGCAGGGGGAAGCAACGGCGAGCCGTTGCCAACGAAGTCCCGCGGCGCAGATCGACAGAATAGCAAAAAGCTCCTGGGCTCAGAGGGTTGTAACGACGACGCCCCTCATCTCTAGCCGCAGCTTCTGATATTTGAACACGCCCAAGGCCTGCCAGCTATCACCGCCGTTGTTGGGCTGAAAATCCCGCAATACCACCGAGGAAATTCACTATCCCCATGCCGCACTCAGCTAATGCACCGGCAGCTCACTGATAGGTCATCGTGACTTCGCTCTGTAGCCACCGTGGCTGCACTCGATTACCGCAGACTGTCGGTGGCAGTCCGGCAAAAACCACTGAGCCGCCACAAGCGCTCACTGGGGCACCTTCGCCGAACTAGCCAAATACACCCTCGTGACGACAGAACCCTCCACCGAATCGCCAATATCTAGCATGCGCCCCCGGAATAAATCGTTAAACCTCGACTGGCCTGGCCTTTCACTCACTCTATTCAAATGACACCGCCCCTGCGGACCATTAAACGGAGCCCACCCGCCAGGACAAATACGTATCATGAGGCAGCGGGTTAGCTTGGTAAGCTCGCTCTCAGGCAACCTTTGTCAATGTGGCCGTCATGGAAGAAAGCGCGCAACAGCGTTCAGAACGCTATGTATCCGCCCGCAGCCAGCACCCAGCGTGGCTTTTGCTCGCCTCGCGGCGTGCTCCGCTCGTATTGGGCTGCCTGCGCACGCTATTCGAGCGGGCGCATGATGGGATCCCCATGGAGGATGCGCTGCAAGCGCTGTCCGAAATGCTGGCTGCTTATGCCAGCCAGGAGCTTTACGAAATCGACCCAGATGCAACGCATCTCCAAGCAGGTCGTGAACTTCGTGAATGGATCAAGCGGCGCCTGGTCGTAGAGCGAGAGGGCCGTATCTATGCAACCGACGCGCTGGAGTCAGCCATCCAGTTCGTAGATTCGCTGGATAGTCGGATCATGACTTCCACAGCATCTCGCCTTTCGGTGGTTCAGCGCGAGATCGAAAACCTGGAAACGGGTCTGAACCCCAGCCCAACTGGCCGTATTGCCAGCCTGCGCCGCCGAATCCAGGATTTGGAGCACGAGCTAGCGCAGGTAGAAGCTGGCAACGTCATCGTGCTGGATGAAGCGCAGGCGATAGAGGGCATACGCGAGATATATAACCTGGCCACCGGCCTACGCGCGGACTTTCGACGAGTTGAAGACTCTTGGCGCGAGGCGGATCGCGCCCTTCGACACTCGATCATCAGCGAGCATTCTCACCGTGGAGAAATCGTCGATCGGTTGTTGGACGGGCAAGATGCTCTACTCAACACTCCCGAGGGGCGTGTCTTCGAAAGCTTCCAGCAGCAACTGAGGCAGTCCGCTGAGCTGGAAACCATGCGTGAGCGTTTGCGCACCATCCTTCGTCATCCAGCGGTTCCAAAGGCACTGAATCGTCCCCAGCAACGTGAGCTACGTTGGCTGGCGTTACGCCTGGTTCGGGAGTCGCAGGCTGTGCTCCAAGCGCGCGCCCGAAGCGAGCGCGATGTTCGTGGCTTCATGAAGACGGGGCTGGCCGCCGAGCATCATCGCGTCGGACAGTTACTCAACGATTTCTTCAATCTAGCGCTCAGGGTCGACTGGCAACGCCAGTCAGAACGCCGTAAGCCTGCATGTTTACCACCAGTTGGCGTAGCCATTACCGGTATCCCGGCAATCGAGCGTCTCCGCTTCAAGACCCTGGATGACGATGATACGGGCGAGCTGGATCTGAGTTTGAAGCCTGCGGGGTTGGAGCAGATTGATGATGACTTCTGGGATGCCTTCGACGGGCTGGATCGTGAAGCGCTGATTCAGGACACCCTAGCTGTGCTGGCGGAGCAGGGGCGCCCTGTGAGTCTCGGGGAGCTTGCGTCTTTGCTTCCACCTGCTCACGACCTAGAAACCTTTGCGCTCTGGTTGGCGATGGCACGCGAGGCAGGTATTGAGGTGCTGAAAGAGGAGCGTCAGCTCGTGGAGCTAGTTGACGAGGATGAGCAACGCTGGCGCTTCAATCTGCCTTATGTCGGACTCGACCACGAGGCACTCAAGGACATCGATTGGGAGTTGTGAGCATGGCAGGGATCTTCGATCGAATAGCAGGCGCCTCTGGCACCGACGAAACGGAGCTGACGGTGGAGCCCATAGCGTTGGATGACGGCATGGATGATGAACAGCCTCTTATGAGCGCCGCTGTTCAGGTCGATGAGCGCCGGACGCCGCAACGGGTACGTGAGGCCGTACAGGAAATGCTCAAGTACGGGCTGCTGGAAGAAAGTCACAAGCCCAATCTGTATCGCTCGGCGCTTGCCAATATCGAGGCGGTCGACACAATCCTGGAACCCCTCGACCTGGCCATGGGGGTCGACGAGGTTCGCGGGCTGGTGTTCGTCACCGTTCGTCAGGGCGAGGTGGCCGAGCAGGATGACTGGTCGCACCCCCTTGTGCGCAGGCAAAGGCTGAACCTGGAGCAGTCCCTGCTGATCGCCATTCTGCGCCAGCATTTCATCGCCTACGAACAGGAAAGCGGTACGGGCGCCACTCAGGCACTGGTAGCTGTTGATGAGCTGATTCCGCAATTGCAGGTTTACCTGGGCGAGCTGGGCAGTGAGGCGAAGGAGCGCAATCGCGTCATCACGCTGCTGGATCAGCTCAAGGGGCATGGTTTGGTGTCGGCTCTGGACGCCCATGACCGCGTCATCATCCGCCCCATCATTACCCACTTGGCCAACCCGGAGAACCTGCAGGCACTGGTGGTTTGGCTGCGCGAGCAGGTGGAGGGCGCGACTACCCCGGCTGCCGCTGCTGAGGAGGACGAGGCGTGAAGCAAGCACTGCTCTGGCGTGACAGCGAGACCTTCATTCTCAGCAGCATCGAACTCTATAACTGGGGCGGCTTTCAGGGCTATCACCGTGCCGAGATCAATCCCTCAGGCACCGCCGTGATCGGCCCAACGGGTAGCGGTAAAACGACGCTGGTGGATGCTCTGATGACCTTGCTGTGCGCCAACCCGCGCTACAACCTGGCTTCCACAGGTGGGCATGAAAGCGACCGTGATCTGGTGTCCTATGTGCGCGGGGTTACCGGCCCTGGAGACGGAGGTGTAGAGCAATCTCATATCGCGCGCCAGGGTAAGACGGTCACCGCCATTGCCGCCACGCTCGAGCGTGACGGTGCGCAGGTGCGATTGGGCGCTGTACTCTGGTTCGAGGGCACCAGCTCCTCGGCGTCCGATCTGAAAAAACTGTGGCTGTTAAGCGAGTCCCCCGAGCAGACGCTGGAGCATTGGCTCAGCCAACATCACGCAGGCGGCATGCGGGCGTTGCGTCAGATGGAGAAGGATGGGACGGGTATCTGGCCGTATCCCAGCAAAAAAGCCTTCCTGGCCAGGCTCAGGGATTACTTCGAAGTCGGTGAAAACGCCTTCACCTTGCTCAACCGCGCTGCCGGCCTGAAACAGCTCAATAGCATTGATGAGATCTTTCGCGAGTTGGTGCTCGATGACCGCTCCGCTTTCGGGCGGGCTGCCGAGATCGCTACTAGTTTCGATGATCTAACGGACATTCACCGGGAACTGGAAACCGCTAGAAAGCAGCAGCGCTCATTACAACCGGTTGCCGATGGCTGGGAGCGTTACAAGGCCTTACAAGAACAGCTGCAGGATAAACAGGTGCTCGAAGGCATTCTTCCGGTCTGGTTCGCCGAGCAGGGGTATCGCCTATGGTTGGCTGAAACCAATAGGCTAGAGAAGGAGCACAAGCAGGCTGAGCTGGATCGAGAACACTGCGAGAGTCGACTTGATGCCCAGAAGGGTGTGGTTGATCAGCAGCGTCAGCGGTACTTGCGAGTAGGTGGCGCTGGAATAGATCAATTGCGCGAGCGTATCGCTGAGTGGGGCAAGGTATGCGGTAGGCGTAGTCTGCAGGCCGAGCAATACCTCCGTCTGGCCAAGGGGCTTGGATTATCGGCGGGGCTATCAGCCGCTTCTCTGAAGGAGAACCAGAAGCAGATCGCTGAACGCCTGGAAATCCTGACCCAGCAGATCGATAGCGCGCGCGAACAGGCATTCAAGGCTGGCGTCGCCCAGCAGGAGCTGAGTGAGCGGTTACAGACCTTACAGCAGGAGCGTGCTGAGGTTGAGAGACGGCCAAGCTCTAACCTGCCCGGGCAGTTTCATGCTTTTCGCAGTGATCTAGCGCAGGAGCTTGGCGTTGATGAGTCGGCCCTACCTTTTGTTGCCGAGCTGGTGCAGGTCAAGCCAGAGGAGCTGGCCTGGCGAGGAGCTATCGAGCGGGCAATCGGTAGCCACAGGCTACGTATTCTGGTGCCGCAGGGCTCATCCCAGGCCGCACTGCGTTGGGTGAACCAACGGCACAACCGCTTGCATGTGCGCTTGTTGGAGGTAAAGGAGCCGTCTTCGCGCCCCGTGTTCTTTGATGATGGATTTACCCGCAAGTTGACCTTCAAGGAGCATCCGTATCGAGAAGCCGTAAAGGCACTGCTGGCGGACAATGACCGCCACTGCGTCCAAAGCGCGGAGCAATTGCGTCATACCCCGCACGCCATGACGGCCCAGGGGCTGATGTCGGGTAAAGAACGCTTCTTCGACAAGCAAGACCAGAAGCGCCTGGATGAGGACTGGCTGACCGGCTTCGATAACCGCGACCGTCTGGCCTTCCTGGCTGAGCAGATGCGCGAGATCAATGAACAGCTCGCGCCTGCCAAGCTGGCCTTGGATGCCGCGCAGGACGATGTCCGTCAGCTGGAGACTCAAGCTTCGCTGCTGAAACGCGTTGAAGAACTGCAGTTCGAGGATATTGATCTGCCGGGCGCGGAGAGTCAGCTGGAATCGCTGCGTACGCAACTGGCCACCCTGACGCGCCCCGATTCTGACCTTGCCATGGTCAAGGTCGAACTGGATGAAGCCGAGACCCTGCTGGAGTCTCTGGACCAACAGCTCCGCCAACTGATCGAGCAGTGCGTTCAGTTAAAAACACAGTTTGACCAGGCCGCATCCGCTACCCGTAAGGCATATAACGGCGCGGAAAAAGGGCTGAACGATACGCAGCGTGAACTAGCGAAAGAGCACTTCCCTACTCTGGCCCCGGAAGACCTCGGCGACATTATCGAGTTGGAGCGCAAGCATACGCGTGAGCTTCAACAGCAGCTCAAATCGCTCGGCGAAAAATTGGGTCATGAGCAAACAGAGCTAGCCAAACGAATGTCCGACGCCCTGAAGGTCGATACCGGCGCGCTTGCAGAGGTCGGGCGAGAACTGGTGGACGTACCAAGGTATCTGGAGCGTCTGCGTGTGCTGACTGAGGAAGCCCTGCCCGAGAAACTCAAGCGCTTTCTGGAATACCTCAATCGTTCCTCGGATGATGGCGTCACCCAGTTGCTCAGCTATATCGACCATGAAGTCTCGATGATTGAGGAGCGCCTGGATGACCTGAACAGTACGATGCAGCGTGTCGACTTTCAGCCCGGACGCTATCTGCGCTTGGTCGCGAAAAAGGTCATTCATGAAAGCCTTCGCACCTTGCAACAGGCTCAGCGTCAACTGAACTCGGCGCGTTTCATCGATGATGAAGGCGAGAGCCATTACAAGGCATTACAGGAGCTTGTGGGGCTGCTTAAAGACGCCTGCGAACACAGCCGGAATCAGGGAGCCAAGGCGCTTCTGGATCCGCGTTTCCGCCTGGAGTTCGCGGTCTCGGTGATCGACCGAGAAAGCAAGAGTGTCATCGAAACCCGAACAGGTTCTCAGGGCGGTAGTGGTGGCGAGAAGGAGATCATCGCCTCCTATGTACTGACCGCTTCCCTCAGCTATGCGCTCTGTCCCGACGGTAGCAGCCGGCCGTTGTTCGGCACCATCGTGCTCGACGAGGCGTTTTCCCGCAGCTCCCATGCGGTTGCCGGTCGGATCATCGCGGCACTGAGGGAGTTCGGCCTGCACGCTGTCTTCATCACGCCCAACAAGGAAATGCGCCTGTTGCGCCACCATACGCGTTCGGCAGTCGTCGTTCATCGGCGCGGCGTGGAATCCAGCCTGGTTTCCCTGAGCTGGGAAGCGTTGGATGAATATCATCAACAGCGCATCAAGGCCATGCATGAAGTCGCCCACTGAAATCGGCCGCATCTTGGCCAGGCAATGGCAGCGCTCCAGCGTGCGCTTGGAGCGCTTGCTCAAGCCCGCTAGCTGGCCGCAAAACCTCAATATCGGCAAGCCTTCGGCACGGCTGTTTACTGACAACATCCAGGCGGTGCTCCGGCATGTGGAGACCTGGCGGAGCGTGAAAGTGGGTAAGGTTGACTGGGAACCTGTCAGCTACCGAGCAGGGCTGGCCCCGATTTCCCTGCCGATGCGCTGGCATTTGCACAGCCCCTCCGAATGGATTGCCGCAGCCAATGATCCAGCGGTCAGCCAGGAATACGCTCAACTCGAGTATCTGGTCGAGCAGGTAGATAGCGCCTTTCATGCGCTGCTGGTGGCACAGCGGAGCTTGTGGCTGACGAAGCCCGCTGAAGAAGTCGTCGCCACGGCGCAACTTGCCACCCGCTTGTCGCCAGGCTGTGCACAAGGCCGACCACTGCGCCTGCTTGCCGAGCACGGCGTGGATACCAAGTTTTTCGAGCGCAACGCTAGCTTGCTGACCAAGCTCTTGGATGAGCGCTTCGAAGGCGCAGCGTCCGAGCAAGGCCTGACAACTTTTCTGGACGCCTTTGAAGAAACCAGTCACTGGGTTCTAGTCGTTCCTCTTCAGCCTGAGCTGCTGCCCTTCAAGCGGCTTAGGCTCACGACTGCGGAACTGGCTGAAACCCCGCTTCCCGGTTCGCGGTTGCTTGTGGTGGAAAATGAGCAATGTGTTCACTTGCTGCCCGAAACCTTGCCGGACACCCTGGCTGTACTGGGCTCAGGGCTCGATCTGCAGTGGTTGGCGTCTAGGCACTTGGCCGGGAAGCACATTGCTTACTGGGGGGATATGGATACCTGGGGCTTGCTCATGTTGGCGCGAGCTAGGCTCTATCAACCTGCAGTCCAAGCACTGTTGATGGAGCAAGAGCTGTATGAACAGCACTCTCCAAAGAATGCAGTGGTTGAACCTGTTAAAAGTCAGGAATCGACCCCTCCAGGTTTGCTGACAAACGAGGCGAATTTCTATCGGTATCTGCTGAAGCAAGACCGAGGGCGCCTTGAGCAGGAATATCTACCAAGAGCACAAGTGGAATTGGCTATCAGGCAGTGGGCTCGAAAGCCGCTGTATAAATGTGACAGCGGGGCTTGCCTTATATGGTCCAGCGAGTCGTAGACCGCCTTCCCTTCGCGCGCGAGCTCTAAACTTCCATCTGCTGAGATGTTAAGAGCCGGTAGTCTGGGATCCGCATCCGTAATGACCGCATTTCCGAATTGTGGGGTAACGCCGCGTCATTCAGCCATGCTCACTCTGTTCCCAGGCGACCAGGTCTTTCGCCAGCATGAAGGCTGCGTCGGGAATCCGGAGGTTTTTCCATTCTCATTTCCAAATCTTGGAGCCGACGAAATTTTCAGCACTGGCGTTTGCGCAGGAGAGCATGCGGTTATCGTGGTATCTCGTATGTAATCGGGGAACAGGCTGATGAGATGGTTTTGTATGGCGATGCTTAGCGGAGGCGCAGGTCTTTGGCTAAGCGGCCAGTACCAATTTCCGCAATGGCTACTCTGGGCCTTGCTGATAATGGGAACCGCGGCGTGGAGTTTTGCCAAGTGGATGGAATGGCGGGAGGCCAAAAAGGGGCGTAATCATGATCACGCGCTCTGATCAGGATTGGACCACCTTGAATCTTGCGGCATTACAAGCTCTGCAGCTTTCAGCTCGGAAAATGCTGGTCGACATCGCCCCCTACTTGGAACGGCTTCATAGTGAGCGGCATGACCTCGAGACATTTCAGCTTGATGGACTGCTCTTCTACGCAGCGGAACTGACTGAGGGTGTGCTTGTTGATCCTGCACTACCAGCTGAGCTTGAAGAGCAAGATACTCAGAGCTATGCAGAGGCGCAGATAAGTCGCTGGTGGCAGCGCCCTTTTATCGAACGTAACACTTGGGAAGGGGCTTATGGTCTGGAGGTCCGCCATAGAGCGGGACAAGCCGCTCTGCGTCAGGTTTTCCCCGAGCTGGCGAAACGAGATGTGCAAAAGCATATCGCAGCCCTGAAAGAACTCTGGTTTAGCGACTGGCCTGTGGGTGTTCGCTACGAGGTTCGCTGCTTTGATTGCTCTTCACTGAGCGGTCTAACAAGCTGGGGCACTTTCGCTTCGATGCCCGAGGCGCTGAACTGCGCGCAGGGTGGTGGGCGTTGGCGAGCCAGCTAGCCGGGGCTTTCACTTCACGATCAGGAGATAACGAGATTGACCCTTCCTAATGAAAGAACGCGCGCACTTGTCAAAACAGAGAAGTTCCTGCGTGAGCTCTCCCGTGACAAGCAACTACCGCAGGATGTCCGCAGCTCTGCCAAAAGCCTGCTTAGGCACTACCCCACTGCCACTCAAGTTTTCTCACTGGGGCGCCTTGAAGAATGCCTGGTAAATGAGGCGCCTGAGGATGAATACCGAAGGAGGGTAATCGCATTCCACCAGCCGCTGCTCTGCTCGTCGCTAGAGTCAGGCGATCGACCATCGAGTCATAAGACCGGCTCTGACTATCATCAGCCATAAAGCACCATCAGACGGGTCACTCATGAGCGACATGCAGCAAGCATCCTTCGCCTTGCAATCCGCCCGTAGCGTGGTGTTTTTCACGGGCGCTGGTATTTCGGCCGAAAGTGGTATTCCCACCTTCCGCGACAAGCTTACCGGGCTTTGGGCAAGGTACGATCCCCAGCGATTGGAGACCGCAGAGGCGTTCCGTGCCAACCCTGCACTCGTTTGGGGATGGTACTTGTGGAGAAGGCATCAGACTACACAAGCCCAACCGAATGCAGCTCATCTAGTGCCGTCGCGACTTGCGGCCACAGGCAGGCAGGTGTCCGTAGTAACTCAGAACATTGATGATCTTCACGAGCGCGCTGGGTCCGTGGATGTGGTTCATCTACACGGGAGTCTTGCGCAGCCGAAATGCTTCGCCTGCCATCGGTCTGCCGATCTGAGTGAGGAGCAGCTAGAGCTAGTGGTCCATGGTGATGGACAGGAAGTGGAGCCCCCTCGTTGCAGACGCTGCAATGGGAAATTGCGACCCGCTGTCGTCTGGTTCAAAGAGGATTTACCCAGGGCTCCCTGGAAAGCAGCCATGCATATGGTGAAAACGTGCCAGGTACTGGTCTCTGTAGGTACCTCCGGCATCGTTACGCCTGCAGCGGACATCCCGGAAATAGCACTCGCTGCGGGAGCTACCGTGATCCATGTCAATCTTGTGGACGTCTCCCTCGGCAATGCCAACGAGCTAATGTTGATTGGCGGTGCATCCGAGGTGCTGCCAGCGCTTTTGAAAGCCGCTTGCCCTACGGCTTAATTCACGTCATTAAAGCCGATCGGCGCTGTTCCGACCTTAACAATATGTCGAAGTCTCGCCATCGTATGCGTTCTTAGGGAAACTCTGAAGAAGACTTCCTGATTTTGGCAAAATACCCGGATTCCAGC
>DALZYJ010000015.1:0-126077 GCA_031988485.1 Pseudomonas sp.
GTACTCGGCTACGAACCGAGCGGTCGGAGGTTCGAATCCTCCTGAGTGCGCCAAAACTAAAAGGGCCTGCAGCGATGCAGGCCCTTTTTTGTTGGCTTCAGGGTTTGCCTCGAACGCATCCCTGCTCGTCGAAGCTAACAGTGCGCTTCCCTCCCTTGGTATCACTGTAGCGATACTGCATTTGCCCGTTGCGGCTGGTGACGGTATCCGGCGTGCCGAATGTGCTTTCGATGTCGGCTCGGGTCATGCCTGGAAGAATCTGCTGGCTGATCAACGCGTTGCGTTTCGCGCTGCCTGTTACGCGGTTTCCGCATCCATCGTCCTGTTTGCCTACCACGGTGAGCTGCTTGCTTTCTTCGCTGGTGGCCTTGCGTGGTTTCCTGGGCTTTGCCAAGGGAACAGCTTTGCCGGAGCTCGGTGTTGGATTTCGCGCTTCTTGAGTTTCAGTGGTCTGATTCGTAGGGCAGCCTTGTCGGGTAAAGGTAAGGTTGCCTGCGTCATCGGCGCAGCGGTAGATACGTGCTCCAAGCGCCGGCGTTGTAAGTAGAAGCAGGGCGCAGTAGCTCGCGGTGAGAAGTTTGTTCATTTTCGTCCTCCTTGACGATCGGCTGAGCAGCCTAACCAATAATTTGTTGTGCCGCCGTCGTGTCTTCCCGCAACGTGAATGCGTCGACACTGAGCCGGCGCAAACAGTTGTATTGCCAACAGTTTGCGAGTCTGACGTAGCGGGTGCAGTGGTATCATTGCGCGGTCCGCCCCTGATGGGGCTTCTGGATCCTCCTCATGGATTTGCCCAGTAGTCGTATAAAACTTTTTCTTGCCAATCACGTTCCGAATGATTGATCCCCTGGTGCGCTCCGACCACTGGGGGTGGAGTGCGCCATGACTGAAGTAGAAGCAAAAAAACCGCAGGAAAGTCTCCAGGACCGTCTGGCACAAGTCGTCGAGTTGCTTCAGCGGCACAGGATCGTTGAGGACCTGGCGCACCGCCAGGAAGGGCAACACCAAGAGATCATCGAGAATCTGGTGCACCGCCAGAACCTCGTCGAGCTGCAGCGCAAATTGGAAGCGCTACACCCGGCAGACATCGCCTACATTCTCGAAGCATTGCCGCTCGATGAACGTCTGACGGTCTGGCAGTTGGTCAAGTCGGACCGCGATGGCGACATTCTTCTCGAGGTGTCCGACGCTGTTCGCGAGACGCTGATCGCCGATATGGACGATCACGAGCTGTTAGCAGCTGCCAAGGAAATGGATGCCGACGAGTTGGCAGATCTGGCTGCTGAGCTGCCCCGCGATGTCGTTCACGAGCTGATGGAAACCCTCGATGCGCAGCAGCGTGAGCGTGTCCGCTCGGCGCTGTCTTATGAGGAGGATCAGGTCGGCGCATTGATGGACTTCGAGATGGTCACGATTCGTGAGGACGTGAGTCTCGAAGTGGTCCTTCGCTATCTACGGCGGCTGAAAGAGCTGCCAGGGCATACCGATAAGCTGTTCGTAGTCGATTATGACGGCGTGCTCAAAGGGGTGCTGCCCATCAAGCGCTTACTGGTCAACGACCCGGAGCGGGACGTTTCCGAAGTGATGGCCAGCGATCCGGTGACCTTTCACCCGGACGAGGATGCCTATGAGGCAGCTCAAGCATTCGAGCGTTACGACCTTGTTTCCACGCCGGTGGTGGACAAGGGCGGCAAGCTGATCGGACGCCTGACCATTGATGAAATGGTCGACCTGATTCGAGAGGAGAGCGAAAGCGAAGTCTTGAACATGGCGGGTCTGCGCGAAGAAGAAGATATTTTCGCGTCGGTCTGGAAGTCGTTGCGCAACCGTTGGGCCTGGTTGGCGGTGAACCTGATTACGGCCTTTATCGCTTCACGTGTGATCGGTCTGTTCGACGGTTCGATCGAAAAGCTGGTCGCGCTGGCTGCGTTGATGCCCATTGTCGCCGGCATCGGCGGTAACTCCGGCAATCAGACCATTACCATGATTGTTCGGGCCATGGCGCTGGATCAAATGGGGACTGGCAATAGTGCTCGCTTGCTGCGTAAGGAAGCGGGGGTCGGTCTGCTGAATGGTCTGATATGGGGTGGGGTCATCGGCATCGTGGTCTACTGGCTCTACGGTAGCTGGTCGCTGGGGGTGGTGATGACCGCAGCGATGACCCTCAATCTATTGCTGGCTGCCTTGATGGGTGTGCTGATACCGGTGACGCTTGCCCGTATGGGGCGTGATCCTGCGCTTGGTGCCAGCGTGATGATTACTGCTGTGACCGACAGTGGTGGTTTTTTTATCTTTCTCGGTCTGGCAACTGTCTTCCTTCTGTAGTTTCTACGCGCTCGCTGCTGTTGTCCGAGTCGGTGCACCAGGTTTCGCCTTTAGCGAGAACGGGTGCCTTACTAACTTGGCAGGCAACCGTAGCGCGTATCGCTGCGCTTGATCGGATCGGTTTGTGGGTTGTGCTCCGCTATCGCGGATTCGGATATGCCTGGCGCTGGCCCAGCGGGTATCGAAAGGGCTCGACGTCGCTGTTTCCATCGCCTCAAACGACAAGCGCCCCGACAATGTCGAGGCGTTTGCATTTCCGCAGGCAGTCGAAGGGGGCTCAGTCTTCGTCTTTTGCCGCTTCGGTGTCTTGTGCGATCAGAGCGATCAGGGCGTTCTGCTGGCGATGGGCAAGCTGACGAAAACGCTGGAGCAATTCACGTTCATGAAGCGTCAGCTCAGGGCTGTCCAGACGCATGCTCAGATCGTCGTCGAGCGCGCCTTCCTGGAGAAGGCTCTGTTCCAGGCGGGCGATAATTTCCGAGTTCATGCTGCGATGATGATTGCGCGCAACCTCAGCGATACGCTCCCGCATTCCGTCTGGTAGCCGAACCACGAATTTGTCAGCCGTGCGGCTGGAATAAACTGCCTGCTTCATAGGGCGCATAGTAAACCGGTTAGTCAGGTGGAGATGGTGGCTTATTGCCGTTCTAGTCCGGTCTGACAACCGAACAGCACTCGCTGTTCCATGACCCGAAAAAAAGATGCTAGGCGGCTTTATGACGTCAATTATACGACGGCAAAAAGTAGAGTAAAGGCGCGATGATGGCGAAAAGCCGTTACTGTGACCAGCTGCTAAATCTTATTATTTTTCGTCACCGCAGTAGCGGATCGAATTTGATCCGTCGGCCAATCAGGAGCGAGATGAAGAACATCACGCCAAAAAATACCGTACTACCCTTAGCGATCGTTTCCCACGTGACAGGGAGGGAACTACCGATGCTCAATGCCCCGCAGATGATGCTGAGCAAAAGAAAGAGGCAGCCATAAATAGACATTGATATCTCCTTGATGATCTACGCGGGCGGGCTTAGAAAACCCAGCGTTGCGGTTGCGTGGGTGTACCTATGGCCTGGCTACTAATCGTTTGCGCTGGCATCACCAATCGTTGAACCGATGGGGTATCGGTGCGCTCCAATAGGGGAGCGCGATCCGGCTCTGTGGTCTGCAATTGCATCGCAACGACGATAGCCAGAATGGCAGAACTGAAAAGATAAGCGGGGCGTAGCATTGGCGGCTCCTTCGCAAATGGTGCTACGACTTAAGCATTCGTCGTGCCAGTTTTTTTGAAGGAAAACCCTTTTGTTTTCAACAACTTATAGTGATCCCTGTCTCGCGATTGATGCGTTTTGCATGATGCGTGGGAATATGTAATGCAAAATGCAATGGCGATCAGCCTAGGCCAGGTTGAACAGAGTGGGATGACAATTAGTTGCTACCGCTGATACATGACAAACGGCTAGAGGCTCGCTAACATGCTCCGCCTGACGCGTCTCAGTAGCTCAATTGGATAGAGCATCCCCCTCCTAAGGGGAAGGTTGTGAGTTCGAACCTCGCCTGGGACGCCAGTTCTACTCTCTTCCGATCAAGCATTTCACCGCTGGCATCGATGAGCTGCGATGGGTGCTCACACCATTGAGTAGAGATTAAGGCTTGTTCGAGCTGTTCCGGCTCGTGGCTTTAATGAGCATTCACTCAGCTAAAGCGGTCACCCGCGTAATCGCGCCGTGCTTCGCGTTGCAGCTGATAGACGAATCGTTCGATTTGCCGTTGCGTCAAACCACTGATGCGATAGAAGCGCATTCCGCAAAAGGTGATATCCAGCTTTTCGTCGAAAACGACATGCCGTAGTTCAGCTGCTGTGGTGATGGTCCCGAAGGGAAGCTTGGCGGAGAGATGTTCGTACACTCGCCCCGTCTGCAGGCCGCTTTGAAGATTGCCTTGAAAACTCAGCTTGCAGCCAGTGGCTGACATATCCACCACCCTGCCTTCCAGAGGCTTGATGGCTTTGCCGCTGAGTTCGGCAACGATAGGTTGACCAGTCAGCGAGGCACGATAAGCGTTGCGTCGTTGATGGTAGAGGATCTGGTCGGGTAGGGGAGTCCAATAGCAGCGGGCATCGTCCAGCTCGCTTAGATGCACCAGTTGGTCGTTTTTCCACGCAACGCGCACGCCTTCGCAATAGCCTTCAATCTGAAAAGCTTCCCCAGCTGCCATCAAGCGTTCGCCGTCGTTGGGTATCAACTCGTCAAAGGCAATCCAGCCCTTTTCACGATTTATCTCGATCACATAGGTTTGATATTGCCGGTTGCGCTCGACAAAACGGACCAATAGCGGGATATGGTTATCCTGCAGCTGTTTCAGAGTCGCGTGGATTTCGGCTGTTGTCTTGAGGATCTGTGGAGGTTGCGGACCTCCGTCCTCCGCAAACGGATTGGACACTTAGCGTTGCTCTCCGGCATGTAACGACGTCCGCCGCATAATAGCATTTTGCCTTTATTTGGCGGCGATCAAGCCTGGCTAAGCGGGCGATGATTTGCCGTTCTGGCAGTAACGCCTCGACGGTCGTAGAGATCCGGCGTCTGATTGCTGCCTTGCAGCACATGCAGCATGGAGCCTACTGCACTTCGGTTGGCCCGGATTAGCTTGCCGTTGCGGTCATTGGCGTTTCGGCAAGCGTCCAGGGTGTTCTCGAGTTGTTCAGCATGGGCCAGGATTTCATCGCCCATCGCTGAGTTCGCTACAAAAGCCGCCAATCCTTTTTTATCGGCGCTAAGTTGCGCCCTGGCGAGGGTTTGGCTGCGAAGGGAGCCGTGCTGACCCAGCAACGCCAGCAGCGTCTGCTTTTGTGTCAGCAACTGTTCCAGGCCCGCGAGGTTACGCTCGGCAAGTGCCTGGTACTCGGCATTGATAAGCTCAAGGAGCTTTTGAGCGGTGCCGATATCTTCAACCAGCTGCTGAAGCAATTCGGTATCTTGCATAGTGATCTCTAATGCGTTGACGCCTGGCTACCTTTACTGGACTCAACGCTGGCTTTCGAACGCTAGCAGCTTCGATGCCACTCGCTGAGGATCGACCTGATAGCTGCCATCAGCTATCGCCTGCTTGATTTGAGCAACACGTTCCTGATCGACAGAAGGTTGCTGGCTGAGCTTCTCCGCTGTCTGCTGCAAATGCTGCGCTTCCGGACTCAGCTTGACGCTCTCGCCGGACACCGCCGCACTATTGGTGTTCTTCACAGCCTCGGCAGTGGGTTGCTGAGCCGATGCCCGTTCAGTGTTCTGAACGCTGCTGCTTCGCCCACTGCTCGGTGGGGTGACCGCACCGTTGGGGCGGTTGAAATCGATAGCCATGATCGAAACCTCGAATAAGTCAGGACGCTTGCCTGCTTTTCGGCAATGCCATGGGAAACTTTAGCTTTATTTTCCCCGAGTGGCAGCGGCAGCGTCGGTTCCGTCTTACATCGCGACTTCCACATGGCCGGGACCGACGACTCGGGCCTTGATAACGCGGCCAGACCGCTGATTTTTGACCCTGATCTGGCTGCCAAGTGCGCCATCGGTTAAAGCTTCGCCCGGCATTCTCACATTTATTGACGAATTTTTCGCGCTGATCACCACCTGATCGCCTTTGCGTACGATTTCCGCGAGTGAAACGGTGTTTGGGGTCAGTACTTGATCGGGAAGGGTGCTGCGGGTGAGCTTGTTGCCCACCACCTGATCGTAGGCTGTCAGATAACCCTGGTTCAGCAGGCTGACGTCCCGTTCGGCAAGGGTCACATCGGCTTGCTCCACAATGCTTTCACGCGCCAGCGGCCGCCGAGCGACTATGACTTCACGGAACAAATGGACCTGCGCAGGGACGAAAACGGACCAGGGTGCTGAGCCTTCACAGCTGACCCGCACGGTCGTGCGGCCCACGGGCTGTGCCGGGCTTTCCAGCTTCGTCGTTAGCGGGCGATCGCAAAGTGCCAGACGCAGGCGTGGGTCGAGCCTGTTGACCTCGACCTGATGGCGCGCCTGGATTTGGCTACGCTGCAAATAGTCGTTCACCTCACGCTCAAGAAATTCGCGTGTTGCGTCGATAAGCTGTTCAGGCCTTGTTGCCGAGTCAGCGAACTGGCTCAGTGCGCATAGCGTCGAAAACAGGATCGCTCGGCAAAGCGCAACGCAAGGACGCCTGAAAAAAGTCATCTGTTCATTCATGTCATGACAGAAGCAAAGGGCGTGCCGGGATTCTGCCCCGATATTCTGCATACCATTTCGTAAGCAAGAGGAAACTGGCATGGCCGGTGTTTTGGATTCGGTTAACCAGCGTACCCAGCTGGTCGGGCAGAATCGTCTAGAGCTGCTGCTGTTCAGGCTCGATGACAAGCAGCTGTATGGCATCAATGTGTTCAAGGTCAAAGAGGTGTTGCAGTGCCCGCGGCTCGCCATCATGCCCCGGTCCAGCCCGGTGGTGCGTGGCGTGGCGAACATACGCGGCAGTACGTTGTCGATTCTCGATCTCTCCCTGGCTACCGGAAAACCTGCATTGCAGGATCTTTCCAATAGCTTTGCCATCATTGTCGAATACAACAATAAGGTGCTCGGGTTTCTAGTGCGCTCGGTGGAGCGGATCGTCAATATGAACTGGGAGGCCATACTGCCGCCGCCCAAAGGCGTTGGACCTGACCATTATTTGACAGCCGTCACCCACGTGGACGGCCAGATGGTCGAAATCATCGACGTGGAGAAAGTGCTGGCCGAGGTGGCTCCCGTTTCAGAGGTGCTCTCGGTCGGCATTGTGGACGAGGAAACCACCAGCAAGGCGTCATCCAGTCGGGTTCTGGTCGTCGATGACTCCTCGGTTGCGCGAAAGCAGATAATTCGTTGTCTACAGAATCTGGGAATCGAGGCGGTCGCTCACAACGATGGCCGCCAGGCATTAACCTACCTGCAAAAATTGGTGGCAGACGGTAAGAAACCATCCGAGGAGTTCGTCATGGTGATTTCCGACATCGAAATGCCGGAGATGGATGGCTATACGTTGACTACTGAGGTTCGCCAGGATCCGGCCATGCAGGACTTGCACATCTTGCTGCACACTTCGCTCTCCGGTGTGTTCAACCAGAGCATGGTCAAGCGGGTCGGCGCGAACGACTTTCTCGCCAAATTTCAGGCGGACGATCTGGCCAGCCGGGTGATAGAGCGGATCCGAACGATAGGTAAGAATTAAGCATGTCCTCTTCAATACGACTGGTGGGCCATATCAGTGTCAGGTGATCCGGATTTCGATCAGTTTCGAGTGTTCCTAGAAAAGACGTGCGGCATTCTGCTGGGTGACAACAAGCAGTACCTCGTAACCAGCCGGCTGAACAAGCTGATGGAGCAGCAGGGGCTCAAAAGCCTTGGCGATCTGGTCAGGAAGATCCAGACCCAGCCTCGCAGTGGTTTGCGTGAGCAGGTCGTGGATGCGATGACGACCAACGAAACGCTCTGGTTTCGCGATACCTACCCGTTCGAGGTGCTCAAGAACCGACTCCTGCCGGAGCTTTTAAAGAGCGCTCCGGGTCAGCGCCTGCGTATATGGTCCGCTGCCTGCTCTTCGGGACAGGAGCCATATTCGCTATCGATGACGATCGATGAATATGAGCGCAGCAACCCGAGCCAGCCCAAGTTGGCGGTTCAGCTGGTTGCCACTGAGCTGTCTGGCACCATGCTTGCTGCAAGCAAGGCTGCCGAATACGACAGCCTTGCAATCGCGCGAGGATTGTCGAGCGAGCGGTTACAGCGGTATTTCGACGTCAAGGCGCCGGGTCGCTGGGTCGTCAAGCCAGCGATTCGAAACCGGGTCGAGTTCCGTGTGCAGAATCTGCTGGATAGCTACGCTGTATTGGGGAAATTCGATGTGGTGTTCTGCCGGAACGTCCTCATCTATTTCTCTGCCGATGTTAAGAAGGACATTCTTCGGCGCATTCATGCCACGTTGAAGCCAGGCGGATATCTGTTTCTAGGGGCATCCGAGGCGCTGAATGGGTTGCCCGAGCTGTATCAGATGATCCAGTGCAGTCCAGGCATCATCTATAAAGCCAAGTAGACGGCTCATGCGTCTGCGGTGTAGCGAGGCGGCGGCAGAAAACTGTCGGTCACCAGTAAAGAGGCGGCAAGAACATGGAAAAGCTTTGCCGCTTTTGACGCATCAGTCCTGATGCGCTTTCCTGAAATCCTTCCAGAACAGTAACTTACGAAAATGGCATGGCCTTTGCTGGTAGTTTGCTAAGCAGACTGTATCCGGCAGAGGGCCAGATCATGAGCATCAGTTTCGATAAAGCGCTGGGTATCCATGAAAAAGCACTCGGCTTTCGCGCTCAGCGGGCCGAGGTGCTTGCCAACAACATCGCCAACGCCGACACGCCTAATTACAAGGCCCGTGATCTAGAGTTCGGTAGCGTGCTTGCGGCCCAGCAGAGCAAGAACCAGGGCGAGTTCGGCGTCGCCGTCACCAGCAGCAAGCACATCGCAGCGCAAGGGTTGGAGATCGCCGATCCAGGCCTTCGATTCCGCACGCCCACACACGCCTCACTGGATCAGAACACGGTCGATGCCCAGGTCGAGCAGGCCGCTTACGCCGAGAATGCCGTCGATTTCCAGGCGAGCTTCACCTTTCTCAACAGTAAGTTCAGGGGCCTCATGAGCGCCCTGCGCGGCGAATAACAGGAGCGAAGCCCATGTCCCTTAGCAGCGTATTCAACATCGCCGGCAGCGGCATGAGTGCTCAGAGCACTCGCCTCAACACCATTTCCAGCAACATTGCCAACGCCGAGACTGTGTCTTCCAGCGTTGACCAGACTTACCGTGCCCGCCATCCGGTCTTCGCGACCATGTTGCAGCAAGCCAACGGCTCGCCAAATGAATCATTGTTCGCTGGCCAGGACCAGGCTGGTGCTGGCGTTCAGGTACTCGGCGTGGTGGAAGACCAGAGCGAGCTGCAAGCCCGTTACGAGCCCAACCATCCGGCTGCGAATGAAGAGGGCTACGTGTATTACCCGAACGTCAACGTCGTTGAAGAGATGGCGGACATGATTTCGGCCAGCCGTTCGTTCCAGACCAACGCCGAGTTGATGAACACGGCCAAGACCATGCTGCAGAAAGTTCTGACGCTGGGCCAGTAACCCTTACGAGAGATAGCCATGAGTACGACAGGCGGCGTCAGCGGTACCGGTTCGGTACTTGACCAATACCAGATCAAAGATCGCGAAGTTAAAAGCAAAGATCTCGGCAAGAACGAGTTTCTCGAGTTGCTGGTGACTCAGCTGAATAACCAGAACCCTCTGGAGCCTCAGGAAAACGGCGAGTTCATTGCGCAGTTGGCCCAGTTCAGCACGGTCGAAGGTGTGGAGAAGCTGAACTCGAGCATGGAAACCATGCTGTCGGGCTACCAGTCGTCCCAGGCGCTGCAGGCCTCGTCGCTGGTGGGCCGCAAGGTGATCGTGCCCAGCGACAAGGCGGTCGTCGATACCAGCGAAACCTTCAAGGCCAGCCTGGTACTGCCTACGAGCAGCAGCAACGTGGCGGTCAACGTTTATGACAGCGCTGGCACGGTGGTCAACCGGATCAACATGGGCCAGCAGGAAGCCGGGAACATTTCATTCATGTGGGACGGCAAGGATTCGAGCGGCAATACCTTGCCGCCGGGAACCTACCGATTCGAAGCACAAGCCACCTACCAGGGCGAGACCAAGGGGCTGTACACCCTTCTCCCCGCTAACGTAGACAGCGTCACTCTCGGACAGAACGGCGGGGAGCTGCAGCTCAACCTGGCCGGCGTCGGCAGCATCGGGTTGTCGCAAGTCCAGGTCATTGGTCAGTAACTGCCGGCACGCCCGGTAACAGGAGCAATTCATGTCGTTCAATATCGGCCTTAGCGGCATGCGTGCCGCCAGCAAAGACCTCAATGTCACGGGTAATAACATCGCCAACGCCGGGACTGCAGGCTTCAAGCAGTCACGCGCGGAGTTTGCTGATGTGTATGCCTCGTCCGTACTTGGGACCGGAAAGAACCCGCAGGGCAGTGGTGTGCTGCTTGCGAACGTGTCGCAGCAGTTCAACCAGGGAAACATCAACTACACGCAGAACGCGTTGGACCTGGCAATCAACGGCAACGGCTTCTTTCAGGTTAGCAATAATGGTGCGCTGAGCTATACCCGTGCCGGCTATTTCGGGACGGACAAAGAAGGCAATCTGGTCGATAACTTCGGCTATAACCTTCAGGGTTACTCGGTAGATGGCAACGGCAATATTCAAACGGGGCGTGTGAGCGATCTGAAGATCCAGACCGCCAGTCAGGAGCCCAAGGCGACGACGTCGGTCACCCAGGGTTTCAATCTGAATTCGACCAATACTGAGCCTGCCAATACGCCGTTCGATCCCGCCGATCCGTTGAGCTACAACTCTTCGACATCGACTAACGTGTATGACGAGCAAGGCAACGCCCATGTCATGACGCAGTATTTCGTCAAGACCGGTACCGCCAACGCTTGGCAGATGCATGTACTTGTGGATGGGCGTAACCCGAGTGATCCAGTCAACAGCACCGCACCCGACACGACCGCCCTTGAGTTCAGTCCATCCGGAAGTCTCGTCAACCCGGCCAGTGGCAGCACGGCAATAACTGGTTGGCAGCCGGCTGTTAAGAACACTGACGGTACTTGGTCTTTGAACAACGCTGCGCCGTCCGGTGGTTTGAACATGGCCCTCGATATGCGTGGGTCGACTCAGTACGCCAGCGCGTTCGCAGTCAATAGCGTGAGCCAGGATGGTTATACAACCGGCGAACTGGCGGGCCTGGAAATCAGCGAAACGGGTGCGATTTTTGCCCGCTACACCAATGGCCAATCCAAAGTACAGGGCCAGATCATCCTGGCGAACTTCGCCAACGTCCAGGGGTTGACTCCGGTAGGCAAGACCCAGTGGGTGCAATCCTTCGAATCCGGCGAGCCGGTTCGTAACCCACCTGGCAGCGGCACGCTGGGATCGTTGCAAGCCGGCGCGCTCGAAGATTCCAACGTCGAGCTGTCGGACCAGCTGGTCAACCTGATCGTGGCGCAGCGCAACTATCAGGCGAACGCCAAGACGATCGAAACCGAAAGCGCGATCACCCAGACGATCATCAATTTGCGTTGATGAGTCGCGGCGGCAGGCTCCGCATGGCGGAATTCTGCCGCTTCGTCTCTTCAAAGGCCCTTCGGGGCCTTTTTCTTTTTTAATAATCCTTTTGAATCAGCGGCTTAATAGTCGCTTCGCTTTTTGGCATGCCCATTGCTTTCGAAGACGTATGGAACGGTAAGCGTCAATTCACGCGTCTCGGAGGTTCGATGGACAAGATGCTCTATGTAGCCATGACGGGTGCGAGCCAGAACGCTCGCGCTCAGCAGGCACATGCCAATAACCTGGCGAATATCTCGACTACCGGCTTCCGTCGTGACTTTGAGCAAGCGCGGTCGATGCAGGTGTTCGGCGACAGTTTTCCAGCACGCGTCTATGCCATGACCGAACGTCCCGGTACGGATTTCAGTTCCGGAACCCTACAGGAAACGGGTCGAGATCTAGACGTCGCGATCGAGGGCGAGGGCTGGATCGCGGTGCAGGCGCCCGATGGCAGCGAAGCCTATGCCCGTACCGGCAGCCTCAATATCGACACGCTCGGCATGCTGCGCACCGGCGACGGTTTGCCGGTGCTCGGCAATGCCGGGCCGATTGCCGTGCCGCCGGAAGAGAAGGTGGAGATCGGCGCCGATGGCTCCATCAGCATCCGTGCGCTCGGGGAAGATCCGAATGTGGTGGTAACGGTAGACCGCCTGAAGCTGGTCAATCCCGATCCCAAGCAGCTACAGAAGGGCACCGACGGCTTGATCCGTATGAAGGATGGCCAGCCCGTCGAGGCTGACGCCGCGGTCCGCGTGACGTCCGGCTTTCTCGAAGCGAGCAATGTCAACGCGGTGGCTGAGATGACGTCGATGCTGGCGCTGTCCCGGCAGTTCGAGCTTCACGTGAAAATGATGCGCACCGCCGAAGAAGACAGTGCCGCTGCGGCCCGAGTCTTGCAAATCAGCTAGTAAACAACGCGCTGCGCCCGAATACCGGCGCACGAGGAGAAGAACATGCTTCCAGCACTGTGGGTGAGTAAGACGGGTTTGTCCGCCCAGGACATGAACCTGACGACCATTTCCAACAACCTGGCCAACGTTTCCACCACGGGCTTCAAGAAAGACCGCGCCGAGTTTCAGGATCTGCTTTACCAGATCCGTCGGCAGCCAGGTGGCCAGTCGACCCAGGACAGCGAGCTTCCGTCCGGACTGCAGCTGGGTACCGGTGTGCGTATCGTCGGTACGCAGAAGCAGTTCACCGCCGGCAGCCTGCAGACCACCGAGCAGCCGCTGGACATGGCTGTTAACGGCCGTGGCTTCTTTCAGGTCCTGCTGCCCGACGGCACCGTGTCCTACACCCGTGACGGTAGCTTCCACCTGAACGCCGACGGCCAGATCGTGACCGCCAACGGTTATGCGCTGGAGCCGGCGATCGTCGTGCCGCCGGAAACCCAGACCTTCACCGTGGGCGAGGATGGCACCGTTTCCGTCACCACCCTCGGCAACCCGGCACCGCAGGTCATCGGCAACCTCCAGACCGCCGACTTCGTCAACCCGGCCGGCTTGCAGGCCATGGGCAGCAACCTGTTCCTGGAAACTGCCGCCAGCGGTGCGCCGCAGGTCAGCACCCCCGGCCTGAACGGGCTGGGCACGGTGCTGCAGAACACGCTGGAAAACTCCAACGTCAGCGTCGTCGAGGAGCTGGTGAACATGATCACCACTCAGCGCGCCTACGAGATGAACTCGAAAGTCATCTCCACGGCCGACCAGATGCTGTCCTTTGTCACCCAGCAGCTGTAATAGCTGTCAGCCGCTGGATTGAGGTGAATATGCGCCGCTTGTTGATTGTTCTTCCGTTGATGTCCGCTGTGGTTCTGTCCGGTTGCGTGGCGCCCGCCCCGAAGCCCAACGACCCGTACTACGCGCCGGTGCTGCCGCGTACGCCGCTGCCGGCTGCGCAAAATAATGGCGCCATCTATCAAGCGGGTTTCGAGACCAATCTGTACGACGATCGTAAGGCCTATCGGGTCGGCGACATCATTACCGTGTCGCTCAATGAGAAGACTCAGGCGAGCAAGAATTCGAACTCGAAAATTTCGAAAGAAAGCAGCGCCAATATCGGCCTCGGCTCGCTGTTCGGCGGCGCAGTATCCATGGCCAATCCGTTGACCGGCAACGCCATGAACCTGGGCGCCGAGTACGACGCATCGCGTGATACTGCCGGTTCCGGCCAAGCCGGGCAGAGCAACAGCCTCTCCGGCTCGATCACCGTTACCGTGTCCGACGTGCTGCCCAACGGCATCCTGGCGATTCGCGGCGAGAAGTGGATGACGCTCAATACGGGTGATGAACTGGTGCGTATTGCCGGCCTGGTGCGTGCGGACGATATCGCCACCGACAACACCGTGCCGTCGACCCGTATCGCCGATGCCCGCATCACCTATTCCGGCACCGGCGCCTTCGCCGATGCCAGCCAGCCCGGTTGGCTGGATCGCTTCTTCATCAGCCCGTTGTGGCCATTCTAAGCAGGTGCAGGCAATGAAATTGTTCAGCTCGATCGTAGTTGCCCTGCTGTGCCTGGCCGCCGTCCCGGCTCATGCCGAGCGGCTCAAGGACATCGCCACCATTCAGGGTGTTCGTAGCAACCAGTTGATCGGCTACGGCCTGGTGGTCGGCCTCAATGGCAGTGGCGACCAGACCACCCAGACGCCGTTCACGGTGCAGACTTTCAACAACATGATGGCGCAGTTCGGCATCAAGGTGCCGGCCGGTGGCAACGTTCAGCTGAAGAACGTCGCGGCCGTGTCGATTCATGCCGATCTGCCGCCCTTCGCCAAGCCGGGCCAGACCATCGACATCACCGTTTCGTCGATCGGCAACGCCAAGAGCCTGCGCGGCGGCAGCCTGCTGATGGCGCCGCTGAAGGGTATCGACGGCAACGTCTACGCCATCGCCCAGGGCAACTTGGTGGTTGGTGGTTTCGATGCCGGCGGCGCGGACGGTTCGCGCATTACCGTGAACATCCCTTCTGCAGGTCGTATCCCGAACGGTGCGACCGTCGAGCGGCCGGTGCCGAGCGCGTTCAATCAGGGCACCACCTTGACGATGAACCTCAATCGCCCGGATTTCACCACCGCCAAGAACATCGTCGATCACATCAACGAACTGCTCGGCCCAGGCGTGGCCCAGGCGCTCGATGGTGGCTCGATCAGCATCACCGCGCCTCTGGACCCGAGCCAGCGTGTCGACTATCTGTCGATCCTGGAAAACCTCGAAGTCGACGTTGGCCAGGCGGTGGCCAAGGTGATCATCAACTCGCGCACCGGCACCATCGTGATCGGTCAGAACGTTCGCGTGCAGCCGGCGGCTGTTACCCACGGCAGCCTGACCGTGACCATTTCCGAAGACCCGCAAGTCAGCCAGCCGAACCCGCTGTCGGACGGCCAGACGGTGGTCGTGCCCAGCTCCAACGTCAGGGCGGAGCAGGAAGCCAAGCCGATGTTCAAGTTCGGCCCGGGCACCACGCTCGATGAGATCGTGCGGGCGGTGAATCAGGTGGGCGCAGCGCCCAGCGACTTGATGGCCATCCTCGAAGCGCTCAAGCAAGCCGGCGCTTTGCAAGCCGACCTGATCGTGATCTGAGGACCGGGACATGGAAAATCGACTGGGGCTTGGCCGACGCACACCTGATAGCGGCAGCTATTCCGACCTGAATCGGCTGAATCAGCTGAAGGTGGGCAAGGACCGTGACGGCGCGGAGAACGTGCGCAAGGTTGCGCAGGAGTTCGAGTCCTTGTTCATGAACGAGATGCTCAAGTCGATGCGTTCGGCCACCGAAGTCATGTCCCAAGACAATCCATTCAACAGCCAGGCCAGCAAGCAGTATCAGGACATGCACGACCAGCAGCTGTCGGTCACCCTTTCCAAGGAAGGCGGCGGTATCGGCCTGGCTGACGTGCTGATCCGTCAGTTGAGCAAGCAGCAGGAGCCCAGCGAGAAGCCCAATCCCTTCGCTCAGGCTGGACAGGCCGAGGGCGCAAAGGCGACGAGCAGCCCCAGCGCCGCCGCCACTGCACCGACGCGAAATGACTCGCAGCTGCTGAATCAGCGTCGTCTGACGCTGCCGGGCAAGCTTGCCGAGCGTCCGGCCGCAGAGACCGCACCCGCCGAGGTTGCCAAGAACGGATCCGACGCCAAACAGGACGGCCAGCCGCAGCCGCTGGTGAATCTCGACTGGCAACCCGCGACCGCCTTCGCTGCGCCGAAGGATGTGCCACTGACCGTCAATGGCGTCGAGGCGACGGCCCCGAGCGCACCGGGCAAGACGCGCTTCAGTTCACCGGCCGAATTCATCGCGACCATGCTGCCGATGGCGGAGAAAGCCGCCAAGCGACTCGGAGTCGAGCCGCGTTTCCTGGTGGCACAAGCCGCGCTGGAAACTGGCTGGGGCAAGTCGATGATCAAACAGAAGGACGGCAGCAACAGCCATAACCTGTTCGGCATCAAGTCCACGGGTTGGCAAGGTGAGTCCGCGAAGGTCACCACCACCGAGTATGTCAATGGCAAGGCGACCAAGCAGGTCGCCGGGTTCCGGGCTTATGACTCGTTCGAGCACAGCTTCAACGATTACGTCCGGCTGCTCGAAAACAACGACCGCTACCAATCGGCGATCAAGGTGGCCAGCACCACCGGTGATTCGGAGCGCTTCGTCAATGAATTGCAGCGGGCCGGTTACGCGACCGACCCGCAGTATGCGAACAAGATCAATCAGATCGCTCGCAAAGTGCAGACCTATCAGACAATCGCCGACGCGAGTTCGGCCCCTGCCGTAAGGACTAGAGGCTAATCATGGCTGACCTACTGAATATCGGCTTGTCGGGCTTGAGCGCGAGCAAGAGCCAGCTGTCCATCACCGGCCACAACATCAGCAACGTCAATACGCCCGGCTACAGCCGTCAGGATGCGTCCCAGGCGACCCGTACCCCTCAGTTCAGCGGCGCGGGCTATGTCGGATCGGGCACTACGCTGGTGGAAATCCGCAGGACCTACAGTGAATTTCTGACTAGCCAGTTGCGCAGCAGCACCTCGCTGAGCAGCGACGTCGAAGCGTACAAGAGCCAGATCGACCAGCTCGATTCCCTTCTGGCAGGCAGCACGACGGGTATCACACCCTCGCTGCAGAAGTTCTTCTCGGCGCTGCAAACAGCAGCGGAAGACCCCGCCAACATTCCGGCACGTCAGTTGGTACTGGCGGAAGCTGAAGGGCTGGCGCGTCGGTTCAATACCGTTTCCGACCGGCTGACCGAACAGAACAACTTCACCAACAAGCAGATGGCTGCGGTTACCGATCAGATCAACCGTCTGGCCGGCAGTATCGGTAGCTTGAACCAAGCCATCGCGACTGCGTCCGCTAACGGCAAACAACCCAATGACCTGCTCGATGCACGCGACGAGGCGGTGCGTCAGCTGTCGACCTATATCGGTGTCACCGTGACGCCGCAGGACGACAACAGCTTCAATATCTCGGTTGGTACCGGGCAGCCGCTGGTCGTCGGCAGCGCTGTGAGCCGGTTGGAAGTCGTGCCGGGGCAGGGCGACCCCAATCGCCACGAAATTCAGTTTGTCAGTGGCGGCTCGCGCCAAGGCATTACGTCCCAGATCACTGGCGGTGAGCTGGGGGGGTTGATCCGTTATCGCGAGGAAGTGTTGGACTCGACGATGAACTCGCTAGGCAGATTGGCGCTTGCGGTAAGCGATCAGGTCAACTCGCAGCAAACCCAGGGGCTCGATCTGAAAGGGCAGGTTGGTGAGGCTCTGTTCGGCAACTATAACGCTCCCTCGCTGATGGGCCTGCGTGCAACACCTTTCAACAGCAATACATCGGCCGCTGACGCGTCCCTGAGAATCACGGATACCGGCAACCTGACGACCAGCGATTATCGCCTGGAGTTCGACGGAACGAATTACTCGGCAAGGCGGCTAAGCGATAACGCCAGTATCAGCGTTACCCAGAATGCGGGCCCGCCCGCTTATCTGAGCTTTGCCGACAGCTCAGGGAAGGACCAGGGCTTCCAGGTCGCCATCAGTGGTACTCCTAACGCAGGCGATAGGTTCTCGCTGCAGCCGACCAGACGCGGTGCCACGGATATCAAGGCAGTACTGGATCAAGCGGATCAGTTGGCCTTCGCGGCGCCGGTGCGGGCACAAAGCAATCTGCAGAACGGTGGCACTGGCGTCATCAGCCAGCCCAGCGCGACCGGCACCGTTAGCATGACGAGCTTGAAAGCAGCGCTCTCTGCTGACATTACGCTGACTTACACCAACGGAACCCCACCGACCATCACCGGCCCGGGCGTTACGCAGATCAGCCCGGCGGCGTTCACGCCGGGGCAGACCAACGAACTGGCTATCGAGATCGATGGTGTCAGCTTCAGCGTCACGGTCAGTGGTCGTCCGCAAGACGGCGATACCTTCACTATCGGCTTCAACCAGAATGGTGTATCGGATAACCGGAACGCGTTGAAGATGGTAGATCTGCAGACGCAGCAGACGCTTGGCGTTGACCCGAGCGTGCCAGGGTCCGGCAAGAGCTTCACGGATGGCTACGGCGAACTGGTCGAGCGCGTCGGCACGCTGACCGCCCAGGCCCGCATGGACAGCGAAGCAACCGGCGCGATTCTCAAGCAGGCGACCGACAACCGCGACTCGCTATCGGCCGTGAACCTCGACGAGGAAGCCGCCAACCTGATCAAGTTCGAGCAGTACTACAACGCCTCGGCCCAGATCATTCAAGTTGCGCGCACCATGTTCGATACATTGATCAGCACCTTCAGGTAACAGGCCCGCCCATGCGCATCTCGACCTTGCAAGCATTCAATAACGGCGTGACCGGCATCCAACGAAACTACGCCAACGCCACGCGCACTCAAGAGCAGATCAGTACTGGCAACCGCATCCTTACGCCTGCGGACGATCCGGTGGCCTCGGTGCGCCTGCTGCAGCTAGAACAACAGCAGAACGTGCTTGGCCAGTACAACTCCAACCTGACGGCTGCCAAGAACAGCCTGACCCAGGAAGAAGTGACGCTGAACTCGGTCAACACCGTGCTGCAGCGGGTTCGTGAACTGGCGGCGCAGGCAGGCAACGGCGCGCTGGACCCTCAGGACCGCAAGGCTATTTCTGCCGAGCTTGGCGAGCGCGAGGATGAACTACTCGCGCTGATGAATACGCGCAACGCGCGCGGGGAATATTTGTTTTCCGGCTTTCAGGGCAAGACCCAACCCTTTGTCCGGGGCTCGGATGGCAGCTACAGCTATCAGGGGGATGAGGGGCAGCGGAAATTGCAGATCGCCAGTTCGTTGAATATCCCAATCAGCGATAACGGTAAGTCCATTTTTGAGAACGTAACCAATGCCGGTCGTCTTGGTGCTGCCGTGTCTAACCAGGCTGCTTCGACTTTGAATATTTCGGGCGCACTGGTCAGCGATGAGGTCGCTTTTGCGGGCCTCGGAGGGTTGGAAATCACGTTCGGCGCGAGTCCGAACGAGCGGAACTATAGCGTGGCCGACGCCGCCGGAAATGTCCTTAGCACGGGTAGTTTGAATAGTGACGGTGAAAAGGAGAACAAGCTGGTAGTGGGCGGAGTAACGCTTTTCATCTCTGGCGAGCCGGCTGCTGGCGAGGTAATTACGATTCCTGAAAGCGCGAGTCCTAAGCAGGGCGTTCTCGACACGATTGCCAACCTCCGTAAGGCTCTGGAAGATCCATCATCTGGCAACACCGGCATCCGCGACGCAGTCGCCGTCGCTCTCACCAACCTCGACCACGGCATGGTCAGTGTCGACGAAGCGCGCGGGAACATCGGCGCACGACTGAACGTGATCGAAACGACGCTTACCGATAACGAAGACGTCGCGCTGGTCAACAAGGGCGTCCAGGCGGAGCTGCGCGAACTGGACTACGCCGAGGCATTGTCGCGGCTGTCCATGCAGACGGTCGTTCTCGAAGCGGCGCAGCAGAGCTATGTGAAAATTTCCGGGCTGAGCCTGTTCAATGTGATGCGTTAAGCAACGCCTGGCGGGTCTGGTTCACAGAACCGACGCGTTGATTTGACTTGCAAGTGTTGCGGTTTAGAGTGTCCCGGCGGCGCATGGAGTACCGCGCCGGTTAAAAACCAACACTCAAAGGGACGTGAATCATGACCAAGTCTTTTCTCTCTGCAGCACTCTTCGCACTGCTTGCCAGCGTTTCCATTGGCGGCCATGCAGCCCAGGCTGAACCGGTTGCAGCGGCAGAAGTAGCCGTAGCTCAAACGGCAACCATCAACCTCAATTCGGCTGACGCCGAAACCCTGACACGCGAACTCAACGGCATCGGCGAAACAAAGGCCAAGGCCATCGTTGCGTATCGTGAGGCCCATGGCCCGTTCGGCTCGGTCGACGAGCTGCTGGAAGTCAAAGGAATTGGCGCTGCTACCCTGGAAAAGAACCGCGCCAAGCTGAGCTTGAACTGATCCAGAGCCGGCAGTAACACCGGCTTCAGTACGCTGACAATGCCCTGGCTTTTGCCGGGGCATTTCGTTTTATGGCCTATCGTTCTCCCGCTCGATTCCGGCCACCTTGGATTTCTCCAGCAGCCTGCTGAATTCGTCCAGGGGCAGCGGACGGCTGAACAGATAACCTTGATAAAGATGACAGCCTTGCAGTTGCAGCAAGTCCAGCTGCGCCTGCTGCTCGACGCCCTCGGCAATCACTGCCAACCCTAAACTCCTGGCCATAGCAACGATGGCGCGGATGATCTCTGCATCGTTGGGCGCATCCAGCGCGTCTCGCACGAAGGATTGATCAATCTTCAGCAGATCTACCGGCAAGCGTTTCAAATAGGTAAGCGAGGAGTAACCGGTACCGAAATCATCCATCGCGAAGCTGACGCCATGCCGGCAAAGGCGGCGCATCTTGGCGATGGTATCGTCCAGGTTCTGGATCACGATGCCCTCGGTGATCTCCAGCTTGATCATCTTGTGCGGAACCCCGGCGGCCTTCAGCGCATTGAGGGTGCGTTCGACGAACTCGTTCTGGCGGAATTGACGCGGGCTGATATTGACGCAGAGGCTGAAGTTGTCCGGATGTACCAGCCCGGCGGCCAACAGCGACGCGCCAATGCGGCTGGCTTGCTTGATGATCCAGTCGCCGACTTCGACGATCAGACCGTTTTCTTCCAGCACATCGATAAACTGAGCCGGCGAGCGCGGGCCATGCTCCGGCTGGTTCCAGCGCAGCAGGACTTCTGCGCCGATCACCGAACCTGAGCGTGCATCGACCTGGGGCTGCAGGTGCAGCTCGAATTCATTACGTTGCAACGCCAGGCGCAGTTCGCCTTCTAGCTGCAGACGTGCGCTTGCGGCGTGCTGCATTGTCGTGCGGAACAGCTGGATGGCATTGCGCCCAGCGGCTTTGGCCCGATACAGCGCAATATCGGCGCGCTTCAGGAGGTCGGCGGGCGTGTCGCCATGGTCCGGCAGCAGCGCAATGCCGATGCTCGGGGTGACATGCAGCCGATTGCTTTCGAATGTCATGGGTTCGGCAAGCAGCGTCCGCAGTTTTTCGGCGATCTGGCGAACGTGGCGCGTCACCTCCGAGCGTCTGCCGCTTAGGCCGGTCAGGAGGACGACGAACTCATCGCCACCAAGGCGTGCGACGGTGTCTTCCTGGCGAATGCTGGCTTCGAGACGAGCCGTAATCATCTTCAGTACGGCGTCGCCGACCGGATGACCAAGCGAATCGTTGATGTGTTTGAAGTGATCCAGATCGAGAAACAGCAGAGCGCCTCGCAGACCATGGCGCTTGTGCAGCGCGATCTGCTGCACCAGGCGATCCATCAGCAGGGCGCGGTTGGGAAGGTTGGTCAGCGGGTCGTGATACGCCAGGTGATGGATTTGCGCATGGGCGGCTTTCAGCTGGCTGATGTCTCGTGCCGATAACAATAGGCATTCGGTGTCGTTGAGTTCGATCGGCTCGACCGACACCTCGATGTGTTTAGGGTTGCCGTAGCGATCCTGGCCGATCATTTCCCAGTTGGCGACGCGGCCGTCCCGCTCCAACCGCTCGAGGATGTCCTTGCGCTGCTCCTCCGACCAGATGCGCAGTTCGGCAGAGGTACGCCCGATGGCTTCTTCCGGACGGTAACCGGAAAGGCGACGGAAGCCCTCGTTGACCTCGACGAAGCGTCCGGTGCTGCGCTCGCTGATAATGATGGCGTCGGGACTCGAGTGAAATGCCTTGGCGAACTTGGCCTCGCTGGCTTTCAGGGCCGCTTCGGCCTGCTGGCGTTCGGTGATGTCGCGGAAGGTCGTAACGATGCACAGTCTTCGGTCGATTCGAATGAAGCGACTGGAAACCACGCACGTGATGTGCTGATCGTCCCGGGTGCGAAATTGCGCTTCGACATTGTCCAGACGCTGATCGCGAGTCAGCCGCTGGTAGAGCGCCTGCCGCTGTTTCTCGTCGCGCCAGAACTGTATCTCCGGGGCCGAGCGCCCAATGATGTCGCTGCCTTCCCAGCCGAATATGGCGCTGAAGCTGGGGTTGATATCGATGAAGGTGCCGTCGGAAATGCGGGACAGGGATATAGGGTCGGGGCTGCCCTGGAACAAGGCGGAGAATCTCGCTTCGGACGCCGCCAGATGCTGTTCGCGCAGGACCCGCTCCGTGGCATCGATAATAATGCCGGCCATACGCAGCGGCATGCCGTGTTCGTCACGATACAGTTTGGCGGTGGTTTCCAGGTGCCGGACGGCGCCGTTCGGATGCACCGCCTGATAGGTCGTCTGGTAGCTCTGGCGTCGCCCGGCTAGAAGATCGCTGTAAGCCTCGCGCATGGTCTGCCGGTCATTTGCCGCGACGCTGCGGAAAAACTCCCGGAACGACCCGGTAAACGAACCGTCGATGATCCCGTGTAACTCCGATGAGCGGCTTGATGCATAGAGCCGGTCGTTCGGGATATCCCATTCCCAATTGCCCAGATCAGCCGATGCCAGCGCCAGTTCCAGGCGCTCTTGGCTGTCTTCGAGGGCCTGTGCCTGGGTGTGCTGGGCGGTGATGTCGCGGACGATGCCCACCAGCATCGAGGGGCGGGTGCCCCTGTCCTGCAGTTGCCCATCGATTTCCAGCCAGTGCACGCTCGAATCGGGCCAACGCACCCGGTGACGAAAACTGAAGCGCGACCTGTCGCCCGACAGCACCGAGCGGGCAATGGTCGTGAAATGAAGCCGATCTTCAGCGGCGATCAGATTCAGGTACTCGCTTTGGGTAATCTGCGTGAGCGGCTCGGTGAGGCCGAACAGCCGGCCCGTGCCGAGCGACCAGTGGATGGTGCCGTTCTGCAAGTCCCAGGACCAAACGCCGAGTCCAGTGGCATCGAGCACGGACAACAGGCTTGTCGCATCCTGCCAGGGCTTTGCCGCTTCGTTGGCGCTGATACCGGCCACGATCTCAGGAGGGCGCATGGCTGGTTTCCGCCGCGCGGATGGGAAGAGGACGGGTCGCCCGATAACCGCTGCTGCTCATGATCTGATGCTCTTGTCGTTATGTCCCGAACTTAGCTGTAGCAGATGGCGCGGTGCAAGTGCGTCAGCCTGTATCCAGTAACGTCATGAAGGCCTTGGCTGCGTTCGACAGGGTGCGCTCGGTATGGGTGATGTAACCGAGCTGCCTCGTCAGTTGAACGCCAGGCAGCGGCAGACGCACCACCTGTTCATCGAGCATGGTGCGGGGCAGCACGCTCCAGGCGATACCGATGGAGACCATCATCTTGATCGTCTCCATGTAGTTGGTGCTCATCGTAATGTTCGGTCTGAGATTCTCGCGCTCGAACAGCCTTTGGGCGATATGGTGGGTGAAGGTGTTGCCGCCCGGAAACACGGCGGGGTAGCCGGCGACGTCCGCCAAACTGATCGGTTGTTTTTGCGCCAGGGGATGCTCGGGGGCGACGACGAAATCCAGCGGATCATCCCAAACCTTGCTGGCGCGGATCGGCGGCGCCGTGTGTGGTGCTAGCGTAATCACGGCCAGTTCGGCGCGACCATGAAGAACCTCTTCATAGGCAACTTCCGAATCGAGGAAGCGAATGTCCAGATTCACGTTGGGATAGGCACGGGTGAAACTGCGCAGCAAGGGCGGCAGGCGATGCAGACCGATGTGGTGACTGGTGGCCAGGCACAAGCGACCGCTGACGTCGCCGTTGAGGTTAGTCAGTGCGCGGCGAGTGTCATCCAGCACATTGAGGATTCGATAGGCACGAGGCAGCAATGCCCGGCCGGCCTCGGTGAGGCTGACTTCCCGTCCCAGCCGGTCGAATAATCTCACGTTGAGTTGTGCTTCCAGTGCGGCAAGACGCTTGCTCACCGCCGGCTGGGTCAGGTGCAGGCGCTCTCCGGCCAGAGAGAAGCTGCCGGTTTCGGCGATGGCGATGAAGGCGTTGAGGTTTGCCAGATCCATGTTTTCCTCATAAAGCCGATAAAAGCGCTGGAGGCTATAGGCTGGACGAGAAGCGCGCTAAACCACGCTTTCGTCCAGCCTCCAGCTTATACCGATTCCTGCTGGGAATGCATTGGATAAAAAATATGAATTTGAGTAATTCGACGAAGCCCCCTAGCATCACCCCATAAGCGGAAGGGCTATTGCCCTAGAACTGACGAGGAAAGTCCGATGGCCGGCAAAACGCTGTACGACAAACTCTGGGAAATGCACGAGGTCAAGCGTCGCGACGATGGCTCGTCACTGATCTATATCGACCGCCACATTCTCCACGAAGTGACTTCACCGCAAGCTTTCGAGGGGCTGCGCTTGGCCAATCGCAAGCCATGGCGTATCGACGCCAACATCGCCACCCCGGACCACAACGTGCCGACCACCAAAGGTGAGCGTCAGGGCGGCCTGGAAGCCATCGCCGACGAAGTATCGCGCATCCAGGTGCAGACCCTGGACGAGAACTGCGACGAGTTCGGCATCCTCGAATTCAAAATGAACGACGTGCGCCAGGGCATCGTCCACGTCATCGGCCCGGAGCAGGGCGCGACACTGCCAGGCATGACCGTGGTCTGCGGCGACTCGCACACCTCGACACATGGCGCTTTTGGCGCGCTGGCGCATGGCATCGGCACCTCTGAGGTCGAGCATGTGCTCGCCACCCAGTGTCTGGTGGCCAAGAAGATGAAGAACATGCAGGTGCGCGTCGAGGGCACACTGCCGTTCGGCGTCACCGCCAAGGACATCGTGCTCGCGGTGATCGGCAAGATCGGCACCGCCGGCGGCAATGGCCACGCACTGGAGTTCGCCGGCAGCGCGATTCGCGAACTGTCCATGGAAGGCCGCATGACTATCTGCAACATGTCCATCGAGGCCGGAGCCCGCGTGGGCATGGTGGCTTGTGACGAGAAGACTGTCGCCTATGTCGAAGGTCGTCCCTATGCACCCAAGGGTACGGACTGGGAGCGTGCGGTCGAAGCCTGGAAGGATCTGGTTTCCGACGAGGATGCGGTGTTTGACACCGTCGTCGAATTGAAGGCCGAGGACATCAAGCCGCAGGTGAGCTGGGGCACGTCGCCGGAAATGGTCCTGGCGGTCGATCAGCAGGTTCCGGATCCGGCTGCCGAAGCCGACTTGGTCAAGCGTGATTCCATCGAGCGCGCGCTGAAATACATGGGTCTGCGCGCCAACCAGCCAATCACCGATATCCAGCTGGATCGCGTATTCATCGGCTCCTGCACCAACTCGCGCATCGAAGATCTGCGTGCGGCCGCCGAGGTAGCCAAGGGCCGCAAGGTCGCCACGACCGTCAAGCAGGCGATGGTGGTGCCGGGCTCGGGCCTGGTGAAACAGCAAGCGGAAGCGGAAGGGCTGGATAAGATTTTTGTCGAGGCTGGGTTCGAGTGGCGCGAGCCTGGTTGCTCCATGTGCCTGGCGATGAACCCGGACAAGCTGGGCAGTGGCGAACATTGTGCGTCCACTTCAAACCGCAACTTCGAAGGCCGCCAGGGCGCTGGTGGGCGTACACACCTGGTCAGCCCGGCGATGGCCGCCGCGGCTGCCGTGACTGGCCACTTCGTCGACGTGCGCGAACTGCTCCAGGCCTGAGGAGGCGAAACATGAAAGCATTCACCCAACACACCGGCCTGGTCTGTCCGCTCGATCGTGCCAATGTCGATACCGATCAGATCATTCCCAAGCAGTTTCTGAAGTCGATCAAGCGCACCGGTTTCGGCCCGAACCTGTTCGACGAGTGGCGCTACCTGGACGTCGGCCAGCCGAACCAGGACTGCTCCCAGCGCCCGCTGAACAAGAACTTCGTGCTGAATTTCCCTCGCTACCAAGGCGCCAGCGTGCTGCTTGCGCGTGAAAACTTCGGTTGTGGTTCGTCTCGCGAGCATGCGCCTTGGGCGTTGGAAGAGTACGGTTTTCGGACGATCATCGCGCCGAGCTTCGCCGATATTTTCTACAACAACAGTTTCAAGAACGGCCTGCTGCCGATCATCTTGAGCGAAGCCGAGGTGGACGAACTGTTCGAGCAGGCCGAAGCGAGCGAAGGCTATCAGCTCACCGTCGACTTGGCCGCGCAGGTCGTGACCCGTCCGGATGGCAAGCAGTACGGCTTCGAAGTCGACGCCTTCCGTAAGCACTGCCTGCTCAACGGCCTGGACGACATCGGCCTGACGCTACAGGATGCCGACGCGATCAAGGCATTCGAAGCCAGGCACCAGCAGAGCCAGCCCTGGCTGTTCGGCGCGATCAAATAACAGGAGCTGCAAGCCGCAAGCTTCAAGCTGCAAACAGGAGCGGCTTTTACTTGTGGTTTGCAGCTTGAAGCTATTTCCGAAGGAAATCCCCATGTCCAAAAATATTCTGGTATTGCCCGGCGATGGTATCGGTCCGGAAATCATGGCCGAAGCGGTCAAGGTATTGCAGCTGGCGAACGACAAATTCCAGCTTGGTTTCGAGCTGAGCTATGACGAGCTGGGTGGGGCCGCCGTCGACAAGTACGGCGTGCCGCTTGCCGAAGAAACTCTGGAACGGGCGCGTGCTGCCGATGCCATCTTGCTCGGTGCAGTAGGTGGACCCAAGTGGGACAAGTTCGACCCGGCCATCCGCCCGGAACGCGGTTTGCTGAAGATCCGCTCGCAGCTGGGCCTGTTCGGCAACCTGCGTCCGGCGCTGCTGTATCCACAGCTGGCCGAGGCATCCAGCCTCAAGCCGGAAATCGTGGCTGGCCTGGACATCCTCATCGTTCGCGAACTGACCGGCGGTATCTATTTCGGTCAGCCTCGCGAAAGCAAGGTGCTGGAAAATGGCGAGCGCATGGCTTACGACACGCTGCCTTACAGCGAGAGCGAAATCCGCCGTATCGCCAAGGTCGGCTTCGACATGGCCATGGTGCGCAACAAAAAGCTCTGCTCGGTGGACAAGGCCAACGTGCTGGCCTCCAGCCAATTGTGGCGTGCGGTAGTTGAAGAGGTCGGCAAGGACTACCCGGAGGTCGAACTCAGCCACATGTATGTCGACAACGCCGCGATGCAGCTGGTCCGCGCGCCTAAGCAATTTGACGTGATGGTCACCGACAACATGTTCGGCGACATTCTGTCGGACGAGGCGTCCATGCTCACCGGCTCCATCGGCATGCTGCCTTCGGCGTCGTTGGATGCCAACAACAAAGGCATGTACGAACCCTGCCATGGCTCGGCGCCGGACATTGCCGGCCAAGGTATCGCCAACCCGCTGGCTACCATTCTTTCGGTGTCGATGATGCTGCGCTACAGCTTCAATCAGGTGGTTGCGGCCGACGCCATCGAGCAGGCGGTCAGCAATGTGCTGGACCAAGGATTGCGTACCGGCGACATCTGGTCCGAAGGTTGTAACAAAGTTGGCACCCAAGCGATGGGCGATGCGGTAGTCGCGGCGCTCGCGAAGTTGTAATCTCTTGGCCTGCCTTCAAAGCGGGTGGGCTACTTTATATATAGGTGTAGTTGCGATGAAACGTGTAGGTCTGATCGGTTGGCGCGGCATGGTGGGTTCCGTGCTCATGCAGCGGATGCTGGAAGAGCGGGATTTCGACCTGATCGAGCCGGTGTTCTTTACCACTTCCAACGTAGGCGGTCAGGGGCCTTCGATCGGCAAGGATATCGCGCCGCTGAAGGATGCCTACAGCATCGACGAACTGAAAGGCCTCGACGTGATCCTGACCTGTCAGGGCGGCGACTACACCAATGAGGTATTCCCGAAGCTGCGTGAAGCCGGCTGGAAGGGTTACTGGATCGATGCCGCTTCCGCCCTGCGCATGCAGGACGATGCGGTCATCGTGCTTGACCCGGTCAACCGCAAGGTGATCGACCAGCAGCTCGATGCTGGCACTCGCAACTATATCGGTGGCAACTGCACCGTCAGCCTGATGCTGATGGGGCTCGGCGGGCTGTTTGAAAACGGTCTGGTCGAATGGATGAGCGCCATGACCTACCAGGCTGCATCCGGCGCTGGCGCGCAGAACATGCGCGAGCTGATCAAGCAGATGGGTACCATCAACGCCGCCGTCGCCGATGAGTTGGCCGACCCGGCCAGCGCGATTCTCGAGATCGACCGCAAGGTCGCTGAGTGCAAGCGTTCCGAGGCTTTCCCTGTAGACAATTTTGGCGTGCCGCTGGCTGGCAGCCTGATTCCCTATATCGATAAGGAACTGCCTAACGGGCAGAGTCGCGAGGAGTGGAAGGCACAAGCTGAAACCAACAAGATCCTGGGGCGTTTCAAGAATCCGATTCCAGTCGACGGTATTTGTGTACGCATCGGTGCCATGCGCTGCCATAGCCAGGCGCTGACCATCAAGTTGAACAAGGATGTGCCGATTTCGGATATCGAAGGCATGATCAGCCAGCACAACCCCTGGGTAAAGCTGGTTCCGAATCATCGGGACGCCAGCATGCAGGAGCTCAGTCCGACCTCAGTGACTGGCACGCTGAATGTACCCGTCGGTCGCTTGCGCAAGTTGAACATGGGCTCTCATTACCTGGGCGCCTTCACTGTCGGCGATCAGCTTCTCTGGGGTGCCGCCGAACCTTTGCGGCGAATGTTGCGCATCCTTCTTGAGCGCTAAGCCGTCAGAAAGAAGACCCGAAGCGCCGCGGCATAGCCGCGGCGCTTTTTTTCTGTCGAAGCGGTCTGTCTGAATGCTTCTAAACGTGATGAACCCGGCAAGGTGCGTTCACCGTGTCTAGACTCAAATCTCTGCGGAGCGATCCGCTTCGGTTATAACGGGCGTTTCGGAACGGCTGGCAAAGCCAGTGTATCGATGCGGTTAAAGACTTTTTTGTGTCCGTATTAGGTGCCAGTTTGAACAGTGGCTCCAATAACTGACATCACCGGATTGAACGCTGCTTGGTTGGGCGTTGTGTTCGGCGTAAAAATACCTAGGGCGACCGGTTCGCAAAACAGATTGCGGCTTCGTTGATGTATGCAAAGGTAATTTGTGGATTGTGTCTGATAACGTGGCAAAAGGCGTGGCGGGCCATGCCGTGCGGTCGGGTGAGTTATTGATAAAACACTATCTGTAAAAGATACTTACCGGAAATTCGAATAACTATTCTAGCTAGCTGCGCTGTTTAGGCTTATCGCTGACGGGGGGCCGCCATCTGGTGGCACGGGCAGCGTCTATAAGACCCTTCTCGAAGATCCGAGAAAGTTAAAAAACAAGGGATTACATAATGGTTCGGGTTCGCAATCTGGTGCTGGCAATCGCGGCTGCTACCGCGCTGACTTCCGAAATGGCGTACGCGCTGGGGTTGGGAGAGGTCACGCTCAAGTCGGCACTGAATCAACCGCTAGTGGCTGAAATCGAACTGCTGGACGCGAAAACGCTGGCGCCGGGTGAAGTGGTTCCGGTTCTGGCATCGGCGGAAGATTTCAATCGGGCGGGTGTCGATCGGCAATATTTCCTGACGGACCTGACCTTTACCCCTGTTTTGCGTCCTGATGGCAAGAGCGTTATCCGGGTCTCATCGACCAAGCCGGTACGCGAACCTTACCTAAACTTCCTCATTGAAGTGCTCTGGCCCAGCGGTCGACTGCTGCGCGAATACACGCTCCTGCTTGACCCGCCGCTTTATTCGCCAGAAATTGCCGCATCCGTTGCACCTCAGTTGCCTATTGCAGCGCCGGTCGTTCGCGCTGATACGGCGCCGCGAGTTGCTCCTCGGCCCGCGCCGGTATCTGCGCCTACTGGCACCTCCGCGCAACAAGGTGAGCAATACAGAGTCACGCCCAATGACACACTGTGGGAAATTGCCGAGCGTGCCCGCCAGGGCGGTACCGTGCATCAGGCGATGCTGGCTATTCAGGATCTGAACCCCGACGCGTTTATTGGTGGCAACATCAACCGAATGAAGAATGGCCAGGTGCTTCGCTTGCCGAATGCCGAGCAAATCGGCAGTCGGTCACAATCCGAGGCTATTCAGCAGGTTGCGCAACAGAACGCAAGCTGGCGCCAGGCTACTGCCTCCAGCGCTGCGGGTACGCGTCAGCTGGATGCGACTCAGCGCGATTCGGTCGGAGCGGCACCCTCACGTAGCGAGCGGGGCGATAATCTACGTCTGGTCGCACCGGAAGCCGGCGAGTCTACAACCGGCAGCGATACAGGAAGCGGAGCCGATGCCCAGGCGTTGCGCGACAAACTCGCGCTTACTGAGGAAAGCCTCGACTCCAGCCGCCGCGAAAACCTGGACCTCAATGACCGCCTCAACGATCTTCAAGGTCAACTCGACAAACTGCAGCGCCTGATGCAGCTCAAGGACGACCAATTGGCCAAGCTACAAGCTCAGCTGGCGACGGGAGAGCAGGGAGTCGATGCGACATCTGCAACGCCGTCGATCGATGGAGCTGATGTAAGCGCTGACGTTGCGCCGCAGGAGACCGGGATAGAAACCGAAGCAGCTACCGATCCCGACGTTGCCGATGCTAACGCCTTGGCCCCAGCAGCAAATCAAGAAGAGGCTGCGGCAAATACGGAGCCGCCTGCACAGGCGCCTGTCGCTCCCGCTCCCACAGTCTCTGCTCCAGCAGTGCAAGAGCCTGAAGCCGACAGCTATGTCGACGAGATGCTGGCCAATCCTATTCTTCTTGGCGCCCTGGGTGGCGGAGCCCTTTTGCTGTTGCTGATCGGGTTGATGGCCTTGTCTCGCCGCAATGCGTTGAAGGAAGCGGAACTACAGGAAAGCCTGCTTGCCGACAGCGCACCAGACACCTTCTACATGGATCAGCAGGAACTCGATTCGTCCGCTGTCGAGGCGGCCGATAAAGACGCCGGCGAGCACTCGGCTGACTCGCTCGCTGCCGCCACCAACGACCCGTTGGCCGAGGCTGATATTTACATCGCTTACGGACGTTTCAATCAGGCTGCCGACCTGCTGCAGAATGCTTTGAATGATGAGCCGCAGCGCAGCGACCTGCGATTGAAGCTGATGGAGGTCTATGCCGAGCTTGGTGATCGCGATGGTTTCGCTCGACAGGAGGCAGAGCTGCGGGAAATTGGGGGCTCGTCCGATGCAATCGAGCAAACGAAGCTCCGTTATCCGGCAATGGCTGCGGCAGCAGGCACTAGCTTTGCTGCGACGATGGCCGCGACAACGAGCACCGATGATTTCGAAAGCTTCAGTCTGGATGATCTCGAGCTTGACGAACCGGGTTCCGTACCCGCTGCTGAACAGGTTTCGGATGGTGCCTTCGATCTGAGTTTGGATGACCTTGAACTAGATGATGAGCTGAGCGAGACAGCCATTGCCCCGACTGGCGAGGCGCCGGAGAAATTTGACGAATTCAATTTCGACGAGCTCAATCTTGACGTCGCAGCGCAGGAGCAGGCCGCCGACGATTTCGCGTTTGACCTGGACAAGTCATCCGAAGCGGATATGCAATCCCTCGAGGCCGAACTTGCCGGCTTCTCGCTCGATCTTGAAGACCAACCAAAGCCTTCGGCCGCTGATGACGATGTATTGTTGGGCCTCGACGAGGAATTGTCGAAGCCTGTAGCAGGCGAGCCTGTTGCCGAGGACTTTGATTTTCAGCTCTCCGAAACTGCCTCGTCCGCGGACATGCCGGACGAATTCGATTTATCCGCTCCTGACGAAACCAGCGACGAATCGGCCTCAGACGCTGTCGTCTCCGAATTCGACGGGATCGAAACCGAGCTTGAAGACCTGCCGCGGGATGAGCCGCTCGAACGAGCGGAGCCGGAGGTGGCGCTCGAGGCCGATTCAGCTTCGGAGGCGCTTGACGATGATTTCGATTTCTTCGCCGACACCGATGAAACCACCACCAAGCTGGACCTTGCTCGTGCCTATATCGATATGGGTGACGCCGAAGGCGCTCGCGATATCCTCGATGAGGTCATCAGCGAGGGAAGCGACACCCAGCAGCAAGAGGCGCGAGAGATGCTCGCCAAACTAGCCTGAACATGATCGAAGCAGTACCTGAAGCGGCAGCCTTATCGGCTGCCGCTGACGTTTTCAGAATTGCCCTTGGTGTCGAATACAAGGGTGCCCGTTATCGTGGATTTCAACGGCAACGTGATGGCGTGCCGTCAATTCAGCTCTCACTGGAAAATGCCTTGAGCAAAGTGGCCGGCGGCCACCCGGTGACGCTGAGTTGTGCCGGGCGTACCGATGCGCTCGTTCATGCTTGCGCTCAGGTGGTGCACTTCGATACGCCAGTGACGCGCTCCATGCATGCCTGGGTGATGGGCGCGAACATGAACCTGCCTGGCGATATCAGCGTGACCTGGGCCAAGGAAATGCCCAAGAGCTTCGACGCGCGCTTTAGCGCAATGGCGCGTCGTTATCGCTACGTTATCTACAACGACCAGATTCGACCGGCCCATCTCGCCGAAGAAGTGACCTGGAACCATCGACCGCTGGATGTGGCGCGCATGCGCGTAGCGGCCAAGGCATTCGTCGGGACTCACGACTTCAGCGCGTTCAGAGCGCGCCAGTGCCAGGCCAAATCACCGATCAAAACCATTCACCATCTGGAGCTGCTTGAGCATGGCAGGCTGATCGTGATCGACGTTCGTGCCAATGCCTTTCTGCACCACATGGTGCGTAACTTCGCCGGCGTGCTGATGACTATCGGTGCGGGCGAGCGCCCGGTGGAGTGGGCGAGGGAAGTGCTGGAGTCGCGTGTAAGGCGAACGGGTGGGGTTACGGCGCACCCCTACGGCCTGTACCTCGTTCAGGTGGACTACCCCGAGCAGTTCGAATTGCCGGAACGCTATCTCGGGCCGCATTTTCTGTCTGGTCTGCCGGATGTGCGAAACCATCTGGCTTGATACCAGCTGTGGAGCGGCATTTGTAAGGAGAGACGACATGAAAGCGATGCGGGTTGCAGCCTGTGGCGCTTTTGTTACCATCCGGGGTCTTCTATTTCAGGTGCCTGCCGTTGCCCATCGTTCGTAGCAAGATATGTGGAATCACTCGTATTGAGGATGCGCTTGTCGCTGCCGAAGCCGGTGCTGATGCGATTGGCCTGGTGTTCTATGCCAAGAGTCCACGCGCGGTAGATGTCCAGCAGGCGCGCGCCATCATTGCCGCTCTGCCGCCTTTCGTCACGACCGTAGGCTTGTTCGTCAACGCATCGCGTTGCGAAATCAATGAAACGCTGGATGCCGTGCCGCTGGATGCGCTGCAATTTCATGGAGACGAAACGCCCGCTGACTGCGAAGGTTTTCATCGGCCCTGGTACAAGGCGCTCCGAGTCAAGGTCGGAGAGGATGTCCGGGCGCAGGCCGCACGCTACGCTGGAGCTAGTGCCGTTTTGCTCGATACCTTTGTTGCTGGCGTTCCTGGCGGGACGGGCGAGCTGTTCGACTGGTCTCTGATCCCGGCGGATCTGCCCAAACCTCTGATACTGGCTGGGGGGCTGACTCCGCAAAATGTTCGTCAGGCGCTGGCCGAGGTACGACCGTTCGCTGTCGACGTGAGCGGCGGTGTAGAGCTGAGCAAGGGCGTCAAGGATGCCCGAAAAGTACAGGAATTCGTTCGGTCGGTGAGGGCTGCGATGTGACGAACGCAAGCTCGTTGCCGTCCAGTTACCATTCGCCGGTTTGGCGAGCTTCGCCCCCGTTACCGATGGGGTGCCGGTCGGCGATCGAACTTCAGCGATAGTGCTTCGTAGCTATCGCCTCCGCGACGCAGTGAGCTCCGACTGGAGACTGGTCGCAATATGAATTTTGCCGGTGCGTGCAGTCGTTACGCGCGGGACTGACAAGCTGTGGAGAATAAAAGCATGAGCAACTGGCTGGTAGACAAGCTGATCCCTTCGATCATGCGCTCGGAAACGCAGAAGAGTTCAGTGCCCGAGGGCCTGTGGCACAAATGCCCGTCCTGCGAGGCGGTGCTGTATCGCCCGGAGCTGGAGAAGACGCTGGATGTTTGCCCGAAATGCCAGCATCACATGCGCATCGATGCCCGTACGCGTCTGGATATTTTCCTCGACAAGGAGGAGCGCGAAGAAATCGGCGCCGACCTCGAGCCCGTCGACCGTCTGAAGTTTCGTGATAGCAAGAAGTATAAGGATCGCCTCTCCGCTGCGCAGAAGCAGACCGGTGAAAAAGACGCACTGATCGCCATGCGCGGAACATTGATGAACATGCCGGTCGTGGCCTGTGCATTCGAGTTTTCCTTCATGGGCGGTTCCATGGGGGCGATCGTCGGAGAGCGCTTCGTTCAGGCTGCCAATGCCGCGCTGGAACAGCGTTGCCCTCTGATCTGCTTCGCGGCCTCCGGCGGCGCACGCATGCAGGAAGCCCTGATCTCGCTTATGCAGATGGCCAAAACCTCCGCAGTACTAGCCCGTATGCGTGAAGAAGGCTTGCCGTTCATTTCCGTACTTACCGATCCGGTTTACGGTGGCGTATCGGCAAGCTTGGCCATGCTGGGTGATGTCATCGTCGCTGAGCCCAAGGCCCTGATCGGCTTTGCCGGGCCGCGCGTGATCGAGCAGACAGTGCGTGAAAAACTGCCGGAAGGGTTTCAGCGCAGTGAATTCTTGCTTGATCACGGTGCCATCGACCTGATCGTCCCGCGATCCGAGCTGCGTATTCGCTTGTCGCGCCTTCTCGCTCAGCTGCAACACCTGCCGACTCCGGCGGAGCCTGCCCTGGTAACGGCCAGCGCATGAGCCGGCGGAGCCTGCAGGACTGGCTCGATTACCTCGAGCAGCTGCATCCCACCGCTATCGATATGGGTCTCGATCGCTCCCGTGAGGTGGCGACAAAGCTTGGCCTCAAGCGTCCGGCTCCGCTGGTGGTTACCGTCACCGGCACCAATGGCAAGGGGTCGACCTGCGCATTCATCGCCCAGATGCTCGCTGGGCAGGGCAAGAAAGTGGGCGTCTACAGCTCGCCTCATTTGCTGCGTTACAACGAGCGCGTACGCCTTAACGGGACGGATGCCAGTGACGAGGCGTTATGTGAAGCATTCGAGGCGGTCGAATGCGCGCGCGGCTCTGTTTCACTGACCTATTTCGAAATGGGCACGCTTGCCGCTTTTTGGCTTTTCGAACGTGAGGTCCTGGACGCCGTTGTTCTGGAGGTCGGGCTGGGCGGTCGTCTCGACGCGGTGAATCTGGTCGATGCCGACGTGGCGGTCGTCACCAATATCGGCTTGGACCATGCCGAATGGCTCGGCGTTACGCGCGACAGCGTGGCGTTTGAAAAAGCGGGGATATTCCGCCCCGCGAAGCCCGCCGTATGCGGTGATTCGGCTCCACCAGAATCCATGTTGAAAAACGCAGCTGAGTCGGCTGTGCCGTTGCTGGTTCGTGGGTGTGATTTCGACCTGACGATAGAGGCAGACCGCTGGCACTGGCATGGCCGAGACGGGGAGGGTAATCCTCTGGAGTTGCGTAATCTGCCGATGCTGTCGTTGCCTCTGGGAAATGCGGCGGTGGCGTTGCAGGCGTTTGCATTGCTCCAGATCTCCTGGCAGCCGGAGCGGTTGGTCGAGGCTCTGCTTGATACTCGCGTTGCCGGGCGTCTGGACCGTAGAACGATCCGTTGGCAAGGCCGCGATTTGTCGATACTGCTCGATGTAGGGCATAACCCGCACGCGGCTGGATATCTGGCCAGACACCTGCAGCGGCAACCAAAGCCTGGGCGCCGGCTGGCTGTATTCGGTCTGCTGGCTGACAAGGACCTGGCAGGTGTAATCGATGCGCTGTTGCCCGTTATCGATGTCTGGGCGGTTGCTCCACTGGCTACGCCTCGCTCGCGTTCGGCAACCGAATTGAATGCGGCATTGATGGAACGCGAGGCAAGCGTCACGATCTATCCGGGAATATCTCAGGCGCTCGAAGGGCAGTGCGATCTGGCCGTCGATGGGGATGAGATAGTGCTGTTCGGATCTTTTTACTGCGTGGCCGATGCGCTGAGCTGGATTGATCAACACGCAACGAGTGGAGAACAAGGCCTTGGTGGATAAGAGATTGTTGCAGCGTATCGTTGGCGCTTTAGTGCTTCTTGCGCTGGCGGTGATATTCGTTCCGATGCTGTTCAACCGCGAAGATGCCGGTCGGCCGGTTGCCGTGGATGCGCCGACGATGCCCGAAGCGCCTGCTGCACCCGTAATCGAGACGCAGCCTGTGGAAGTGCCTGAGCCAGAGGCCGAACCCTTCCCGGAAGAATTCGAAATCATCGAGGAAAAGACAGCCTCTCAGTCAGAGGGGCCTGCTGCTATCAGTCCTGCACCAGCTCCTATCGAGCCGGAACCCACGCCGGCAACGCCTGAGTCAACAACCGCCGAGACGCCGCCTTCCACGCCGGCCGCTCCGGAAGAAAAACGGCTGGACGCGGCTAATTTGCCGATCAGCTGGTCAGTGCAGTTGGCCAGCCTGTCGAGTCGCGAGAACGCCGATAAATTGCAGAAGACACTGCGCTCGCAGGGCTATAACGCTTATATCCGCACCGCGGACGGGATGAACCGTGTTTTCGTCGGTCCGCTGGTCGAGCGAGCGGAAGCCAACCGCCTGCGTGATCAGCTACAGCGACAGCAGAAGCTGAACGGGTTCGTGGTGCGTTTCAAGCCTGAACAGGGTTGAGCGAGGACCGCTTCAGGCGTGTCGTTAATCGTCCCGCTGGGTAAGCATGATTGCCTGCTTACCCGTTCGCGGGTGCTCTGCTAAAATGCGCCGCCTTTCTCCTTTGCAGGAAACCCTGTGACGCTCACCTGGGTCGATTGGGCGTTTATCGCCGTTGTGGTCATCTCCAGCCTGATCAGCTTGAAACGTGGCTTCGTCAAGGAGGCGCTTTCTCTGTTGACCTGGATAATTGCTGGCGTGGTTGCCTGGATGTTCGGTGGTGCGTTGTCCCACCATCTTGCGCAATTCATCAGTACCCCTTCTTTTCAGGTCATCGCGGCATGCGCGATTCTGTTCATCGTGACGCTATTGGTCGGCGCGCTGGTCAACTTCCTCATCGGGGAGCTGGTTCGGGTGACCGGCTTGTCAGGCACGGATCGCTTTCTTGGGATGGTTTTCGGTGCGGCTCGTGGCGGACTGTTGATCGTCGTGCTCGTTGGGCTACTCAGCCTCGCGCCTGTACAGCAGGATCCGTGGTGGCGCGAATCGACACTGCTGCCCCATTTTCTGTTGGTTGCCGACTGGTCGAAAAACCTGATTCTCGGGTTCGGAAGTCAATGGGTAGCCGGCTCGCTCGATGCCTCCGGCTGAGACGAGCATTTTTCAACGGGTATGCGATGGCCTGCGGGCCTGTGTCATGTCCGGGTCAGCCGGTATTAACTGAGAGGTTCCTTGCATGTGTGGCATTGTCGGCATCGTCGGTAAGTCGAACGTCAATCAGGCGTTATATGACGCGCTTACCGTACTGCAACATCGTGGGCAGGATGCGGCCGGAATCGTGACCAGTGACGGCGGCAAGCTGTTTCTGCGCAAGGACAATGGGTTGGTCCGCGACGTCTTTCAGCAGCGTCACATGCAGCGTCTGGTCGGTAACATGGGCATCGGTCACGTACGCTATCCCACCGCGGGCAGCTCCAGTTCGGCGGAGGCACAGCCGTTTTATGTGAATTCCCCGTACGGCATCACGTTGGCGCACAACGGCAACCTGACCAACGTCGACCAGCTGACCAAGGAAATCTACGAATCCGACCTGCGCCACGTGAATACCAACTCCGATTCGGAGGTGCTGCTCAACGTGTTCGCCCATGAGTTGGCGGTACGAGGCAAGCTGCAGCCCACCGAAGAGGACGTTTTCGCAGCCGTGGCCAAGGTCCATGAGCGTTGTGTGGGTGGCTATGCGGTGGTGGCGATGGTGACCGGCTACGGCATTGTCGGTTTCCGCGATCCGAATGCCATTCGCCCGATCGTGTTCGGTCAGCGGCACACCGAACATGGCGTCGAATACATGATCGCCTCCGAAAGCGTCGCGCTCGATGTGCTGGGCTTCTCGTTGATCCGGGATCTCGCCCCAGGCGAAGCGGTTTACATCACCTCGGACGGCAAGCTGCATACCCGTCAGTGCGCGCTGAATCCCCATTACGCTCCCTGCATCTTCGAGCACGTCTACCTGGCGCGTTCCGATTCCTTGATGGATGGTGTGTCGGTATACAAGGCCCGTCTGCGGATGGGCGAAAAACTCGCCGACAAGATTCTTCGCGAGCGTCCGGAACACGACATCGACGTGGTCATTCCGATTCCCGACACCAGCCGCACGGCGGCGCTGGAGCTGGCTAATCGCCTGGGTGTGAAATTCCGCGAAGGCTTCGTAAAGAATCGCTACATTGGCCGGACCTTCATCATGCCGGGGCAGGCGGCGCGCAAGAAATCTGTGCGCCAGAAGCTCAATGCCATCGATCTCGAATTCCGTGGCAAGAACGTCATGCTGGTGGACGACTCCATCGTGCGCGGCACCACGTGCAAACAGATCATTCAGATGGCTCGCGAAGCCGGGGCGAAGAACGTCTATTTCTGTTCAGCCGCACCTGCCGTCCGCTATCCGAACGTCTACGGTATCGACATGCCCAGTGCGCACGAGCTCATCGCGCATAATCGCAGCACTGAGGAAGTCGCAGAGCTCATCGGTGCCGATTGGCTGGTTTACCAAGATCTGGATGAATTGATCGACGCGGTCGGCGGCGGCAAGGTGAAGATCGAGAATTTCGATTGCGCAGTGTTCGACGGCAAGTACGTGACCGGAGACATCGACGAGGTCTACCTGCACAAGATCGAACAGGCGCGTAACGACCTGAGCAAAAGCAAATCCGCCATTGGCAGTGCCATTATCGATTTGCATAACAACTGACTAGAGCCCGGGCGACCAGGTCGTCCAAGGTAGGGTGGATCTTATGACAATCGACTGGGATGCAGGCCGGCTGGACAGTGATCTCTCCGGCGTGGGCATGGATACGTTGGCCGTGCGTGCGGGGCAGCATCGCTCGCCTGAAGCCGAGCATGGCGAACCGCTATTCTTTACCTCCAGCTACGTTTTTCGGAGTGCCGCCGACGCCGCCGCGCGTTTTGCCGGTGAGGTTCCGGGAAATGTCTATTCACGCTATACCAACCCCACCGTGCGTGCGTTCGAAGAGCGTATCGCCGCGATGGAAGGTGCCGAGCAGGCCGTAGCGACCGCATCGGGAATGGCTGCGATCCTGGCCACGGTGATGAGCCTGTGCTCCGCCGGCGATCATGTGCTGGTTTCGCGCAGCGTCTTCGGCGCGACGGTCTCGCTGTTCGAGAAATACCTGAAACGCTTCGGGCTCGAAGTCGATTACGTCCCGCTCACGGACGTAGGCGTTTGGGAACCAGCGTTCAAATCCAATACCCGCCTGGTCTTCGTCGAGTCTCCGTCGAACCCGCTTGCCGAATTGGTCGATATCGAAGCGCTAGCCAAACTTTGCCATGCCAAGGGCGCCATGCTGGCGGTGGATAATTGCTTCTGTACACCGGTCCTGCAACAGCCGCTGGCACTCGGCGCCGACATCGTTATCCATTCTGCTACTAAGTACATCGACGGCCAGGGTCGCTGTCTGGGCGGTGTGGTAGCCGGTCGAGCCGAGCAGATGAAAGAAGTGGTGGGCTTTCTGCGCACCGCAGGGCCAACCTTGAGCCCGTTCAATGCTTGGGTGTTCCTAAAGGGATTGGAAACCCTGCGGCTGCGTATGCAGGCGCATTGCGCAAACGCGCAGACATTGGCCGAGTGGCTCGACCAGCAGCCCGGTGTTGAAAAGGTCTACTACGCCGGTTTGCCCAGTCATCCGCAGCACGAGCTGGCCAAGCGTCAACAGAAGGGTTTCGGGGCTGTGTTGAGTTTCGAGGTGGCGGGGGGCAAGGAAGGCGCATGGCGCTTCATCGACGCGACCCGGTTGATCTCCATTACCGCCAATCTGGGCGACAGCAAGACCACCATTACCCACCCCGGGTCGACGACCCATGGCCGGCTTTCACCGGACGATCGCGCAACCGCCGGTATCCGTGACAGCCTGATCCGTGCGGCTGTAGGCCTGGAAGATGTGGCTGACCTGCAGGCTGACCTCGCCCGAGGGCTGGCTGCGCTGTGATGCCGAATCGAGGACGAAGGACCGTCCTCGACTCATTGCTGTGATGTTTCAGTCTGCAGCTTCAAAATTCACGACGAAACCGTCCAGACGCTGCTCCTCGGAGAGCCGGTCACGGATCAGACTGGCTTCCTGGCGTTGCGCCAATGGCCCGACGAATACGCGATGTGTCCGGCCTGTCGTTCTGACATAGCTGTCGAACCCTTCAGCATTCAATTTTTCCCGTAGCGCTTCGGCACCGTCGCGGTTCTGCAGGCTGACTACCTGAACGGCCCAGCCCGAGCGAATCGACGACTGCTCCCGTGACAGTGGGGGAGTGGAGACCGCCGGGGCCCGTTGCGTTGCAGGCGCTTTTGGAATCGTGCGGCGCTGCTCCGGTTCGTTTGAGCGAAGATCGATCGCCGGTGCCGGCTGACCTTGGCCGTCAAACAACCGCTCGGGTGTGGCGGGAAGGATGCTCGGACTGTTTGAGCCGGTCTCGATGACCCGAATATCGCTGTATTTCTTGCCGGACAGCGCTGCCAGCCCGGCGCGGTCTCGGATTACGGTCGGGCGCAGGAATACCATCAGATTGCGCTTGATGTGAGTTTCCTGAGTGGAACGAAACAGCGCACCCAAAAGCGGTATATCTCCGAGGAGCGGGACCTTCGAGTCGGTGCGGGTCACGTCGTCCTGAATGAGTCCTCCCAAGACGATCACTTGGCCGTCTTCCGCGAGAATGGTGCTCTTGATCGAACGTTTGTTCGTCACCAAGTCGACCGCTTGCGCCGAAAGCGATGCCGATGGCGCGATCGTGGAAATCTCCTGCTCGATTTCCAGGCGCAGCGTGGCTCCGTCGTTGATGTGCGGCACCACCTTCAGCGTCACGCCAACGTCCTGCCGCTCGATGGTGGTAAACGGATTGTTTGCCCCAGACGAGTCCGTCGTGTAACTGCCGGTCTGAAAGGGTACGTTCTGCCCGACGAGAATTTCGGCTTCCTGGTTGTCCAGCGTCAGCAGGCTGGGCGTTGACAGGAGGTTGCTCTTGCTATTGGCTGACAGCGCCGTGATCAAGGCGCCGAAACTGCGCGTGCCGACGCCGATGATGGCTCCATCGGGAAGGTTGCTTGGAATCTCGTTTTCGTTGATCGCATTGAGCACACTGCCAATGGAAAGGCCCGTATTACCGAAGCTGACGCCGCCGGCACCGCCTGTGCCGCCGCGCGCATCGACCGCCCACTGAACGCCGAGTGCATCGGTGATGTCGCCGGATACTTCGACGATGGCAGCCTCGACCATGACCTGCGCGCGTGGAATGTCGAGCTGACGCACGATCGACTCCAGGGTGCCTATCAGTTCGGGCTCGGCAAGCATGACCAGTGCGTTGAGGCTTTCATCGGCGCGAATCAGAATGTTTTGTGACCGGCCGCCCTGAACCTCGCCGTCCGAGGGCGTGGCGAGACTTTCGGAGATATCGCCGAGAGTCTCGGCCAAGGATTTGGCGTCGTTATGGCGCAGGCGGATGACGCGCGTATTGGCTGATCGGGTGCTTGGCGTGTCGAGTGTCTTGGCCAGATTGGCAAGCTTCTGCCGCGCCTTTTCGGGCCCTGTGAAGATCAATCGATTGGTGCGTGAATCGGCAATGATTTGCGTGCCTGCGGTATCCCGAGCTTCGCCCCGTGCCAGCGTGTTGCGCAGTACTTCGGCGATGTCAACGGCCCAGCCGTATTGCAGATTGACCACGCTGTGGTCATCGGTTTGGGCCCGGTCGAGCTGACGGACCAGATCTTCGATGCGTGCGATGTTTGCGCTGCGATCACTAATGATCAATGCGTTGGCTGAGCCGACCGCGGCGAGGTGGCCGTATTGCGGAACCAGCGGGCGAATCAGTGGGATCAGCTCGGTGGCAGAGGTGTGCTGGACCTGGATGACACGAGTTTCCAGTAGATCGCCGCCAGCCGGGCCGCCGCCAGCTTCCGATTTCGCTTCGGCGTTCGGCACGATCCTCGTGACTTCGCCCTGGGTAAGCACGCTGAACCCGTGAGTCGCCATGACCGACAGGAACAACTGATAGACCTCTTCTAGCGACAACGTCGTCGATGACACGACGCTAACTTGTCCCTTGACGCGCGGGTCTACGATGAAGGTCTGCCCGGTCAGTTGGCTGATCTGATCGACGAAGGCGCGAATGTCTGCGTCCTTGAGGTTGATCGTCCAGCCGTCCTGTTGGGTTTCGCTCGGCTCGATTCCGGGGTCCGCCGCCAGCAAGGGGAGGGGAGCGGCAAGTACGCCAACGGCAATCAATGCAATCAACGGGCGAGAGGAAAAAGGCAGCATCAGTCAGTCGTCTTCCGTGGGCTGTTCATCGGGGGGCGTGGTTTCTGGTGGGCTGGTCGCCCCTTCCATCTGCTGGCGGAGTGCTTCCATCTGCTGTTGCAGCATTTCCGCTTGCGGATCGACGTAATCCGTTTCCGCGGGGTCGCTGTAGTCCGGCAGATTGTCGGGTACCGCCGTAACGGAGCGAACGCTCGGAAAATACAAACTTTCGACGCGACCGCCGCGCAATATCTCGACCCTGTCAGGATGGACGCTGTGCAGACGCACATCTGGCTCCAGCTCCTCTTCGACCCGGTATAGCTGTGGCGGCATGCCGCTCAGCTGAATTATCGCTGTGGAGCGGGACGGATCGGCATGTACGAAGCTGCCCAGTAAGGTTAGATCCGAGTTCGATGCTCCAGGCATGTAGTTCTGGCTAGAGGATGCGGGCGTGCCGAACAGGCCTTCCATGCGTTGCAGGTCCGGAGCGACTCCGGCGGGTTGGCCGCTTTGCGATGCAGTTGCCGACGGCATTTGGCTAAGTTGAAGCCATTCCCTGATCTGCCCAGCCAGATAAAGACCGAAGAGCACGACGATAACCGCACTGACAATTAGCGGCGCGTGTTGGCGAACGTTCTGCAGGGCGGCGGTAGAAGCCAAGCCAGGCACTCCGTGAAGCTGAACAGGAATGGTTGTGAAAAGAGATTAGTAGTAACGCCAATGTCCGGCATGCCTGGAGTCTAGACCAGAGCAAGACAAATGAAGCACCTAAAATAGCCAACGCAAATGACTGTTTTTCAGGCAAAAGGTGCCCGGTGATCTGTGTTTCTCAATGGTGATTGCAAATGGCCGGGTTTTTTCGGAAAAAAATGCCGGGTACAGTTGACTTGGCTCCGGTGGATGCGTAAATTGCGCGCCTCGCAAGGCGATCAACCGGTTATATAAATCGATTGCTCACTGCCTAATGGCAAGCCTTACGATTCGGACGAAAGTCCGACCGACGCGCAGCGGTAGTTCAGTCGGTTAGAATACCGGCCTGTCACGCCGGGGGTCGCGGGTTCGAGTCCCGTCCGCTGCGCCATATTCGCTTCCAGTCAACTGAACGGTTGGAAGCCTCGCTGAAAGCGGCCTTAGGGCCGCTTTTTTCGTTTCTGTGTTCGCCTTCTCTACGACCTATTCCCTGGATCTCGACAATGTATGTTCGCCGTGCGCCTACAGCGGCATTTGCTGTGCCGGTGCTCCGATCGTTGTTTTGGGAGCGTCACCTTTCCGCTCGTTTGAGCGGCCCATCGGTTGTGCTCGGCTACGGTGACAATCGGTCACGCAGTGGCGAAGCGCACCCTTGCGGTTTCTCGCTGTCAGTAATGCGTGACGATACCCATATGCCTGAGGCACGCCGCTAACTGACAAGGGGCCTTGAATGTTCGGTTTGGAAGCTCTCGAGCTTGCGCGGATCCAATTCGCTTTCACCATTTCCTTTCACATCATCTTTCCAGCGATCACCATCGGGCTGGCCAGTTTTCTCGCTGTGCTGGAAGGGCTGTGGCTGAAGACCAAACGCGATGTATATCGCGACCTCTACCACTTCTGGCTGAAGATTTTCGCAGTCAACTTCGGTATGGGCGTGGTTTCCGGCATTGTCATGGCCTACCAGTTCGGCACCAATTGGAGCGCTTTTTCGGAATTCGCCGGCAGCGTGACAGGGCCTTTGCTGGCCTATGAAGTGCTGACCGCGTTCTTCCTCGAGGCCGGGTTTCTGGGCGTCATGTTGTTTGGCTGGAACCGCGTCGGACCGGGGCTGCATTTCTTTTCCACGATCATGGTGGCGGTCGGCACGCTGATCTCGACCTTCTGGATCCTGGCCTCCAACAGCTGGATGCATACGCCCCAGGGCCACGAAATCATTGATGGCATCGTGGTGCCGGTGGATTGGTTCGCTATTGTCTTCAACCCATCGTTTCCGTACCGGTTGACGCACATGGCGATTGCGGCGTTCCTCGCCACGGCGTTCATGGTGGGTGCTTCGGCGGCTTGGCACCTGCTGCGTGGGCGAGACAACCCGGCAGTCCGCAAGATGTTTTCCATGGCCATGTGGATGGCGCTGATAGTCGCGCCGATTCAGGCTGTGGTCGGCGATTTTCATGGTCTGAATACGCTCGAGCATCAACCGGCCAAGATCGCCGCGATGGAAGGGCACTGGGATAACTCGTCGGGTGAGGCGACGCCGTTGCTGCTAATCGGTTGGCCGGACATGGAGCGGGAAGAAACGCGCTTCAAGGTAGAGATCCCTTACCTGGGCAGCCTGATCCTCAAGCACAGCCTGACCGAACCCATTCCGGCGCTAAAGGATTTCCCTCCAGAAGACCGGCCCAACTCGACCATCGTGTTCTGGACATTCCGGATAATGGTCGCGCTGGGGTTCTTGATGATCCTCACCGGCGTTTGGAGCCTTTTGCTGCGGCGCAGCGGCAAGCTGTATCAATCGCGTGCATTTCTACGGCTGGCGTTGTGGATGGGGCCGTCGGGACTCGTAGCGATTCTCGCCGGCTGGTTTACCACTGAGATCGGCCGCCAGCCCTGGGTGATCTATGGCGTGATGCGCACTGCCGATGCAGTCTCGAATCACGGCCCCGAACAGTTAGGCCTGACGCTGGCGCTGTTCGTGCTCATTTACTTCGCAGTGTTCGGCATCGGCTTCGTCTACGTTTTGCGGCTGATTGCGAAAGGCCCCGTTATTAACGAAGGCAAAGAGAAGGGCGCAGGCGGGCCCGGTGAAAAGCGGACGCCGATGCGGCCGATATCTGCTGCCGACGAGGCGATTGCGCACGAACATGGCGATGAACTGGGCGAGAGGAATTGAATATGGGTGTCGATCTTTCGCTGATCTGGGCCGTGATCATCATCTTCGGAATCATGATGTACGTCGTGATGGATGGCTTCGACCTGGGTATCGGAATTCTCTTCCCGTTCCTGGCGGACAGTTCCGAACGTGACGTGGCGATGAACACCGTGGCGCCGATCTGGGATGGCAACGAAACCTGGCTGGTGCTGGGCGGTGCCGGGCTGTTCGCCGCGTTCCCACTCGCTTATTCGGTGGTGTTGTCCGCTCTGTATCTGCCGATCATCTTCATGCTGATGGGGCTGATCTTCCGTGGCGTCGCCTTCGAGTTTCGTTTCAAGGCGAGCGCTGCGCGCCAACACATCTGGGACAAGGCGTTCATCGGCGGCTCGCTGGTGGCGACCTTTTTCCAGGGCGTCGCGCTGGGCGCGTTCATCCATGGCTTTCCCGTCGCCGACCGCGCCTATGCCGGTGGCCCACTGGATTGGCTGACACCGTTCTCGGTGTTTTGCGGGCTGGCCTTGATCGTTGCTTATGCGCTGTTGGGCTGCACCTGGCTGATTATGAAAACCGGTGGTGATTTGCAGCGCCGCATGCACGATATCGGCGTGCCGCTGGTTTGGGCACTATTGGCAGTGACGGGGGTGGTAAGCCTGTGGACGCCCTTGACGCACCCGGATATCGCCGAGCGCTGGTTCAGCATGCCAAACCTGTTGCTCTTCATGCCGGTACCGATTCTGGTGCTGCTGTGTACCTTCGGGCTGCTGCGGTCGATTGCGCGCTATGCCCATTATTCGCCATTCCTGTTTACCCTGGCGTTGATCTTTCTCGGCTACAGCGGCCTGGGTATCAGCCTCTGGCCGAACATCATCCCGCCATCAGTCAGCATTTGGGAAGCGGCAGCGCCGCCGCAGAGCCAGGGTTTCACCCTGGTCGGCGCGTTACTGATCATTCCGCTGATCCTGATGTACACGGCCTGGAGCTACTACGTATTCCGGGGCAAGGTCAGTGCCGAAGATGGCTATCACTGAGTTGGTTTCGTCATGAAGCAACCCATGCAGAAAAAGCACGAAAGCAGTGCGCCAGAGGCCAAGCCGTTATGGAAGCGTATGACCTGGCTCGTGCTGATCTGGTCAGCAAGCGTATTGGCGCTTGGGGTGGTTGCCTGGTTGCTGCGTCAGTTCATGACAGCCGCTGGCCTGACGGCTCCCTGAATCACAAGGCTTCAGGCCGGAGGTTTAGCAAGTGCGGCGATTAGGCGCGTTGTCGCTCTTGGAGGCTCAGGGTATTCAATTACAGGACCAGTACGCGTTCATGCTTCCGTCATGTACACGCTTTAGCGTGCTTGGCATGGATGTTGTAACGGACCTATAGGAATTGAGCCGACCAGCACGAGGAGCGCTTCTATGGATGAATACCAGGACGAGATACTCGAATGGCACGCCACGGAGCAGGACGGCCCCGAGCCGGCGGACGACGCCTTCGAGCTTTAAGCCAATGCTGACGTTTCGCGACGAAACGTCAACTGTTCACTCGGCGCGCCGCTGCGTGCGCCGGTATTCGCCGGGCGTTTGTCCGCTCCAGCGTTTGAATGCGCGCTGAAACGCCTCCGCCGAAGAAAAGCCCAGCAGCCAGGCAATCTCGCCGAACGCCAGTTCTGTGTCGCGAATATAGGTCATCGCCAGATCGCGGCGCGTATCGTTGAGAATCGCCCGGTAACTGGTGCCTTCTTCTTCGAGTTTGCGCCGCAACGTCCAGGATGGCAGCTGCAGTCGATTGGCAATTTGCTGCAGGTCCGGCTCTCCGCCCTTGAGCATCGGCCCCAGCATTTGCGTGATCCGCTCGCGTAGGCTGCGTGTTCGGGTCCGCTGTTCCAGTTCCGCCTCGCAAAACTCCAATAGCTGGCGCCACGTGCCGGGGCAGTGTTCCGGGTTGCGCAGCGCCAGCGTGGCTTTATCCAGCCGCAGTTGATTGTGCTCGGCAGCGAACTCGACGGGTTTCGTGAAGACCGGCTCGTAACGCGCGGCATAGTCGGGGCGTTCGAACTCGATATGAATCGCGACTGGGGTTATCGGACTCGCGGCGACCGTGGCCAGCTGCGTGATCCAGCTGGCCAATACGGTATCGACGACGAACTGGTTGTAGCTGTTGTAAGGGCTGATCGAATAGAACCGCAGCCAGGCCCCACCGGCGTCTTCATGAAAAGTCGACGCGCCACGGTAATTCGATGCGTACAGCGGCTCGTAGCGAATCAGGGTGCGTGCCGCTTCGCGGACGGTTGGCGCCTGGGCGGAGGTTATGCCGACCAGACCCAGATGGCCGGCCTTGCGCAGTCGCCCCATTTCCAGGCCCAGGCTCGGGTCGCCGGTCAGCTGGATGGCCGCGTGGCCGAGGCGCATATAACGCGGAATGGACAGTCGCGCGTGTGGCTCGGACAGGCGCGCCAGATCCAGGCCATAGGCGTCCAGCAACGGTTGCGGATCGATCTGCTTTTCCTGCAGGGCACTGCTCAGGCTATGCACGAAGCCAACCGAGAGGTCACCGAGGCGCACCCGCTGACGATTCACGAGCGCTCCGGCAGCCATAGATTGTTCAATTGCACGGGCGCGTTGTAATGCTGCGGTGCGGGGCGGCGGGGCGAGCCGACCAGATTCCAGGGTAGCCCGAACGTGCGTACTTCCATGCGGGGCAGCGACGTTTGCGGCAAGGGAGCGGTTGCGCAATTGGCGTGCGGGTCATCGCGAGCACCAGTAAGTGCCAGCAGTTCCGTATCGGCAGGCGGCTGGCGGGTATAACCGTCGCAGCCGATCAGCACAGCCAGACGCCCGGCTGGTGTGGGTAGCGTGGCTAAGGGTGCGTCAGTTGCCTGGCTGTAGCGACGTTCATAACGACTGAGAGCGGTTTTGTACTGCAAAGGACCAATGGGCTGGCCGTCGGCAGCGAAGCTCAGACTGACCTGCCGCAACGGGCCATCGCCGATTCGCAAACGGCCATCCTCCAGGCGCGGTTCGGGAAGCACGATGGAGCCGGCCACCAGCGTGACGCCGTAGTCGCGCGCGAGATTGCCGAAGATGAGTTGATAGTCGGCGGCCATTTGCCGTCCTTTGATCTTCAACACGGCCTCGGTCCGATGGTGGCCGCCCTCGTTGGCAAACAGCGCACGCACGTAATCCCAGGGGTTGCTCAGTGCCGTCCACTGCATGGCATCGCGTAGCGTACGTGCTTGTTGCACCTCGGGCTTTTCACCCAGGGCGAACAGACCGGTGCCGACGTGCTCCGGAAGCACGATGATCGTGCGTGGGTTCAGCAGGCCGGCGTCACGCGCCTGATCGAGGTAGGTGGTGAACTTCAGCTGCAACCGCTCCCGGCTTTGATAATCGGCGGGCATCAGCCGCGTTTCGATTCCGAGCAGATTCCCGGCAGTTCCCGGTCGGCCCTGGCTATTGATCGGCAGCGTGCGCAGATCGGACAGCAATGGGCCGCTGCGCCGGTCACCGGTCCAGTCCAGATAGATGATGAGTGCGGCAAGGGCGAGGGCGGCTAGACCGAGCAATTTACTGTAGGTACGCATGGAAGACGCTGCTGAGTGCATGTGCGAAAAGACTATGTACATCGTGTTCGATTGCCAAGTGTTTTGCGCACCAGGGTCAGGCAGTTGTGAGTTTCGATCATTGAGCGCTTCGCGACGTCTGTTTATCTTCGCTCCTCATAGCGACCACGACCCCATGAGGCGTGGCGATTTACCGTTGACTACAGCGCACCACTCTCGCGCCGCTTGATCGAGGAACGACCATGACCGCTTTCCCGCACCTGCTTGCCCCGTTGGATCTGGGCTTCACCACGCTGCGCAACCGTACGCTGATGGGTTCGATGCACACCGGTCTCGAGGAAATGCCCAACGGGTTCGAGCGCATGGCGGCATTTTTTGCTGAGCGCGCGCGCGGTGGTGTCGGCCTGATCGTCACTGGCGGCGTGGGACCCAACGAAGAAGGTTCGGTACGCGCAGGCGCGGCCAAGTTGTCGACCGTCGCCGAAGCCGAAGAGCACAAGGTCGTCACTCAAGCCGTTCACGAAGCGGGCGGCAAGATCTGCATGCAGATCCTCCATGCTGGTCGTTACGCCTATAGCCCGCAACTGGTGGCGCCCAGCGCCATCCAGGCGCCGATCAACCCCTTCACGCCGCGCGAGCTGGACGAAGAGGGAATCGAAAATCAAATCCGTGACTTCGTCAATTGCGCGAGCCTGGCCCAGCAGGCCGGCTACGATGGCGTGGAGATCATGGGCTCGGAAGGCTACTTCATCAATCAGTTCCTGGTGGCCCATACCAACCATCGTACGGACCGCTGGGGCGGCAGTTACGAAAACCGCATGCGCCTGCCGGTAGAAATCGTGCGACGGGTGAGGGAGGCGGTGGGGCCTGAGTTCATCATCATCTATCGCCTGTCCATGCTCGATTTGATGGAAGGCGGCAGCGCCTGGGAAGAAGTCGTGACGTTGGCCAAAGCCATCGAGCGGGCCGGTGCGACACTGATCAACACCGGCATCGGTTGGCACGAAGCGCGCATTCCCACCATCGCCACCAAAGTGCCGCGTGCAGCGTTCACTAAGGTAACGGCGAAGCTGCGCGGCGAGGTCAGCATTCCGCTGGTGACCACCAACCGCATCAATACACCCGAAGTTGCTGAACAAGTGCTGGCCGAAGGCGACGCCGACATGGTTTCGATGGCGCGCCCGTTCCTCGCCGATCCGGATTTCGTCAACAAGGCGGCTGCCGATCGCAGCGATACCATCAACACCTGCATCGGTTGCAACCAAGCCTGTCTCGACCATACGTTCAGCGGCAAATTGACCACCTGCCTGGTCAATCCGCGGGCCTGCTACGAGACGGAGCTGAACTACATTCCCACCGCAGCGGTGAAAAAGATCGCCGTGGTCGGCGCCGGCCCGGCCGGCTTATCCGCTGCGACAGTGGCAGCGGAACGCGGTCATCAGGTCACTTTGTTCGACTCGGGTAATGAAATCGGCGGCCAGTTCAACGTGGCCAAGCGCGTGCCGGGCAAGGAAGAGTTCTACGAAACCCTGCGCTACTTCGACAGCAAACTGAAGAGCACCGGTGTCGTTGTCCGCCTGAATACCCGCGTCAATGCGGCCGATCTGCTGGCTGGCGGCTATGACGAGATCATTCTCGCCACCGGTATCGCGCCGCGTACGCCGGAGATTGCTGGCATCGAGCATCCGATGGTGATCGGTTACCTGGACGCGATCCTGCAGCGCAAACCGGTGGGGCAGCGCGTTGCCGTCATCGGCGCTGGAGGTATCGGCTTCGACGTTTCTGAATTCATCACCCATCAGGGCCAGTCGACCAGTCTGGATCGCGAGGCGTTCTGGAAGGAGTGGGGCATCGACCTCGGCCTCGAAGCGCGCGGCGGTGTCGCCGGCATTCAACCGGTACCGCACGCGCCGGCACGTCAGGTCTATTTGCTGCAGCGCAAGAAATCCAAGGTCGGCAATGGGCTGGGCAAGACCACCGGCTGGATTCATCGTACCGGTTTGAAGAACAAGCAGGTGCAGATGGTCAGCGCGGTGGAATATCTCAAGGTGGATGATCAAGGCCTGCACATCAGCGTCGCCGGAGGCGAGCCGCAAATCCTGCCAGTGGATACCGTGATCGTCTGCGCCGGGCAGGACCCGCTGCGTGAGTTGCAGGCTGAACTCGAGGTGGCAGGCGCCAAGGTACACCTGATCGGTGGTGCAGATGTCGCCGTCGAACTGGATGCCAAGCGTGCAATCAACCAGGGCTCGCGCCTCGCTGCCGAGATCTGAATACAGCCCCGTTTTTTTTCGTAAAGCTGTTCACTAAGGACGTTCGCAAAGCACCACGGCGTAATGACACTGCCGGTAGGAGCGAGCATGCTCGCGAAGCTTTTGCGTGGCTTGGGTTCGCGAGCAAGCTCGCTCCTACGGGGTAGCGGGGTCGCTTAGGCATAAAAACGTCGCAGCCTGCAGGCGTGCGGCGTTGTTCGTGACGGCATTACGCTTTTTAGCGGTTTCTTATATTTAGACAGGAGCCTCATATGCACACCGCACTCCCGTTGCAACCGGCCGCTGCCGCTACGCTGCAGCGCTGGCATCGCATGATCGAAGCCGCCGATCTCAGCCGCCTGCCGGAGTTGCTGCATCCGCACGCCGTGTTTCGCTCACCCATGGCCTTCAAACCCTATGAGAGCGCGGCGGCGGTCAGCCTGATTCTCAATACCGTGGTGAAAGTCTTCGAGGATTTTACTTATCACCGCGAGCTGGCCAGTGCCGACGGTTCGAGCGTCGTGCTGGAGTTCAGCGCGCGTGTTGGTGATCGAGGGCTCAAGGGCATCGACATGATTCGCTTCGATGAGGCCGGCCTGATCACCGATTTCGAAGTCATGGTGCGTCCAATGAGCGCATTACAGGCGCTCGGCGAAGAGATGGGCAGGCGCCTGGCGCCGCAGCTTGCAGCGTTGAAGTCCTGACTGACATCCAACTCAGTCACAGTTTTTAGGCTGCGCAGTACAGCACCTCTGGGTACCGGACTCGCTGCCAACCCAATCACATCGCCCGTTTCGATTTTTCTCCTACACTTGCGCCGACAAACGGGAAGCGGCGTGAGTGCGCCCGCGCTCACCGGAACCATTCGCTAGCTGATCAAGCCATGAGGGTACGAGCATGCAGATCAAACCGCAGACGGTCGAAGCCGTACTGTTCTTCAATGACGGCGGCGTCTGCAAGGAAATGCTCTATCCGGAATTCGAAGCCATGCTCGATGGCGTGGTGAGCATGCCGGAGTTCTCCGACCAGCAAATGCGCGTCGCTTATGTCTTAATCAACGCCCGGCTGCAGATTCGTGCGGCGGTGTTCTTCTATCTGGATTTCAACGAAGACGGATCGGCCGACAGCGGCTGGAATATTCCGCTGCGCAATCTGGCCGAACGCACCGGACGCGGGCCGGATCTTGGCGCGGGCCCCATTCGCCTGGCTTGTCGCAGTCAATGCCCTGTGTCCTGGTATCAGATGCACCTCTGGGACCCGGAAATGACCCAGGGCCAGAATCACCTTGTCATGCTGCGTGACCGAATCAGGCGCAACCAGCTCGGCCTGCTGGTTGAAGAGGAAATGCCTCAAGCGGTGCCGGCCGAACGCTTGCAGATGGTCGCCGAGGATGCCTGGTATGCCGCAGATGCCACCACGCAAGCGAGTACCGAGCGAACCAAAGAACGCGAGCAGGAGCAGCGCCTCAAGGCCGCGCAGCTGATCAAACAGCAGCGTTTGCGTATCGCCAATCTTGAACAGCAGCGCGAAGCCGACATCATCCGATTACGTGAGCTGGCCGCACAGCAGCAGGCCAGACTGCTGGACGAGATGACCCAGTTACGTCAGGAACTCCAGCAAAAGGAGCAGCTCGCTGAGCAACTGCGTTCCCAGCTTGCTGAGCAGGCGGAGGGTTTTCAGAAGAACCGTGAAGAGATGAGCCGGCAGCTGCGGGTGCTGGAACAGAACAGCCGCGCCGAAGCACAAGCCACATACGCGCAGTTCGATGAGGAGCTGAAGCGGCAGCTCGCGGCAGCGGTTGCCGAATATAAGGAGCAAGTGTCCATCCGTGATGTGGAGCTGGCCTACCGCAACGAGCTGGACACCCAATTGCAGGAGGAAATCGAGCAGCTCCAGAAGCAGCGTGATGTACTCGTCGAGCAAAGCGGTGAGCAAGTGCTCAAGCGTCTTTCAGGCCTTGGCATGACATTCATGGCTTATCACCCCGGCGCGGGTCACCTGACCATTCCGCTTCATGACATGGTGCGCTATCAGCAGAATCCTCTCGCCTATGCCGCAGCCAAATGTGCGGTTTCCGAAGAGCAGTACGGCCAGTGGGTTCAGCATTATCAACAGCCGACTTGCGTTGCCACCCTGTCCAGCGGCGAGCGCTGCAATATGCCGCTGGACAAAGTAGAAGCGCCCAGCCGTTTTTTTATTGGCGAATCCAACTGCTGTGCCAGACATAGGGCGCAGGACCGGCTGCGCACGGGTAGCTGACGCACTTGCCGGTACTCCCTTCATTTCCTGAACTACCAACCGCGCCGTTGCAGCTCATCGACGTGCCTTGGCTGCGGCAGGCACAGTTGCAGGTTGCAGTGTTGCGTCTGGATCTGATCGACCCCGAGCTGTCCGGAAACAAGTGGTTCAAGCTCGCCCACCATTTGCAGGCCGCACGTGAAACTGGCGCGCCAGGCCTTATCAGTCTGGGTGGCCCCCATTCGAATCATCTTCATGCGCTGGCCGCCGCTGCCAAACGCAGCGGGCTGGCCAGTGTCGGCCTGCTGCGCGGGCAACCGCAGCGGACGCCGACCGTCGACGATCTGCAGAACTTCGACATGCAGCTGCACTGGCTGGGCTACGGTGGCTACCGTGAGCGGCACCAGCCGGACTTCTTCGATGCCTGGCGCGAGCGTTATCCCGGCTTTTACTGCGTGCCGGAAGGCGGTGGCGGCCTCGCCGGCGCGCTGGGTTGCGCGCCGCTGGTGACACCTGTACACGAACAACTTGCCGCGCTTGGCTGGGATGATCACGACGGCTGGTGGCTGGCCGCCGGTACCGGTACCACCCTGGCGGGGCTGGTGATCGGTGAGGCGGGGCAGGGCGAGCGCCGAGTCTATGGCGCACTGGCGGGGCCGCCTTCTCATGGTGTCGCGCAGGAAGTCGACAGGCTGCTCGGCGAGGCCGGAGTTCCCAACACGAACTACCGGCTGATCGATGCGAGTCGCGGTGGTTTCGGTCGGTTCGACGAGGCGCTTGCACGCTTCATGCTCGAAACCGAGCGTGCCACCGGGCTGCCGCTGGAGCCGGTCTATACGGCCAAGGCGATGATGGCGTTGCGCTTTTACATAGATGGCGGCGGCTTCGCGCCCGGCACGCGGCTCATCTTCGTGCACACCGGCGGCCTGCAGGGGCGGCGAGCCGCACAGGCGCAGCTGGACGAATTGCTGCGCTGATCTTCCGCCTCTGAACGATCAGAACAAGGCGGCGATTGCCCAGCTTGCAAGGCCGCCCGCCAGGACGACCAGCCAGGGCGGTAGTTTCCAGACCATCAAGGCCACCAGCGCGACCAGTGCCAGAGCAAAATCGCCGGGGCCCGCAATGGCGCTGGTCCAGACCGGATCATAAAGCGCTGCCAGCAGCAGGCCGACCACCGCAGCATTGACCCCTCCCAGCGCCGCCTGTATGCGGATGTTGGCGCGCAGCCCATCCCAGAACGGCATGACGCCGTACACCAGCAGAAACGAAGGCGTGAAGACCGCCACGAGGCATACGGCCGCGTTTATCAGACTGCCACTGCCGATGGACCCGCCGAGAAACGCCGAAAAGGTGAACAGCGGCCCCGGTACCGCCTGGGCGGCGCCGTAGCCAGCGAGGAAAATGTCTTTGCTGACCCAACCGCTGGGGACCACCTCGGCCTGTAGCAGCGGAAGCACCACGTGCCCCCCACCGAAGACCAGCGCGCCGGCGCGGTAGAAGGTGTCGAACAATGCCAGCAGCTGATTGCCCGAGGCGGCGGCCAGCGCGGGTAACAGCATCAGCAGCGCGAAGAACGACAACAGAAAGATGCCGGCAACCGAGCGGCCTTGATGGCGGCTCGGATAAGTCGCGGGAAAGTCCTTCGCTGTTGGACGAAACAGCATCAGTCCGGCCAGGCCAGCCAGCGCGATAACGCCGAGTTGCGCCCAGGCGTTGTGCAGGTTCAGTACCGTGCACGCGGCAAGCAGCGCGATGGTGATCCGCGTCCCGTCTGTGCAGAGGTTGCGGGCCATGCCCCATACCGCCTGGGCCACCACGGCGACCGCGACGATCTTCAAGCCATGCAGAAGCCCTTCCGGAACGGCTTCGCCCCAACTGCTGATGCCGAACGCGAAAAGCATCAGCGCGAGTGCCGACGGCAAGGTGAAACCGGCCCAGGCGGCCAGCGAGCCGCGATAACCGCCGCGCAGCAAACCGATGGCGATACCGACCTGACTGCTGGCCGGCCCGGGCAGGAACTGGCAGAGCGCGACCAGGTCGGCGTATCCCGCTTCGTCCAGCCAGCGCCGACGGCTGACGAACTCTTCGCGGAAGTAGCCGAGATGGGCCACCGGACCACCGAAGGAGGTCAATCCCAGACGCAGGAACACCAGAAAGATGGCCCAGGCGCTCGAACGCTGTGGAAGGGTTGAATCGGGTTGAACCGAGAACATCGATGGGCCGTTCTGTTACCGAAAGTCAGTCGGGTGGGCGCCGCAGTGTGCTGCATGTGTATGACAAGTTGATTAAGGGTGCATCACCCTGGCCAGTTATCGGATACCACGAACAGGCGTTCGCGCTCGGTCCAGCGGCCATCCGCGTCGGGCTCCATGCGGGCCAGCAGCCGTGCCTGGGTGCGATCGGCATTGGTAATCCATTGCTGGATGTCCTCGGCTTGCCAGAGCTGGCTGTCGTCCAGTTGAACCGGTGCCAGCCAGGCCTGACGGGGCAGCGGTTGCCAGCGCCCGTCGCCATTGGTGACAACTGATTGCGGCCAGTCACGCAGTCGCAGCCAATGCCCGCCGAGATGCGTCGGGTTGGCGCCAGCGGGTAATTCACAATCTTCTGGCCAGGGTTGAAACAAGTAACCGCCGAGCCACAATGCGCTGTCGATCTGGCGGCAAGTCAGCTCGGTCAGAAGGGCAAGCGCCTGCTGGCTGGATGAGAGCTGCAATTGGTGCTCGCAGAGGCGCTGCAATTTGATGTCCAGCCGATCATGGCTGCCGGGGCCCAGCCAGTGGTCGTGTCGGCGGCGATCGCCGGTCTGCAAACCCAGGTAGAACTTCACGGCGAGTTCGAGGTGATGCACGCCTTCGGCGTCGCGCAGGATCAGATCCAGCTCGCCCAACGTCTGGCCGCCCTGGCGGATCGGCAGATTCGCCACCAGCAGTTCGACATCCGGCGCTTGGGCCAGGGCGAATTGCCAGAGGCGTTCGTAATACAGGCCCAGCCGGCGGATGCTGTGTTGAGCCAGCCAGGCCTGGAGTACCGCCGGCTGCCTGTCGAGCAATAGCAACCAGTCGCTCAGCGCAGCGGGATCATCGGTCCAGCGACTGGCTGAAAGCGGGTGGCGCTGGGGCGATGGGACATCGATCAGAAGCGGCGGCGAGAGAATTGTCCAGGCGAGATCCCGCACCTGTGGGTGCCGCAAGGCAGGCATCAATTCGTCAAGACCGGGGAGGCTCATGCAGCAAGCATAGCCGGGATGGTTTGCTGCGCCTCCGGCCTTCACCCATAATCCTCGCGCCGCACCGCAACGGGAGCCGGCGCCACGTGGCGTTGAACTCAAACGCGCCCGCGCGACACCAATCTAGAGCCTGTTAGGCTCTGGCCGGCCCGCTACCCTCGATGCGCGCCGCCCGTTACCCGCCACGCTATCAGGGAGCCTCAATGGATCAGTTCCGCAACATCGGCATCATCGGCCGCCTGGGCAGTTCCCAGGTGCTGGACACCATTCGCCGGCTGAAGAAATTCCTCGTGGAGCGCCACTTGCACGTCATCCTCGAAGAGGACATCGCCGAGGTATTGCCGGGGCATGGTATGCAGACGTCGTCGCGGCAACGGCTGGGTGAGTCCTGCGATCTGGTGATTGTGGTGGGTGGCGATGGCAGCCTGCTTGGCGCGGCACGGGCGATGGCCAGGCATCGTGTTCCGGTGCTGGGCATCAACCGGGGCAGCCTGGGCTTCCTTACCGACATCAAGCCGGACGAACTGGAAGAGAAGGTTGCCGAAGTGCTCAGCGGGCAGTACACGCTGGAGAATCGCTTCCTGCTCGAAGCCCAGGTGCGTCGCTTCGAGGAGTCCATCGGCGAGGGCGATGCGCTCAACGACGTGGTGCTGCATCCGGGCAAATCGACGCGAATGATCGAATTCGAGCTGTACATCGACGGGCAGTTCGTCTGCAGCCAGAAGGCCGACGGCCTGATCGTTGCTACGCCGACCGGCTCCACGGCCTATTCGCTGTCCGCTGGCGGGCCAATCATGCATCCGCGTCTCGATGCCATCGTCATCGTGCCGATGTATCCGCATACCCTGTCCAGCCGGCCGATCGTGGTCGATGGCAATAGCGAGCTGAAGATCGTGGTCTCGCCGAACATGCAGATCTATCCGCAGGTGTCGTGCGACGGCCAGAACCATTTCACCTGCGCGCCGGGCGATACCGTCACGGTGCGCAAGAAGCCACAGAAGCTGCACCTGATCCATCCGCTGGATCATAACTATTACGAGGTTTGCCGCACCAAGCTTGGCTGGGGCAGTCGCCTCGGTGGAGGCGAATAGTGATCGTCGATCCGGAGCGCAGCTACGACCTCATCGGGGACGTACACGGTTGCGCTCATACTCTGGAACGTCTACTCGATCAGCTCGGCTATCGCCTGCAGGGCGATGTGTGGCGACATCCGCGTCGCCAGGTGATTTTCCTCGGCGACATCATCGACCGTGGCCCACGCATCCGTGAGGCGTTGCATCTGGTGCACGCGATGGTCGAGGCGGAGCAGGCCTACTGCATCATGGGCAACCACGAATTCAACGCACTGGGCTGGTACACGCCGGCACCGCCGGAAAGCGGCAAGGCTTTCGTGCGCGAACACACCCCGCGTTACGAAATGCTGCTGCAGCAGACCTTCGAGCAGTTCGAGCACTACCCGGATGAATGGCGAGCGTTCCGCGCGTGGTTCATGGAGCTGCCGCTGTTTCTTCAGAGCGAGCGTTTTCGCGTGGTTCACGCCTGCTGGGATAACGCCGTCATCGATCAGCTTCGCCAGCGTTTGAGCCACGGCTGCGTCGATCCAGAATTCTTGCGCGATGCCGCGTTCAGTGACGGATTCGCGGCCAAGGCACTGGACCGTCTACTGCGTGGCACCGACATGCCGCTGCCCCAGGGCCTGACGTTGACCAGCGCCGAGGGGTTTACCCGCAGTTTCTTCCGCACCAAGTTTTGGGAAGAGAACCCGAAGACCTACGGCGATATCGTGTTCCAGCCCGACGGTCTACCGGAAAAGGCCGCGCGCCTGCCGCTCAGCGAAAGCCAGAAGAGCCGCTTGTTCCTTTATGGGCCGGACGATCCGCTGTTGTTCGTCGGGCATTACTGGCGCAGCGGCGAACCCGCCCCCATACGCCATAACCTGGCCTGTCTGGATTACAGCGCGGTGAAATACGGCAAGCTGGTGGCCTACCGGCTCGACCAGGAAACCCGACTCGACCCGGCGAAATTCGTCTGGGTGAATGTGGAGCGCTAGATGGTCGTTGTCGAGGCGTTGCGCCTGCCCTTATCCGAAGACTTGAGTGGTTTCGTCGCGCTGTTGCGGCGCCTGCAGGTGCCTTGCCGCGTCTCCGAAGAGGCGGGCGAGCAGGTGCTACGCGTGCCGGCGGCAGCCGCCGAGCAGGTTCGTGAGCTTTATCAGCGTTATCCGCAAGGCGACGGTGCGGTGGTCGCCGAGCAACCGCCACGCCGCGGTGGGGGATTTGTCGCCAGTCTGCGCCGCAGTCCGCTGACTGCCACGGTGTTGCTGCTGACGCTGATCGCGGCGGCGATCACCATGCTTGGCGAGAACTTCGAAACCATCCGCTGGTTCAGCTTCAGCGATTTTCGCATCGACGGCGAATACGCCTATTTCGCGACGCTCGAACAGACCCTCGCGGAAGGGCAGTGGTGGCGGTTGGTGACGCCGATCTTCGTGCACTTCGGCTTTCTCCACCTGGCCATGAATTCCATGTGGTACTGGGAGCTTGGGCGGCGCATCGAATATCGCCAGGGCGCGATGATGCTGCTCGGATTCACGCTGCTGTTCGGCATCGTGTCCAATCTGGCGCAATACCTGTTCGGCGGACCAGGCATCTTCGGCGGGTTGTCCGGTGTCCTGTACGGCCTGCTCGGCCACTGCTGGCTGTTCCAGAAGCTGTCGCCGGACGAAGCCTACCGTTTGCCGCCGGGTGTGGTGGTGTTGATGCTGATCTGGCTGGTGATCTGCCTGACCGGTGTGATCGAAGTGGTGAGCTTCGGTGCATTGGCGATCGCCAACGCGGCGCATGTTGGCGGGTTGGTAGCCGGGTGCATCACCGGTGTTGTCGGTGGCCTGCTCGCGCGTCGAAGGCTTGAGGCTTGAGGCTTGAGGCTTGAGGCTTCCAGCTCATTGCTGCTCCTTTCCGTTAGAATGCGCGCTTGTTTCCCCGGGAGCCGGCCATGTCGTCCTTTATCGAAGCCATCGAAAACATCACCCCCGAAATCTACGAAAACCTGAAAACTGCCGTCGAGCTGGGCAAGTGGAGCGACGGTCGCAAGCTGACGCCCGAGCAGAAGGAAACCTGCCTCGGCGCGATGATTGCCTGGGAAATCCAGAACCTGCCGGAAGAAGAGCGCACCGGTTATATGGGCGGTGATGAATGCGCCTCCAAGAGCAAGAACAAGGCGCCGATCGACACCAGTCTGTTCGCACCCGCTTCCGGGACCCGTCACTGATGTTGGAGCTAGGACGCGGCGCCCTGAGCAAGATGTCGATTCAGCTGGGTGCCCAAGCGCAATATTCCTTCCGTCTGAACGACGAACTGGTGCCCGTCAATCCGCTGATCGGCAAGACCTTGCGACTGGAGTACCTCGGCGCTATCAACTGCACCCATTGCGGGCGCAAGACCAACAAGAGTTTCAGCCAGGGCTATTGCTATCCCTGCTTCAAGAAGCTCCCGCAGTGCGACATCTGCATCATGAGCCCGGAAAAATGCCACCACGATTTCGGCACCTGCCGCGACCCGCAGTGGGGCATGGACTTCTGCATGACCGACCACGTGGTCTATCTGGCCAACTCGTCGGGTATCAAGGTAGGCATCACCCGCGCCACGCAATTGCCGACCCGCTGGCTCGACCAGGGCGCCAGCCAGGCGCTGCCGATCATGCGCGTTGCCACCCGCCAACAGTCGGGCATGGTCGAGGATCTGCTGCGCAGTCAGGTGGCTGACCGTACCAACTGGCGCGCGTTGCTCAAGGGGGATGCCGAGCCCATCGACCTGATCGAGATTCGCGAGCAAATATTCGATGCCTGCGCCGAAGGCCTGCGGGGCCTGCAACAGCGCTATGGATTGCAGGCAATCCAGCCGGTGGCGGACGCCGAGGTATTGGAGATTCGTTACCCGGTCGATGCCTACCCGACCAAGATCGTCAGTCTAGACTTGGGAAAGACGCCCGTTGTCGAAGGCACCCTGCGCGGCATCAAGGGTCAATACCTGATCCTGGACACCGGCGTGATCAACATCCGCAAGTTCACCGCCTACCAAACAGCTATCAGCTGCAAGCCACAAGCTGCAAGCTGACGCCATCCCTAACTTGCAGCTTGAAGCTTGCCACCTGAAGCTGCCGCGAAGAGGCCCGAGCCATGCGCACCGAACAACCGAAAGTCATTCATCTCAAGGATTATCAGGCGCCTGAGTACCTGATCGATGAAACCCACCTGACCTTCGAGCTGTACGAAGACCGCACCTTGGTGCATGCGCAACTGGTGATGCGCCGCAATCCTGATGCGGGTACCGGCCTGCCGCCGCTACAGTTGCACGGGCAGGATCTGGAGCTGATATCGCTGTCGCTGAACGACCGCCAGCTGGGCCTGGGCGATTACGAAGTCGCTGGGGAAAGCCTGACCCTGCAGCCCGACAGTGACGCTTTCACGCTCGACAGCAGCGTCGTCATCCACCCGGAGAGCAACACCGCACTGGAAGGCCTCTACAAGTCTGGCAGCATGTTCTGCACCCAATGCGAGGCCGAGGGCTTCCGCAAGATCACCTACTACCTCGACCGCCCGGACGTGATGAGCAAATTCACCACCACGGTCAGCGCCGAGAAGCAGACTTATCCGATCCTCCTGTCCAACGGCAACCCGATCGCCAGTGGGGAGGAAGATGATGGCCGTCACTGGGCAACCTGGGAAGATCCGTTCAAGAAGCCGGCCTACCTGTTCGCCCTGGTGGCCGGCGACCTCTGGTGCGTCGAGGACAGCTTCACCACCATGAGCGGCCGCGAGGTAGCGCTGCGCATCTATGTCGAGCCGGAGAACATCGACAAATGCCAGCACGCTATGGACAGCCTGAAAAAGTCGATGAAGTGGGACGAAGAAGTCTACGGTCGCGAGTACGACCTGGACATCTTCATGATCGTCGCGGTCAACGACTTCAACATGGGCGCCATGGAGAACAAGGGCCTCAATATTTTCAACTCCAGCGCCGTACTGGCCCGCGCGGAAACCGCCACCGATGCCGCCCATCAGCGCGTGGAGGCGATCGTCGCTCACGAGTACTTTCACAACTGGTCGGGCAACCGTGTGACCTGCCGCGACTGGTTCCAGCTGTCGCTCAAGGAAGGTTTTACTGTCTTTCGCGATGCGCAGTTCTCCTCCGACATGAATTCCGAGACCGTTAAACGCGTCGAGGATGTCTCCTATTTGCGCACCCACCAGTTCGCCGAAGATGCCGGCCCCATGGCCCACTCGGTGCGGCCGGAGTCCTTCATCGAGATTTCCAACTTCTACACCCTGACCGTTTACGAGAAGGGCGCCGAAGTGGTGCGCATGATCCAGACTCTGCTGGGCGAGGAGGGCTTTCGCAAGGGCAGCGACCTTTACTTCGAGCGGCACGATGGCCAGGCGGTAACCGTCGATGATTTCGTCAAAGCGATGGAAGACGCCAACGGAGCCGACCTGAGCCAGTTCAAACGCTGGTACAGCCAGGCCGGCACGCCGCGCCTCGCCGTCAGCGAGCACTACGATGCAACGGCCAAGACCTACAGCCTCACGTTCCGCCAGAGCTGCCCGCCGACACCGGGACAGAGCGAGAAGCTGGCATTCGTGATCCCTGTTTCGCTGGGCCTGCTGGACACCCAGGGCAACGAGATTGCACTACGCCTGCAAGGCGAGGATGCCGCCGTCGGGACCACTCGCGTGCTGGCAGTCGATCAGGCCGAACAGACCTTCACCTTCATCGACGTTCCCGAGCAGCCGTTGCCATCGTTGCTGCGCGGTTTCTCCGCGCCGGTGAAGCTTGAGTTTCCGTACAGCCGCGATCAGCTGATGTTCCTGATGCAGCACGATTCCGACGGTTTCAACCGCTGGGAGGCCGGTCAGCAACTGTCGGTTCAGGTGTTGCAGGAGATGATCGGACAGCATCAGCGCAGCGAAGCGCTGCAGCTGGACCAGCGTCTGGTCGAGGCGCTGCGCAGCCTGTTGGAGGACGAAAGCCTCGACCCGGCGATGGTCGCCGAAATGCTGTCGCTGCCGAGCGAGGCCTACCTCACCGAGATCAGCGAAGTGGCGGACGTCGATGCCATACACGCGGCGCGCGATTTCGCCCGCCAGAGCATCGCCACGGCATTGTTCGATCTGCTCTGCAAGCGCTACCAGGCCAACCGCGAGCTGTCCCGGCAGACGCCTTATGTCGCCGAAGCCAGTCACTTCGCCCGTCGTGCCCTGCAAAACATCGCCCTGTCATACCTGATGCTCAGCGGCAAACCTGAAGTGGTCGCCGCCTGCGTCGAGCAATTCGAGCAGGCCGACAACATGACCGAGCGCCTGACGGCACTGGCCGTGCTGGTCAATTCGGAGTTCCAGGCCGAGCGCGACAAGGCACTCGAAGCCTTTGCCGAACACTTCAAGGACAACCCGCTGGTCATGGATCAGTGGTTCAGCGTGCAGGCCGGCAACACCCAGCCGGGCGGCCTGGAGCGTGTCCAGCACCTGATGCAGCATCCGGCGTTCACGCTGAAGAACCCGAACAAGGTTCGCGCCCTGATCGGCGCCTTCGCCAACCAGAACCTGGTCAACTTCCATCGCGCTGATGGTGCCGGTTATGGCTTCCTGGCCGATCAGATCATCGTATTGAACGGGCTCAATCCGCAGATCGCCTCGCGCCTGCTGGCGCCGCTGACCCGCTGGCGCAAGTACGACGTGGGTCGGCAGGGCCTGATGAAGGGCGAGTTGGAACGGATCCTAGCCTCGGGTGAGCTGTCCAGCGATGTCTACGAGGTGGTCAGCAAGAGCCTCGCCTGACGCGATGTCGCCGCCTGCAAAGGCGACATGAACCACCCCGAATCCCGTGCATCGTCACGGGATTCGTTCTTTCCGAGGAGTACTAATTTGGGAATCGAACCGTTTTCTTGAGGCGCGATGCAATAAGGCGATGAAACGCCGTGCCATAAAGCTCGCTGATCAAGCAACATCAATCAGCCCGGCTTAACAAAACATAACGTCCAGGCAATTGCCGCCGCTTTCGAAAGCCCTATAGCATGGCTTCGCCTAGCACCAAACACAGGCCTTACCTAATAAAAATAAAGGGGGTATGTATGAGTGAGCCCGTTATGTGGCGCACCCGGTTCGGTCATGCGGAAAGCACACGCCGCAGGTCGAATTTCAGTTATTCGCCACTCGCAAGAACGCTCTCGCTCTGCAGTGTTCTATCCATCCTGTTTTTCGCCGCTGCACCCGCTCATGCGCAAAGCGCCGAGCCAGCAACCCGCTATGCGATCGAGTCGAAAAAGGCCGTATCGGCGCTGCTGCTCGATATTACTTACGCGGGTAAGCGCTTGGTCGCTGCTGGCGACCGTGGGCATATCCTCTACTCCGATGACGCTGGCGCTACGTGGTCCCAGGCCAAGGTTCCGACCCGTCAGATGCTCACGGCTGTCTACTTCGTCGATGACAAACATGGCTGGGCGGTCGGCCACGACGCGCTGATCCTTGCGACCCGTGACGGTGGCGAAAGCTGGACGCGTCAGTACGAAAATCGCGAAGGCGAAGTGCCGTTGCTCGACGTATGGTTCGAGAATTCACAACATGGCTTCGCCACTGGCGCTTACGGCGTGCTGCTGGAAACCACTGACGGCGGCCAGAATTGGGAAGACGTCGCTGATCGCCTGGACAACGAGGATGGCGCTCACCTGAACGCCATCACCCACATCGAGGGCTCAGGGTTGTTCGTCGTGGGCGAAATGGGTGGAATGTTCCGTTCCAGCGACATGGGCGAGACCTGGGAGCGCGTCGAATCGCCCTATCAGGGTTCTTTGTTCGGTGTCGTGAGCGGCGGCAAACCCGGCGTGGTCGTGGCCTTCGGTCTGCGTGGTCATCTGTTCCGTTCCGCCGACTTTGGCGATAGCTGGCAAGCCATCGAGCTGCTCGACGGGAACGACACGGTCGAGTCGGGGCTGGCGGACGGCAATTTGTTGCCGGATGGGCGCATCGTGGTAGTTGGACATGGTGGCACCGTGCTCAGCAGTGAAGACAATGGACAGAGCTTCAAGCTGTTCAGTCGCCCGGACCGTCGCTCGTTATCAGGCGTCGTCGCTAACCCGGATGGCAATCTGATTCTCGTCGGACAGAGTGGCGCCAGGGTCGTATCGCCAAGCGGCGCAAACCTGCCTGTAGAACAATAAGCCGGAGCCAACATGACTAAGCACCAACAAAAGCCGGCGTCTTTTCTTGAGCGCCTGATATTCAACAATCGACTAGCAGTGATCTTTGTCTGCTTGTTGATCAGCGTGTTCCTGTTCTACCAGGCGGCGCAGGTCCGTCCTTCGACCAGTTTCGAAAAGATGATCCCGCTGGGACATCCCTACATTCAGAACATGCTTCAGCACCGCGATGACCTGGCCAACCTGGGCAACACGGTGCGGATATCCGTTGCCGCCAAAGACGGCGACATTTTCTCCAAGGAGTACATGGAGACGCTGCGTCAGATCCACGACGAAGTGTTCTACATCCAGGGTGTCGACCGTTCCAACATGAAGTCGCTGTGGAGCCCCAGCGTTCGCTGGACCGAGGTGACTGAACAGGGCTTCGCCGGCGGTGAAGTGATTCCGCAGACCTATGACGGGTCGCCGCAAAGCCTTGATGATCTGCGCAGCAACATCCTCAAGTCCGGTCAGGTCGGTCGCCTTGTGGCGAATGACTTTAAGTCGAGCATCATCGATGTACCGCTGATGGAGTCCTACTCGGATCCTGAAGACCGCAGCAAGCAGATCGTTCTCGACTATCAAAAGTTCTCCCACGAGCTGGAAGAGAAGATCCGCGACAAGTACGAGGCGCAGAATCCGAACGTTGATATCCACATCATCGGTTTCGCCAAGAAGGTGGGCGATCTGATCGACGGGCTGGTCGGTGTTGCGCTGTTCTTCTTCGTCGCTATCGGTATCACCCTGGCATTGCTGCTGTGGTTCACCCGCTGCTTCAAGAGCACCATCGCGGTAGTGGTGACTACGTTGATCGCCGTGGCCTGGCAGCTGGGTCTGTTGCATACATTGGGTTTTGGGCTCGATCCCTATTCGATGCTGGTGCCGTTCCTGGTGTTCGCCATCGGTATCTCCCACGGCGTGCAGAAGATCAACGGCATCGCCATGGCCTCGGGCGAAACCGATGATCCGCTGGCTGCTGCACGCATGGCGTTCCGTCAGTTGTTCATCCCCGGCATGGTAGCGCTGGCCTCCGATGCCGTCGGCTTCGTGACCTTGCTGCTGATCGATATCGGCGTAATCCGCGAGTTGGCCATCGGTGCTTCGCTGGGCGTGGCGGTGATCATCCTGACCAACCTGATCCTGCTGCCGGTGGCGATTTCCTACATGGGCATCAGCCAGCGCGCAGTCAAACAGGCTCGTGAGGAAGCGGCGCGCAACCACCCGTTCTGGCGGCTGCTGTCGAATTTCGCCAACCCGGTGGTCGCGCCGATTTCTATCGTCATCGCGTTGTTAGCCGTGGGCGGCGGGCTCTGGTACGGCCAGAACCTGAAGATCGGTGATCTCGACCAGGGCGCACCGGAACTGCATCCGGACTCGCGCTACAACCTGGACAATGATTTCGTTATCCGTAACTACTCGACCAGCTCTGACGTGCTGGTGGTGATGGTCAAGACCGCGCCTGAAGGTTGCGCCCACTACGACACGCTCGCCGCCATGGACGAGTTGATGTGGAAGATGGAAAACACTGAGGGTGTGCAGTCGGCGGTGTCGATGGTCACCGTGGCGCGGCAGAGTATCAAGGGCATGAACGAGGGCAGCCTGAAATGGGAAACGCTGTCGCGTAACCAGTTCGTCCTCAACAGCTCCATTGCACGTGCCGAAGGCATGTACAACGGCGATTGCTCGCTGGCGCCGGTGCTGGTGTTCCTCAACGATCATAAGGCTGAAACGCTGGAGCACGTCGTAGCCGCGGCGCGTGAGTTCGCCGAGGAGAACAACCGTGAAGGGTTGGAGTTTGTCCTCGCTGCCGGTAACGCCGGTATCGAAGCGGCTACCAACGAAGTGATCGCAGCCTCCGAAACCACCATGCTGATCGCGGTTTATGCGGCGGTGAGCTTCATGTGCCTGCTGACGTTCCGCTCCGTTGCCGCGACGCTCTGCGTGATTCTGCCGCTGGTGCTGACCTCGATCCTAGGCAACGCCTTGATGGCCTTCATGGGCATTGGCGTGAAGGTGGCGACGCTGCCGGTCATCGCTCTGGGCGTGGGTATCGGTGTGGATTACGGCATCTACATCTACAGCCGGTTGGAGACCTATCTGCGTCAGGGCATGACGCTGCAGGACGCCTACTACGAGACGCTGAAAACCACCGGTAAGGCGGTGATCTTCACCGGCGTCTGCCTGGCGATCGGCGTGTTCACCTGGGTGTTTTCAGAGATCAAGTTCCAGGCCGATATGGGCTTGATGCTGACCTTCATGTTCCTCTGGAACATGGTCGGCGCGATCTGGCTGCTGCCAGCACTGGCGCGTTTCCTGATCAAACCGGAGAAGCTGCGGCAGAAGGCGTGATGTTTCGGTAGTCATAAAAAACCGCGGCCCTCGGGTCGCGGTTTTTTTGTGGAGGGCGGAAGTGCTCGGTTCCGTGATGCGAAGTGTCTGGGTGCGTCCCGTTAGAAGCATTAGAAACGGTCATGAGAACCACACTGCTACTGCGGTCTGTTTGGCGGCTACTAGCGGATGCATGAGTGGCGCGAGCATCTGTCGGACTGATCGACATCGCAAAGAATTCGAGAGAGATAGCTTACGATCGGCAGAAAGCAGAACGCCCCGAGCTGGGGCGTTCTGCTTCTAGATAAAGATCAAGCTGTCAGAGCGCGGCAAACCCCGCCTGCTGCACCAGTTCCAGTAATGGCTGCGGATAAATCCCCAGTAGGAACGCCAACGTCGCGATGGCCAGCAGCATCACCCCCCCGGCACGCTGCCCCCAATTGATCGGGGCGTCGTGGCGGCGCATTCCGGGTTCGACCAGATACAGCGTCACCATCACCCGCAGGTAATAGAAAAGGCCCACGGCGCTGCCGATGATCAGCGCGCCCAGCAACCACCACAGCTGTGATTCGACGCCGGAGGCGATCACGTAGAACTTGCCGATGAAGCCTGCCGTCAGCGGAATGCCTGCCAGCGACAGCATCATCACGGTGAGCACGGCGGTGAGGTAGGGGCGGCGCCAGAACAGCCCGCGATACTCGTAGAGCGCATCGGCATCGCGACCCTGGAAGGGGCTCGACATCAGGGTGATCACGCCGAAGGCACCCAAGGTGGTCAGCACGTAGGTCACCAGGTAGACGCCGATGGCTTCCACCGCCAGGCCCTTGCTGGCGATCAGCGCCACCAGCAGGTAGCCGAAGTGAGCAATCGACGAGTAACCCAGCAGCCGCTTGAGGTTGCTCTGGTTCAGCGCCAACAGGTTGCCGATCAGGATCGAGGCGATGGCGATCAGGCTCAGCGCATCGTTCAACCAGCCGCCGCTGGTGGCTGGCGACAGTTGATACAGACGCAGCAGCACCGCGAACACCGCCACCTTGCTGACCGTGGCCAGGAAGGTCGCCACCGGGGCCGGCGCGCCTTCGTAGACGTCTGGCGTCCACAGGTGGAAGGGGGCCAGCGAGAGCTTGAATCCGAGGCCGATCAGCATCATGCCGACGCCTGCCTGCACCAGCACCGACGAGCCTTGTGCGGCCAGGCTGGCGCCGAGACCGGCGAAGCTGAGGCTGCCCGATTCGGCGTAGAGCAGCGCCATGCCGAACAGCAGGAAGGCGCTGGCGGCGGCGGACAGCACCGTGTACTTGATCCCGGCTTCCAGCGAGCGCTTGTTGAAGAAGGCGTAGGCGACCAGCCCGTATACCGGTACCGAGAGCAGTTCCAGACCGATGAAGAACCCGGCCAGGTGCTGCGCGCTGACCAGAACCAGCCCGCCGGCGGCCGACAATGTCATCAGCAGATAGAGCTCCTCGCGGTTGCCCGGGAAGCCTTCGGCACCGGCTTTCTCGCCCAGATAGGCGTGAGCCAGCGTCACGCAGGCCAGTGTCGCGACCAGCACCACGGCGCTATAGAAATAGGCGAAGGCGTCCAGCCGCAGCAGCGGCGTCACGTCCAGCGGCGCGACCCGCAGCGCCGGCACTATGGACACCAGGGCAAGAGTGAGGCCCACCGACGTGACGACGAAGCTGAGCCCGTGATTGCGTCGCCAGGCGATGGCCAGCATCACCGCGATGGCGGTGGCGCCGGTGATCAGCAAGGGCAGCAGGGCGATGAAGTGTTGCTGTGTGAATTCCATGGCGAGACTACCGGGCCGAAACTGTTGGGGTGAAAGCGGTATCGATCCATTGCTGCACACCGTTCATGGTGGCAAGCGAGGTGTCGAACACCGGCTGCGGATAGACGCCGAGCAGTACCAGCAGCACGGCCAGCAGCAGCACCATGCCGATCTCGCGTGCGTCCAGGCCTTGCAACAGCCCTTCGGCCTTGGTGGGCCCGAAGTAGGCGCGGTGGATCATCGCCAGTGAATAGATCGAGGAGAACACCAGACCGAAGGTGGCGATCACCACCACCCATGGGGAGTTGGCGAAGGCGCCGAACAGCACCACGAACTCACCGATGAAGTTGCCGGTTCCGGGCAGGCCCAGCGAGGCGGCGGCGAAGAACAGGCTCAGTGGTGGCAGCCAGGGCAGACGCGACCACAGGCCGCCCATCTCGCGCATGTCCCGCGTGTGCAGGCGCTCATAGAGCTGGCCGCTGAGGATGAACAGCGCCGCGGCCGAGAGACCGTGAGCGATCATCAGCACCACTGCGCCTTGCAGGGCGAGTTCGCTGCCGGAATAGATGCCGATCAGCACGAAGCCCATGTGCGAGATGCTGGAATAGGCGATCAGGCGCTTGATGTCGGTCTGCGCGAACGACAGCACCGCGCCGTAGAAGATGCCGAGCAGGCCGAGGCCCATGGCGATGGGCGCGAAGTCCATCGAGGCATCCGGGAATAGCGGCAGGGCGAAGCGGATCATGCCGTAGGCGGCGGTTTTCAGCAGGATACCGGCCAGGTCGACGGAGCCGGCGGTGGGCGCCTGGGCGTGGGCATCGGGCAGCCAGGAGTGCAGCGGCACGATGGGGAATTTCACCGCGAAGGCGATGAAGAAGCCCAGCATCAGCAGGTATTCGACGCCCGGCGTCAGATCGGCCTGTAGCAGCAGCTGGTAGTCGAAGGTGAACACACCGGTGTTGTGATAGTTCACCAGCACCAGGCCGAGGATGGCCACCAGCATGATCAGGCCGCTGGCCTGGGTGTAGATGAAGAACTTGGTCGCCGCGTTGATCCGCGAGCGCTTGCCTTCCGAGCTGTGACCCCAGAGCGCGATGAGGAAGTACATCGGCACCAGCATCATTTCCCAGAAGAAGAAGAACAGGAACAGGTCCAGGGCGAGGAACACCCCGACCACGCCGCCGAGAATCCACATCAGGTTGAGGTGGAAGAAGCCGACGTGGCGCTGGATTTCCTTCCAGGAGCAGAGCACCGAGAGCACGCCGAGCAGGCCGGTGAGCATGATCATCAGCAGCGACAGGCCATCGAGCGCCAGGTGCAGGTTGATGCCGAAGCGCTCGATCCAGACGTGCTTGAATTCCACGGCCCAGTTGGCCTCGGCGCCGGGCGCGGGGGCGAGCTGGTAGTTGCCGCCCGCCCACAGCCAGAGGCCGAGTGCGAGCAACAGCGTCATGGTGAGCAGAGCGATCCAGCGCGGCATGCTCTTGTCGAAACGTTCGACGAACCAGCAGAGCAGGCCGCCGATGAAGGGAATCAGGATTAGCCAGGGCAGAATCACGATTTCGAATCCTTGCGCAAATTCAGAGCAGAACGATGCCGAGCAACAGCACGGCTCCGCCAACGATGGACAGGGCGTACCAGCGCAACTGGCCGGTTTCGCTGCGGCTTAGCAGCACATGGCTGCCCCGTGCCGTACGCGGTACCAATCCGATGGTGGCGTCGATGGGGTCGCGCGCCAGCAGGCGGGTGAGCCAGAGGTAGGGCTGCACGAAAAGCTTGTCGTAGAGCCAGTCGAAGCCCCAGGCGGCGTACCACCAGGCCGAGAGGAAACGCCCCGGCGCGCTTTGCGCGATGGCGCTGGCCACGCCGCGCTTGCCGAGGAACAGCAGCGCCGCGAGCAGGATGCCGGCTAGAGCGATGGCGCCGGAGGCGATCTCCAGGCTGTGCTTGGCCTCGCCACCCGCATGGCCGACGCTTTGCGGCAGCACGCCGGCCAGCGGCGGTACGATCAGCGCGCCGATGAACGTGGACAGCACGATCAGCACCACCAGCGGCAGGTTGTGGGCCAGGCCGCGACCGGCGTGCGCCTCGGTCTTCGCCTCGCCGTGGAAGGCGATGAAGATCAGGCGGAAGGTGTACAGCGAGGTCAGGAAGGCACCGGCCAGCCCCGCATAGAGCAGGCCGCTGTGACCGCTGGCGAAGGCTTCCCAGAGGATCTCGTCCTTGGAATAGAAGCCCGCGGTGATAAGCGGCAGCGCCGCCAGTGCCGCGCCGCCGACGATGAAACTGGCGTAGGCCAGCGGCAGCTTCTTCCACAGCCCACCCATCCTGAAGATGTTCTGCTCGTGGTGGCAGGCGTTGATCACCGAACCAGAGGCGAGGAACAGCAGCGCCTTGAAGAAAGCGTGGGTCATCAGGTGGAAGATCGCCGCGTCCCAGGCGCCGACGCCCAGCGCCAGGAACATGTAGCCGATCTGGCTCATGGTCGAGTAGGCGAGGATGCGCTTGATGTCGGTCTGCACCAGCGCGGCGAAGCCGGCCAGCACCAGGGTCACGCCACCGACGATGCCCACCAGCTCAAGCACGTCCGGCGCCAGCAGGAACAGGCCGTGGGTGCGGGCGATCAGATAGACGCCGGCGGTGACCATGGTCGCCGCGTGGATCAGTGCGGAAACCGGTGTCGGGCCAGCCATGGCGTCGGCCAGCCAGGTCTGCAACGGCAGCTGGGCAGATTTGCCCACCGCGCCGCCCAGCAGCGCCAGGGTCGCCAGGGTGATCCACAGCTCGCCTTCGGCGAACTTCTGCGGTGCCAGCGCCAGCAGTTCCGGGATGTTCAGGGTGCCAAGCTGGACGAACAGGATGAACAGACCGAAGGCCATCAGCACGTCGCCGACGCGGGTGACGATGAAGGCCTTGAGCGCGGCATTGCCGTTCTTGCGCTCCTTGAAGTAGAAGCCGATCAGCAGGTAGGAGCACAGCCCGACGCCTTCCCAACCGAAGTACAGCAGCAGCAGGTTGTCGCCCAGTACCAGTAGCAACATGCTGAAGATGAACAGGTTGGTGTAGGCGAAGAAGCGCGAGTAGCCCTCTTCACCGCGCATGTACCAGCTGGCGAACAGGTGGATCAGAAAGCCCACGCCGGTGACCACGCCGAGCATGGTCAGCGACAGGCCGTCCAGGTGCAGGCCAAAGGCGACGCTGAAACCGACCACGTCCAGCCACTGCCACAGGTGCTGACTGAATACGCCGCCCTCCGGTGGCGAGGTGTTGAACTGCCAGATGCACAACGCCGCAATCAGCGCCGACAGGCCGATCGAACCGACACCGATCACGGCGGCCAGGTTCTCGGAGATACGCCCGCGCGAGAAGGCCAGCAGGAAGTAGCCCAGCAGCGGGAAAACGAAGGTCAGGAATAGTAGGTTCATCCGCGCATCTCGCTTGCAGCATCGACATCGAGGGTGTTGAAGCGGCGATACAGCTGCAGCAGGATCGCCAGGCCGATGGCGGCCTCGGCGGCGGCCAGGGTGATCACCAGGATGAACATGATCTGCCCATCCGGCTGCTCCCAGCGGCTACCGGCCACGACGAAGGCCAGACCAGCGGCGTTCATCATCACTTCCAGGCTCATCAGCATGAACAGGATGTTGCGTCGCACCATCAGGCCGACCAGCCCCAGACAGAACAGCACGGCGGCGATGGCCAGGCCGTGCTCCATTGGAATCGAATGCATGGCTTACTCCTTCGCCTCGTGGCGGCCCAGGTGGAAGGCGGCGACCAGCGCCGCCAACAGCAGCATGGAAGCCAGCTCGACGGCCAGCAGGTAAGGCCCGAACAGGGCGATGCCGACTTCCTTGGGACCGACGGTGGTCAGGCCTGTCGGTGCGTATTCCTGTGCCGAGAACAAGGCCCAGAGCAGCTGCGCCAACAGGACCGCCGCCAGCAGCGACGGGCCGATCCAGACGCGCGGCGCCATCCAGGCGCGTTCCTGGCCGGCGGTGTTGCGACCCAGGTTGAGCATCATCACCACGAACACGAAGAGCACCATGATGGCGCCGGCATAGACGATGATTTCCAGCGCGCCGGCAAAGGGCGCGCCGAGGGCGAAGAAGCACATCGACACGGCCAGCAGCGAGGTGATCAGGTAGAGCAGGGCGTGCACCGGATTGCTGCCGGTGATCACCCGCAGCGTGGCGACCACGGCCACGCCAGCGGAAAAGTAGAAGGCGAATTCCATCACAAGCTCCTGGAGCGCTGGAAAGCTGAAGGCTGAAGGCTGAACGAAAAAGCCGGGGAACTCGTCCAGCTTTCTAGGGCCTGTTGCCATTTCGTTCGCGGCCGCGCCGGCGCCTGTTTTTGCGCGAGGCAAGGCATGAGGAGAGAGGTTTGGTTATTCCAAATGAACGACGAATAACGCCGCATCGCGCAAAAACAGGCCCGGCCCGAAGGGTTGCGCGTCAAATATCGCCATGCGGCGTTGCGAGACTTGGCAAGGGAATGACCATTGCCAGCGTCCCGCGCCTTGCCTGGCGATATTTGCCGCAGCAACGCGGCTCGCGACGAAACGGCAACAGACCCTAGCCTCCAGCGCTTTTTATCGAAAGGCTTCATGGCAACAACCCTTTGACGTTGATCGGCTCCGCCTCGTTCTGCGCGGCGCCCTTCGGTTTGCCGGCGATGGCCAGGCCCGAAACGCGGTAGAAGTTGTAGTCGTGATACTTGCCTGTGCCGGAAATCAGCAGGTCTTCCTTCTCGTACACCAGGTCCTGGCGCTTGTATTCGCCCATCTCGAAATCCGGCGTGAGCTGGATCGCGTTGGTCGGGCAGGCTTCCTCACAGAGCCCGCAGAAGATGCAGCGCGAGAAGTTGATGCGGAAGAACTCGGGATACCAGCGGCCTTCGTCGGTCTCGGCCTTCTGCAGCGAGATGCAGCCCACCGGGCAGGCCACTGCGCAGAGGTTGCAGGCCACGCAACGCTCTTCGCCGTCGGGATCGCGCGTCAGCACGATGCGACCGCGATAGCGCGGCGGCAGGTAGACCGGCTCTTCCGGGTACTGCAGGGTGTCGCGCTTGCGAAAGCCATGGCTGAAAACCATCACCAGGCTGCGCAGTTGGGTGTAGGTGCCGTGGAGCACCGCGCCAATGTACTTGAACATCGAATTCTCTCCTTACTGGGCCGCGGCCAGCACGAGCGCGCCGGTCACCAGCAGGTTGATCAGGGTCAGCGGCAGGCAGAACTTCCAGCCGAAGGCCATCACCTGGTCGTAGCGCGGGCGCGGCAACGAGGCGCGCAACAGCACGAACAGCATGATGAAGAAACCGGTCTTGATCGCGAAATAGAAGAACGACAGCCAGGGCAAGGTATCCAGGAAGGGGCCGTGCCAGCCGCCGAAGAACAGCGTGGTCAGCAGCGCCGAGATGGTCACGATGCCGATGTACTCGCCGACGAAGAACATGCCCCATTTCATCCCGGCATATTCGACGTGGTAACCGTCGGCCAGCTCCTGCTCGGCCTCCGGCTGGTCGAACGGGTGGCGGTGGGTGACCGCGACACCGGCGATGAAGAAGGTACAGAAGCCGAGGAACTGCGGAATGATGAACCACAGGTTCTGCTGCTGGTATTCGACGATGTCGCGCATGTTGAAGGAGCCGACCTGGGCGACGATGCCCATCAGCGACAGCCCGAGGAACACCTCGTAGGACACCGTCTGCGCCGAGGCGCGCAGGGCGCCGAGCAGGGCGAACTTGTTGTTGCTCGCCCAGCCGGCGAACAGCACCGCGTACACCGTGAGGCCGGCCATGGCGAAGAAGAACAGCAGGCCGATGTTCAGGTCCGCTACGCCCCAGGTCGGGGTGACCGGCACGATGACGAAGGCCAGCAGCAGCGAGCTCATCGCCACCACCGGCGCCAGGGTGAAGATCAGCCGGTCGGAGAACGGTGGGTTCCAATCCTCCTTGAAGAACATCTTCAGCATGTCGGCGGCGATCTGGAACATGCCGAACGGCCCGACCCGGTTGGGGCCGTAGCGGTCCTGCCACCAGCCCAGCAGGCGGCGTTCGACGAAGCTCAGCAAGGCGCCGCACACTACTACGGCGAGCATGATCACCAGCGCCTTGACCACGGCGATGATCACGTCGATCACTTCGGGAGTCAGCCAGTTCATCGCGACGCCTCCAGTTCAGTGGCCAGGCAGGTGCCGTTCAGTACCGGAATGCCTTCGAGGCCGACCGGCAGACCGACGAGGCCGAGGCCCAGCGATTCATCGATGCGCACCGGCAATTGCAGGTGCCGATCGGCGACCCGCAAGCTGAGCAGCTCGCCTTCGGCCATGCCAAGGCGCTCGGCTTCGGCTTCGGCCAAGGCGACATAGGGCTGCGGGATGCGGCTCTGGATCGGTGCGGCGAGCGCGGTGGTTTCCTCGCTGCCGAACAGGTGATGCAGCGGCACCACCTGCCAGCTGCCAAGCGCGGGGGCAAAAGCGGCGGGGGCGGATTTCCAGACCAGATCCTGGCGGACGTCGTCGAGCAGGCGCACGCCGGGATCACCGGCACGCAGGTGACCGCCGACCTCGTCCTGAAACTTGTTCCAGGCCTGTGGCGAGTTCCAGCCCGGTGACCAGGCGAACGGAATCTGCTGACGATCCTCCTTGCTGCCGGAATAGCCTTCCATTGAATAGGCGAACGGTGAGTCCTGGTCCTGCGGCTGACGCGGTTCGTGCACGCTGATATTGGCGCGCATGGCGGTACGGCCGCTGTAGCGCAGCGGCTCGCGCGCCATCTTCAGGCCCTTGATACGGAACGAGGAGAGTGGCGCGGCAGCCAGAATGCCCGAAAGCTGTGGGTTGGCCGCGGCGCAATCGGCGGTGGCCTGGTCCAGGTTGGTCCAGTCCACGGCCTTGCCCTGCAACGTGCACTGTAGCGCGTGCATCCAGCGCCAGCCTTCGCGCACCAGGATCTTGCTGTCGTAGTAGCTGGGCTCGAAAACCTGGAAGAAACGCTGAGCGCGGCCTTCCTGGCTGACCAGGGTGCCATCGGCTTCGGCGAAGCTGGCGGCGGACAGCACCAGATGGGCCTTGGCGGTGGTGGCGGTCTGCTGGTGATCGGCGACGATGACGGCCTTGGCGACGGCCAGCGCCTCGTCCACCTTGCTTTGCTCGGCGCGGCGGTAGAGGTCGTTTTCCAGCACGATCACGGCCTCGGCAGCACCGGCGATCAGCGCGTCCAGCGCGACATCGGCGGATTCGCCACCGAGCAGTGCCATGCCGAGGCTGTTGGCTTCGGGCACGATGAGGCTGAGGGAGGCGTTCTTCCCGCGATTTTTCAGCGCCTGGGCGATGTTGCCCGCTGCGTCGATCAAGCTCTTCTCGCCCAGCGAGGCGCCGCTGATCAGCAGCGGGCGCTTGGCGGCGAGCAGAGCCTCGGCGATCCGCTGCACCAGCTCGCGAGCTTCAGCTTCCAGGCCGTCAACGGCCGGCGCGCTGGGGTCGATGGCGTGCGCCACGGCGAAACCGAGACGGGCCAGATCGGCCGGCGCGGCGTGCACGCTCTGTTCGGCGATGTCGTCGAGACGGGTTTCGCTGACGCTGGCGATGAACACCGGATGCAGGGCGCCTTGTGCAACGTTCTGCACGGCGGCGATGTGCCAGTCCTGAATCTTCATCGAGGCGGCGATCTCGGTGGCCTTGCCCTTGGCGGCTTGTCGCACGGCCAGCGCCATGCGCGCGGCCGTCTGGGTCAGGTCTTCGCCGAGGATGAACACCGCATCGTGGCTTTCGATGTCGCGCATCGTCGGCACCGGCAGCGGGCCGTTCTGCAGCAGTTGGCGGATCAGCCGGATATTCTCCAGCTCGTTGGCGGCGATGCCGCTGTAGAAGTTCTCCGCACCGACCAGCGCACGCAGGGCGTGGTTGCTTTCCAGGCTGGCGCGTGGCGAGCCGATGCCGATCACCCGCTTGCCGCGAAGCAGCTCGGCGGCGCTGTCCAGGGCGGCGTCGATGCCGAGCCTGTCCGCGCCCAGCAACGGTTGGCGTGGGCGATCGCTGCGGTTGACGTAGCCGTAGCCGAAGCGCCCGCGGTCGCAGAGGAAGTAGTGGTTCACTTCGCCGTTGAAACGGTTCTCGATGCGACGGATTTCGCCATAGCGCTCGCCGGGGCTGATGTTGCAGCCGGAAGCGCAGCCGTGGCAGATGCTCGGCGCGAACTGCATGTCCCACTTGCGGTTGTAGCGCTCGGAGTGGGTCTTGTCGGTGAACACGCCGGTGGGGCAGACCTCGGTAAGGTTGCCGGAGAACTCGCTTTCCAGCACGCCGTCTTCGACACGGCCGAAGTAGACGTTGTCGTGGGCACCGAACACGCCGAGGTCAGTGCCGCCAGCGTAATCCTTGTAGTAACGCGTGCAGCGATAGCAGGCGATGCAGCGGTTCATCTCATGGGCAATGAAGGGGCCGAGTTCCTGGTTCTGGTGGGTGCGCTTGGTGAAGCGATAACGGCGCTGGTTGTGGCCGGTCATCACCGTCATGTCTTGCAGGTGGCAGTGACCGCCTTCCTCGCACACCGGGCAGTCGTGCGGGTGGTTGATCATCAGCCATTCCACCACGCTGGCGCGGAAGGCCTTGGCTTCCTCGTCTTCGATGGAGATCCAGCTGTTGTCGGTGGCGGGGGTCATGCACGACATGACCAGGCGACCGCGGGTGTCGTTCTCGTCGCTGTACTGCTTGACCGCGCACTGGCGGCAGGCGCCGACGCTGCCCAGCGCCGGGTGCCAGCAGAAATAGGGAACGTCGAGGCCGAGGGACAGACAGGCCTGCAGCAGGTTGTCCGCCCCATCGATTTCGTAGTCTTTGCCGTCTACGTGGATAGTGGCCATTTCTAGGTCTTCTCATCCCGCTTGCGCGGGTCTGGCTAAAGGAAATCTTTTCTAGGGCTGGAGGCTAAAGGCTTGTGGCTGGACGAAGTTCCAGCGTCCAGCCTTTAGCCTCCAGCGTCTTTTAATTCGTCAGCGCCGGCTGTGGCGGTGTGGCGCTCGCCTGGGCCACGCCCGCCTCGAACTCCGAGCGGAAGTACTTGATCGCGGCGCCCAGCGGCTCTACCGCGCCGGGTGCGTGGGCGCAGAAGGTCTTGCCCGGGCCGAGGAAATCCACCAGCCGCAGCAGGATGTCCAGGTCCTGGCGCGTGCCCTGGCCACGCTCCAGTGCGCGCAGGGTCTTCACGCTCCAGGGCAGGCCGTCACGGCACGGCGTGCACCAGCCGCAGGATTCGCGGGCGAAGAACTCTTCCATGTTGCGCAGCAGCGAGACCATGCTGACGGTGTGGTCGACGGCCAGCGCCAGGCCCGTGCCCATGCGCGTGCCGACCTTGCCGATACCGCCGGCATACATCTGCGCCTCGAGGTGCTCGGGCAGCAGGAAGCCGGTGCCGGCGCCGCCGGGCTGCCAGCATTTCAAGGTATAGCCATCCTTCATGCCGCCGGCATAGTCCTCGAACAGCTCGCGCGCGGTGATGCCGAAGGGCAGTTCCCAGATACCGGGGTTCTTCACCTTGCCGGAGAAGCCCATCAGCTTGCTGCCGTGGTCTTCGCTGCCGGGGCGGGCGAGGGATTTGTACCAGTCCACACCATTGCCGATGATCGCCGGCACGTTGCACAGGGTTTCGACGTTGTTGACGCAGGTCGGCTTGCCCCACACGCCGACAGCGGCGGGGAAGGGCGGCTTGGCGCGCGGGTTGGCGCGCCGGCCTTCCAGCGAGTTGATCAGCGCGGTTTCCTCGCCACAGATGTAGCGGCCGGCGCCGGTGTGCACGAACAGTTCGAAATCGAAGCCGCTGCCAAGAATGTTCTTGCCCAGCAGGCCGGCGGCCTTGGCCTCATCAATGGCGCGATTGAGGTTGGCGGCGGCGTCGACGTATTCGCCGCGCAGGAAGATGTAGCCGCGATAGGCCTTGAGTGCGCGGGCACTGATGATCATGCCTTCCACCAGCAGGTGCGGCAGTTGCTCCATCAGCAGCCGGTCCTTCCAGGTGTTGGGCTCCATCTCGTCAGCGTTGCACAGCAGGTAGCGGATGTTCAGCGACTCGTCGGCGGGCATCAGGCCCCACTTCACGCCGGTGGGGAAGCCGGCGCCGCCCCGGCCCTTGAGGCCGGACTCCTTCACCGTCTGCACGATGTCGGCCTGGGCCATTTCGGCCAGCGCCTTGCGCAGTGCGGCGTAGCCGTTCTTCTGGCGATATTCGTCGAGCCATACCGGCTGGCCGTCGTCGCGCAGACGCCAGGTCAGCGGATGGGTTTCTTCGCTACGGGCGATGCGGTTGGCCGGGCCGAAGGATGAAAGCGTCTTCATTGATAGGCCTCCAGCAACTGGGCGACGCCGCCGGGCTGCACGTCACCGAAGGTGTCGTCGTCGATCATCAGTGCCGGGGCCTTGTCGCAGTTGCCCAGGCAGCACACCGGAATCAGCGTGAAGCGGCCATCGGTGGAAGTCTGGCCGGGTTCGATGCCGATCTCGTTACGGATGCTGTCCAGCACGCTTTCATGGCCGCCGATGTAGCAGGTCATGCTGTCGCAGACGCGGATGATGTGGCGGCCCACCGGCACGCGGAATATCTGACTATAGAAGGTGGCCACGCCTTCGACGTCGCTGGCCGGGATGCCGAGGATCTCGCCGATGGCATCGCAGGCGCCGTCCGGCACCCAGCCGCGGGCCTTCTGCACGATCTTCAGGGCTTCGATGCTGGCCGCACGCGAGTCTTCGTAATGGTGCATTTCGTGCTCGATGGCCGAGCGTTCGGTTTCGCTGAGGACGAAACGGTCAGTCTTGATCAGAGTGCTCATATCAGCGGTCCACGTCGGCCATAACGAAATCGATGCTGCCCAGATAGGCGATCAGGTCCGGGATCATGCTGCCGCGGATCACCGAGGGGATCTGCTGCAGATGGGGGAAGCTGGGCGTTCGGATGCGCGTGCGATAGCTCATGGTGCTGCCGTCGCTGGTCAGGTAGTAGCTGTTGATGCCCTTGGTCGCTTCGATCATCTGGAAGCTCTCGTTGGCCGGCATCACCGGACCCCAGGAGACCTGCAGGAAGTGTGTGATCAGAGTTTCGATGTGTTCCAGCGTGCGCTCTTTCGGCGGCGGTGTGGTCAGCGGGTGGTCGGCTTTATAAGGGCCTTCAGGCATGTGCTTGAGGCACTGCTCGATGATCTTCAGGCTCTCGCGCATCTCCCCCATCTTCACCATGCAACGGTCGTAGGCGTCGCCGTTGACCGCCAGCGGCACTTCAAAGTCGAAATGCTGGTAGCCGGAGTAGGGGCGTGCCTTGCGAATGTCGAAGTCGCAGCCGGTGGCCCGCAGGCCGGCACCGGTGGTGCCCCATTCGAGGGCTTCCTTGGTGTTGTAGGCGGCTACGCCCTTGGTACGACCGATGAGAATGCTGTTCTTCAGCGCGGCCTTCTCATACTCGTTGAGACGCTTGGGCATCCAGTCGAGGAATTCGCGCACCAACTTGTCCCAGCCGCGCGGAAGGTCGTGGGCCACGCCGCCGATGCGGTACCAGGCCGGATGCATGCGAAAACCGGTGATGGCCTCGATGACCTTGTAGGCGCGCTGGCGGTCGGTGAAGGTGAAGAACACCGGGGTCATGGCGCCGACGTCCTGGATGTAGGTGCCGAGGTAGAGCAGGTGGTTCTGGATGCGGAAGAACTCGGCCATCATCACGCGGATGAAGTCGACGCGGTCCGGCACCTTGATGCCGGCGAGTTTCTCCACCGCCAGCACGTAGGGCAGGTTGTTCATCACCCCGCCGAGGTAGTCGATGCGGTCGGTGTAGGGGATGAAGCTGTGCCAGCTCTGGCGCTCGGCCATCTTCTCGGCACCGCGATGGTGGTAGCCGATTTCCGGCACGCAATCGAGGATTTCCTCGCCATCGAGCTGCAGGATGATGCGGAAAGCGCCGTGAGCAGAGGGGTGGTTCGGGCCGAGGTTGAGGAACATGTAGTCCTCGTGCTCGCTGTGGCGCTGCATACCCCAGTCCTCGGGTTTGAAGCGCAGGGCTTCCTGTTCCAGGTCCTGCTTGGCGGCGTTCAGGCTGTAGGGGTCGAACTCGGTGGCGCGCGCCGGGTAATCCTTGCGCAGCGGATGACCTTCCCAGGTCGGCGGCATCAGCATGCGGGTGAGGAACGGGTGGCCGTCGAAGGTGATGCCGAACATGTCCCAGATTTCGCGCTCGTACCAGTTGGCGTTGGGCCAGACGGAGACGGCGGTGGGCAGGTTCATGTCGCCTTCGCGGAGCGCGACCTTGATCATCACATCGCTGTTTCGCTCCAGCGACATCAGGTGATAGAAGACGCTGAAGTCGGCGGCAGGCAGGCCGCGGCGCTGAGTGCGCAGGCGCTCGTCGGTGGCGCTCAGGTCGTAGAGCATCACGTAGGGCTTGCTCGCCTGGCGCAGGAAGCTCAGCACCTCGATGAGCTTTTCGCGGGGTACCCAGAGCACCGGCATGCCGGTCAGGCTGGGTTGCAGCGTGAAGGTCTCGGCGCCGAAGCGCGCGTTCAGTTCGACGACGATATCCTGGTCGTCAGCCTTGTAGGGCGGGATGTACAGAGCATTGCCTGCAGTCATGATCTCGGTCGCTTTCGGTCAACGTTTGGGTGTGCGGGTGCCTTCCGTGGGGAAGGCCGGAATCACACGTCGTCGGGGCTGCGCAGGTTGGTGACCTGGATACGCTGTTCGCGTCGCTGTTCCTTCTGCGACGGCATCTCGGCGCGATAGACGCCTTGATCACCGACGACCCAGGAAAGCGGGCGGCGCTCCTTGCCGATGGACTCCTGCAGCAATTGCAAGCCTTGCAGGAACGCCTCGGGGCGGGGCGGGCAGCCGGGTATGTACACGTCCACGGGGAGGAACTTGTCGACCCCCTGAACGACCGAGTAGATGTCGTACATACCACCGGAATTGGCGCACGAACCCATGGAGATGACCCACTTGGGTTCGAGCATCTGTTCGTAGAGGCGCTGGATGATGGGCGCCATTTTGATGAAGCAGGTGCCGGCAATGACCATAAAGTCGGCCTGGCGCGGCGAAGCGCGGATCACCTCGGCACCGAAGCGGGCGATGTCATGAGGCGCGGTGAAGGCCGTGGTCATCTCCACATAGCAGCACGACAGGCCGAAGTTGTACGGCCAGAGGGAATTCTTGCGCCCCCAGTTGACCGCGCCACTCAGCACGTCTTCCAGCTTGCCCATGTAGATGTTGCGATGAACCTGGTCTTCTAATGGATCGGCAACAGTCTCCTGCTGGCCGATCGGATAACGGTCATTGACCGCATCCGGATCGATCCGGGTAAGTTTGTATTGCATGTGAAGAGCCTCATTGTTTTAGCTTCGCCTGTCGCTCGCGACGGCTGGATGGCGCCCAATCGAGCGCACCCACCCGCCAAAGGTAGACAAGACCCGCCAACAGAATCGCTATGAATACGGTAGCTTCAATGAGGCCCGCCCAGCCGCTTTCGCGTACCGAGACAGCCCAGGCAAAGAGATAAAGGGCTTCAACGTCGAAGATCACGAAGAGCATCGCGACCAGATAGAATTTCGCGGAAAAGCGCAGACGTGCGCTTCCCGTGGGGAGAATGCCGGACTCGAAGGGTTCATTCTTGGCACGGCCCCAGGCCTTGCTGCCGAGCAAGCTCGAAGCACCAAGCATGAATGCGCAAAGCGCTATAACACCGAGAACGAATACAGCGAAGCCCCAGTTATGGGACAGAGATACATCAGGCATGCCGGGCCCCTTAGCGGAACGGCTTTATTATGTCCAGCTTGCGACAGCGACCAAGCGTCGCAACCCTAATGGGCGAGCATTCTATGCCTAGTAAAAATTTAAGTACATGTTTCTACATGAAACATATTGAAGTATTTCCCTCATTTAATTGATGTTTTCGGTGTTTGTGCTTCTGGCAGGTGTGCAGGGCGGCGCTTACATGAGTGGCTGGCCGCCTGTCGCGATCCTGGATCCGGTCGTTTGCCGCATCGATCTTCATGCCGTTCAGTTGGTAGGCTGCTCGATCAGGTCGGTTTGCGACCCGCTTCAGACGGTCACGTTGGGGATGGAATCCGATACGCCTGTTTTGCCTTCTACGATGTCCCTGTGCAGCCAAGCTGCAAATCACCATTGACAGCACCCGTGCCGATTTTTATTGTTTCGCCTCATGCGCCGATTTAGTCAGCTACTTGCGGGGCGCCTGGAGCCGAAGGCTTCGAAATACCGCTAAAGCGCTGGTCCGGTGTCGCCTCCCACCGCTGCCCAGCGGAATCCTTGAGGCCGGATCTCTCTCATGTATGCATCGCAAAGCACCTGTCTGCGTTTGGCTCCCATAACCAGTGGGCTGGTCCGCAGCAATCCCAAAATCCTTCTCGGCGGTAATCATCAGCCATCGCTGTTGCGCTATCTCGATGGTTGGCCGAAGCGTTGGGGAAAGCCGCGCGCGTTTCTCGTTCAGTTCACGGGTGCCGATGAATCGCTGGCGCATTTCGGCACGAACAGTTTCGATCTGGCGATCATCCAGGCTCCGAGCGGCGAACGGCTCGAAGAATGCGTGCGCGAGTTGACGCGTGTCGCGCGTCAGGGCCTGATTGTTCGGCGCTGATGGCGCACGCGCACATCAGGTGCGTCGTGCTTCGAAGTGGAGCACTCAGCCGATGCGGTTGACCTTGGGAAACTTCGCATCGAACTCGCTGGGCATCGGCACGACGTGCTTGTTCAGATAGTCGTAGAAAACGAAACCGGATTTGGCCATGGCGATCAGGGTGCCGTCAGCGGGCCGGGTGATGCGGAAGATGATGTCGCCTCCGTAGCGGTTGAAATCCATCACGCCGACTTCGAACAGCAGCACATCGCGGGCGTGGGCTTCGGCTTTGTAGGTGGTGGCAAGGTCGGTGACGATGATGCCGTTGCCGTCCTTTCTGGTCTCGGCGATGCCGTAGGCGAACAGGAAGCGCGCACGGGCCTCGGAAATCATCGAGATCATCGAATCGTTGGCCAGATGGTTGCCGGCGTTGATATCGGTGATGCGTACGGTCAGTTGCGTGGTGAAGCAGAACTGGTCTTCGGGAAACTGCAAGTTCAGGCGGGCCATGGTGCTCTCGTGCTGGATTGCTGCGCGGCTCGCGATGCTACGCGAGCCGCTGCCGCGTCGGTGAGTCGACCGCCCTTCATCGCTCCCCGCTTGCGGACGGAAGCGACTGCCTTGGCGGGTGTCACTCACCCAGCAGCTCGTTCATCGCGACGATCTGTTCGGCGACCTGAATCAGCTTTTGCTGGCGGCTCATGGCCTGACGGCGCATCAGGGCGTAAGCGTCCTCCTCGCTGCAGTCGCGCATTTTCATCAGCATGCCCTTGGCCAGTTCGATGCGCTTGCGTTCGATCAATTGCTGCTCGCGTGCATGCAGTTGCGTACGGATCGCCTGATCGCTTTCGAAGCGGACCATGGCCACGTCGAGGATGGGCTTCAGGCGCTGGGCCTGGATGCCTTCGACGATATAGGCGCTGACACCGGCGCGGATCGCCTGGCGCATGGCATCCGGTTCGTCATCATCGGTGAACATCACGATGGGCCGCGGCTGGTCGCGGCTGACCGTCGCTACCCGCTGCATCACGTCTCGGCCAGGTGAGTCGGTGTCGATCAGCACCACGTCGGGGCGAATCGCGTCGATCCGCTCGGGCAGGTCGGTGGTTAGGTCGGATTCTTCGATCACCTCGAAACCGGCTTCCATCAGCGCGGCACGCAGGCGGCCGGCCTTGTGGGGCGTATCGTCGATCAGAAGGATGCGAAGCATAACTCTGTCCTTGGCTCGTTTCGGTGCGCGCAGTTGCAGCGGGAAACTTGTGCGCTCTAAGCACGCGGGGCAGCGTGACCTCACATGTCGCAGCAAGCGCCATGCCAGATGTAGCGCAGTGATTCAGGCGGTCCTGCTCGAGCGTGGCGTGCACGAGGCAGTGCGCCGCTGCGTGTCACGCCGCTTGCCGCCATCTACATGCCGCAGTCAGCGTGGATACAGCGGAGGCAAGGCGCCTGTTTCCTGTTCGGTCGTGGCCGGTTGCAGGGTCGGCAGGTTCTGAATGGCCTGCCATAGCGCCTCGCCTTGCCAGCGTTGGCCGGTCTCGCTGTAAAGCGCACCATTTAGGCCATCCAGCGCATCGGACAGCGGGACGAAGCGTGCCGCCATGTCCGCCAAGGTTTCGGGTTGCTGACGTGCCCAGGCGTCGAGCGCGTGGCGGGTCGCCTGGGTGTCGTTGGCCAGACAGGCACGCTTGAGATCATCGAGCAAGCTGCGTGGCGTCGGACCGCTCTGCACCGTGCGGATCACCGCCGGCTGGCTGCGTGCCCGCAACCACAAGCCGAAGCCGAGCAGGGTGGTCAGGGCGAATACTGCGCTGCTCAGCTGCCACGGCCACAGCTGTGTTTCGCTCTGCGGTTGAGGCGTGTCTGAAGATTCGATCGGTGCATGTTGAAACTCTGGGTTTTCTGCCACCTGCAGCGTTCGCTCGGGCAAAGTGCTGCGCTCCAGGCGATTTTCGACAGTGTTCCACCAGACCAACTCCACGCCTGGCAGCACATAGTCTTCGGCGCGTGTCGCAACCAGCGCCTCGCGCTGTTCGCGGCTGCCCCTGACGCCCTTGTCAGTGACTTCGTCGTTCAGGCTTGGTTGGTCGGGATAACGCCGCAGTCCGGACACCAGCGACGATTCGAGCGGTGGCAACTGGGAGCTGGACAGGCCTTCTGCCTTCAACAACAGGCTGCGCGTCATGGCCTCGCCCAGCTGTGCGTCCTGCGGTTGCGGGCTCCAGGCTTCGACCAGGGTCAGATCGGTCGCTGGAAGCCAGGGCGCATCGGCAGGGTATTCGGCCGGCTTGGGTTTTACCTGCAGTGGAATCTCGGGGGATTTGACCTGAGTGGACTTGCCGAAGCGAGAGCCGTAGTAGTCCCCGTTAGAGGCCACGGTGGTTGCGCTGAACAGCTGCGCGGGGATGCTCAAGGTGCCGCTTTTCTGTGGGAACAGCGCATAGCGGATCTCGATCACGCCGTGACGGATGCCGTTGATGTCCTTTTCGTAGGTGCGCGGCTCACCAAGGCGCTCGACCAGCGCATCGCTCATCTGTAAAGGCGAGAGCGTGCTGTCATCGTAGAGCGACACGGAATGATAGATGCGCAGGGTCAGCACGACCTGCGCCTGGACGTAGACACTGTCCTGGTCGAGGCTGGAGTCGATGAAGATTGGCGCCAGCTTGTCGCCGCCTTTGTTCCCGGACTCGCTGACGTGCAGCGTGATGGGTTCGCTGCGCCAGTCGCCCAGCTGCAAGGGCGGAATCACCACGTAGCCGGTCTGCAGAGGCTGAAGCGTGATCAGCCAGCGCGTGATGGTGCGTGCCTCGCCGTTGTTGCCGGACAGCTGGTTGACCTGACGGCTGTCGAACACCTTGAACAGGCCGTCGAGCGGCAGCAGGTCCGGTTTGCCGAACGCCGTGATGTCGCCTGTCTCGAGGGTCAGTTCGACGGTTTCATCCAGGCTCAGCTGAGTGCGATCGACCCGCGCGACCAGCGTCGCGGCGCTCACCTGGCAACCGAGCAGAAGCAAAAACACCAGTGTCATCAGCCGCGTCATCGAGTCATTTCCTGGCGCTTGCGTTGTTCGTAGAGAAACTTGCGGCGCAGCAACTCGCCGGGGTTGTCGGGAATCTTGCGCAGCCATTGGTCCATCGCCTGATCCTGTTCGGGATCGAGCGAGCCCTCCTGGGACTGAGCGAGTGATTCATCCGTTTCGCTCTGCTCGATCGGCTCGGGCGGCGCGGCGGGTGTGGCGTTTGCGTTTTCGCCATCTCCGCTAGGTTCATCCGCTTCGACCGGCTCGCTGGCTTCGGACTGAGCGGCCGCCGAGCCGCTGGCCGAAGGCCTTTGCTCGGAATCGGGCGGCTCATCCCGGGCAGGTTGATCGTCGTCTGGGGCCTGCTCCTGCTGCGCCTGCTGCTGACGCTGACGCAGGATGTCTTCGACGGTGGCCTTGTTGCGCTGGGCGGGCTCCAGCTCCGGGTCGAGCGCTAAAGCCTGATCATAGGCTTCTATTGCCGCTTCCAGCTCATCGTTGTGCGCCAGTGCATTGCCTCGGTTGTAATGGTCCGCGGCGGTATCGCCTTTGCCGAACTGCTCGGCGGCTGCGGCAAAATCGCCGGCCTGGTAGTGGGCGTAGCCTCGCCATTGGGAGTTCTCGAAGTGCTCCGCCGCTTCGGCGGGACGCTCGGATTCGAGCAGGCGCATGCCTTGCTGATCCGGGCGCGACCACAGGTACTGAATGCTCATTGCGTTGGCCGGTTGCGGCATGAAGAGGATCAACGGCAGGCAGAACAACCAGCCGCGGCGACCGGCACAGGCGGCCAGCAACAGCAGCGGCAGCAGCAGCCAATGCCCCTGATCCAGCCAGGCGCTGAGGCGAGTGGTGTCGTTGCGGGTCACGATCTCTCCGGTGCGCGTGAGCAATCCCAGCGCACGCAGATCGCTTTCATCGAGCCGCGCCTGCTGATAGCGCCCGCCTATTTCAGTGGCGAAGCGGCGCAGACCGCTGTCGTCGAGCCTCGGAATCAGAATGGCGCCGTTGTCATCCTTTAGAAAACTGCCGTCTTCGCGGGCGATCGGCGCGCCTTGCTCGGTGCCGATGCCCAGTATCAGCAGTTGTACGGAACTGCCTTCAAGCAACGCAGTGATCGCTGAACGCTCCCGTTCATCCAGCTGACTACCGATCAACAATAAGCGGCCACGTTCGTGGCCGCCCTGAGCGAGCAGGTCGATGCCATGGGCAACAGCCAGATCCGCTCGATGGCCCGGCTCCGGCATCAGCTCGGGCTGGAGCACGTCCAGCAGGTTTTTGGTCGTGGCGATGTCGTTGGTCAGCGGCACCAGGGTGTGGGCGCTGCCGGCGAACGCCACGACGGCGGTCTGCGCATCCTGACGGTTCTGTAATAAATCGAGGATCTCGTGTTTGGCCTGCTCGAGGCGGCTCGGGCGAACGTCGGCGGCAAGCATGGCGGGCGTGGTGTCGAGCAGCACGACCAGCGGATCGGCGCGTGTCAGGCTCGGCTGCTCGGCCTGCTGCCAGCTCGGCCCGAGCAACGCCAGGCAGGCAAGCAGCCAGGCTGTCGCGAGCACCAGCCAGGGGCGTCGGCTGTTGCGCAGCCTGCCGCGGGTCAGCAAGGCGGCATGGAATGCTTCGGGCAGCAGACGCTGCCAGCGGCCGATCTGCCGTTGCCGATGCCAGAGTCGCCACAGCAGCCAGATCGGCAGCGGCAGAACCAGTAACCAGAAGGGTCGAAGCAGCTGCGGCAAAAACTCCATCACGGCCGCTCTCCACGCCAGAACAGGCGTTGCAGTAACGAATGCCAGAGGCTGTTCGCAACGAGCAGCAGGCTGATCAGCAAGGCGGCGGACAATGGCCAGACGTAGAGCGCATCGGCAACGCGCGCTTGAGTCGGCTGTTGCGCAGCGGGTTCCAGTTGATCGAGTGTTGCGCCGACGGCTGCCAATTCACTGCTCGAACGCGCGCGGAAGTATTCGCCACCGGTTTGTTCAGAGATTGCCCGCAGCGTCGGCTCGTCCAGTTCGGCGCCGACATTGAAGCCGAAACGCTGCAGCACGCCGCCGCTTTCCGCGTCGGCGCCGATGCCAATGGTATGCACTTTGATGCCTTGCGCTGCAGCCAGGCGAGCGGCCAGTAGCGGCTCGATCTCGCCACCGTTGTTGGCGCCGTCGGTAATCAGTACCAGTACTCGGCTTTCCGCTGGACGCTCGCGCAGCCGTTTGACCGCCAGCCCGATGGCATCGCCGATAGCCGTATTGCCGCCGGCGATGCCGATGGCCGCCTCGTCGAGCCAGGTACGTACGGTTTGCCGGTCGAACGTCAGCGGAGCCTGCAAATAGGCCTGGCTGCCAAATAGAAGCAGCCCGACGCGGTCACCGCGTCGCTCGATGATGAAGTCACCGAGCAAGTGCTTGACCAATTCGAGCCGGCTGATTTCCTCGCCCTGCCACTGCATGTCGGGGTAGTCCATCGATCCGGAAACATCCACCGCCAATAGCAGGTCGCGGCCGCTGGTGGGCAGCGGTAACGGCTCGCCGAGCCATTGCGGTCTGGCGGCGGCGAACAGCAACAACAACCAGACCAGCAGATACGGCAGTTGCTGGCGCCACGCCGGCAGCGTGACCATGGCGCGGCGACCGGCCAGTGATTCCAGATCGCTGAGAAAGCTGACCTTCAAGGCGGCGTCGCCACTGTCGGCCGCCGGCAGCAGCCAGCGCAGCACCCAGGGCAGCGGCAGCAACAGAAAGATCCACGGCCATGCCAGATCAAACATGTTTGCGAATCCATATCTGCACGGCCTGTTCCAGCCCCTGGATGGCCTTGTCGTCCAGCCGGCAATCGGCGCGATAGACGCCTTCGACCAGCACCATCCAGCGCGTCAGGCCAGCCGCCGGGCAGCGGTTGTCGAGGAACGCCAGCCAGGCACGCCCGCTGAGCGTATGCGGGTGGGCGTCCGGATAACGGGTTCGGCAGAGGCGCTTGAGTAGCGCGTTGAGCTGCTGCAGCCATTGGTTGGCCGGCTGGCCTCCGTAGGGTTTGTTCAGCTGTGCAAGTTCGTCGAGGGCGATCTGTCGTTGAGGTTCGAGTGGCGGCTCGGCTTCGGTCGTGTCGTCTCGCTTCCAACGCTGCCAGGGGCGTAGGCGTACGAGCAGAACGAGGCTGAGCAGCAATGCGGCGAGAAACCACCAGCCGGGCGCGGGCGGCCAGGCGCTTATCGGAGCAGGAGCCATAAGGGGCTCGAGTTGATCGAGCGAACTCATCGGGGCGCCCCCGGATGCTGCACGCTGAGGTGTTCACGCAGCTGTTCGATCAACTCGCGCTGGACGTCGAGCGGCATCAACGGCAATCGCAGGCGATCTGCCAGGCGGCGCCACCGAGCGGTGCGAGCTTCGCCCTGGCTCCGGTAGGCCTGGCGTATGGCGGCGTCGTGGCTGTCCAGCTCCAACCGTGCGCCGGACTGGGCGAAGCGCAGCAGGCCGGCAGCGGGCAGGGCATGGTCGAGCGGATCGAATACCGGAATCAGCAACAGGTCGACATGGCGCGCGAGCAGGGTCAGTTGTTGTTCGGCGGCATCGCCCAGGGTGCGCTCGTCACAAATGATCACCGCCAGGCTGCCGGGGCGCAGCACTTCGCGGGCGCGCCTGAGGGCAATGCCGAAGGCGTCGGCATCGCAGCTCTGGTCGGCGTTCAACTCAGCATTGGCGCGGGACAGGCGATCAAGCAATTGCAGCAGGCTCTGCTTGCTACGCCGGGGTTTGACCTCATGCTGCTCGCCACAGCCAAAAACCAGCCCGCCGACACGGTCGTTGTGGCTCAGCGCGGCCCAGCCGACCAGGCTGGCGGCCCGAGCGGCCAGTACCGATTTGAAGGCCAGGCCGCTGCCAAAGAACAGTCGGGGACTTTGTTCCACAAGGATGTAAATGGGCCGTTCGCGCTCCTCGTGGAACAGTTTGGTATGGGGCTCCTGCGTACGCGCCGTTACACGCCAGTCGATGGTGCGCACGTCATCGCCCGCCTGATAGATCCGCACCTGATCGAAATCCACGCCGCGCCCGCGAAGTTTGGAATGGTGAAGGCCGACCAGCGGGCTGCGACGGTGCGGGCTGGAAAACAGTGGGACTTCCCTGACGCGATGACGAACGTCGATCAGCTCGGCCAGGCTCACGCGGATGCCCGCCTCCGGCGAAGGAGGCGCGTCGCTGCCAGGCGATGGCACGGGTTGCATCAGGCCACCGCGACCACGTCGAGGATGCGTTGCAGCACTCGATCCTGATCGATGCCGGCGGCTTCCGCTTCGAACGAGAGGATCAGCCGATGGCGCAGCACATCGAACAGCATGGCCTGGATGTCTTCCGGACTGACGAAGTCGCGCCCCGCCAGCCAAGCGTGGGCGCGGGCGCAGCGGTCCAGCGAGATCGAACCGCGCGGGCTGGCGCCATAAGCAATCCAGCCGGCCAGCTCGGCATCGAATTTGGCGGGCGTGCGGGTCGCCATGACCAGCTGCACCAGGTATTCCTCCACGGCATCGGCCATGTAGAGGCCGAGGATTTCCTTGCGCGCGGCGAAGATCGCCTGCTGCGAAACGCGGTGCTCCGGAGGCGTTTCGCCATGAATCGCCTCGCCACGGGCCTGTTGAAGGATGCGTCGCTCCACCGATGCATCGGGGAAGCCCAGTTTGACGTGCAGTAGAAAACGGTCGAGCTGCGCTTCCGGCAGCGGGTAGGTGCCTTCCTGCTCGATGGGGTTTTGCGTGGCCATCACCAAAAAGAGCGGCGACAGGTCGTAAGTGCTGCGGCCGACGCTGACCTGGCGCTCGGCCATGGCTTCGAGCAGTGCCGACTGCACCTTGGCCGGAGCTCGGTTGATTTCGTCGGCCAGCACCAGGTTGTGGAAGATGGGACCTTGCTGGAACACGAAGCTGCCGGTTTCGGGACGGTAGATTTCCGTGCCGGTGATGTCGGCCGGGAGCAGGTCAGGCGTGAACTGGATGCGATGGAACTCAGCTTCCAGGCCGCCAGCCAGTTCTTTGATAGCGCGAGTCTTGGCCAAGCCCGGGGCGCCTTCGACCAGCAGATGCCCGTCGGCCAACAAAGCGATCAGCAGCCGCTCGATCAGCCGTTCCTGGCCAAGGATCTGAGTTGAAAGGAACTGTCGCAACGCGACTATTGCTTCACGGTGGGCCATTGCTGAGCTCTTCTGCTGGGAATGTCGGGGCGGCGCGCTCGACGCCGCGACTTTAATTCATTTGCCAGGGGGCGAGCTATGCGCGGCTCGGCAACTTCGTCGCTTCAGGATGTACCAACCCATGGAGGTAGCCTGGCAGAGCCATTGGCGCGCCATGTCGAGCCGGCTGGCAGATGCAATCGCCGTCTGCTGGACTACCCTTTGAACGTTGCGCTGCCCGTCAAGTAGCGCGGCCCGAATCCCAAGCCAGAATGGAGCGAACCAATGGCGTTCTTTACCGCGGCCAGCAAAGCCGACTTTCAGCAACAACTGCAAGTGGCCCTGGCGCAGCATGTCGACGAAAAACTCCTGCCACAAGTGGGGCTTTTTGCCGAACAGTTCTTTGGAATCGTCGCGCTACCCGAGCTTACCCAGCGCCGCATGACCGACCTCGTCGGCTCGACGCTGGCCAGTTGGCGGCTGCTGGAGCGTATCGATCCGGCCAGCCCGCAAGTCCAGGTGTTCAATCCCGACTATGAAAAACACGGTTGGCAGTCGACCCATAGCGTGGTCGAGGTGCTGCATCCGGATATGCCATTTCTGGTGGACTCGGTGCGCATGGAGCTGACCCGCCGCGGCTATGCGATCCATACCTTGCAGAACAGCGTGCTGCAGGTGCGCCGCAATGCTGATGGCAGCCTGATCGAACTCTTGCCCAAAGGGCACACTGCCGAGGACAGCAAGGCCGAGTCGCTGATCTTCGTCGAGATAGACCGCTGCAGCAGTGCCGCTGCCTTGCGCGAACTGGAGCAGTCGCTGCATGCCGTGCTCGCCGACGTGCGTATTGCCGTGAGCGACTTTCATCCTATGAAAGCCAAGGCCGAGGAGCATCACGCCCGGCTGAGCGCTTTGCCGCAGCACACCGGTGACGGGCAACTGGCAGAAATCATGGACTTCATGCGCTGGCTCGCCGATGACCACTTCACCTTCCTCGGTTATGAAGAATTCACCGTAGTGGACCAGGGTGAAGGCGGGCGCATCGTCTATGACGAGGCATCACTGCTGGGCTTGTCACGCACGCTGCGCATCGGGCTGGAGGAAAGCGATCAGTTGATCATGCCGCCGGCCCTGGCTTACCTGCGCGAGCCGCTGCTGTTGTCGTTTGCCAAGGCGGCATCGCCGAGCCGGGTCCATCGCCCGGCCTATCCGGATTTCGTGTCCATCCGCGAATTCGACGAACAGGGGCAGGTGGTCAAGGAATGTCGCTTCCTCGGGCTGTTCACATCCTCGGTATACACACAGAGCGTGCGTCGGATTCCCTATATCCGCAGCAAGGTCGCCCAGGTGGTCGAGCGCTCGCATTTCGACGACTCGGCGCATCTGGCCAAGGAGCTGATCCAGGTGCTCGAAGTGCTGCCGCGCGACGAGCTGTTCCAGATGACCATCGATCAGCTGTTCGACACCGCGATCGCCATCGTGCAGATCCAGGAGCGCAACAAGCTGCGGCTGTTTCTGCGTTCCGATCCCTATGGTCGTTTCTATTACTGCCTGGTCTACGTCCCGCGTGACAGCTATTCGACCGAAACCCGGCTGCGCATTCAGCATGTGTTGATGGATCGGCTGGAAGCCAGCGGTTGCGAGTTCTCCACCTACTTCTCCGAATCCGTGCTCATTCGCGTGCAGTTCCTGCTGCGTGTCGACCCGAGCAAGCAGGTGCAGTTCGACCTGACGCAACTGGAGCGGGAGGTCGTCCAGGCCTGCCGGACCTGGCAGGACGATTATTCCAGCGTGGTGATCGAGCGCTTCGGCGAAGGGCAGGGCACCGGCATCCTCGCCGATTTCCCCAAGGGTTTCCCGGCCGGTTACCGCGAACGCTTCGCGCCGCATTCGGCTGCGGTCGACATGCAGCATGTGCTGAGCCTGAGCGAAGAGCGGCCGCTGGTGATGAGCTTCTACCAGCCGATCACCGCCACCGAGAATCGTCTGCACTGCAAGCTTTACCACCTGAACACGCCGCTGCCGCTGTCGGACATGCTGCCGATTCTGGAAAACCTCGGCCTGCGCGTGCTCGGCGAGTTCCCCTTCCATCTGCGGCACAAGAACGGACGCGAATACTGGATTCACGATTTCGCCTTCACCTATGCAGAAGGTCTGGAAATCGACCTGATGGAGATCAATGAGCCGTTGCAGGACGCCTTCATTGCCATCCACAACGGTCAAGCGGAAAACGATGCCTTCAATCGCCTGGTGCTGACCGCAGGCCTGACCTGGCGCGAAGTGGCGTTGCTGCGCGCCTATGGCCGCTATCTCAAGCAGATTCGCATGGGCTTCGATCTGGGTTACATCGCCAGCGCATTGCTCAATCACACGGACATTGCGCGTGAGCTGGTGCGCCTGTTCAAGATGCGCTTCTATCTGGCGCGCAAGCTCGGCGAAGAGGATCTGGCCGACAAGCAGGCACGCCTGGAGCAGGCCATTGTCACCGCGCTGGATGATGTCGCAGTTCTGAACGAGGACCGCATCCTGCGGCGCTACCTGGCGCTGATCAAGGCGACGCTGCGGACCAACTTCTACCAGACCGATGCCAGCGGCAAGTTGAAAAGCTACTTCAGCTTCAAGCTTGATCCCCGGTCTATTCCGGAGATGCCGCGACCGGCACCGAAGTTCGAGATTTTTGTCTATTCGCCTCGGGTCGAAGGGGTGCATCTGCGCGGTGGCAAGGTGGCGCGCGGCGGGTTGCGCTGGTCCGATCGCGAGGAGGATTACCGCACCGAGGTGCTGGGGCTGGTGAAGGCGCAGCAGGTGAAGAACGCGATCATCGTGCCGGGCGGTGCCAAGGGCGGCTTCGTGCCGCGCCGGCTGCCGACAACCGGCTCGCGCGACGAGGTGCTGGCCGAAGGCATCGCCTGCTATCGGATCTTCATCAGCGGCTTGCTGGATATCACGGACAACCTCAAGGATGGCAACGTCGTCCCGCCGGCCAACGTGTTGCGTTATGACGAAGACGATCCCTATCTGGTGGTAGCGGCCGACAAGGGCACCGCGACCTTCTCCGACATCGCCAACGGCATCGCCGCCGAGTACGACTTCTGGCTGGGCGATGCCTTCGCCTCCGGCGGCTCGGCGGGCTACGACCACAAGAAGATGGGCATCACCGCCAGGGGCGCCTGGGTCTCGGTGCAGCGACATTTCCGCGAGCGCGGCATCGATGTTCAGCGCGACCCGGTCAGCGTGATCGGCATCGGCGACATGGCCGGTGACGTCTTCGGAAACGGCTTGCTGATGTCCGAAACCCTGCAGCTGGTCGCGGCGTTCAACCATCTGCACATCTTCATCGATCCCGACCCGGATACCGCGCGCAGCTTCATCGAGCGCAAGCGCCTGTTCGACCTGCCGCGTTCGTCCTGGGCCGATTACGACGCCTCGCTGATCTCGGCGGGTGGCGGCGTCTTTTTGCGTTCGGCCAAGCGCATCGAGATCTCCCCGCAGATGAAGGCGCGTTTCGATATCGCAGCTGATCAGCTCACACCCACCGAACTGATCAATGCCTTGCTCAAGGCGCCGGTCGACCTGCTGTGGAACGGCGGTATCGGTACCTATATCAAGAGCAGCATGGAAAGCCACGCCGATGTCGGCGACAAGGCCAACGACGTCTTGCGCGTCAACGGTAGTGAAGTGCGCGCCAAAGTGATCGGAGAGGGCGGCAACTTGGGTGTTACGCAGTTGGGCCGGGTTGAATACGGCCTGCATGGTGGTGCCTCGAACACCGACTTCATCGATAACGCCGGTGGAGTCAACTGCTCCGATCACGAGGTCAATATCAAGATCCTGCTCAACGAAATCGTCAGCGCTGGCGACATGACAGGCAAACAGCGTGATCAGTTGCTGTTCGAAATGACCGATGCGGTGGCCGAGCTGGTGCTGCACGACAACTACAAGCAGACCCAGGCGCTGTCGCACGCGCAGCACCGTGCCCGTGAAGGCGGCGACGAGTACAAGCGCCTGATCAATGGCCTCGAAGCCGAAGGGCTGCTGGATCGCGCGCTGGAATTTCTGCCGAGCGACGAGGCGCTGGCCGAGCGCGCGAATCAGGGCAAGGGCCTGACGCGGGCCGAGCTGTCGGTGCTGATTTCCTACAGCAAGATCGATCTGAAGGAAGCGCTACTGCAATCCCGCGTGCCGGATGATGATTACCTTGCGCGCGAGATGGAAAGCGCGTTCCCGCAAATGCTGAGCGAACGCTATCGTCCGGCGATGCTGCAGCATCGTCTGAAGCGCGAGATCGTCAGCACGCAGATCGCCAATGATCTGATCAACAACATGGGCATCACCTTCGTTCAGCGCCTTCGCGAGGCCACTGGGCTGAGCGCCGCGAACGTCGCTGGCGCTTATGTGATCGTGCGGGACATCTTTCATCTGCCGCACTGGTTCCGCCAGATCGAGGCGCTGGATTACAAGGTGCCGGCTGATCTACAGCTCAGTCTCATGGGCGAGCTGATGCGACTGGGCCGCCGCGCGACCCGCTGGTTCCTGCGCAACCGTCGCAATGAGCTGGATGCAGCGCGCGATATCGGCCATTTCGGGCCGCGTGTGGCCGCTCTCGGCCTGAAACTCGACACGCTGCTGCAAGGCGGTACGCGTGAGCTGTGGCAGGGCCGTTACGAGCGTTACACCGAGGCAGGCGTCCCCGAGTTGCTGGCGCGAATGGTGGCAGGTACCAACCACCTGTACACCTTGTTGCCGATCCTGGAGGCGGCCGACACGACCGGCCAGCCACCAGCAGAAGTCGCCGCGGCCTATTTCGCTGTCGGCGGCGCGCTGGAGCTGCCCTGGTATCTGCAGCAGATCACCGCGCTACCGGTCGAGAACAACTGGCAGGCGTTGGCGCGAGAAAGTTTCCGGGATGATCTCGATGCCCAGCAGCGTGCGATCACGGTGTCGGTGTTGCAGATGAGCGAAGCGCCCGCTGATCTGGACGGCCGGGTTCAGCTCTGGCTGTCACAGCGTGAATACCAGGTCCAGCGCTGGCGGCGAATGCTGATCGAGTTGCAGGGCGCCAACAGCGTCGACTATGCGATGTATGCCGTCGCCGGTCGCGAGTTGCAGGATCTGGCGCTGAACAGTACGCAACAGTAGTAAGGCCCGCTGTCGGGCTGGCCTGCAGTTGGTTGCGCTTACTGAAACGCCGGTGCATGTGCACCGGCGTTTTTGTGTGATCGGGCTGGTTACAAGGCGGGTTCGTCTCGTATCGCTATTCCTGCGACAGATGCGGCGTCAGCTTGCCTTGTAAGAGTTAGTTGCCCAGCCGAAAACGAGTTATCTGAGGCAGCGCGTGCAGATAACGCACCATGTCCGGCGCGCCGGCCAGCTTCAGCCCTTCGCCGAGCGCATTGGCTGCCGGCTGCCGCTTGTCCAGCAGAAGCAACTCCGTGTTGTTGGCGTTGCGCAAGAGTGTCAAGCGGGCGTATGGGATCTTGGCTTCCAGCAGCAGGCTCATGAACTCACGATCGTCCCAGGCCTGCGCCGGCATGGTAACGGCGTGATAGTCGTCATCCAGCGCATGCAGTCCGCCGGCATCCAGCCGGTAGTCGGTCAGCTCGCAAGGCAGGCTCACCTCCAAACCACGCAGCCGCGCATAGGCGATGGCGCTGGCAAAGGCTTCGGCATGGTGCTCACCGGCCCAATAGATGCGCTCGCCCAGCCAGCTGGCCTGACGAAGCTCGATTGGAGCTCGGGCTAGAAAGTCGGGCAGGGCGATGGTGAGCGTCCGCACGAAATCCTTGTAGCTGATGACGCGCAGTTGGCGGCAGGCGGGTGTAGCGGCCAAGGCTTCAAAGGTCGGGTAGGTCGTACCGTCGGCGCTTTGGCCACCGAGCCCGTCGATCAGCCGCAGATCGATTGCCCGATGGCTACTCTGTTCCTGGCGTACGAGCCGCATCAGCGCTGCGCGGGCTCTGGCCTTGTCTTCCTGTACCGGGCCGGACAGGGCGCTTCTAGGAAGGTCGACGAATCGCTGCAGGCACGGCCCATCGTTCCAGAAGATGCTCGGCGCCGGTTCGCAAAGCGGAGCGAACGGCAATCGGATCTGACTGGCGTGTTCGAGGATCTGGCGCGGCGATCTGCCGGTCAGTCCAAGACGCTGGGCAAATCTGGCGATTCGAGAAGTCACGGGTGGCATCGGCTCGGGCAGGCTCATCATTGTGGATGAACGCAAAGGGCAACGGTCGGAGTGTGGCAGAGCGGACGAGGCCGTGCACCGTGTTTGCCGAGCTTTTGCTCGAAGATGAGATGTCCGGATACAGGCGATGTATCTTGCGCAGGAAACCGATATGGCAAAATCGCTGAGTTGATCAATGAGGAGCCTCCATGCCAAGCCTCTTTCTGGATATCGCGCTGCCCGCCGAAAAACTGCTGGCTGTCTACCAGGGGCGCGCCAATCGCATCCTGATCAAGAGCCGGGAAGGGAAAAATGTCAGCCTGCCGGCCCATCATTTGCGACCCTTTCTGACAAGTGCGGGTGTATTTGGTTCATTCGAGATGGAGTTCGCTCCGGAAGGCCAGCTGATTCGCTTGCGCCGCCTCGATTAGCCTTTGTCTATGAAGTGGCGCGGAGCCGACTGCGTTTCGCCCCGCTGGGCAATTCTCCTGCCTGCTATACTCCCGCGCCACACTTTCCAGGATCTAGGCCGCGTATGTATAACCTGGCTCGCCAGCTGCTGTTCAAATTCACTCCCGAGACGTCCCATGAGCTATCGCTCGACCTTATCGGTGCCGGCGGTCGTCTGGGGCTCAACGCGTTGTTGAACAAGAAACCGGCGGCCTTGCCGGTGCGCGTGATGGGCCTGGATTTTCCCAACCCGGTGGGGTTGGCGGCGGGGCTGGACAAGAATGGCGAGGCGATCTGCGGGATGTCCCAGCTGGGATTCGGCTTCGTCGAAGTGGGTACGGTGACGCCAAGGCCGCAGCCGGGCAACCCGAAGCCGCGAATCTTCCGCTTGCCCGAGGCCGAAGCCATCATCAACCGCATGGGCTTCAACAACCATGGGGTCGATGCGCTGCTGGACCGGGTCGATGCGGCTCAGTTCAAAGGCATTCTGGGTATCAACATCGGCAAGAATTTCGATACACCGGTCGAGCGTGCCCAGGACGATTACCTGCTGTGCCTGGACAAGGTTTATCACCAGGCGAGCTATGTCACCGTCAACGTCAGCTCTCCCAATACGCCGGGGCTGCGCAGCCTGCAGTTCGGCGATTCACTTAAGCAACTGCTCGACGCGCTTCGCCTGCGCCGTGAGGACCTGGAAATACTGCATGGCAAGCGCGTGCCGCTGGCCATCAAGATCGCACCGGACATGACCGACGAAGAAACCGCGCTGGTGGCCGAAGCGGTGTTCCAGGCCGGGATGGACGCGATCATCGCGACCAATACCACGCTGGGACGTGAAGGCGTCGCGGGGCTTGCCCATGCCGACGAGGCCGGCGGGCTTTCCGGGGCTCCGGTGCGCGAGAAGAGTACCCATACCGTCAAGGTGCTGGCTGCGACCCTGGCTGGCCGCCTACCGATCATTGCGGTCGGCGGGATCACGGAAGGCCGGCACGCGGCGGAAAAGATCGAAGCTGGAGCGAGCCTCGTTCAGCTGTATTCGGGCTTCATCTACAAGGGGCCGGCACTGATACGCGAGGCGGTGGATGCCATCGCTGCGCTGCAGTCGAGAAAGGACATGAGTCGCTGATTCGTCGCCCGGTGGGGCTCCCTAAGGGAGCCCTGGGCTTCAAGCCCGCCGCCCGGGTGGGGCGTGCCAGTGGTGATCGGTGTGATCGTGTCAGCCGACCGCGTGGAGTTCGTTCAGTCTATGGAGACCGGCGGCGCCGGTCAGACCATCCCAGTTATCGCCGCGACCCTCCCGCCAGCCGTTCATCCAGGCTTGGCGTACTTCGGGATGGGAGAAAGGACAGAGGTCGCGAGATTTACCCTGTATGCCATGCTGATAACCGCGTAGAAATGCTCGTTCCATCGGATCACGCTTGAGTCTTCTCATTGGGTATTGCCCTCAGTGGTTGACTGGTGTTCCTGTTGACCTCATGGCGAGGTCGGCAGATAGGCTGCCAGCGAAGTCCGCTGCCGGCGTGGCGGACGTCTGCCGGTCATCGTTGCGATGCCGGGCTGTGTCGAGTTCTAACCTAATGGGTCCGAGGCGGGAATGATCGTTTTGTCATAAGCAGGTAACCAAACAGTAGCGCTGCCCATAAGGCAGGCAAGACGCAGCTTTCCGGCGCCTTGTTGCGTCTGATTCGCAACGAGCCAATCCTGACTGCACCCTTTCGAGCGAAAACCGGAACGGGAATCCCCAGCCGGTCGCATATATTCTCTGGACCACGCCATGACCGATCGCCACGAACTCATCCTCACATGCCCAAAGGGGCTGGAAGGCCTGCTGCTTGAAGAAGCCACCGCGCTCGGACTCGAAGAGGCGCGTGAGCAGACTTCCGCGATCCGCGGGTTCGCCAGCATGGAGGTGGCGTATCGGTTGTGTCTTTGGTCGCGGCTGGCCAACAGGGTGCTGCTGGTGATCGATCGTTTCGCCACAGAAAATGCTGAAACACTGTATGACGGCGTTCATCGGGTCGATTGGTCGGAGCACCTCGACGCGAGCGGCAGCCTGGCGGTCGAGTTCAGTGGTCACGGCTCGGGCATCGACAACACTCACTTCGGCGCTTTGAAGGTCAAGGATGCGATCGTCGACCGCCTTCGCACGGCTACCGGCGAGCGCCCGAGTGTCGACAAGCTTAATCCCGACCTGCGCATCCATGTCCGTCTGGATCGCGGTCAGGCAGTCCTGTCCCTGGATCTTTCCGGCCACAGCCTGCATCAGCGTGGCTACCGCCTGCAGCAGGGTGCCGCGCCATTGAAAGAGAACCTGGCGGCCGCGGTACTGATTCGCGCTGGCTGGCCGCGCATCGCCGCAGCCGGCGGTGCGCTGACGGATCCCATGTGTGGCGTCGGCACTTTCCTTATCGAAGGCGCCATGATGGCAGCGGACATCGCGCCGAACCTGCGCCGTGAGCGTTGGGGATTCAGCGCCTGGCTCGGCCACGTTCCGGCCATCTGGAACCGTCTGCACGCCGAAGCGCAGGCGCGAGCCGAGGCGGGCATGGCCCGACCGCCGTTGTGGATACGCGGCTACGAGGCGGACCCACGGTTGATCCAGCCGGCACGCAACAATATCGAGCGCGCCGGGCTGGCGAATTGGATTCGCGTATATCAAGGGGATGTAGCGACGTTCGAGCCGCGCCCCGATCAGAACCAGAAAGGTTTGGTGATCTGCAATCCGCCCTACGGCGAGCGGCTGGGCGATGAGGCGAGCCTGGTCTATCTCTATCAGAATCTTGGCGAACGGCTGCGGCAGGCCTGCCTCGGCTGGGGGGCTGCGGTCCTGACCTCGGCGCCCGATCTCGGCAAGCGCATGGGCATTCGCAGCCACAAGCAGTACGCCTTCTGGAACGGTGCGCTGCCGTGCAAGCTTTTGCTGATCAAGGTCGAGCTGGATCAGTTCGTCACCGGCCAGCGCAAAGCGTCCACTGAAAACAAGCCTGAGCAGGAGCCCGCCATGGAACTGGCGCGCCTGAGCGAGGGCGGCCAGATGTTCGCCAACCGTTTGCAGAAGAATTTGCGCCAGCTTGGCAAGTGGGCACGTAAGGAGGGCATCCAGTGCTATCGGCTATATGACGCCGACATGCCCGAATACGCCCTGGCCATCGATCTGTACGGTGACTGGGTGCATGTGCAGGAATATGCGCCGCCGCGCTCGATTGATCCGGAGAAGGCCCAGGCGCGTCTGTACGATGCGCTCAGTGCGATCCCGCAGGCACTGGGTGTTTCCCGTGACCGTGTGGTGGTCAAGCGCCGCGAGCGACAGAGCGGGACGCGGCAGTACGAACGCCAGGCCAGCCAAGGAGAGTTTCTGGAGGTCAGCGAGGGCGACGTCAAGTTGCTGGTCAATCTCAAGGATTATCTCGATACCGGACTGTTCCTCGATCATCGTGCGATGCGCTTGCGCATTGCGCACGAAGCGGCCGGCAAGCGTTTCCTCAATCTGTATTGCTACACGGCGACTGCCACGGTCCACGCGGCCAAGGGGGGGGCGCGCAGCACCACTAGTGTCGATCTGTCGAAAACCTATCTGGACTGGGCGCGACGCAATCTGGCGCTCAATGGTCTGTCCGATCGGCAGCGTCTGGAGCAGGGTGATGTGATGGCCTGGCTGGAGGAGGATCGTGGCGAGTACGACCTGATTTTCATCGACCCGCCGACCTTTTCCAATTCCAAGCGCATGGAAGGGGTTTTCGATATCCAGCGCGATCATGTCGCCTTGCTCGACCTAGCGATGGCGCGGCTGGCAGTAGGCGGCACGCTGTATTTCTCCAACAACTTCCGCAAGTTCGTGCTCGACGCAGGTATCGCCGAGCGCTACGCCGTCGAAGAGATCACCAGTGCCACGTTGGACGATGACTTCCGTCGCAACAGCAAGATTCACCGTGCCTGGAAGCTCCAGGCACGGTGAGCTTCGGTGGAAATGAACAGCGCGCCGTACAGGCGCGCTGTTTTTTATCCGAAATCAGCTTCGAGCGCTGATCGGCTGGGTTAACGCTGGGCGGTGCTTTCGCTGCCTGGACGGTTGTAGAGACTGACCAGGACCTGATCCAGCACCGAGGACGCGCCCCAAGGCCGTGGGTGGTTGAGAATTGCGACGACGGCCCAGGTGTTGCCATCGTTGTCGCGGCTGTAGCCGGCAATGGCTCGTACCGTGTTCAGCGTGCCAGTCTTGATATGCGCTTTACCGGCAACGCCGGTGTTTCGCAGACGCTTGCGCATGGTGCCGTCCACCGCTGCGAGCGGCATCGACGAGATGAATTCCGCCGCGTACGGGCTCTGCCATGCAGCCTGGAGCAGGCTCGCCAGTTCTCGTGCGCTGACGCGCTCGGCACGCGACAGACCCGAGCCGTTCTCGATGACCAGATGCGGTGAGATCAACCCCTTTTTCGCTAGCCACTGGCGGATTACCCGCTGCGCGGCCATGGAGTCATCCGCGTCCTTCTCGTTGCGAAATTCGGCTCCCAGGCTAAGAAACAACTGCCGTGCCATGGTGTTGTTGCTGTACTTGTTTATGTCGCGAATGATCTCGACCAGATCCGGCGAGTAGGCCCGAGCGATCATCCGTGCGTCGTCGGGTACCGGGGCCACTCGATCCGCGCCGAGAATGCTGCCACCGAGCTCCTTCCAGATCGCCCGCACGGCGCCTGCGGCGTAGCGTTGATGATCGAGCAATGACAAATAGGTTTGGCCGCTGCATCCAGCCGGAAGTTTGCCCGTGACGACGACCGTAACGCCTTCGGCATCATCGATCGGGTTGTAACGGATATCGGGCCAGCCGGGGCACTTGGCTTTCGGCAGCGCCTGGATACGGTTGTCGATACGCACCGTGGCGATTGGCGGCTCAACAACGACATTTACGTTGCCATCATCGTTGCGGGCGATGAAACGAAGCGCCTTGAGGTTGACCAGCAGCGAATCGGGCGCGACCAGAAAGGGCTTGTTCTTGTCGTTGCCGTCATCATCGAAGATCGGCAGGTCTGGCTGGACGAAGTGACTGCGGTCCAGCACAAGGTCCCCGGTCACGGTCTGCACGCCGTTGACGCGCAGGTCGCGCAGCAAAAGCCAGAGCTTCTCCATGTTGAGCTTGGGATCGCCGCCGCCCTTGAGGTAGAGATTGCCGTGGAGCGTGCCATTCTCGATGGGGCCATCGGCATGGAATTCTGTTTTCCATTGATGATTTGGTCCCAGCAGCTCCAGCGCGGCGTAGGTCGTGACCAGCTTCATGGTCGAGGCAGGATTGACCGACACGTCGGCGTTCACGTATGTCGGCGTCGCGCTGGTGTTGAGCGGCAACATCACAACGGACAGCGCGCTGCTCTCGATCTTGTTCGCTTTGAGTGCCTGCGCGACGCGCGGCGGCAAGGTCTGGTTGACGGCCCCGGCATATGCCGGGAGCGCAAGCGGTAGCGTCAGTGCGACGGCAGCGATACGACCTAGACATCTGCGAATAGCGTTGCCGCGATTGGCTGGGACAGATGGTGCGAGATTCAACGACATAGGATTTCCCTACTGCGTTCAGGGAATAAAGGGCGGGCCATTATGCCCGCGACCAGGAAGTGACGTACTTCTCATCCGACAAGCGTAGACGGGGATGTCTCCAGCTTGCAAAAAACGATGGGAAGTCAGTTGTGGCCTGATGCGAGCAATCGCACAAGCGCTGCGTTGCTGTTAGAGTGCGCGCCGTCATCACGTTAGAAAAAGGACCGATTCAATGGCTACCAATCGTTCGCGCCGCTTGCGCAAGAAACTCTGTGTCGACGAATTCCAGGAACTGGGTTTCGAAGTGACTCTGACCTACGGCGAGGGGCTCGAGGCCAACGCGGTGGACGACTTCCTCGAAGCCTTCTTGACCGAGGCCATCGAGGCCAATGGCCTGGGCTATATCGGTGGTGAGGATTACGGTTTCGTTTGCCTGGCCCGCCGTGGCTCGGTCAACGAAGAACAGCGCGGCCAGGTCGAGGCGTGGCTCAAGGGCCGCAGCGAGCTGTCGGAATTCACCGTAAGCCCGCTGATGGACGTTTGGTACCCGGAAAACGAGATTAACGCTAAGGCTTGATCGCGTCCTCGTCCTGATCGGTTGCGGCTGTTTGCCCGGTTTTGCGCGATGCGATCCGGGCAAACAGCCTACGCAGCAAATACACCAGCAACGTAACGGCTAACGCTACAGTCACGCCGATCACCGCGTTGATCAGGCGCAGTTGCGGCAATTCCCAGTCTTGCGCCAGGGTTTCGGCCAGTAACAGAAAACTCAGGGTCGTCTGCAGGACGAAAAGTCCGTAGTGATGTGCCTGAAATGCTCGGCTGAGCATGACCAGCGGCAGCATGATCATCACCATCATCGGCGGATCGGCCAGGCTGTGGCCCATGTAGATCAATACCGCCGCTGCACAAAGAATCCCGACTCCTGCCTGCACGGCCCGAATGAGGCTGCGTTGCAAATTCATCTGCAGGGTGGTGAAGACCGCCAGCGTCAGCCAATAGCCGCGAGGAAGGTTCGCAAGGTTGACGATCAAGCCGCCAGCGGCAGCCGCGCACATGTAGGTGAGCGCATGCAGTCGCCACTGGCGAATCGGCGTGCGACGCGCCCTGCGGCGCAGCACTTTCATCAAGCTGAGCAGCCGCGGCATATACGGCCACATGCGTAAGCCATGTATGCCACGTAAGCCGAAGGCGAGCAAAGTGACCCATAGGCCACCCAGTGCGAACAGAGCGGCAATCGCTTGAGGGTTATTGAAATCGCCAATGCCGTGCTGGCCCTGGCCAAGACAGAGGCAGATAGCCAAACCGATTCCGAGCTTGCCGGCTTCGCTGCCGTAACGCTGCAGCCATGCCAACAGAAGGCCGTAAAAGGCGAACAGGCCAAGGCCGATCAGCGGATGCGTCGCCGACCAGAACCCAAGGCCGGCACTACCGGCACCAAGGGCTATCAGCAGCAGCATGCGCAACATGCCGAGACGGTGCAGCGGGTTCGCCTTAGCTGCCTGGAAGGCGCCGACCGTGGCCCAGAGAAAACCCGGGTGGCCGCTGAACAGTCCGAGCAGTAGCGGCAGCGCACAGCCCAGCCCTGCGACGGCTGCCGCTCCCCAGGCGGGACGGCCAGGCTGCCAGCCAACAACTTTCCACCACGGCTTCTTCATCTGGCTCACGTCGGGCTCGAACGTCCGGTCATTTCGCTGGCCATCTCGGTCGCGTAGCTGTCGGTCATGCCGGCGATAAAGTCGATCATCCGCACGAATGATTGATACAGAGGCCAGTCGGGGTTCGGAGCGTTGCTGCCAAGCAGATCCAATATGCGGCGATTCTTGAACGACAGCGTACGCCCGCCGTGTTGCTCCAGCGCCGCGCCACAGAAGGCGTTGAGCAGTATCTCGAGCGTCGTGTAGGCGCCGATCTCATGCAGCGTCTTGCGTTTGTCCTGGAAGATTTTTTGCCGCGCCAAAGCCTTGGCCTGCAGCACGCAGCGCTTGGCGGGGCCGTGCATATGCTCGACCAAATCCCCCGTGAGTTCGCCTGCCAGTAGGGCCTGCTGCTGTTCGACGAAGGCATGCGCAGCCGCGTTGGTGAGATGTTCGATAGCCTTGCCCCTGAGAATCGCCAGCTTGCGCCTGCGCGAATCGCCGGGACCCAATTGCCGGTAGGTTTCCGGCAGATCTTCGCCCACCAGATCCAGCAGTAGTGCCTCGACCTCGGGATAGTCGAGCAAGTCCATTTCCAGGCCGTCTTCCAAATCGATAAGGCCGTAGCAGATGTCATCGGCCGCTTCCATCAGATAGACCAATGGATGGCGTGCCCACCGTTGTTCGTCCAGCTTCGGCAGGTCGAGCTTCGACGCAATCTGTTCGAGCAGCGGCAGCTCGCTCTGATAGCAACCGAATTTGTGTTTCTTGTAGCCGAGCGCCTCGGCATGGCGCGACGTCCAGGGATATTTGAGGTAGGTGCCGAGCGTTGCGTAGGTCAGCCGAGTGCCGCCATCGAACTGATGATATTCGAGCTGCGTAAGCACCCTGAAACCCTGGGCGTTGCCTTCGAAGTTGAGAAAATCGGCCCGCTCGGCGTCGCTCATGTCATCGAGCCAGCCGCGTCCGGCGGCCTGCTGGAACCAGTGACGAATGGCGTCTTCGCCTGAATGGCCGAACGGCGGGTTACCGATATCGTGCGCAAGGCAAGCTGATTGGATGACCATGCCGAGGTCCGCCGGGCTGCACCATTCCGGCAGGTCTTCACGCAGCACTTCGCCTACGCGCATGCCGAGCGAGCGACCAACGCAACTGACCTCCAACGAGTGGGTCAGGCGGGTGTGGATGTGATCGTTGCTTGAAACCGGATGCACCTGAGTCTTGCGACCAAGCCTGCGGAACGCACCGGAGAAGATGATCCGGTCGTGATCCTTGTGAAACGGGCTTCTGCCAAGTTCTTCATTGCTGTGGACGGACTTCCCGAGCCGTTCACGATTGAGCAGGGTGTTCCAGTCCAAGAGCAACTCCTTGTGATGCCGTCAGTGGAGCCAAGCGGTGCTATTCCATCAGCCAGAAAGCGTCTTGCCGGGAAAGTGTTACGCACGTGCAGCAGCCTACCGTATTTCCTGACCGGTAGGTGCTGCACACTGCTAGTGCCGCAACTTGCGGACCACTGGGTAAAGGAAGAGGCCCAGCCGCGCGAGTTTGCCAACTTTCCCAAGGCGACGACCGAAGAGCGTCATGGCCAAGGTTGCGGCAACCATCAACGGTGCTTTTGGTACGTGCTGGTCGGATGCGGCAGCCCTGTTGGCCATCATTCCCTTGATTCGCTGGAGCGGATGAGCCAAGGGCTGCGAGTGGTAAAGAATTTGTTGCCGATTCATTTCCATGCGCAACCGGATCAAATCCTTGCGCATGGCCAGGTCGCTGGAATTGCTGAGAGGCAGGCTCATGGCAGTAGACGCTCCCGATTGCGGGCCAATTCTTCGACGGTTGCCTGGAAGGGTGAAGCGCTTGCCTTGGCGAGGCGGGTTGCGCGGCTGATGCAGATTGCCAGTCCGACTGCATATACCGCACAGAGCACCAGGATCGCCGCGATAGGATTGCTGTCCCAGAAGGCAATCACGATCGCCGCTGAAAGCCCTACCAGGATCAAGAGGCCCAGTATCAGACCGATGCTGGCCAGCAGAAACAGTTTGAATACCCGTATCCGCTCTTCCTGGATTTCTATTCCGACAAGCTCCAGATGCCCCTGAACGAGGCCGGCAAGCGCACTGCCCATCTTCTTGATGGAAGGCGCAGGGGCCTCATCGGAATACTTGGTTTCCATGGAATCGGTTCCCCACATCAGCGGCGGGTGATCAGGCCGAAGAGAAAGCCGACCCCGGCCGCGATGCCGAGCGACTGCCAGGGATGGGTGTGGACATATTCTTCGGTGCACTGGATCGCCGCCTGACTTTGTTCACGTAGCGAGCCTTCTTGCTCCTTGAGCATCAGCCGGGCACGGGTCAGGTTTGCGGTGATCTTGCCGCGCAACTCTTCGGTCTGGGCGCCTGCGGTGTCCTGCGTGTGCTTCATCAAGCGCTCCGTATCGCCGATCAGCGTATGAAACTCTTCGATCAGCGCAGCCTGAGCGGCCTGAAGGTTGCGGCGATGCGCGGATTTATCGAACAGGGGTGCGGAGGTTCCCATGGTTGCGTCGGGAATCGGGGTGTTGTCATTGGTGCCGAAAGTCGATTCGGTAGACATCTGCAGCTCCTCTTGAATCACGCAGGGACGACAGGTCCCGGTGCCTAGAGTTTCGAGCATGCTACTGGCGCAAGGTTCCGTTTCGTTGATGGATTGGCGTTGTGAGCGAACTGAGCCAGGTGACGTGGCGGCTCTCGATTGGTTTCGAGTGTTAAAAGGGGGACGGAAAAAGAAAACCCGCCGAAGCGGGTTTTCCAACTACTGCATTTGCATGCGGCAGCCGCTATTACATCAGCGGGATGGTGTAGCTGACGATCAGGCGGTTCTGGTCAATATCCTTATCGCTGTTATTGCTGCTGCGATATGTACCGTTACGCCATTTCACGCCAAGGTTCTTCAGGGTGCCTTCCTGGAAAACGTAGCCGATATCGGTGTTACGTTCCCATTCTTTGCTATTCCCACCAGTACCAAAGTCATCGCCGGTAACGTAGCGAGTCATGAAGGTCAGACCAGGAATGCCCATGGCTGCGAAGTTGTAGTCATAACGTGCTTGCCAGGACTTTTCGTCAGCGTTGGCAAAGTCTGCGCTCAGCATTACATAGTTGACCAGGAACGGATCGGTGCTGGCGCCTGCGTAGGCGAAGCCGGTATCGCCGCTCATTTTCTGATAGCCGAGTCCTAAGCTATGGCCGCTTATGGAATAAGTGACCATGGCTCCGAAAGCCTTGTTGTCAACAGTAGAGGAGCCATCATTGGTTGAGCGCGCGTAGCGAAGGTCCGTTTTCAGGGACTGGTCTTCACCGAGCGGCAATACATGAACCAAATTGAACGAATGCTGCTTATACGCTTCCTCCAGGTTGCTGTAGTAATACGCACCTGTGAGGTTCTTCATCAGCGAATAGGTTGCACCGGCAAATACGAAGTCGTCTAGCGCCGCGTTCTTCTCTACACCGCCTTTTCCGGAGTAAGAAATGTCTTCGTAGTTGGATGAGTTGCGGTTGTTCTGCTCGGTCAGGTACCCCACGTCCAGGGTGAGCCCATCGACTTCCTTCGAAACCAGCTGTGCGCCTTGGAAGGTTTGCGGCAGAAGACGAGAGTCGCTTCGGGCGATAGCCATGTTCTTAGGCTCTATCGCGCCAACCTTCAAAATTGTCTTGGAGACTTTCATCTTCGCGGTGGCGTGAAGAGAGGAATAGTCGTCCGGTGCTTCACTGCCAGTGGCAAAATCGCCTGGGAGAAGGCCGGTGCCTACGCGATCGCCACTTGAATCCAGCTTGACGCCAAGCAAGCCTAGCGCATCAACACCAAATCCAACCGTGCCTTCAGTGAAGCCGGACTCAACGCGCAGAATGAAACCTTGAGCCCATTCTTCTGACTTTGACTGTGCAGTAGAAGCGTTGGTGCGGTTGTCGGAGTTGTAGTAGAAGTTACGCAGCTCCAGGCCAGCCTTGGTGTCTTCGATGAAGGCGGCTTGAGCCATAGTAGGGATTGCCAGTGTTGCTCCCAGAGTGGCGAGTGCCACACCCCGGGCGATTGGGGTCTTGAGCATTTCTTATATCTCCTCGTTGATGATGCTCTGAAGTCGCTCTTTACGGCGTTGAGCAATAAAGCACTACATAGGTATTTCAGCCCTTAGACCTTAGTCTTTGGGGCTTGGGTGCGGAAGTGTCGTGTGGAGCGGCTCGATAGTGGGCTGGGTTGCTGTGATTAGCATCAGAGCGCTATCGATACGCACGAACACTTCGGTTTGCAGCTCTCCGGCCGCTTAGGTTGGGGCATCCTAGCGGGTTGCCGGGTGTTCGTCGATTCCTTGGTTCAAACCGTTGTTCGAGTGGGGCCAAGGTCACACTTTCATTGTCGTCATCGCAAACAGTGGTTTGCGCAAGCGAAGCTGAATTGGCATGGGGCTGCTAGAATTTCGTGCAGCCAAGTTTCGATGAGCAGCCTTTATGTATCTCCCCGAATGCCAATTGTTTGGAACGCTGGGCTGCCATCTCTGTGAGCAGGCCGAGGCGGTCGTATTGCCGCTGGTGGAACATGGGCTGCTGGTGGAATTGATGGATGTAGCGGACAGGCCAGAATGGGTCGATGATTACGGGCTGCGCATACCCGTGCTTCGGCGAACCGATACGGGGGCCGAGCTGGATTGGCCATTCGAAACCGAGCAGGTTGTCTGGTTTCTGCGTCAATGAGCCGCTGTATTTGAAGCGCAATAGCAGCGCAGAAGGCAGAAGCGTTGGATGTTATCGCCGAGACGTCAGAAGTGGTGTCCGGCTGTGGCGACTAATAGAAAAAGCATAAGTCCGAAAACAAGAAAACCGGCCATTGGCCGGTTTTTGCATATCAGACGCTGTTATCCAATATCGGGAATCTGGTCGGAGCGACTGGATTCGAACCAGCGACCTTCTCGTCCCGAACGAGACGCGCTACCAAGCTGCGCTACGCTCCGAAGATGGCGCGCATTTTACAGAAAAACTTTTGCTTCACAAGAGGTTAGAGCGGGCTTTTTGGCGGTGTGCCGGGCACATCGCCCGGCACCTATGATGGGTGGTCAGAGTTCCTTGACGGTACGAACCTGATCCTTGTTGACCCTGCCTGGCTTGCCGTCGATGCCTTCGTACTCGTAGAAACCGGCTTCATCGTCGTAATCGGGATGGTCCAGTGTCTGGATTTCGCGGCCATCGTTGAGGGTGATGACGCTGGGGTTCGAGCAGCCCGCTAGCAGGGTCAGTCCGACCAACAATGCTAAGGCGGGTCCGGTTGCTGCGCGCATGGTGTTTCTCCTCTGGTTGGTTGCGTTTGTGACGATGTTCCGGGCCGCTAAGTTCAATCCGGGCGTCGCTGCTCGGACAGCAGTTCCGGTGAATTCAGATTGGCCAGCCGAGGGTCTCGCTCGTCTAGCTCAAGGGCGCAGGCTTGCAGCGACAGCAGTATCTTGCGATTGCTTCGCTCTCCGGCGCGCCATGCCTCCTCGATGGGTGAAGCAAGACTGACCGGAATGATGCAGAACAACGGCTCCCATTGTTCACCCCGACGAGCCATCACCGGAGCGTTCGCCGCTTGAGCCGTTGCGTGCAGCTGTACGAGCAAAGCCTCGTCAATCATCGGCGCATCACAAGGTAATGTCAGAAGCCAACGATGTCGGGCCACCGCAAGGCCTGCGCGTATTCCGGCCAGCGGCCCGGGGAAGTCCGGCTCGTTGTCGCTGACCACTCGATCGGCAAAGGTTGCGTATCGCTGTTGGTTGCGGTTGCAAGACACTAGTAGGTCGTCAGTCAACGGCCGTGCGATCCGATGCGACCAGGCTATGAGCGGCCTGCCATGCCACTCGACCAGACCTTTGTCCTCACCTCCCATCCGCCGCCCGCGACCGCCCGCCAGCAGCAGAATCGAGCAATCGGCAAGCATGCTCTGTTGCATCAAGTGCTCCATGAAAAGCTTGTGATATAACACCCGACATTCAGACCAACAACCGGAATGCCTTTATGAGCCACCTCGCCGATCAATCATTTATTCCGTTGAATATCGCTGTCCTGACGGTCAGCGACACCCGCTCGTTGGAAGCCGATACCTCTGGACAATTGCTTGTCGACCGCCTGCTGGCTGCCGGTCATCGACTCGCTGCGCGCATGCTGCTCAAGGATGACCCGTATCGGATCCGCGCGCAGGTTGCGAACTGGATTGCCGAGGATTCGGTACAGGTGGTGCTGATCACCGGAGGAACCGGCTTTACCGCACGCGACAGCACCCCTGAGGCAGTCGGCTGCCTGCTGGACAAGCAGGTCGACGGCTTCGGCGAACTGTTTCGCCAGATATCGGTAGGCGATATCGGTAGCTCCACCGTCCAGTCGCGGGCGTTGGCCGGATTGTCCAATTCAACACTCGTCTGCTGTCTACCGGGATCGACCAACGCCTGTAGAACCGCTTGGGACGGCATTCTCGCCGAGCAGCTCGACGCGCGTCATCGGCCCTGCAATTTCGTGCCGCACCTCAAGCAGGCCGAGCCATGCGAGAGCCGCTCATGACGATGGCCGGGGCGCACGCGCTGATGCCCGTGGAGCAGGCGCTCGATGCGTTGCTCAGGCAAGCGGAAAGCACCGCGATCGAGGGTGTCGAGAGCGTTTCGATCGAGGAAGCGGTGGGTCGGATTCTGGCCGAGCCACTGGTTGCGCAACTGGATTTGCCGCCCTGGCCGAACAGCGCGATGGATGGTTATGCCGTCCGCGAACGTGACCTTGGGCAACCACTTCGGGTCAGTCAGAAGGTCTTCGCGGGTAGCAAGCCCGAGCCCCTGGAGTATGGCACCTGCGCGCGGATTTTCACTGGCGCGCCGATGCCTGAAGGCGCCGACAGCGTGGAAATGCAGGAAAACGTCGAGTTGTTGGACGATGGGCGAGTGCGTTTCCCCAAGCCCGTAAAGCAAGGGCAGCATGTTCGCCCCCAGGGTGGCGAAGCGCGAACGGGCGATGAGGTGCTGGCAGCCGGCGCCCGGCTGGGGCCGATCGAGCTGGGGCTCGCTGCGTCCTTAGGTGTTTCGCGGCTGAACGTGAGCCGAAAGCTTAAGGTTGCGCTGCTTTCTACGGGTGACGAGTTGGTCGAGCCGGGCGAAACGTTGCAGCCCGGGCAGATCTACAACAGCAATCGCATGCTGTTGCGTCATTGGCTGCAACGCCTGGGCTGCGAGGTCATCGACGCTGGGATCGTGCCGGATGATCTGGTACGGGTTCGCCAGTGCCTGGCAGAGCTGCATCAGGTCGATCTGATTCTGTCTACCGGAGGCGTTTCGGTTGGCGAAGCCGATTTTCTCGGGCAAGTGCTGCGAGAAGAGGGCGAGCTGTCGCTTTGGAAGCTGGCCATCAAACCTGGCAAGCCGTTGACTTGCGGCATTTACCAAGGCGTTGCCGTCATTGGTTTGCCTGGCAATCCTGCGTCCACGCTGGTCACCTTTGGGCTGCTGGCGCGCCCTTATCTGTTGCGCCGAATGGGTGCGTTACAGGTCGAGCCGCTGAGCTTTCAGGTGCCTGCGGGCTTCGATTGGCCTAAACCCGGTACGCGTCGGGAATATCTGAGGGCGCGTATCGAATCGGGCAAGGCGGTGCTGCACCCCAACCAGAGTTCGTCGATCCTGCGCAGCGCAGCCTGGGCGGATGGACTGGTTGAAGTACGCGAGCACAGCCAACTGAAGAGTGGTGACCTGGTGTCCTTTATCTCCTTCGCCGAACTCGGCTGAATCCAGCCCTCGCGCTTGGTCCGGGCGCCGAAGTTGTCCGCATTCCGTCGGGAATAGGAGCAGCTTGGCGTCTGTATCAAACGGATCGCAATTTCCCTTGTCTACTTTTCCCGTCTGCGCCAGATCTGGCTGCGATGTGTCTGGTATTACCCATAACAAGGAGAATGTGATGCAGGAGAGAAATGCCTGGGTCGATTACGCCAAAGCCATTGGGATCATTCTGGTTGTCTACGGACATGTCGCGCGCGGGGTATTCAACGCTGGTTTGCCGATGGACGAGAGCCGATATGTTCTCGTCGACAGCATCATCTACAGCTTCCATATGCCGCTGTTTTTCTTTCTGTCAGGTTTGTTTTTTTACGACTCGCTGATCAAACGTGGAAAAGCGGGACTGATAGTCAACAAGGTGGACACCATCGTCTACCCCTTCATCGTATGGTCGCTATTGCAAGGTCTGCTCGAGGTAGTGCTGTCGAATTACACCAACGGTGATGTGACGTTAGGACAGGTCTTCTCGCTGCTTTGGTCGCCACGTGCGCAGTTCTGGTTCCTCTATGCGCTGTTCCTGGTGTTCGTGGTGTGTTCCTTTATTTACGCGAAAGTCGATCGCCGTTATTTCCTCCCGCTGTTCCTGGCTTTCGGCGCGCTTTATGTGTTCAAGCAGGACTTAGCGATGGGGAATATTGGCCGCTTCATCTTCGGCAATGCGGTTTTCTTCGCGTTAGGCGTCTGGTTCAATGAAATCAAGGCGTTTTTCCTCGCCCGTTATGCTTCGCTCACCTTGCTGTTCGGCGTGTTATTCGTAGTTGGCCAATATTTATTTCACATCACGTTCGGCTTGAACTGGGAAGTTGGCGGTCTGCCGGTGCTTGTGTTGGCGACTGTTTCGATCTTCTTTATGGTTGCATTGTCGATGTGTTTCGGGCAGGTCCGCATGGAGTGGCTGCTGTTCATCGGTGCTTCTTCGATGACCATTTACCTGGTGCATATTCTTGCCGGTAGCGGAATTCGGGTCATCCTGAGCAGTTTCATGGGTATCGACTCCATCCCGGTGCATCTGATAGTTGGCACGTTGGTCGGGCTGCTTGGGCCGTTGTTGGCTCAGATCATCATCAAACGATATGACCTTTATTTCTTGCTCACCCCGCCCAAACCTCTATCCGCGACCGGTTTGCGGACTCGCAGAGCGATAGCTCAGTAATTGACCGCTGCGCCAGCGCAGGTGCCATGTCGGTCATGGCCCTGCGCAGTTGCGCGCTTGTCTTTGACCGATCAGCCGCAGCTGACACGTTGAACGATCTGCGCCTCGTCTGTCGTGAGCGTCAAACGATGCGCGTTGTATTCCAGCGTGACGATGTCGCCGGGGCGAAGGATACGAGCGACTGTGGCCCCGCTTTCACGCCGAGCACGATCGAGCAGGTCTGGACTCGCCTGCTCCCCCACAAACTTCTCCACGGCGGATGCATTGCATTGGTCGCCCGAGCCTTGGGGCGCGGGCGTGCGTAGGGACTCGCAACCGGCCAGAAGGGTGCAGCACAGCATCAGGGTTATCGAGCAGGTTGTTTTCATGGGTTTTCCTTGGCTGGGGGATATCTTGGTGTTTTGACATGATGTTCCCTGGGCAGGTGGGCGTTTCTGTCTGCGAAACCATAGCGCTCAAAGGGAACTGGCGGAACAGTGGTGCCGTCTTATTCCTGACGGCCTGAGCACATTACGCTGGGCTAATGAATAAGGAGTTCCGCCATGTTCAACTCGTCCGTGATGAAGCGCGTCGCCACCCTGGTGGCCGCGTTGCATTTCATGCTGTTCGCACAGATTCCGCTGGCCCAGGCAACGATGATCGGCACCCCGGAGGTTATCGCCGAACAACAACAGCAGGTGGATCGTCAGCAGTTGCTGACAATGCTTGAAGACGAAGACGTTCAGAAGAAGCTGGTGTCGATGGGTGTCGAGCGGGATCAGGTTGAGCAGCGAATCAACAGCCTGACGCCGGCAGAGCTCGCGCAGTTCAATCAGCAGCTGGATCAAGCGCCTGCCGGTGCCGGAGTGGTTGGGGTCATCGTTCTGTTTCTGGTGATCTTCATCATCACGGACATGCTGTGCGCCACCAACATCTTCAACTTCGTCAACTGTATCAATCGTTGATCAGGCGACTGATCCTGCTATCTGCGATAGCTCTTCTCGGGGCGTGCGCGCGGACACCGATCCTTCCGGTCGGCTCCGCAGGGCTCCCCGAGCGGGTTGAGTTGGATCAGGTTCCTTTCTTCCCTCAGGAAGACTATCAATGCGGCCCGGCAGCGCTTGCGACAATGCTGACTCAGCGCGGCGTCGACACCGCACCGGACGAGCTCGTCCCGAGGGTTTATCTTCCGCAGCGCAAGGGCAGCCTGCAGGTCGAGATGGTTGCCGCTGCCCGTGCTCATGATCTACTGGTCTACCCCCTGGAGCCTCGGCTGGAGGCGGTGTTGGCCGAGGTGGCAGCGGGTAACCCGGTGCTGGTCCTGCAGAACCTTGCATTCGATCGCTGGCCTCAGTGGCATTTTGCAGTTGTGGTGGGGTACGACCTCGCATCGCAGACTGTCGTACTGCGTTCCGGAACCACTCGACGTTGGGCCGGCAGCTTTCATCAATTCGAACGAAGCTGGGCCAAAGGTAAGCGCTGGGCGATGGTCACCGTGGCTCCCGATCAGTTGCCTGCCACAGCCACAGAGACGGTTTGGTTGAGTGCTGCGAATGATCTTGAGCAAACCGGGCATAAGGCTGCGGCCATGCGCGCTTACGAGACGGCAGCCGAACACTGGGACAGTGGATTGACCTGGTTCGTGTTGGCCAATGCTCGGTACGCCCAGGGTGATAAGCGCGCTGCCGAGCGAGCGCTGCGGATCAGCGTTCAGCGCGATGATTCCTTTGCCGCTGGCTGGTTCAACCTTTCGCAGGTATTGGTGGAGCGAGGGTGTCGTGCGCAGTCATCCGCAGCTCGCGCATGCGCAGTTCGATTGGAGCCTGGCGACTCGCGATTCAAAGCGGCATTGCCTAACGAACGAGGCGAGGCAGTAGCGTGTCAGGCGCTGCCGCCATGCCCGGTGCAGTGATGGCTCAGAAGCCAATCCTGTCGCGCAGACTGTAGTAGAGCGCACCGAGTGCACTGAGCGGTGCGCTGAAGGTTTGTCCGCCGGGGAATGGATAGTGGGGCAGGCTGGCAAAAGCATCGAAGCGTTCGGCCTGTCCACGTAGAGCCTCTGCGATGACCTTTCCGGCCACATGTGTGTAGGTGACGCCGTGGCCGCTGCACCCCTGGGAATAATAGAGGTTGCCATCGAGCCGGCCGACTTGAGGCAAACGGGATAGCGTCATCAGGAAATTGCCGGTCCAGGCGAATTCGGTCTTGACGTTTTGCAGCTGCGGAAATGTCTTGAGCATCTTGGGGCGGATGATCGAATCGACATCGGCCGGATCACGCGCGCCGTACACAACACCGCCACCGTAGATAAGGCGTTTGTCGGCGGACAGACGGAAATAGTCGAGTAAGTAGTTGCAGTCTTCGACACAGTAATCCTGCGGCAGCAAGCTCGCCGCCAGATCAGGGGCCAGGGGTTCGGTGGCGATGACCTGTGTGCCGCAGGGCATGGACTTTGCCGCCAGCTCGGGAACCAGTGCGCCAAGATAGGCATTCCCGGCAATCACGACGAACTTCGCCGCCACCTGCCCGTTCGGTGTATGCACGCGTGGGTTGCTTCCTCGCTCGATACGAATGGCCGGGCTTTGCTCGTAGATGATGCCGCCGAGCGATTCGATAGCCGCCGCCTCTCCAAGAGCGAGATTGAGAGGGTGGATATGGCCGCCGCCATGATCAAGCATTCCGCCGATATAACGTTCGCACGACACGACATTTCGAATGCCGTCGTGATCAAGCATTTCTAGCTGATCGTAACCGTAGCGCTCCCAGAGCGCTTTCTGCGCTTTCAGATGGCGCATCTGCTTGGGGCTGAACGCGGCGAACACGCCACCGTTCTTCAGGTCGCAATCGATGCCATAACGTGCGACTCGCTCGCGAATGATTCGCCCGCCTTCGAATGCCATCGCTCCGATCAGGCGCGCTTCGTTGCTTCCGGCGCTGCGTTCGATCGTGTCGATGTCGCGACTGTAACTGTTGACGATCTGACCACCATTGCGTCCGGATGCACCGAAGCCGACTTTGGCGGCTTCCAGCACGACCACCCGAAAGCCTTGCTCCCGCAGGAATAGTGCGCTTGACAGTCCGGTATAGCCTGCGCCGATGACGCAAACATCAGTTTCGATACTGCTATTCAGGGCATCGCGCGCGTTTGCTGGATTCGCCGAAGCTGCGTAATACGATGACGGGTACGGGGTGTGCGACATTCTGAGTGTCCTGTTCCGAATACTTGACGAGGATGCTAGCGCTGCCGGAACCGCGATGCCATATCAAAGAACGGAGGGCGTCCCTGGTTTCTAAAAATATCAGTGGTTTAGCTAAAAAGCGCTTGACTCTCTCCGGCGGATCTCTAGAATGCGCGTCCATCGGAGGCACATAGCTCAGTTGGTTAGAGCACCACCTTGACATGGTGGGGGTCGTTGGTTCGAATCCAATTGTGCCTACCAAATCCGAAAAGGGTCGCGCCAGCGACCCTTTTTTTTATGCCTTGCTTGCCAGTGCGGCGGCTTTCTGAAAGCATCCGTGCTCCCGTACTTCCAGTGACTTCGGTCCGCCCCGATCAGCCTTAGGGCTCCTGCCACCGTGCGGCAGGCCATCCGGCAGGCCGCTTTCCTGGCTCATCCCAACCCACGTGGCCTTTGGTAGGGGTCACCACTAGGAGAGGAGGCGCCATGCCCATCATTACTCTTCCTGACGGCAGTCAGCGTTCATTCGATCATCCGGTTTCCGTTGCTGAAGTGGCGCAGTCCATTGGGGCGGGCCTGGCCAAGGCAACCGTAGCCGGCAAGGTCGACGGCAGGCTCGTCGATGCTTGTGATTTGATCAAGCAGGACGCTTCCCTGCAGATCATTACGCCAAAGGACGAGGAGGGGCTGGAGATCATTCGCCACTCCTGTGCGCACTTGGTCGGGCATGCGGTCAAGCAGCTCTATCCGACTGCGAAGATGGTCATCGGACCGGTGATTGCGGAAGGGTTCTATTACGACATCGCCTATGAGCGCCCCTTCACACCGGACGATATGGCCGCAATCGAGCAGCGCATGAAGCAGCTGATCGATACCGAGTACGACGTGATCAAGAAGGTCACACCTCGCGCGGAAGTCATCGAGGTGTTTCAGGCGCGCGGTGAAGATTACAAGCTGCGTCTGGTTGAAGACATGCCAGACGAGCAGGCGATGGGGCTGTACTACCACGAAGAGTACGTCGACATGTGCCGCGGGCCGCACGTGCCTAACACGCGCTTCCTCAAGTCCTTTAAGCTGACCAAGCTGTCGGGTGCTTACTGGCGTGGCGATGCGAAGAACGAGCAGTTGCAGCGTATCTACGGCACCGCCTGGGCTGACAAGAAGCAGCTGGCGGCATACATCCAGCGTATCGAGGAAGCCGAGAAGCGCGATCACCGCAAGATCGGCAAGCGTCTGGATCTGTTTCATACCCAAGAAGAAGCGCCGGGCATGGTGTTCTGGCATCCGAATGGCTGGACGCTGTATCAGGTGCTCGAGCAATACATGCGTGTCGTGCAGCGTGAAAACGGCTATCAGGAGATTCGCACGCCTCAGGTCGTCGATCGCAGTTTGTGGGAGAAGTCCGGACACTGGGCCAACTACGCCGAAAACATGTTCACCACCGAATCGGAGAGCCGCGACTACGCGATCAAACCGATGAACTGCCCGTGCCACGTGCAGGTGTACAACCAGGGCTTGAAGAGCTACCGCGAGCTGCCGCTGCGCCTGGCCGAATTCGGCGCCTGTCACCGTAACGAGCCGTCGGGGGCGCTGCATGGCATCATGCGGGTGCGCGGCTTCACCCAGGACGATGCGCATATCTTCTGTACCGAAGAGCAGATGCAGTCGGAGTCGGCGGCCTTTATCAAGCTGACCCAAGCGGTCTATGCGGATTTCGGCTTTGACAATATCGAACTGAAGCTGTCGACTCGTCCAGAAAAGCGTGTCGGTTCCGATGAGCTCTGGGATCGCGCCGAGGCGGCGTTGGCTGCGGCGCTCGACAGTGCTGGTCTGCCGTACGATCTGCAGCCGGGCGAAGGTGCCTTCTACGGACCGAAGATCGAATTCTCGCTGAAGGACTGCCTGGGTCGTGTATGGCAGTGCGGCACGCTTCAGCTCGATTTCAACCTGCCGATTCGCCTGGGTGCGGAATACGTTAGTGAGAACAACGATCGTCAGCATCCGGTCATGTTGCATCGCGCCATTCTCGGCTCGTTCGAGCGCTTCATCGGGATTCTCATCGAGCACTACGAAGGCGCTTTCCCGGCTTGGCTGGCCCCGACTCAGGCGGTGGTGATGAATATCACCGATAAGCAGGCTGATTTCGCTCTGGAGGTGGAGAAAACACTCAACCAAAGCGGCTTCCGTGCCAAGTCCGACTTGAGAAACGAAAAGATCGGCTTTAAAATCCGCGAGCATACCTTGCTCAAGGTTCCCTATCTCTTGGTTATCGGAGACAGGGAAGTCGAGACACGAGCCGTTGCTGTGCGCACCCGCGAAGGCGTTGATCTGGGCTCCATGCCCTTGGATGACTTCGCCCAGTTGCTGGCACAAGCGGTTTCCCGGCGTGGTCGCCAAGAATTGGAGTAATGACTATTAAGCGTGAAATGAGACAGGATAAACGAGCTGCACCCAAGGCCCCGATCAACGAGAATATCTCGGCTCGTGAGGTCCGTTTGATTGGTGCTGATGGCGAGCAGGTTGGCATCGTCTCTATTGATGAAGCGCTTCGTATAGCTGAAGAAGCCAAATTGGATCTGGTGGAAATTTCTGCCGATGCGGTTCCTCCTGTATGTCGGATCATGGATTACGGCAAGCACCTCTTCGAAAAGAAGAAGCAGGTCGCTGCAGCGAAGAAGAACCAGAAACAGATCCAGGTTAAAGAAGTAAAGTTTCGTCCAGGGACGGAAGAGGGCGACTACCAGGTCAAGCTACGCAACCTGGTGCGTTTCCTGAGTGAAGGGGACAGGGCCAAGGTATCGTTGAGATTCCGTGGTCGTGAGATGGCCCATCAGGAGCTGGGGATGGAACTGTTGAAGCGGGTCGAAGCTGACTTGGCTGAATACGGTTCGGTCGAACAGCATCCAAAGATGGAAGGACGCCAGCTGATCATGGTCATCGCTCCCAAGAAGAAAAAGTAACCACCAGGGCACTGGCAGGCCTTGCGGTTATTTGAAATCACCCACACTGTGGAGTACCGAACATGCCAAAGATGAAGACTAAAAGTGGCGCTGCGAAGCGCTTCAAAAAGACGGCGAATGGCTACAAGCACAAGCACGCTTTCAAGAGCCACATCCTGACCAAAATGTCTACCAAGCGTAAGCGTCAGCTGCGTGGTACATCTCTGATGCACCCGTCTGATAACGCAAAAGTAGAGCGCATGCTGCGCGTTCGTTAATTCGGTCAAGACTCAGAGGAATAACTCATGGCTCGTGTTAAGCGTGGCGTCGTCGCTCGTCGCCGTCACAAGAAAATTCTGAAACTCGCTAAAGGCTATTACGGTGCGCGTTCGCGCGTGTTCCGTGTTGCCAAGCAGGCGGTAATCAAGGCTGGCCAATACGCCTACCGTGACCGTCGTCAGCGCAAGCGTCAGTTCCGCGCTCTTTGGATCGCTCGTATCAACGCTGGCGCTCGTGTAAACGGTCTGTCCTACAGCCGTTTCATCGCTGGCCTGAAAAAAGCGGCCATCGAGATCGACCGCAAGGTTCTGGCCGAGCTGGCAGTGAACGAAAAAGCAGCATTTGCTGCAATTGTCGAAAAAGCTAAAGCTTCTCTGGCCTAAGCCCATCGATAATCGAATCTTCGGATTCGTAGTGTCACCGATAGGGGAAGAGCCTTGTGCTCTTCCCCTATTTCGTATCTGAAGGGGCATTTGCAAAAGTGCACGTCGCGTAAGGTCTGAGTGCTGATCGCCTGGTGCGGTTCTGCAAGAACCTCTGGAGGTTGTACATGGAAAACCTGGATGCACTGGTCTCGCAAGCGCTTGAGGCGGTGCAACAAAGTCAAGACATCAACGCCCTGGAGCAGATCCGGGTCCAGTACCTGGGAAAAAAAGGTGAGCTGACGCTGCTCATGCAGACCTTGGGTAAGCTGTCCGCAGAAGAGCGCCCCAAAGCTGGCGCCTTGATTAACGCGGCCAAAGGTCACGTTCAGGACGCACTACTCGCTAAAAAAACCGACCTTGAGCAAGTGGCATTAAGTGCAAAGCTCGCTGCGGAACGTATCGACGTAACGTTGCCTGGTCGCGGCGAGGCTTCCGGTGGGCTGCATCCGGTGACGCGCACTCTGGAGCGAATCGAGCAATTCTTCAGCCATATCGGCTATAGCGTTGCGGAAGGTCCTGAAGTCGAGGATGACTATCACAACTTCGAGGCGTTGAATATTCCGGGCCACCATCCCGCGCGCGCGATGCATGACACCTTCTACTTCAATGCCAACATGCTGCTACGTACCCACACCTCACCGGTTCAGGTGCGTACGATGGAATCGCAGCAACCGCCGATCCGCATTGTCTGCCCAGGACGGGTCTATCGCTGCGACTCGGATATTACTCACTCTCCGATGTTCCATCAGGTCGAAGGTTTACTTATCGACGAGGACATCAGTTTCGCGGATCTGAAAGGGACTATCGAGCAGTTCTTGCGTGTGTTTTTTGAGAAACCGCTGGGTGTCCGCTTCCGTCCGTCATTCTTTCCGTTCACTGAGCCATCAGCCGAAGTAGATATGCAGTGCGTGATGTGCAGCGGCAAAGGTTGTCGCGTGTGCAAGCAAACCGGCTGGCTTGAGGTGATGGGCTGCGGCATGGTGCATCCGAACGTGCTGAGCATGTCGGGTATCGACCCAGAAAAGTATCAGGGCTTTGCGTTCGGCATGGGCGCCGAGCGGCTGGCCATGCTGCGTTATGGCGTCAACGACTTACGCCTGTTCTTCGATAACGACTTGAGATTCCTAGCTCAGTTTCGCTAGGTCAAAGGTCAATCAAAGAGTTTTCAGGAGAGCAGGATGAAATTCAGCGAGCAGTGGTTACGTACTTGGGTCAACCCACAGGTTTCCCGTGAAGAGCTTGTGGCGCGCCTATCCATGGTTGGTCTGGAAGTGGATGCGGTTACTCCGGTTGCCGGCGAGTTTAGCGGCGTGGTAGTAGGTGAGGTGCTTGGTACCGAACAGCATCCCGATGCCGACAAGCTGCGTGTGTGCCAAGTCAGCAATGGCAGCGAAACCTTTCAGGTGGTCTGCGGTGCGCCCAATGTGCGCCCCGGTCTGAAAATTCCCTTCGCCATGATTGGCGCCAAGCTGCCGGGCGACTTCAAGATCAAGAAGGCCAAGCTTCGTGGCGTCGAGTCCAGTGGCATGCTGTGTTCGGAAACCGAACTGCAGATTGGTACAGATGACAGCGGGCTGATGGAGCTGGCTGCGGATGCGTCGGTGGGCAGTGATCTGCGCGAATACCTCGGCCTCGATGATGCGAGCATCGAAATCGGCCTAACACCGAATCGAGGGGATTGCCTATCCATCGCTGGGCTTGCACGTGAAGTGGGTGCGATTTACGCGGAGTCGGTTTCACCAGTCGATATTGCTCCCGTGTTTGCCGTTCATGATGAGGTTCGCCCGGTTGAGGTATTAGCCCCGAAAGCCTGTCCGAGATACCTCGGTCGCGTTATTCGCGGTGTCGATATGACTCGGTCGACCCCGTTGTGGATGGTCGAGCGGCTGCGCCGTTCCGAGATTCGCAGCATCGATGCGGTGGTGGACGTAACCAATTATGTGATGCTTGAACTGGGCCAGCCGTTGCACGCATTCGATCTTGCCGAAATACATGGCGGCATCAGGGTTCGGATGGCTGAAGAGGAGGAAAAGATCGTCCTGCTCGATGGCCAGGAAGTATCTCTCCGCCCGGATACGCTGGTTATCGCTGATCATCAGCGTGCCCTCGCGATTGCTGGTGTGATGGGTGGTGAGCACAGCGGGGTGAGCGATTCGACTCAGGATTTGTTCCTTGAAAGTGCCTTCTTCGACACTATTGCGCTTGCAGGCAAAGCGCGCTCTTACGGTTTGCATACGGATGCATCGCATCGTTACGAGCGAGGTGTCGATTCACAGCTTGCCCGTCGTGCGATGGAGCGAGCCACTGAGCTCTTGCTGCAAATCGTCGGTGGCAACGCGGGGCCTGTGATCGAGGCCGCCTGCGAAGACGAACTTCCGATAGTCGCTCCGATCCAGCTGCGTGCGCAGCGTATCGAGCAAATGCTCGGTCTGGAAATGGCGGGAGAACAGATCGTATCGCTGCTGACCGCACTCGGTCTGGGTGTCGTGGAAAAATCGTCGGGTTGCTGGGAAGTCAGCGTGCCCAGCCATCGCTTCGATATCAGCCTTGAGGTCGACCTCATCGAAGAGCTGGGTCGCCTATATGGTTACGACCGTTTACCGGTGCGTTACCCGCAGGCGCGTCTTGCCCCAGAGGCCCGTCCTGAAGCACGTACGGAACTGCCAGCGTTGCGTCGTCTGCTGGTTGCGCGGGGCTACCAGGAAGCGATTACTTACAGCTTCATTGATCCGAAGCTGTTCGAGCTTTTCAGTCCTGGTGTCGAACCGCTGCAATTGGCCAATCCGATTTCTTCGGACATGGCTGCCATGCGCGAGACGCTTTGGCCAGGTTTGATCAAGGCGTTGCAGTACAACCTCAATCGTCAACAAACTCGGGTGCGTTTGTTCGAAAGTGGACTGCGTTTCGTCGGCCAACTCGGCGATCTGAAACAAGAGCCGATGCTTGCCGGCGTCATTACCGGAAGCCGTCTGCCGGTGGGCTGGAGCAACGAACGAGCTGCGGCCGATTTTTATGACATGAAAGCTGACGTCGAAGCTTTGCTCGGCCATGCGGGAAATGCCGCTGCGTATGATTTCGTTGCGGCTGAGCACCCTGCCTTGCATCCGGGGCAGACTGCTCGAATCGAACGAGACGGAAGACTGGTCGGTTACATGGGAGGTCTGCATCCAGAGCTGGCTGCCACTCTGGGTATCGATCAGCCCGTGTATCTTTTCGAGTTGTTGGTTGCCGAGATCAGCGAAGGGCGTTTGCCGCGTTTTAACGAGCTCTCCCGTTTCCCAGAAGTACGCCGGGATCTCGCGGTCCTGGTGGCGCAAGACGTCTCGGCTGATGATCTGTTGCGCTGTATTCGTGAAGCGGCGGGCGAGAACCTGACGGATCTCAAGCTATTTGATGTCTATCAAGGTAAAGGTATTGATCCGCTTAGCAAAAGTGTGGCAGTCGGCTTGACCTGGCAACACCCTTCGCGCACTCTAAACGACGACGACGACGAGGTGAGTGGTGCGATGCAGCAAATCCTCTCCTCCCTGGAAGAAAGGTTCAACGCCACGTTAAGGAAATAGCGTATGGGGGCTCTGACGAAAGCTGAAATGGCGGAACGTCTATATGAAGAGCTAGGCCTGAATAAACGCGAGGCCAAGGAGTTGGTCGAGCTGTTTTTCGAGGAAATTCGTCAGGCACTTGAGCAAAACGAACAGGTGAAGTTGTCCGGCTTCGGCAACTTCGATCTGCGCGACAAGCGACAGCGCCCTGGGCGTAACCCGAAAACCGGAGAGGAAATCCCGATCACGGCGCGTCGCGTCGTGACATTCCGGCCAGGCCAAAAACTAAAAGCCAGAGTCGAAGCGTATGCTGGAACCAAGCCATAACGACGAATTGCCGACAATACCTGGCAAGCGCTACTTCACTATCGGTGAGGTGAGCGAGCTTTGTGCGGTCAAGCCGCATGTGCTGCGTTATTGGGAACAGGAATTCCCCCAGCTGAACCCGGTGAAGCGGCGTGGCAACCGGCGTTATTATCAGCGCCAGGATGTCCTGTTAATCCGACAAATCCGATCGCTGCTTTACGAGCAGGGGTTCACTATCGGCGGGGCTCGTCAGCGAATGTCCGGTGATGAAGCGCGTGATGACACCACTCAGTACAAACAATTGATCCGGCAAGTGATTACCGAACTTGAGGATGTGCTTCAGCTCCTTAAGAATTAAGCGCTTCTACACAAAAAACTTTCACATATTCAGGCGCTTAATGTATAGTTCGATCCGCTTTCAGCAGAGCTGAAAACATAGTCGGGGCGTAGCGCAGCCTGGTAGCGCACTTGCATGGGGTGCAAGGGGTCGAGTGTTCGAATCACTCCGTCCCGACCAAAAATCCCTAGAAAATCCAATCACTTAGCGGTGGTTGGATTTTTTTATGCCTGATGTTTTTCAGCCAGCTGCGTAAAAACGGCTTTCTGGTTGCCAATTGGTTGCCAATTGAGATTGGCTTGGCTAAACAAGGCGTGAATGTGAGATGGGGTATTCACCTGAAAGGTGATCGATGGGGGAGTAATCATGCGAATCATAGTTTGAGGGCGCAACCACTGACCGCCTTTTGATGGGTAACAGGCCTTGCTAAAGGGTGGAAGTCCGGCAAGACCTCTTAACCAACATTTGCTAAACTCGTGAATCAATAAATACTGTATATTAATACAGGGAAGCGCGATGAGCAGTTACTCAGCCATTGAATGGACAGAGCAGACATGGAATCCGGTGACTGGCTGCACCAAGGTCTCACCTGGCTGTAAGCACTGCTATGCGGAAGTCATGGCGGGGCGCTTGCAAGCAATGGGTGCCTCAGGCTACGAGGACGGATTCAAGTTGCGTCTAATGCCGGGACGGTTGGATCAGCCATTGCGCAGAAAGAAACCAACACTCTATTTCGTTAACTCGATGAGCGACCTTTTTCATGAGGATGAATCGCCCCGGGTTTCGTGGAGGCTGTTTCGTTTAAGTCAGGCCGCTATGGCC